>DAIDJM010000031.1 GCA_027451405.1 Acetobacteraceae bacterium | reverse complement strand
GCTCCGACTGGGGCGCCCACCTGTTCGCCGCCGTTCGCTCCGTCATCGGAACCGCCGCACGCCGTCGCATCGACGCCTATCAGGCAATCCGTGACACCCTACGCGGCCAATCCGCACTCGCACCAGGTTGAGCAGTTACCGCCTGAGTGCCCGTTCATCGAAGCATTATTTCAGGGAATCACTCACAAATAGGCTGAGCCACGCAGATCACTGAGGACGGAAGAAGAGTCTCTGTCAATGTGTAGCATCTGCGCCAGTCCGAATTGCGCGCTACTCTATCCGAAGCCACACCCATTCTAACTCTGGTATTGCAGACGCCTTCTCTCGACGGCGACATCCTCCGCCACCATGAACGCGACCAAGATCCTCTGGGGCCAGATCCTCCTCGTCGGCGCCGTCGTGCTTGCTTTCGTCTGGGGAGCGACAGAGTGGGTTGCTTGGCGCCTGGCGTTCCAATCCCAGCTCGGCCACCCGTGGTTCAACGTCTTCGGCTGGCCGCTCTATCAACCGTCGGCTTTTTTCTGGTGGTGGTTCGCCTACGACGCCTATGCGAGGGATATCTTCGTCGAGGGCGCCTGCATCGCCGCTTCCGGCGGAATCGCCGCCGTGATCGTTGCGATCGCCATGTCCGTTTGGCGGGCTCGGGAGGCCAAGCGCGTCACGACCTATGGCTCCGCACGCTGGGCTGAGACGCGCGAAGTTCGTGAGGCACGCCTGCTCGGCCACGACGGCGTGCTGCTCGGCCGCTGGCGCGACGATTATCTCCGCCACGACGGGCCGGAGCATGTTCTGTGCTTCGCGCCGACCCGCAGCGGCAAGGGCGTCGGTCTCGTCGTCCCGACCCTGCTGACCTGGCCGGGATCGGCTATCGTCCATGACATCAAGGGCGAGAACTGGACGCTGACCGCGGGCTGGCGCGCGCGGTTCGGCCGGGTGCTGATCTTCGATCCAACCAATGCGCAGAGCGCCGCCTACAATCCGTTGCTGGAGGTGCGCCGCGGCGGGTGGGAGGTGCGGGACGTCCAGAACATCGCCGACGTGCTCGTCGATCCGGAAGGCGCCCTGGAGAAGCGGAACCACTGGGAGAAAACCAGTCATTCACTCCTCGTCGGCGCCATCCTGCATGTGCTCTACGCCGAGCCGGACAAGACGCTCGCCGGCGTTGCCAATTTCCTCTCCGATCCGCGCCGCCCGATCGAGACGACGCTGCGGGCGATGATGACCACGCCGCATCTTGGTCGGGCTGGCGTCCATCCCGTCGTCGCCAGCTCGGCGCGGGAACTGTTGAACAAGAGCGAGAACGAGCGCTCTGGCGTTCTTTCCACCGCGATGTCGTTCCTCGGCCTCTATCGCGATCCCGTGGTGGCGGCCGTGACGCACCAATGCGACTGGCGAATCCGCGACCTGGTCGAAGGCGAACGGCCGGCGACCCTCTATCTCGTGGTGCCGCCATCGGACATCAGCCGAACCAAGCCGCTGGTCCGGCTGATCTTGAACCAGATCGGCCGGCGCCTGACCGAGGATCTGAATGCGAAGGGCAAGCGTCACCGCCTGCTGCTCATGCTCGACGAATTCCCGGCTCTGGGCCGGCTCGATTTCTTCGAGAGCGCCTTGGCGTTCATGGCCGGTTACGGCCTGAAGGCGTTTCTGATCGCGCAGTCGCTGAACCAGATCGAGAAGGCCTACGGTCAGAACAATTCGATCCTCGACAACTGCCATGTGCGCGTCAACTTCGCCAATAACGACGAGCGCACCGCCAAACGGGTGTCGGACGCACTCGGCACCGCGACCGAAATGAGAGCCATGAAGAACTACGCGGGCCATCGGCTCAGCCCTTGGCTCGGCCACCTGATGGTCTCCCGTCAGGAGACGGCGCGCCCGCTGCTGACACCTGGCGAAGTGATGCAGTTGCCCCATGACGATGAGCTGGTCCTGGTCTCGGGCTGCCATCCGATTCGGACAAAGAAGGCGCGGTACTTCGAAGACCCGCAGATGAAGGTACGCATCTTGCCGCCGCCGAAGCTCACCGCCCTGGCTGCGCTGGGGCTCACAGAAGTCCGAGCGACATCGATAGCAGGCGACTGGGATGGCGTGGTGGTATCGTCGCCGTCCGCCGCCCCGACCGAGGACCCGGCCAATTCCGGCATTCGCCGCGAGCCCGAATTGCCTGAACCGGAAGAAATTGCCCCGGAGCCGCGCAAGCCGGTCCACGAGTTCGATCCCCTGGAGGATGAGACCGACGACGAGGTCCAGCGCCAGCGCGTAATGGAACGCAATTTCAGGACGGTCACGCGCCAGACGGCGATCGACCCCGCCGATGACCTCGGGATGTGAGATCATGCGGACGAAGCACACCTTCCGATTGCCGCCCGATCTCGCGCGCAAGCTTGCCGACTATGCAGCGCGCAAGCGCGTGCCGCAGGCACTAATCGTGGAAGCTGCACTGGCCTCGCATCTGTCGCCGGATGGGGCCGACCGGCTGGAGGCGGCGCTGGCACGCCGGCTTGATCGGATGAGCCGGCACCTGGAGCGGATCGAGCGCCATGTCGATATCTCCAACGAGGCGCTCGCGGTATTCGTGCGCTTCTGGCTGACCAGCACGCCCGCGCTGCCGGACGCCGCCCTTGCGGCTGCGCAGACCAAAGGCCGTGAGCGATACGAGGGCTTCGTCGAGGCGCTCGGGCGACGTCTTGCCCGCGGGCGGAAGCTGTCGGACGAGATCAGCCAGGACGTGGGCAAGACGGCGCCATCTTCCGGCGAGCAAGCGTAATGCTTGTGACCAGCGACAATCCCGGCCGCATGTCTTTCTAACCCCGAGCCCTCCGTCCTCATCGCCGTTGTTGCGCTTCCCCATTTCCGGCTCTTTCTAATCAACCCCGGTGATCAATCCGCCTCGACGAGGCGAGTTTTCGGGGTTCGCAGTGACGACGATCTCGTTCCGCTCAGAAGCCTTCGCCCGCGGGGCGCGCATGCTGCGCTCCGCGCTTGGCCCTTCGATCGCTGGCTACCTCGAAGACCCCAGCATCGTCGAGGTGATGCTCAATCCCGACGGCCGGCTCTGGATCGACCGGCTATCGGGCGGGCTTGAGGACACCGGTTGCCGGGTCACCCCCGCCGATGCCGAGCGAATTGTGCGGCTCGTCGCCCATCATGTCGGCGTCGAGGTTCATGCCGGCAGTCCGCGCGTCTCGGCCGAGTTGCCGGAAAGCGGGGAACGGTTCGAGGGCCTGGTGCCGCCTGTCGTGGCCGCACCGTGCTTCGCCATCCGCCGCCCGGCCGTCGCGGTCTTCACCCTCGGCGATTACGTCGAGGCCGGCATCATGTCCGGCGCGCAGGCCGAGTTGCTTCGCGTGGCGGTCCGGGAACGGAAGAACATCCTCGTTGCCGGCGGCACCTCGACTGGCAAGACGACGCTGGTCAACGCGCTCCTCGCCGAGGTCGCCAAGACCGGCGACCGCGTGGTGCTGATCGAAGATACCCGCGAACTGCAATGCGCCGCGCCCAACCTGGTCGCGCTGCGCACCAAGGACGGCGCGGCATCGCTGTCCGATCTCGTGCGCTCATCTCTGCGGCTGCGGCCCGACCGCATTCCGATCGGCGAGGTGCGCGGCGCCGAGGCCCTCGATCTCCTGAAGGCCTGGGGCACCGGCCATCCCGGCGGCGTCGGCACCTTGCACGCCGGCTCCGCCATCGGCGCGCTGCGCCGCCTCGAACAGCTCATCCAGGAAGCCGTCGTCACCGTCCCGCGCGCGCTGATCGCAGAGACGATCGACCTCATCGCGGTTCTCGCCGGTCGCGGCTCCGCGAGAAGGCTCGTCGAACTCGCCGCAGTGAAGGAACTCGGCCCCACCGGCGACTACGTCCTCACCCCAGCAGGAGAACCGTGATGCTCAACCGCATCCGCCAGCGTCTCGCAACGGCCTGCGCCTTCCTCCTTTTCGCGGCACTGACCGCACCCGCCTATGCCGCCGGGTCCAACATGCCCTGGGAGCAGCCGCTGCAGCAGATCCTCGATTCGATCCAGGGTCCCGTCGCCAAGATTATCGCGGTGATCGTCATCATCATGACCGGCCTGACGCTCGCCTTCGGCGAGAGTTCGGGCGGCTTCCGGCGTCTGATCCAGATCGTCTTCGGCCTGTCGATCGCCTTTGCCGCATCGAGCTTCTTCCTGTCGTTCTTCTCCTTCGGCGGCGGGGCGCTGATCTGATGGGCCAGGCCGAGCCCATCACCGGCTTCTATGCGCCCGTCCATCGCGCGCTGACCGAGCTGATCCTGCTCGGCGGCGCGCCGCGCGCGGTAGCCATCGTCAACGGCACGCTCGCCGCCGCAATCGGCCTGGGCCTCCGCCTCTGGATCGTTGGCGCGGCCGTCTGGCTGATTGGCCATCTGGCGGCCGCCTGGGCCGCCAAGCGCGATCCGGCGTTCGTCGATGTCGTCCGCCGGCACCTTCGCTACCCGCAACACCTCGTCGCGTGAGGCGCCGCAATGATGAACCTCGCCGAGTATCGCCACCGTTCCCAGAGCCTCGCCGATTTCTTGCCCTGGGCGGCGCTGGTCGAAACGGGAATTATCCTCAACAAGGACGGCTCGTTCCAGCGTACCGCGCGGTTTCGAGGACCGGATCTGGATTCGGCGACGCCGGCCGAACTCGTGGCGATCACCGGCCGGCTCAACAACGCGCTGCGACGCTTGGGCTCCGGCTGGGCAATCTTCATCGAGGCACAGCGCCAGCCGGCGAACCGCTACCCAAGGGGCGATTTCCCCGACACCATTTCCAGTCTCGTCGACGCCGAACGCCGGGCGCAGTTCGAGCAGGAAGGCTCCCATTTCGAGAGCCGATATTTTCTGACGCTGCTCTGGCTGCCGCCGGTTGACGATGCCGCGCGGGCCGAAGCGTGGCTCTATGAGAACCGTGCCCATAAAGGCGCCGACTGGCGCTTGGCACTGGCCGGATTCATCGACCGCACCGATCGCGTTCTGGCGCTGATCGAGGGCTTCATGCCCGAATCCTCCTGGCTCGATGATCCAGAGACGCTGACCTATTTGCATTCCTGCGTCTCGACCCGCCGCCAGCGCGTGCGCGTGCCCGAGACGCCGATGCATCTCGACGCCATCCTGGTCGATGAGGATTTTTCGGGTGGCCTCGAACCAAGGCTCGGCAACGCGCATCTGCGCACGCTCACCATCATGGGATTTCCGTCGCAGACCTGGCCGGGGCTGCTCGACGACCTCAACCGGCTGGCCTTCCCCTATCGCTGGTCGACGCGCGCCATCTGCCTCGACAAGACCGACGCGGCGAAGGTGCTCGGCCGTATCCGCCGCCAATGGTTTGCCAAGCGAAAATCGATCATGGCGATCCTCAAGGAGGTGATGACCAACGAGGCGTCGGTCCTGATGGACAGCGACGCCGCCAACAAGGCGCTCGACGCCGATATGGCGCTTCAGGAGCTCGGTTCCGATCTCGTCGGCCAGGCCTATGTCACCGCGACCATCACAGTCTGGGATGACGATCCCCGCATCGCGGAAGACCGGCTGCGTCTGGTCGAGAAGACCATCCAGGGCCGCGACTTCACCTGCATGCGCGAGAGCGTCAACGCGATCGAGGCGTGGATGGGGAGCCTGCCGGGCCACGTCTACGCCAATGTTCGCCAGCCGCCGATCTCGACCCTCAACCTGGCGCACATGATGCCGTTCTCGGCGGTCTGGGCCGGGCCGGAACGGGATGAGCACTTCCAGGCGCCGCCGCTGTTCTTCGCGCGGACGGAGGGCTCGACGCCGTTCCGGTTTTCGCTTCATGTCGGCGATGTCGGCCATACGCTGATCGTGGGGCCAACCGGCGCCGGCAAGTCCGTGCTGCTGGCGCTGATGGCGCTGCAGTGCCGCCGCTACGCGGGCGCGCAAATCTTCGCCTTCGATTTCGGGGGTTCGATCCGCGCCGCCGCGCTCGCCATGGGCGGGGACTGGCACGATCTCGGCGGCGCGCTGGCCGACGGCATTGCCGAGCCTGTGGCCTTGCAGCCCCTCGCGCGGATCGACGATGCCGGCGAACGCGCCTGGGCGGCCGAATGGGTGGCGACGCGGCTCGCCCGTGAGGCCGTGACCATCACCCCGGACCTGAAGGAGCATCTATGGTCGGCACTGACCTCGCTCGCCTCGGCCCCGATTACCGAACGGACGATCACCGGCTTGTCGGTTCTATTGCAGTCGAATGCGCTCAAGCAGGCCTTGCAGCCCTATACCGTCGGCGGCCCTTGGGGGCGGCTCCTCGATGCGGAGACAGAGCGCCTGGGCGAAGCCGAGGTCCAGGCCTTCGAGACCGAGGGGCTGATTGGCGCCGGCGCCGCGCCTGCGGTGCTTTCCTATCTCTTCCATCGTATCGAGGACCGGTTCGATGGGCGCCCCACGCTGCTCATCATCGACGAGGGCTGGCTCGCCCTCGACGATCGCGGCTTCGCCGGCCAGCTCCGCGAATGGCTGAAGACGCTGCGGAAGAAGAACGCCTCGGTCATCTTCGCCACCCAGTCGCTCGCCGACATCGACGGCAGCGCCATCGCGCCCGCGATCATCGAAAGCTGCCCGACCCGCGTGTTCCTGCCAAATGAGCGCGCGCTGGAGCCGCAGATCGCGGCCATCTACCGGCGCTTCGGTCTCAATGACCGCCAGATCGAGATTGTGAGCCGGGCCACGCCGAAGCGCGACTATTACTGCCAGTCGCGCCGCGGCAACCGGCTGTTCGAGCTCGGCCTCTCCGAAGTCGCGCTCGCCTTTACCGCCGCATCGTCGAAGACCGATCAAACCGCCATCGATGAGATCGTCGCCGCGCATGGCCGCGACGGCTTCGCCGCGGCCTGGTTGCGCCGCAAGGGGCTCGACTGGGCGGCGGACTTGCTTGATCCAAGCCAGGAGGGCTCCTCATGATCCACCATCGTCTTCGTGCGGTGCTGACGGCCGCCGCCGCTGCCCTGACGCTGGGCGCCATGAGCGTGTCCGCCCATGCCCAATGGATCGTCTTCGATCCCACCAACTACGTGCAGAATGCGCTGACGGCGGCGCGCGCGCTGCAGCAGGTCAACAACGAGATCCAGGGCCTGGAAAACCAGGCCACCATGCTGATCAACCAGTCCCGGAACCTGGCGAGCCTGCCGTACTCCGCATTGGCACAGCTTCAGCAATCGGTGAGCCAGACGCAGCTGCTTCTCGGGCAGGCGCAGCAGATCGCCTATTCCGTGACGGCGATCGATCAAGCGTTCACGCGGACCTATCCGCAGGCCTATTCGAACGCGACCTCCTCCCAACAGCTCATCGCGGATGCCCAGACGCGGTGGCAGAACTCGCTCGCCGGCTTCCAGGACGCCATGCGCGTGCAGGCCGGCGTGGTGCAGAATCTCGACAGCACCCGCACCCAGATCGGGGCGCTGATCTCCTCCAGCCAAAGTGCCACCGGGGCGCTGCAGGCCGCCCAATCCGGCAACCAGCTCGCGGCACTCCAGACCCAGCAACTCGCGGACCTCACCGCCGTCATGGCGGCGAATGGACGCGCCCAGAGCCTGGAAGGCGCCCGTAACGTCGAGAGCCAGGTCCAGGCGCGGCAGCAGCTTTCCAACTTCCTCAATTACGGCCCAGGCTACCAGCCCGGCGCCGCGCAGATGTTCCACTGATGCGCTGCCCTTGGTTCAAGATCACCACCATCGGCCGCGCCGCCGGGTTCGTTCTGGTCGCCGCGGCAATCGTGGCGACCGCCATCCAGTTCCGGCACGACGACGCGCGCAAGACCATCCCCCTGAGCCCGTCTTCGATCCAGAGCGATCCGCTCGCCCGCGAGCTGGCGCGCTGCCGGACGATCGGCATGGCCGCGAAGGATGACGGTTCTTGCGAGGCCGCCTGGGCCGAGAACCGGCGTCGCTTCTTCACCTATCGTCCGGCGCCATCCGCTGCGTCCGCGCCACGGGCAGATCCGCATGTTGCGCCCAAACCCGAGGGCCAATGAGCCATGGGCGGCACCGGAATCATCGACCGTTTCCTGGGCATCTTCACCCAGTACATCGATTCCGGCTTCGGGCTCGTGCAGGGAGATGTCCGCTGGCTCGCCGGCGTGCTCATCGCCATCGACATCACACTGGCCGGCCTCTTCTGGGCCATGGCACCCGACGAGGATGTACTCGCCCGCCTGATCAAGAAGACCCTCTATATCGGCGTCTTCGCCTTCATCATCGGCAACTTCAACAACCTCGCGCAGATCATCTACAACTCCTTCGCCGGCCTCGGCATCGAAGCCGGCGGCGGGACACTGAGCCAGGCGCAACTCCTTCAGCCGGGCCGTCTGGCGCAGGTTGGCATCGATGCTGGTCAGCCCATTCTTGCTTCCATCTCCGGCCTGATGGGCTTCGTCAGCTTCTTCGACAATTTCATCCAGATCGCCATCCTGCTGATCGCCTGGCTGATCGTCGTCATCAGCTTCTTCATCATGGCGATCCAGCTCTTCGTCAGCCTGATCGAGTTCAAGCTCACCACCCTGGCCGGCTTCGTGCTGGTGCCGTTCGGCCTGTTCGGCCGCACCGCCTTCCTCGCCGAGAAAGTGCTCGGCAACGTCGTCTCGTCCGGCGTGAAGGTTCTCGTCCTCGCCGTGATCGTCGGCATCGGCTCGACGATCTTCGGCCAGTTCACCAGCGGCTTCAACAATCCGCCCACCATCAGCGACGCGCTGACACTCATTCTCGCGGCGCTGGCGTTGCTGGTCCTGTCGATCTTCGGACCCGGCATCGCCAACGGACTCATCGCCGGCGGCCCGCAGCTTGGCGCCGGTGCAGCTGTCGGAACCGGCCTCGCCGTGGCAGGCCTGGGCGCCGCCGGCGTGGCGCTGGCGGCGGGTGGTGTGGGCGCCGCCAGTGGCGCCATTGCCGGGACCGCACGTGGTGGCGCCGCCGTCGCGGGAGGCGCCACCACCGCCTATCGGGCTGGCGGCCTGTCGGGCGTCGCGGAGGCCGGCGCGTCTGCCATCGTCAGTCCGCTGCGCCAGGCCGCCGGGAGCCTGCGCGAGAGCTTCGCCGCTGGCGGCCGTGCCGTGACGGGAGAGCCGGGTTCAACAGGCGCCGGCCCTGCCAGTCCGTCGGAGACATCCGGGCCACCGGCCTGGGCGCGGCAGATGAAGCGCAATCAGACCGTCAGCCGTGGCGCCTCCGCCGCCGACCATGCTGTGCGGTCCGGCGATCGCCCCGTGAGCGGGGCCTCGATCGATCTCAGCCAGGGAGAATAGACTATGTTTCGACGGCCGATGGTCCGCTACGGCAAGGCGCCCGAACCCGAGACGCCCTATCAGCGCGCCGGCCAGGTCTGGGACGAACGCATCGGCTCGGCCCGCGTCCAGGCGAAGAACTGGCGGCTCGCCTTCTTCGGCATGCTCGTGCTCAGCTTCGGCCTTGCCGGTGGCCTCGTCTGGCAGTCCGTGCGCGGCACGATCACCCCGTGGGTGGTGCAGGTGGATAAGCTGGGCCAGGCGCAAGTGGTGGCGGCCGCCGTCGCCGACTACCGGCCGACCGACCCGCAGATCGCCTGGCATCTCGCGCGCTTCATCGAGGAGGTGCGGAGCATCCCGGCGGACCCCGTGGTGCTGCGGCAGAACTGGCTCGATGCCTACAGCTACGTCACCGACAAGGGCGCGGCGGCGCTGAACGACTATGCCCGCACCAACGATCCGTTCTCGAAGGTGGGCAAGTCGCAGATCTCGGTCGAGGTGTCGAGCGTCATCCGCGCCTCCGCCGATAGCTTCCGCGTCGCCTGGGTCGAACGGCGCTACGTCGATGACGCGCTGGCCGCCACCGAGCGATGGAGCGCCATCCTCACCATCGTGGTGCAGCCGCCGACCGACGCCGATCGGCTGAAGAAGAACCCGCTCGGCGTCTACGTCCATGCCCTCAACTGGTCAAAGGAGCTCGGCTGATGCGTGCAGCGCCCCTCGCAATCCTTCTGCTTGCCGGCACGTCGCTCGGCGCCTGCTCCACCTGGAAGCCACCGGAAATCAAATACGACGACGCGCCGAAACAGGCGGTGCTGGCGCCCGATCCGCCGAAGCCGGTGGAGATCGTCCAGTTGCCACAGCCTCTGCCGCTGCCCGGCCAGCTCAAGCCGATCCGCGGCGGCAGGACCGCGCCACCGGAGGCGGCCGATCCGCGCGTCCGCGTCGATCAGGCCAATGGCGCGGCCCGCGTGCAGCCGACGCGGGCCGGCTACATCAATGCTGTGCAGGTCTATCCGTTCTCGGACGGCGCGCTCTACCAGCTCTATGCCGCCCCCGGCGAAATCACCGACATCGCGCTCGAAGCCGGCGAACAGCTTGTGGGCACCGGCCCAGTGGCTGCTGGCGACACCGTGCGGTGGATCATCGGCGATACGGAGAGCGGATCGGGCGCCACCAAGCGCGTTCATATCCTGGTCAAGCCAACCCGGCCGGATCTCGTCACCAACCTGGTGATCAACACCGACCGCAGGACCTATCACCTGGAACTGCGTTCGGCCGAGAAGATCTATATGGCTTCGGTCTCCTGGGCTTATCCGCAGGATCAGCTGATCGCGCTGCGCCGGCAGAACGCCGCCGCCGATCAGTCGGCGCCGATCGCGTCCAGCGTCGATATCGGCGCACTCAATTTCCGGTATCGGATTGAAGGCGACGATCCGGCCTGGCGGCCGCTGCGCGCCTTCGATGACGGGCGGCAGGTCTTCATCGAATTCCCGTCCGGCATCGGCCAGGGCGAGATGCCTCCGCTCTGGGTGATCGGCGCGGAGGGCGGCGCCGAACTGGTGAACTACCGCGTGCGCGGTAACCACATGATCGTCGACCGGCTATTTGCGGCGGCCGAGCTGCGGCTCGGCGGCGAGCATCAGCAGAAGGTCCGCATCGTTCGCACCGATGGCAGGCCGCAGTCATGACGGAGGGCGCGAACGATGGGCCGCGGGATGCGGGCGGAGGGGACCGCCCTGCGCTGGAGATGCGCCTTCGCCCGAGCCGCGCGCCGGTCACCAGGCTTTCACGAAAGGTGCTTCTAGGGCTGGGCACGGTTGCCGCCGTCGGGATCGGCGGCGCGCTGTTCTTCGCGCTGCGCCCACAGCATCAGACCGGCGGGTCAGAACTCTACAACACCAGCAATCGCACGACGCCGGACGGGCTGGCCAACTTGCCACGCGACTACACAGGCCTGCCGCACAACGCACCACAGCTGGGGCCGCCGTTGCCCGGTGATCTCGGCAGGCCCATGGTGAATGCCGGCACAACCGCGCCAGGGATGCCCCAGCCTGCTGCAGGGCCGAACCCTGAGCAGCAGCGCATCGCACAGGAGCAGGAGGCCGCTCGAACCAGCCATCTGTTCGCGACAACCAACGCCGGTCGGAGCGTTGCCGCCGTCATTCCCGCGGCCGCGGCACTGCCCAGCGCCGTGCCGAACGGCGCAGGGGCGCCTGGCCTGACCTCTCAGGACCACAAGCTGGCCTTCCTGAACGGCGACGTCGATCGGCGGACGGTCAGCCCGGATCGCGTCGAGGCGCCGGCCAGCACCAATATCCTCCAGGCCGGCGCGATCATCGCCGCGTCGCTGCTGACCGGGCTGCGTTCCGATCTGCCCGGCCAGGTCACCGCGCAGGTCACCGAGAACGTCTATGACAGCCCGACCGGCCGCATTCTGTTGATCCCGCAAGGCGCACGCCTTGTCGGCCAATACGACGCCCAGGTGGCCTTCGGCCAATCCCGTGCACTGCTGGTCTGGAACCGTCTGATCATGCCGAATGGCCGCTCCATCGTTCTGGAGCGCCAGCCGGGCGCCGATCCGGAGGGCTATGCCGGCCTGGAGGACCAGGTCGATAACCACTGGGGCATGCTGTTCAAGGCGGCAATCCTCTCGACCCTGCTCAGCGTCGGCTCCGAGGCCGGCACCAGCGACACCGAAAACTCCCTCGTTCAGGCGATCCGCCAAGGCGCCTCGCAGAGCTTCAGCCAGGTTGGCGAGCAGGTGGTCGGCCGATCACTGAACGTGCAACCGACCATCACCATCCGGCCGGGCTTTCCGGTGCGGGTGTTGGTAACCCACGACCTCGTTCTCGAACCCTATCAGAGCTGAGGACTGACCATGGCCAAGTTGAAGCTCGGCTCGATCGACGACGACAAGCCGGTCAAGTTAACGGTCGAACTGCCCGCCGCCATTCATCGCGATCTCGTCGCCTACGGCCAGGTGCTGGCGCGTGAGACCGGACAGGGCGCACCTGAACCGGCGAAGCTGATCGCACCGATGATCGCCCGGTTCATGGCAACGGATCGCGCCTTTGCAAAACTCCGGCGGCCCGCGCCGGCGTCAGACAAGGCGCCGTGAACGGGTCTCGTCGCGCAGGTAGGCGACAAAACGGCCGACGGCCGCGTCCTCCAACTCAGGGCGCCAGACCAGCTCGATCTGCAAACACGCATTGGTCTCGGCGATCGGCCGGAAGACCACACCTGGCACGGTGACCGCAGCCTGGCTCGCCGTGGCCAGCGTGACGCCGAATCCGGCGGCGACTAGCCCGAAGACACTCTGTTTGCTCGCTGGGTGAGCCGAGAATCGGACGCTCTGGCCCAGCAGCGATGCGTAGAGTTCCCGCGTCGCCTGACTGTCGTCCCATTCCTGTATCAGGATGCTCTCGTCCCGCAGATCGGCCCAATCAACGGACTCGCGCGCCGCCAGGGCGTGGTCATGGGGCAACGCCGCCGTGAGGCGTTCGACGTAAAGCGGCATGCTGGTGGCGGAGCCGGCGGGCGTGAAGCTGGTGATGAGGCCGACGTCCAAGCGGCGTTGCTCCAGGGCCGTGGCCATGGCTGGCTCATTCAGCTCCGAGATCGTGAGGGCGACATTCGGATGCCGCGCGCGCCAGCCGGCCAGAAGGCTGAAGAGTGGCTCGCCTACTGGCGGTAGCCGGACGCCGAGCCGGATCTGACCGACATGCCCTGATCCCGTCTGGCCCGCCGAACGGACCACTGCGTCGAATTCGGCCAGCGCCCGGTTCACGTTCCCCATCAGCGCCTGTCCGCCCGCGGTGAGATGAACACCGGTCTTCGCCCGCTCGAACAGCGCCAGGCCCAGCTCGTCTTCGAGGCGGGCGATGTGGCGGCTGATCGTCGACGTTTCCACGCCGAGGGACTTTGCGGCGCGGCCGAAATTACCTGCGCTCGCGGCCGCCGCGAGATATTTGAGGTCCCTGATCTCCATCGCTGGCGCGCTCCTAGTGCCAGTAATCCGACCGCTTGGCGCCAGCCACAAGCAGGCCAGCCGAACCTTGGAGGTAGTCGGAAACGGTGAGAGGGCAAGCACTGGGCTGTATCACCGATCCTGCTGCTCGGTGGCCCCCCACCGACCCAAGCCGCTTTGACGTAGCCAACCAGCTACCAGCAATCCGAAGCGCTGCCGGTCGGAAACAGGCTATTTTTGCCGAGCAGCCGCTCGATCGCGCGGGATGTAAGCCGGGGTCCGAAACCGACCGGCCTTGCGGGAAAGGCCGCCCTGATTTGCGTGTAGTTGTGCATCCGTGGTTCTGCTAGAAGGCATCCGTCCTGGAGGCGATTTGAAACCATGCCCATCAATCTCTCTATAAAGAACGCACCCGACGATGTCGTCCAGCGTTTGCGAGAGCGTGCTGAGCGGCATCACCGGTCACTGCAAGGCGAGTTGATGGCGATCATAGAGGCGGCTGTCCGTGAGGACCGCCCCGCGACCCCGGCTGAAATCCTGGCCGAGGTTCGCCGCCTTGGGCTTCACACGCCGCGCGAGGCTGCCAGCATTGTCCGCGCCGACCGTGATGCGCGTTAAGGTGGTCGATGCCTCTGCCATTGCCGCCCTGCTTTTCGGCGAACCGGAGGCCGACGCCATCGCCCGCCGGCTCGGCGACGCACGCTTAGTGGCCCCCGCTTTGTTGCGCTTCGAACTCGCCAACGTATGCCTTATTAAGGCGCGCCGGCATCCAGACCAGGAGCCGGAGCTGACGGCGGCGTTTCGGCTACGGGATCGCCTCGCGGTCAAAGAAGTCGCCGTCGACCATGACGGTACGCTGGAACTTGCGGCAACCACAGGCCTCACCGCCTACGACGCCAGCTACTTGTGGCTCGCCCAAAAGCTCGGCGCTGAATTGATCACGCTAGACAAACAACTCGCCAAAGCCGAAGCGGCTTCGTCGAAGACGCGGGGGAGCGTATAGCATGAACGCCGATTACAAATTTAACGTCCAGAGCGGCGACGTCATACGCCAATTTGATCGCGCGATATTAGCCACGGGTCTTGGCGTTTCTCATCGCCTGGAGATCCTGTTCGTTCCCAACAATGCTCACGCCGGCGCCAACCAAGGTGCTGCAGAATGAGTGTCCAAACAATCTTCGACCTCTGCACCCCGCGGCCGGATGTTCTAGCTGGCACGTCCAGTGATTCGGACTTTGCCGCAGATCTTTCACACGTGATTAGGGGCGCGGGAGGCCCGGCGGAGTATAGCGATCCTGTCAGATTCTTCGCCAATACATACCCAACGCGTGGCCTCAAGAGTCTGCTTTCGAACGTCTGTACTCGGCTGACCGGAAAGTCCGGAGCTGTCGCCGCAATCTTCCGCCTCGATACGAGTTTCGGCGGCGGTAAGACACATGGGTTGATTGCCCTGGTGCATGCCGCACGCGGCATGAAAAATGTCTCCAACCCCGCCGAATTCCTTGACCCGGACCTTATCCCCATCATGGAGGTAAAGGTCGCGGCGTTCGATGGCGAGAACGCAGACCCCGCCAACGGCCGTAGGATGGGCGACCACGTGCTCGCCTTCACCCCGTGGGGAGAGCTCGCGTATGCTCTCGCGGGATATGACGGCTATCAGCGCGTCCGAAAGTCCGATGAGGAGGGCATCGCTCCGGGTGCCGAGACGATTGCCGAACTGTTCGGCGACCGACCGGCACTCATTCTGCTGGATGAGCTTTCCATCTATCTGCGCAAAGTGCGAAACCGACCTGGCGCACGAGATCAACTTACCGCTTTTCTGACCAGCCTTTTCAAGGCTGTCGAATCGTCACCCCGCGCTACACTCGTATACACACTTGCGGTCGGCAAAGATGGCAAGGCTGGCGACGCGTATAGTGACGAAAATCAGTTCATTGCAGACCGGATGGCCGAGGCAGAAAGCGTTTCGGCCCGCAAGGCGACGCTGCTGAATCCGACCGCTGATGACGAGACCGTTCAGGTCCTCCGCCGCCGTCTTTTTGAGCGAATCGATGATGTTGGGGCAGCCGCCATCATCGACCAGTATCAAAAGCTCTGGCGAGATCACCGCGACAGCCTTTCTCACGAAGCTACCAGACAGAGCACCTCCAGCGAATTTGCAAGCAGTTTCCCGCTCCACCCTGACGTACTAAAGACTTTCACCGAAAAGACTTCAACGCTTGCCAACTTCCAGCGCGTGCGTGGGATGTTGCGCATTCTCGGCCGCACGGTCGCTCGTCTATGGGAAACGCGGCCTGCCGACGCCACAGCGATTCATCTCCATCATATAGATCTCGGCTATGAACCGATACGACAAGAGATCGTCACCCGGCTGGGCCTCTCTATGTATGGGCCAGCCATTCGCAGTGACATCGCCGGCGAACAAGGCAGGAAGTCACTGGCTCAGGAGCTTGACCACGACAACCATCGTGGAATGCCCCCTTACACCGCCTATGTCGCTCGGACGATTTTTCTGCATACGCTCGCATTCAATGAACAGTTGAAAGGCCTGACGCCGGATCATCTACGCTACTCAATGATAGCGCCACTCATCGACATCAGTTTTACTGACGCCGCGCGGCAACGTTTCATCGAGAACTCGGCATATCTCGACGATCGTCCTGGCGCTCCACTCCGCTTCCTGACCGATGCGAACCTCACCCAGGTGATCAGGGGGATGGAGCGCAATATCGATCCAGGTGAACTTCGTGCCCAGCTCAATGACAGGATCAAGAGCATCTTCGGCGGCGCGGCTCTGGAGTCTGTACCATTCCCCGGCGGCCCCTGGGATGTCCCGGATGAGATCGGCAACGGCCGGCCGTTGCTCGTGGTCCTATCGTATGAAGGCTGCACAGTCGGAATCAGCGTCGAAGCCGTGCCCGACCTCATTGCTCGAATTTACGAACGCAAGGGTGCTGAAGGCGGCAGCCTACGCCAATTGCGCAACAACCTTGTCTTCATCGTCGCCGATGAAAGCAGGGTTGAAGAGATGCGCCAGAAGACTGCACGACGGCTAGCCTTGCGGGATCTGAAAGCACCGGAGCGCCTTGCCGAACTTGCTGAACATCAGCAAGCCAAGGTGAAGGAGCTTGAATCAAAATCGGAAACCGAGGTCGCCGTGGCGATCCAACAGTGTTTCCGCCACCTGCTGTACCCTTCGCGCAATCGCATACCTAACGCGACTGTTGACCTCGCCCACAGCGCGCTAGACATTCACTCTGTTTCTGAAAAGCCGGGTGCCGGCCAGCAGCAGGTCGTTCGTGCGCTACGCGATTTTCGTAAGCTTCGCACGCAAGAAGACGAGCCTGACGCCCCCGCCTATATCCGCGACAGGACACCCCTTAAGCGCGGCCAGATGACAACGGCTGCACTGCGAGACGAGTTCCGGCGGGACGCAGCGCTCCCGATCCTTCTTAGCGAGGACGTGTTCGTCAAAGGCATCCGCAGAGGTGTTGAACAAAGCGACTACGTCTATCAGCGCGGCGATCTGCTCTACGGCGCCGGCGACCCGATCACGCCGATCGCTGTAGACGAGCAGGCCGTGGTTTTCACTATGGCTTACGCCAAGGAGCACAATATCTGGCCGCGGCCAGCACCGAAACCCGCCGATGGCGGAACGGGAACGACAGCTGGGAATCCAATGTCCGGCACCTATCCGGCAGGCGGAGCGCCCGGAGGTGGCGGCGGCGAACTCGGCGAGAGCTGTGCCGGAACTCCGACACTTGCGACCGGAACAACCAGCACTGGAACGCCCCCAGCAGGCCCGCCAAGCTTCACCGCCGAGGGCCTGTTGAAAGAGGCACTGATCCAACTGTGGGAGAAGGCACGCGCACGGCGCGTGGAACTGATCGGCTCGCTCACCATCCGTTTGTTCGACGCCGCCGACGCGTTCCGCCTTCTCAGCATCGTGGGTGGTATCCGCGGAGCCGATCAGAAAACCGCAGTGTTTGAGGGCGAGTACGAGACCAGCGCAGGGAGCACCCTCGCGATAGAATATCGCGGCAGTCCGGCGGATGCGCAACCGCTCAAGGATTTCCTTGAACCGCAGCTTCGCGCTGCCAAGGAGAAGACGATGCAGGCACGTTTTGAGATCGGCTTTGGGGAGGGCCTGCCTCTTTCTGGCGATGCCCCCGAGAAGCTGACCGAGCAACTGACACGCTTCGCCACGGGATCGGCATACGTGGAAGCAGTTGCGGAGGCAAAACCATGAGCGGTCGAGTCACGCGGATTATGGGTGTTACAACACCGGTGTCAGCGCCAGTCTATGAGGCACGAGCGCGGCGACATGGGCCTGGTGATACCGAAATCGAGGTCTGGCAAATGCCTTCGCCAGCTTCGCCTCACATTACCGCGCCTGTTCGTCTTGCCGGTCTCCGCGGCCGGAACCTCGAATTGATCGAACATCGCGTGCTGCGGAAGCTGGCACAGGCTGGCGTAAAGCTCACCGGACACGAAGCGGACCGGAAGGAGGGCCATCGCCTGCCAGAGGACGTCGCGCTCTCTCTCGGACTCCTGTTTCGTACGTTGGCGCCAATGCGGTCACGCGAAAACATGCGTGCTGTGGCCGAAGGCGTCGAGGCAATGGGACACGAGGAAGCGGCCTACTGGCTTGGTATGGCCATGCACCGGAAAAATCCCCGGCGCGTGCTGACTGCGCTGCGCTATCTGATGACCGATCCTGCGCCGTCAAAGCCGTGACCCTCGGGTGGATTCTGGAGGACGCGTGGGACGCCTATCTTGAGGCCCAACCAACGGCGGAACCTCCACCACCAGAGCCAGCCCGGATACGCTGTCCGTTCTGTACGGCTAGCTTCAGCCTTGCCAGAGAACTGACGGCCCACCTCGGCGACCAGCATCGAGGCGAGAGACCGATCCTCCTGCTACGTGGACTGGAGCCTGCCCAACTCCATGACCATCGCATCGGCACCTCGCTGCGGCGTGCCGAAGTAATCCTTCAGAATTGCTCTGCTGCGATGGTGAGCGTGAATGCCGGGCCGCAGCAAACGCTGGCGCCGGCAGAATTGCCGAAGCTCCTCTCGTCACAAACCGACGCCCTGATCGACATGCAACTGTCTAATCAGTTCGGTCCGGCAGCGCAGCCAATTCCTGCTGCCTACCGCATCCTCTTCAGCATTCCGGAAAAGCGATCCCTCGATGCCGTCGACCGGGCGTTCCACAAACACCTCGCCCACGACTCGCTGGATTTTCTCACTGTCGACCGGTTCCTCAACGACCGCGCCTGCACCGGCCTTGCGCGCGCCTATGCCGGCGCGTTGGCCGACTACGTCCGTGGCTTGCTGACCAAAGACCGTCCCCAACACGTCCAAGTCACGATGCCGTTTGCCCATTATCGTACTTTGTACAATCAGGCGCTCGACGGCCTTCAACCCTACCGGAGGCCTCTGCCGGATCTTGTCTGCGCGGTGATCCGCTTTGCGCAGAACACTTTCTCGACGCCCTCGATCACCGGATTTACCCCCTTGGATGGCGCGGTGCGCAGTCTCGCTGGTTGTATTCTTGACGACCGCCGCATGTCGGAGGACCGCCCGTCGGAAACCGACCCTCCGCAAACTGCCGAAGAGCAGGCCCACGTAGAAATCTGTCCTCTGGACGACGGGGTATCGCGCGTCCTCGACCTTTGGGCGAGGCTCCAGGAACGCCGGCATTGGACTCAGACCCTCGAAGATGAATGCCGCCAGGCCTCGAACGCGGCCACGCTGGACGCGCCGGACAAGGAGAAGGTTTTGGCGCTTTGGGCCGTGGCCGCGCTCCGCGCATCGGCTGATGCTACCGAACCGCTGAGTCGTTTGGCACCCACGTACCCGTTCGGGCCGTGGGCCAGCTCAGAACGCGAAAAGAGAGCCGAATGAGTAGCACTTCCACCTCCGCGCCACAGGACTCTGCGATTGCAGAGACCGCCGTCGCAAACCCACCCCAGAAAAAAAAAGGCGGCCCACCCAGGGACCTCCCGCCGCCCGAGCCAACGCTGGCGGCGTACTATGGCAAACCAACCCCGCGGCTGGCTGATTGGATCAAGGCAATCAAGACAGCGAAGCTCCAGGCATTTGCCGAAGCCGATCTCGAAAACGCCCGGGCAGAACTGCCGGATTCGGATTTTGACCTTCGCAAAACACTTGCCTTGGCGAACGTACAAAACCCACCCGCGCCAGTGCGCCGCTGGGTTAACGAGGTCACCCAGCGCGCCCTCAAGGAGCAGTTGCCCCATTTTCTGTTTGATCCGGCGGGACCGGCCGGCGAACAGATCGGCCGCATAGCCGAAGGCCTCGGCGCCGGGCTTGGCGGCCCGAATAAGCGGGACCGGGCGAGGAACGAAGCCCTATTGCAGCTCGCGCTCCAATTGGTTTTGAAACTTCATTCCGACTTCGATGCCGGCGCCATTCTGGCCGTTTTGTTCCAACCGCTTCGCGCCACGGGAAACAAAGATACGCGGCTGGCCCCCGGTGAACTGCGTAAGCGGCTGCTGGAGGCTGGCGTTCGTCAGCTTCGGGATCTCAGCCTCGTTCAGGCCAGCGCCCAGGACCGTATTGCGCAGGCCGAACGGGCACGCCGCGAGGCGCATGAGCGTGCGGAAGATGCCGTCGTGAAGCTCCAGATGGAACGGGAGCTGGTGAAGAGCTTGAGGACGGAACTCGCCGAAAGCCAAAGCCAGGCACAGGCACTGTCCGCCGAGGTGACCAAACTGAAAACGGCCGTGGAGGATACAAAGCAGATCGGCGCGCACGGCACCACCAAGCTTTTTGCGAAAGTCCGAACCTTGCTTGCGAACCGCCTGCCGCCGCTCCTGGAGGATGCCGCAGACGCGCTGTCCAAAGAGCCATTTTACGTCGACATCGCGCAGGAACGCATCACGTCGGTGCGCACGATCATAAAGGGGGAGGTCGCATGGCTGGACGAGTCTTCGGATTAGATTTCGGCACAACCAACAGCCTTCTGGCGATTGTCCAAGGTGAGACCTGTATCCCGCTTGTCGATCAGACAACCGGTCGGCCGCACCCATCTGTTGTGTGGTACCGGGCCGGAGAGGTCGTCGTTGGCCGGGACGCGCGCGAATATCTCGATAGCGCCGATGGTTCGGCACCGCAGGGCTTGTTGCGCTCTCCGAAGATGAGCCTTCGGCGGGATGGACCGATCCATCTTGAGGGCAAGGATATTGACCCGTCCGACGCGGTGAAGGAGGTCCTGTCATTCCTGCGCCAGGACGCGCTGATCCCGCGACGCGGCGGAGGCATCCCGCATCAGGTGGATCGTGTGGTCATGACCATCCCAGTGGATTTTCAGGGCCATCAACGGCGGCAGCTGCGAGACGCGGCCCGCAAAGCAGGTCTTGGCATCGTCCAGTTCGTCCATGAGCCGGTGGCCGCCCTCTACGCCTATCTGCGCGCCCTACCTGACCTGCGCCGCCAGCTCGCCGAATTGGAAAACCGTGTGCTGCTGGTGTTCGACTGGGGTGGCGGCACGCTCGATCTCACGCTGTGCCGCATGATGGGCGGCACGCTCATGCAGATTGACAGCGCCGGGAACAACGAGATCGGCGGTGACGTGTTCGACGAGCGCCTGCGCAATCTGGTGCGGACGCGGCATGCCGAACAGCACGGTGTGGAAGACATCACGGCCGTCGAGGCCCCGGGCATGGGAGCGAAGCTGCTGGCCCGATGCGAAATCGCCAAAATCCAGCTCTCGTCCGAGGACAGCGAAGCACAGAGCGTTTTTGTGCGCGACTACGCGCGCCTGGAGGGCGCCGCCGGGGACCTTCGCGTTTCGCTCAGCCGCGCGGATATCGAGCGTGAGAGCCGCACGCTCGTGAACCGCGGCCTGGCCATGATCGACCAGATGCTGGAGGCCGCCCGACTGGACTACAACGACGTGCATCTGTGTTTGCCGACCGGCGGCATGGTCAACATGCCGGCCATCCGCAGCGGCCTGGTGGAGCGCTTCGGCCGACGTGTTCCCAGGCTGCCGAATGGCGACCGGATCATCGCCGAAGGCGCCGCCTGGATTGCCCACGATGGCCTTCGCCTGACCTTGGCCAAGCCAATCGAGGTACGCGTCGCCGATGGCTCGGGCGCCGGCCACTACCATACCCTGATCGACAAGGGCCTGAGCATGCCCGTGGAGAACCAGAGCGTTTCCGCTGCGAACAGCCAGTTCGTCTGCGCCGATCCGCGCAATGGTGTTGCGGTGTTTGAGTTCGTCAAGCCGACGCGGGTCGGTCTGGTTCAGGCGGGCGAGGCGCGCGAGACGCTGTGTTCGCTGTCGGTGGACGTGAACCCAAAGACGGAGCCGCTGTTCGAGCGGCTACACTGCGAAGTGCGGTTGGACCACGACTATGTCGCCCATGTGCAGATCAGGTCGCAGGGGCGCGGCGCGGTTGCGGAGGCCGAGATCCACCGGTTGGACTTTGGCCTCGCCATGCTGCCAGCACCCTCGGAGTCCGACACTGATGGCGCGGCCACGGCGGCTGGATTGTCGCCCCGAGCGGCCAAGTCGCAAGGCACCGCACGCATTCATGGGAAGGCGGGCGCGGTGGCATTTCGACCCAACATTGTAGCGTTCGATGGGAAGACCGCGGATTTGCGACACGCCGTGGCAGGGGATGTTGCCCGCATTTTCTGGCCGGCGATGTTCAACCCGGATGCACCTGAGCGCACGCGGCGCCAACATGAGGAAGCGATGTACTACACACCCTGCTCGGTGTGTGGCCGCAATGCGTATCAGATCGAGGTCGAAGGGGCGGGGCCAAAATGCGGGCCGCGATGCTTTCAGCAGAACGCTCGTCAGCGTCTCGCGGGTTAAGTACGGATGGCAACGCGACCATTCATCATCAGCGATTTTCGGTAGGGCCGTATGGACCAAATTGCAAATGACCAGACCGGCGAACCCGCCGCAACTGTGGCGGATACACGACTGATCGAGCGGTGGCTTCCGATTGCCGCTCTAGGGGAAGAGAGTGTCCGGGAGCGGCGCTCAATGACGGCATTGCCGCCGACGTACTACCTGCATGTTTGGTGGGCTCGGCGGCCGCTCATCGCCAGTCGCGCCGCAATCTTGGCGTCGGTTTTACCTGCATCAACGGACCATGAGAAGTTCCTTCATATACTTGGCATACATGGAGATCCTGTCAAAACGCGCCGACAGATAGATCGTGCACGGAAAACGGGCGAAGACCTCGGGGCCAACCTTTATGGTTACGATAGAGCATTCAAGTTCTTGCCAACCGACGGCGACAAAAATT
Organism: Acetobacteraceae bacterium; assembly: GCA_027451405.1. Lineage (GTDB taxonomy): Bacteria > Pseudomonadota > Alphaproteobacteria > Acetobacterales > Acetobacteraceae > DAIDJM01. The sequence goes on along the minus strand of DAIDJM010000031.1, from coordinate 42,967 downwards.
GGCTCAAAGATTCAATCGGGCAGCAGTCTCTAGATAAAATATCTGTTTTAGACCCCACGAGTGGTGGCGGAAGCATACCATTCGAGGCTGAACGAATCGGTTTTTCAGTTTTTGCAAACGATTTAAACCCTGTTGCCGCAGTAATTCTACATGCGACGATTGAATATCCGATAAAGTTTGGGCGCTCTGTTCTTGACGCGTTCAACATCGTATCAAAGGACTTTCTAAGCCGCGTTTCGAAGAAGTATACGAAGGTTTTTCCTCCAGAGACATCAGACACGCAGGTTCTTGGCTACCTGTGGGCGCGCACGATCACATGCCCATATTGTGAGGGGCTGACACCACTTGCACCTAACTGGCGACTATCTTCTGAAGGTGCGGGTATCCGAGTGGTCCCACATCTTGGATCCGGACCTGGGGATAGCCGCCGACGCTGTTCTTTCGAAGTCGTAAAATCAGTCCGTGAGCACTCCAGTGCCACAGTGGCTGACGGAGACGGCATATGCGCCTTTCCTGACTGCGCGCGAGTTATCAGTGGTTCAGAGATAAAGGAGCAAGCGCAGGCAGGAAAGATGGGCGAGCAGCTTTACGGAATTGTCTTCAAGCGCCGAATCGAGACTCGATCAAAAAGCGGCGGCAGAGGGCGCGATAAGTGGGTAAGGGGTTATCGTGCAGCACAAATTGAAGATGACAACAGCGCAGATGTCCGGTCTATCTTGGATTCCAAGATGGTCGAGTGGGAAGCACTTGATGGTGTCCCATCTGAACGGTTTCCAGCCGAGACAAATGACGACCGGCCCCTGCAGTACGGCATGCCACTATGGCGCGACATGTATTCGCCAAGGCAGCTCCTAACCCACGGCTTGAGTGTAGAGGCCTTCAACGAAGTTCTATCGGACATGGAGTCCAATGGTGCTCTTTCAGACGTAAAGCGAGCCGCACTTGTCTACTTAAGTCTGACTCTCGATAAATTGCTAAACTACAATAGTTTGATGAGTCGTTGGAACCCTACTCGAGAAGTCATCGCGCCGGTTTTTGATCGACATGACTTCTCGTTCAAGTGGACTTATTGCGAAATGCCATCGCTCGTTGTCGGGCTTGGATACGAATGGGTTATTGAACAAACAGCAAAATGCATATCAGAGTTAATCGAATTGACTCGTCAAGACAATTCAGTCGTCGATCTACTTTCAGGAAAATCTACAGCATTCGAACCGCCACCGATATCTATTAGCTGCAAGCCAGGAGATAGACTGGATCACATTCTCGACAGCACTATCGACGTCGTTGTGATGGATCCGCCGTACTACGACAATGTTATGTATGCGGAATTGTCCGATTTCTTCTATGTTTGGCTGAAGCGGACTGCGGGCCGAATTGTCCCGGAGCTTTTTACCCGGAATCTAACCGACAAGGAAAACGAGGCAGTAGCAAATGCTGCAAAGTTTATCGGACAAAAGGGAGCGAAATCTCTAGCCGCGCGCGACTACCAAGAAAGTATGGGACGCATCTTTCTGGAATGTCGAAGGGTGATGAAGCCAGGTGGCGTTATGACACTCATGTTCACCCATAAAGCGACCGGAGCGTGGGACGCTCTGACCAAAGGGCTCATGGCCGCTGGATTCGTGATCACCGCGTCGTGGCCAATCAACACCGAGGCTGAAAGCAGTCTTCACATTAAAGACAAATCTGCTGCTAACAGCACGATATTCCTAGTATGCCGCCCACGGACAGCCTCGGCTCCGGACACGGTAACGGCATATTGGGAAGACGTCGAACCAATGGTTGCTGTCGCTGTAAGCCAGCGGGTTGCCGAGTTTCAGGCAGCCGGCATAGGAGGTGTCGATCTCTACCTCGCCTCCTTCGGTCCGGCATTAGAGGAGTTCTCGCGCCATTGGCCCCTGAGGCGTGGCACACCGCGCCCAAAGCCGGAAGCCGTGAAGCGCCGCAAGCAGGCTGAGATGTTTGAGGATGAGTGGGACCCCTACGCCGTCACCCCCGAGGATGCACTCGATGCCGCCCGCCGCGAGGTGAAGCGTTGGCGTTTGGAGCAATTGACGCACATGAAGAGCAGCGACGAGCTTGACCCGCTGACCTCGTTCTTCGTGCTGGCCTGGGATGCCTTCAAGGCCCCGGTCTTCCCCTACGACGAAGCCCTGCGCCTCGCGCGCGCGGTCGGCGTCGATCTCGACACGCAGGTGGTCGGCGTTCTGATGGAGAAGAAAGCCAGCGATTTAGTGATGTGGGACTCCTCCCGCCGCGCCGCAAAGGGCGCCCTCGGCCCCGCCGACGGCTCCCGCGGCATGATCGACGCGCTGCATCATGCCGCCCATTACGGCCGCACCCGCACGCTGCAAGCGGCCCGCGAGATGCTGGCCAAGATCGGCGTGGACAAGGAACCGATGTTCTTCTCTGCCCTCGAAGCCGTCCTGGAGGTTCTGCCGGTTGGCAAGGCATTCTCCGGCATCGACCTCGAAGGCGACCTCGGCGCCGCCAGCGGCGATTTTGAGGCGCTGGAAAATCTCCGCAAGCTCGCATTCAGCGAACAGGTAGATGCACCGAAGCAGCTCGATCTGTGGGCCGAACCTGACGCCGCATGAGCATCCTGCAAGATCGCCCCTGGAAGCTGAAATACACGCCGGATCATGGTGACCTGGTGAAGCTGCTCTATCAGCCGGCGCTGGAGTGTGCCGCCCGATACGATCGGCTGACCGGGTATTTCTCCGCCTCGGCGCTGGCGCTGGCGGCGCGCGGAATAGAGGGGCTGGTGGTCAATGGCGGCCGGATGCGGATGGTCGTGGGCTGCACGCTCAACCCGCCGGAGATAGCGGCCATCGAAAAGGGCGAAGAGTTGCGCGCCCAGGTGGCGCAGCACTTCGCGGCAATGCCACTAGTGCCAACGGACGCTGGCATGGGTGCCGCTCTCGAACTGCTTGCCTGGATGGTAGCCCGCGGGCTGCTGGACGTTCGCGTCGGCATCCCGTGCGACGACCATCGCCGGCCGATCCCGGCCGAGGGGCTGTTCCATGAGAAAGCCGGAATCATCGAGGACAAGACCGGGGATCGACTGGCTTTCAACGGATCGTTGAACGAAACCGCCGCCGGATGGACGCGAAACTGGGAAAGCCTGAACGTCTTCACATCATGGCGCGACCTCGATCGCGTGGCGGAGGAAGACGCGAATTTCGCCAAACTGTGGGCCGGCCAGGCCAAGCACGTCATCACCATCGACGTGCCCACGGCGGTGCGCGACGATCTCCTGCGCTTTCTACCCGAGACAGATATGCCGGCGCGGCTCAAAAAGGTCGAGGCTGCCCCGCCCAAGCATGAGCCCGTGCCGGCCGTCCCGCCTGAGCCCACGGTCCCCGCGATCGATTTGCGCAAAGCGGTTTGGGATTTCATTGCCGTGGCGCCATGCCTTCCAAAAGGCGGCGTACGTGTGGGTGAGGCGACCTCGGCGGTGACGCCGTGGCCGCACCAGGTGCAGGCGTTTCGGCGGATGTATGACAATTGGCCGCCCAAGCTGCTGATCGCCGATGAGGTGGGGCTGGGCAAGACGGTGCAGGCAGGCTTGCTGGTAAGGCAGGCATGGCTGGCCGGCCGGGCAAAGCGCATTCTCATCATGGCACCGAAGAACGTGTGCTCGCAGTGGCAGATCGAGCTGCGGGAAAAATTCAATCTCAACTGGCCGATCTACGATGGACAAAAGCTCAACTGGTATCCGTCGCCGGCGATGCAGGGCCATACGGAGCGTGCCGTCGGCCGAGACGTCTGGCATCAGGAGCCGGCCGTCATTGTGTCGAGCCACCTCGTCCGCCGCGCCGACCGGCAGCGGGAATTGCTGGAGGTCGCCGAACCGTACGACCTGATCATCCTCGACGAAGCACACCATGCGCGCCGCCGCGGCGCGGGATCCACAAGCGAGAGCGGCCCGAACGCGCTGCTGAGACTGATGCGATCATTGAAGGAGCGCACGCAAGGGTTGGTGCTGCTCACCGCGACGCCGATGCAGGTGCATCCCGTCGAAGTATTCGATCTGCTCAGCCTGCTCGGACTGCCGCCGGAATGGAACGAGCAATCTTTCCTGCGGTTCTTCGAGGAGGTGCTGCTCGAAAGTCCAAGCCATGAGGCATTCGACCGGCTGGCCGGCATGTTCCGCGCCGTGGAGCGGACCTATGGCGAGGTTCCGGCGTCGGAGTTGCAGCGCATGGGTGTGGCAAGCGCTATCGGTGCCAGACGCGTGCTGCGCGCCCTGCGTGACAAAGCCGGCACGCCACGCAGGCAATTGGAGACGGCCGACCGGAAGGCCGCGATCCGACTCATGCGGCTGCACACCCCGATCAATCGCCTGATTTCCCGTCACACGCGGGCCTTGCTGCGGCGTTATTTCAAGGAAGGCAAGATCACCACACCGATAGCGGATCGCCTTGTCCGAGACGACTTCATCGACCTGACGACGGATGAACGGCGGGTCTATGACGCAGTGGAGGATTACATCTCCACGACCTACAATCAGGCGACCGCCCAACAGCGGAACGCGATCGGCTTCGTGATGACGATTTATCGCCGCCGGCTGGCGAGCAGCTTCGCCGCCCTTGGCCGGACACTGGAAAACCATCTACTCGCGATCGGCAATCAGTCGGGTGCAAGCACCCAGGCAGAACTTGAAGAAGGACTGGACGACCCCGGCGAAGGCGATGAGCCGGAAGGCGACGAGGCCGCGAAATTGGAGCAGGTGGCACTCGCGCTGGAGGAAACGGACGACATCGACCGGTTGCTTACGATGATACGCCGGCTGCCGGCGGACACGAAGGCGGAACGTCTACGCGACACCATCAGCAATCTGCGCAAGAACGGCTATGCGCAGGTCATGGTGTTCACGCAGTTCACCGACACGATGGATTTCTTGCGCGGCGAGATTGGCCGGGACCAAAGCGTCCGTATCATGTGCTTCTCTGGTCGCGGAGGCCAGGTCCCTTCCAACGACGGGACGTGGCGTACGATCTCTCGCGACGAGGTAAAACGCCGGTTTCGCGCAGGCGACGCTGACGTGTTGCTCTGCACTGACGCCGCAGCTGAAGGCCTGAACTTTCAGTTCTGCGGCGCGCTGGTGAATTACGATATGCCGTGGAACCCAATGCGGGTTGAGCAGAGGATCGGCCGTATCGACCGTCTTGGTCAGAAGCATCCGAACATCCAGATCGTCAACCTGCACTATGCCAACACGGTCGAAGCCGATGTGTACAAGGCGCTGCGGGATCGCATTGGACTTTTCGAAAATGTCGTCGGGAGGTTGCAGCCCATCCTCGCCAGCCTGCCAAAGTTGATTTCAGGGCGAGTCCTCGAAGGCAAGACCCGCCCGGATGACGCGCGCCACGCCCTCGTCGCCGATGTCGAAGGCGAAGCTGATCGCGCCGAAGCGAGCAGCTTCGACATCGATGCCGTGACTGATGCAGACTTGGCAGAACCCGTCGTCGATCCCTCGCCGGTCACCATGGATGACCTGGGGCATGTCATCTCTCGGGTAGCACTGCTGCCGCCCGGAATTGAGGTCGAGACCATGGGACCGCGCGAATTCAAGCTTCGGGCGCCGGGAATGAAGGACTGGATCAGAATTTCGACCAATCCGACATATTATGAACAGCACGCCGAGGCGATGGAGCTTTGGTCGCCCGGCAATCCGACATTCCCAGCCGTTTCGCCGGACCCGGCGGCCCCAACGGTTGGGAGGCTTATCGATCTGGTGAATTGAGCATTCCCGCGGGAGGTACGTTTATCGATCAGGGCTCCTCATCCGGGCTCGCGGCCACGATGACTCGGGTCCCCCGCCATATCGTGCATCGAGCGCACTGCGGTAAAATCGATTCGCCATGAACCGGCGACCGCAGCCCGGCATCCCTGGAGCAGGTCGAAGCCCCCAGGCGGGGTTCGCCAACGCCCCGTGGCTCGCTGTGAGCCAAAAAATCTTTCCCGCGACCGCGTCGCCTGGGATGTCCACATGGTTGGCAGCAAGCTGGGCACAGCTCCGGGGGCAGAGAAGTGGCCAGGTATGAGTCGCCCGATGCGTCTCATCTTGACGGGCGGAGCGTGCCAAGCGCCCGCCAGGATATCCGGAGTTCTTCTGCCGATCCCTTAGACTCCGCTCAGAATGTCTCCGAACCAGGGCCTTCTAAGCAAAAACGGCCCCGAAGGACCGCTTTAACGCTTTGATTTCCTTGAGAAAATCTGGAGCGGGCGAAGGGATTCGAACCCTCGACCCCAACCTTGGCAAGGTTGTGCTCTACCCCTGAGCTACGCCCGCCCGCGCCGCCGCCTACCTAGCTTCCCGACCCAAGCCGCGCAAGCGCCCGCCTGCCGCGCATGACGAACCCCCACCACCTCTGCTAACCGGCCGCTTTCAGGGAGGCCCTCGCCCTTGGACCGGATGACGCGCATCGCGTCAGGCAGCATCGCCGTCGCCGCCGCCGTGCTCGCGCTCAAGGCCGCCGCCTGGTGGGTCACCGGCAGCGCCGCGCTCTATTCCGACGCGCTCGAATCGGTCGTCAACGTGCTCGGCTCCGCCGCCGCTCTCGCCGCCCTGCGCTTCGCCCTCCAGCCCGCCGACCACAACCACCCCTACGGCCACGCCAAGGCCGAATTCTTCGCCGCCGCCTTCGAGGGCGCGCTGATCGCCGCCGCCGCGGTCTCCATCCTGCAAACCGCCTGGACCACCTGGCGCCACCCCGAGCCGCTCGCCTTCCCGCTCCTCGGCATCGCGCTGAACGCGGTCGCGACCCTCGCCAACCTGCTCTGGGCCCGCCGCCTTTTCCGCGCCGCCGCCTCCCCCCGCTCGCCGGCCCTGCTCGGCGACGCGAGCCACCTGATGTCCGACGTCGCCACCTCCACCGGCATCGTCGCGGGCTTCGCGCTCGCGGTGGAGACCGGCCACGTCTGGCTCGACCCGGCGATCGCCGCCGCCACCGCGATCTATGTGCTCTGGTCGGGCCTGCGCCTCATCGCCCACGCGCTCGGCGGCCTCATGGACATGGCCCCCGAGGACGACACGCTGCCCCGTATCCGCGCCGTGCTCCGCCGCGCCGGCGCCGGTGCCATCGAGGCGCATGACATCCGCGCCCGCCAGGCCGGCCGCGTTACCTTCGTGCAGTTCCATCTCGTCGTCCCGGGCGAAATGCCGGTCCTCGAAGCGCACGAGATCTGCGACCGCATCGAGGGCGCGCTGCGCGCCGAGATGGCCGACCTGATCGTCAACATCCATGTCGAGCCCGAGCACAAGGCGAAGCCCGCCGATGCGCTGGCGCTCCGCTGAGCCAAGCCGCCGCGCCGCCGCGACGCTGGCCGCCATCGCGCTCGCCGCCGCCGCCCCGCCATCCCGCATCGTCTCGCTCAATCTCTGCACCGACCAGCTCCTGCTCAGCCTCGCCCCCGCGCGGATCCTGGCGCTGAGCCCGCTCGCCCGCGACCCCACCCTCTCCGCCATGGCCGCGGAAGCCCGGCGCTACCCGACCGCACGCCCCGACGCCGAAGCCGTGCTCCGCCTCCACCCCGGCCTGGTCATCGCCGGCCCCTACGGCGCCCGCTCGACCCTCGCCCTGCTTCGCGCCCAGCACATCCCGGTCGCGACCTTCGCCGACCCCACCGATTTCCCCGGCATCCGCACGCTCTGGCACGAAGCCGGCCACCTCCTACACGCCGAACCGGAAGCCGAAGCCCAGCTCGCCGCCATGAACCAAACCCTTGCCCGCCCCCACCCCGCCCACGGCAGCGCCATCCTCTGGGAAGCCCATGGCCTGACCGCCGGCCCCGGCACGCTCGGCGATGCCGTGCTGCGCGCCGCCGGCTGGCACAATGCGGGCACTGGCGGCGCCATCGGCATCGAGCGCATGGCCGCCCACCCGCCCGACCTGCTCGTGGTCGAAACCGCCCCGCGCTTTCCCTCGCTCTCAACCGACCTGCTGCACCACCCCGCCGTCGCCGCCCTCCCGCGCCGCACCATCCCCCCCGCCTGGCTCGCCTGCGGCACCCCCAAAGCCGCCGACGCGGTCGCCGCCCTAGCCCGATGAAAAACGCCAGAGAATCGGGGTCTGAGGCCTTCCGGCCCCAGTGGGGTCCAGGGGCAAAGCCCCTGGCCGCCGGAGGCGCGCCCCAACCCGCCCACCGCCGCCCCTGGGCCCTCGCCGCCGCCGCCCTCGCCGCCCTGACCCTGCTCTCGCTCCTGATCGGCGGCGCCGGCTTCGGCCTCCCCGAGAGCGCCATCCTCTGGCAGATCCGCGTCCCCCGCACCGCGCTGGCGCTCCTGGTCGGCGGCGGCCTCGGCCTCTCCGGCGCGGTGCTGCAAGGCGCGCTCCGCAACCCGCTCGCCGACCCCGGCCTGCTCGGCATCGGCGGCTGCGCCGCCCTCGGCGCGGTCGGCGTCTATTACTGGGGCCTCGCCCTCGCCTTCGGCCCCGCCCTCACGCTCGGCGGCCTCGCCGGCGCCGCCATCGGCGCCGCCCTGCTGCTCGGCCTGCTCGCCCGCACCCTCACCGGCCCAGCCCTGATCCTCGGCGGCGTCGCCCTCTCGGCGCTCGCCGGCGCCCTGCTCGCGCTGGCCCTCAGCGCCGCCCCCAACCCGTTCGCGCTCTACGAAATCACCTTCTGGCTCATGGGCAGCCTCGAGGACCGCACGCTCGCCCATCTCTGGCTCGCTTTGCCGCCCACCCTGCTCGGCATCGCGCTGCTGCTCCGCCTCGGCCGCTCACTCGACGCGCTGAGCCTCGGCGAAGCCACCGCCGCCACGCTCGGCGTCCCGGTCGCCCGCACCCTCCGGCTCGCCGCCCTCGGCACCGCGCTCGCGGTCGGCGCCGGCGCCGCGGTCGCCGGCGGCATCGGCTTCGTCGGCCTCGTCACGCCCCACCTGCTCCGCCCCTGGCTCGGCGCCCGCCCCAGCGCGCTGCTGCTCCCCTCGCTGCTCGGCGGCGCCGCCCTGCTGCTCGCCGCCGACCTCGCCGCCCGCGCCGCCGCCCTGTGGCTCCCGCTCGCCGCCGAACCCCGCCTCGGCGTGCTCACCGCCCTGCTCGGCGCCCCCATGCTCATCGTCATCGCCCGCCGCGCCGGCCCATGATCGGCGTCACCGCCTACGACGCCGCGCTCGACGGCAAGCCCGTCCTGCACGGCATCACCTTCCACGCTTCCCCCGGCGAATTCGTCGCCATCTGCGGCCCCAACGGCGCCGGCAAAACCACCCTGCTCCGCGCGCTCGCCGGCCTGCTGCCCGGCGGCCGCCCCGACCCGCGCCGCGTCGCCTATCTCGAACAAGGCGCCCGCGCCGCCTGGCCCCTCACCGTCGCCGAAATCGCCGCCCTCGGCCGCATCCCCCACGGCGACAACGACGAAGCCGCCATCGCCCGGGCCCTCGCCGCCTGCGGGATCACGGAACTCCGCAACCGCCGCATCGACCGCCTCTCCGGCGGCCAGGCGCGCCGCGCCATGCTCGCCCGCGCCCTCGCCACCGAACCCGAAACCCTGCTGCTCGACGAACCGGTCGCCGACCTCGACCCCGCCGCCCAGCACGAAATCCTGGCCCTGCTCTCCCGCCTCGCCCGCGCCGGCGCCACCGTAGTCGCCGTCCTCCACGCGCTCGACCTCGCCTGCGCCTACGCCGACCGCCTGGTCGTCGTCCAAGCCGGCCGCCTCATTGCCGATGCCACCCCCGATGCCGCGCTGCCGGCCGCGGCGCGCGCGTTCGGGATGCGGCTCGTTGAGGATTCTTCGCTGAAATTGGTTCCGTAACGATTCTTCTTTTTCTGAAGAAAAAGAAGCAAAAAGACTTTGTCTGTTTGGACTGGGGCCCTGGCAACTTCACCCCGATGCGACTCGCATCCGGGTGTTGTCGCGAGAGCCCCCGTCTCATCCGCAAAAGTTTTTTTGGTTCTTTTTTTTCAAAAAAAGAACAAAACTCACCCCAGCATCCTAGCCCCAGACACCACGATCTGGATCCCCAGCGCCACCTGCAGGATGCTGAACACCGCGCCCAGGATCAGCAGCGGAATTGCTCCGATCGTTGCCATGAAGCGGTGCGCGATCAACATAGCGCCGAGATTCAGCAGCTCGATGCCGAACGCGACCCCGAGGATCGCGGCCTGGTGGTAAAGAGACGGGAATTCGGCGGCGAACAGCACGAGGACGCCGACGCCGTAAGGCGGCACCATGGTGGGGAAGGCGATCGGGCGGAAGGCCACGGCCAGCGGTGGGCCGCCGGACGGCGTGGCATCGGCCGCGGGTGGGGTCTGACCCGACATCAGCACGTTCCGGAGCGAGACCAGCGTCAGCACGAGCCCGGCCGCCATGGCGAGTGCGCCGGGCGTGGTGGGGGACCGCTCGAGGATGGCGGCGCCGATCGAGGTCGCGAGCGTGAGCGCGATGCAGGCGGCCGCGAAGGCCGTGAGCGCGACGCGGCGGCGCTGCGCGGGCTCGGTGCCCTGGGTCGCGCGTGCGAAGACCGGGATCAGGCCGATCGGCCCCATCATGGTGAAGAGGAGCTGGCCGAGGATCGCCAGCGGGATCGTGGTCCCCGTCATGACACCACCGTTCAGAAGTTCCAGAATAGTTGCGCTTGCAGCGTGGTCCAGTTGCCGGCGCCGCCGCCGACCGCCGAACGGATCGCGGCACCCGGCTCGGCGATCGCCGCCACGCCCAGGAAATAAAGCTTCTCCCCGATCGGCATGCGCAGCACCAGCTGCCATTCCTGCCCGAGATCGGGCGAGGCGAGCCGCGCAAGCACCGGCGTCGCGCCGAGATTGTTGCGTGTCTCGGCCTGGTTGAAGAACCAGTCGAGCGTGACGTTGGTGCCGGACGCGGGACTGAGATTGAGCCGGAGGCGCTGCACGTCGCGGTTGCTCTGCGAAAGCACCTTGCCCGACGTGATGCCCTGCAGCCATTCATCGAGACCACCGGAATAAAGCGTGTCGAACCGCTCGTAGCGCCGGGTGGCGGGATTGTCGCCGCTGAAGGCGGCGTAGCGATAGGAAAGGCTCGGCGTCCAGGGCAGATCGCGCGCGAGATAGCCGATCTGCGCGAAGCCGGCGGAGGCCGACATCGGAAAATTCACGTTGGTCTGGTGCGCGAACGCGCCCTCGACCCAGATGCCGGGCACCAGATCGGGGTCGGCCCAGCGAATTCGGGCGGCGAGCGTGAGAAGCCCCGTGCGCCCGCCCGGCGGCGGACCGTTCGGAACCGGATAGAGCGTGTTCGAGCTGGGCACGTAGATCGTCTCGACGGTCACGCGGGTGCGCGGGTTGAATTCATAGCGCAGGCTGCCGCCCAGCAATTGTGTGCGGGACAGGATCGTTTCGCTGCGGTTGGGCTCGAGCCAGAAACCGTTGAACACCCAGCTGCCCCAGCGCACGTTGAGCAGCGCGGCGAGATCGGCCGCGGTGCGCGGCGAGAGATAGACGCCCGGCAACCAGCCGGCATTGAGACGCTGCGTGAAGCGCGCGATCAGGAAGCCGTCATCGAGTGTGAAACTCTGTTTGCCGAACGAGGCATTGACGCGGAGTCCGCCATCCGGCGAGGCATAGATCAGCCCCGCATAAGCCCGGTTCAGTTCGAGTGAGGTGCGCGTGCCGTCGCGGAAGATGTCCCGCCCCGCGGTGGCGGCGGCAAGGCCGGTCACGGCGCCGTAGGCATAGAACGGAGTGTCGAGGATCTGGCTCGCCGCGCCGAGACCGAACTCGGTATAGGCCTCGGTCCAGGTGGCGCGCGCGCCGGTTCCGGCGCCGATCGCCGGATCGCTCACCAGCGGGCTGCCGCGCGTGAAGGAAGCCGGTTTCCCGAACCAGGGATCGCCGTCGGAAAACACGCCGAAACCGCCATTGGCGATGAGGGTGATCAGGCTCCGCTCGTCGCGCCAAAGCGCCGGGAAGCCGGCGATCCCCTGGCCCGCGAACATGCCGGAGGGTCCGCCGGGCGCGGCCGTGCTCAACCCCACGACCAGCGTCACGATCAGGCCGCCGGTGGCCAGGTCCGGCGCGAGCCGGTAGGTCGCGCTCTCCACGCCCGCCAGCGCCCGCACGCGGCCGAGCCCCGCCTCGGCCACGATCGGATCGAACGGGAGCCCGGGGGCGAGGCCGAAAGCGCGACGCGCGGAGGCGGGAAACGCGGCCCGCGATGGGCTCTGGCCGCTGAGTTCGAGATCGACGCGCGTGATCGTGGCGCCGTCCGCGAGTGCCGGCACGTCGCCGGTGCCCCCGGCGCCGAGGCCGGTCGCGTTACCGCCCGCGACGCCCGGGCCGGTCTGCGCGTGCGCGCCCGCGGCGAACGAAACGAGCAGGGCGAGACAAAGACGCCACCCTCTCAATGGCCGAACAGGCGCACCACGCTGCCGCCGCCATGCACATTGATCGTCTGGCCGCTGACCCAGCCGCCGGCGGGCGAGGCCAGCCAGAGCATCGCATGGGCCACGTCCTCAGGCGTGCCGGGGCGCCCGGTGAGCGTGTCGGGATGCAGCATGCGTTGCTGCGTGGCCGCGTCGATCCCCGCGGCCTCATAGCCCTCGGTGAGAACGGTGCCGATCAGCACCGAGTTGACGCGCACCTTCTTCGCGAGCGCGTGGGCAAGACTCACCATCAGCTGGTTGAGCGCCGCCTTGGCGGTCGCGTAGGCCAGGATGTCGTAGGCCGGCACGGCGGAGGAGAAGGACCCGGAATTGATCACCGCGCCATTGCGCGCCTGCAAAAGATGCGGCACGCAGGCGGCCGTCATCCGGTAGGCGCTGATCGTGTTGAGCCGGTAACTGTCGATCATCTGCTGTTCGGTGACGGCGAGCGGATCGGGATTGACCCCGCCCCAGCCGACATTGTTGACCAGCGTGGACAGACCGCCGAAAGCCGCGACCGCGCTTTCCACGCAGGCGTGGATATCGGCCTCCTTCGTGACATCGCAGGCGATGCCGCGCACGTCGCGTCCGGTTTCCGCCGCGATGGCGCGCGCCGTCTCGGCGGCCTTGCCGCCATCAAGGTCGGCGATCAGCACATTCGCGCCGGCGCCGGCGAAGGCGCGCGCGATGCCGGCGCCGATATTCTGAGCGCCCCCCGTGACGATGGCGGCGTGACCATCCATCCGGAACGAGGCGAGCGGATCGTAGGGCATGGAGAATGTTCCCGTCAGTCGAGTTCCTGCACGCCGCCGCCGCTGATGGTCAGCACCTGACCGCTGATCCAGGTGGCGAGCGGGGAGCAGAGAAACAGCACGGCGTTGGCGATGTCGGCGGGCTCGCCGAGCCGGCCGAGCGGCGTGTGGCGCAACATGGCGCGCTCGATCTCGGGCGTGAGCACGGTTGCGAGCGCGGCCGTGCGGATGGCGCCCGGCGCAATCGCGTTCACGCGGATTCCCATCGGGCCGAGATCGAACGCGATGTTGCGCGTGAGATGATTTACTGCCGCCTTCGAGGAGGCATAGCTGGCCATGCGGGCGTTGCGGTTTTCGCCTGCCATCGAGGAGATGTTCACGATCGCGCCGCCGCCCGCTTCCTTCATGCGCGGCGCGGCGAGCTGGCACAGGCGGAACACCGAATAGACATTGAGCCGGTACGCCCAGTCGAAATCGGCCATCGGCATGTCGAACGGTTTGGGCCCGCCGCCGCCGGCATTGTTGATCAGGATGTCGAGCCGCCCGAAACCGCCGGTCGCTTCGGTGACCAGCGCGGCAAGCGCGGCCTCGTCAGTCACGTCGCAGGCTTTCCCGATCGCTCGCCCGCCGCGCGCGGCGATGCTTTGCGCGGCGTGCTCCGCGGTATCCTCGTTGCGGTCGCTGACCACCACGCACGCTCCCGCCGCGGCGAGCGTCTCCGCGCAGGCTCGGCCGATCCCCGCGCCCGCACCCGTGACGATGGCCACCTGGCCATCCAGCCGCATTTCGATCGCCATCAGGAACACTTCACCCTTGCGCCTGGAGCGGGGCTCTGCGCGGGCGGCATTTGAAACGCAATCCGAAAGGTGCCCAAAATGGGCGCCACGCACACCGGCCCGAAGCGATCGGTGTCATGGGAGGTTGCCTCGATGAAGCGCGGAGGCGGTTGCGATGTCGCCGGCGGCAGCCGCAGCTTCGCGGATGAGTTCGTGCGTGCCTACGCCACGCGTTTCGCCGACTACCATTTGGCGTGGTCGGTCTTTTTCGTGGCCCACATGGCCGATCTCCGGCGTCGGCTCGGAAGCCTGGACGACGCGCTGCTGCTGGCGGCGTTCGGACTGGGCGCCGTCGGCGAGAAAGCCCGCGGACCCAGACGAGCCTCGCGCGGCAGCGCCGATTTCCGCGCCGACCGCGTCGCCACCAACGCCGGGCGCCTGGCCGATCTGACTTGCATCCCCCGCGAAACCGTGCGGCGCAGGCTCGCCGCGTTCGAGCGGCGGGGATGGGTGGCGCAAAACGAGGATCGCAGCTGGCGGCTCATCGTCAGCGCGGACGGGCGAGCGCAAGTGGCCAACGATCTCGCGCTGAACCACACGGTTTTCGTGCGGCAACTGGCGGAACTGATGGCGGCTTTCGAGCGGTTGAAAGTGGAAGGGTGAGAGTCTTCTTTTTCTGAAGAAAAAGAAGCAAAAAGACTTTTGTCTGTTTGGGACGGGGGCCTTGGCGACAACACCCCGATGCGACTCGCATCCGGGTGTTGTCGCCAGGGCCGCCGTCTCATGCGCAAAAGTTTTTTTGGTTCTTTTTTTTCAAAAAAAGAACAAAACCTTCACCCCCTCACCGACCGCAAAGCCGCCGCCACTAGCCGCACCGGCCCCGACCAATCGCCGGGCGCCTGCTGCCGCAGCGGCACGGTCGCCGGATACCAGGCTGCCACGCCGGCATCATTCATCCAGCGCCAGTCCGGTGCGTGCTTCAGCAACAACCACACCGGCCGCCCGAGCGCGCCGGCGAGATGCGCGATCATCGTATCGACCGTGATCACGAGATCGAGCCCCGCGACCCAGCGCGCGGTCCCCTCGATCGTCTCCGGGCAGCCTTCCCGGTTCGCCGCCGGAAACCGCGCGGGCCCCGGCTCGAGGCTCAGGCAGCCCAATTCCGCCAGCGTGCTCTCGAGCAGGGCGGGCGGCACCGACCGTTCCGCATCCCAGCTCCCGGCGCGCAGGCAGACGCCGATCCGCGCCGGCAGCTGCGGATCGGGCTCCGCGCGCAGGTAGGGCATGCCCGTCAGCAGCGGCGTGGCGCGCAATGCGTGCGGGATTTCCATGATCTCGATGTCGCATTCCGCCGGCGGCAACGGCCGCGCCGGATCGAACGCATGCCATCGCACGACCCCCGGAATCTGTGCGAGCAGCGGCAACAGTTCCGGCTGCGTCTCGACCTCGAGCCGCCGCGCCTGCCGCGCCAGCAGCGGCAGAAAACGCGCGAACTGCAACGTATCCCCGAGCCCAT
The DNA here is from genome assembly GCA_027451405.1 of Acetobacteraceae bacterium. Lineage (GTDB taxonomy): Bacteria > Pseudomonadota > Alphaproteobacteria > Acetobacterales > Acetobacteraceae > DAIDJM01. The sequence continues at coordinate 27,571 of DAIDJM010000031.1, read as the reverse complement.
GGTAGCAGCGCACGAGCACGTTGCGCCCCGCGAACTCCCGCCCGTCCCAAACCCAGCGCTGATGATACGGCAAAGCGGGATCGTCGCGCCCGGCCTTGTCGCGCGTATCGAGCACGATGTCGGCAATGCGCCAGGCTTCCCCGAAATCTCCCCGCGCGTGCGCTTCGCGCCATGCCGTTCCGAGTTCCCGCAACTGTCATTTCCCGTCCTGTGGAGCCCGTCGCAACGTGTGGAATCGCCCGGCGTTGCCGGACCGGAACACTTTGTTGCGGTAGCCGCGTTGGCGGAAACGCTTGTGCCTGCCATGCCGCCGGTGCACGACCGGCCGCGCCGCCTGTGGAAAATTCCCGATGCCGCCAGCACCGCCCCGAGGGCTCGCCACCCTGCTCGATTTCCTGCGCAGCGAGGCCGCCGGCGGCCTCGCCCTCATCGCCGCCGCCCTCGTCGCCCTGATCTGGTCGAACGCGCCGGTCGCCCCCGCCTACCGTCAATTGCTCGGCCTGCAACTGCCGCTGGGGTTGAGTCTGCTCGGCTGGGTGAACGACGGGCTCATGACGGTGTTCTTCCTGGCCGTGGCGCTCGAAATCCGTCGGGAAATGACCGAAGGCCAGCTCGCCTCCCCGCGCCGGGCGGCCGCCCCGCTGCTCGCCGCCCTCGGCGGCATGGCGGTCCCCGCCGCCTTCTACGCGCTCGCCAATGCCGGCCACCCCGCCAGCCTGCGCGGCTGGGCCGTCCCGGTCGCGACCGACATCGCCTTCGCGCTCGCCGCACTCCGCGTGCTCGGCCGCCGCGCGCCCGCCGGCCTCAAAGTCTTCCTCACCGCGCTCGCCATCATCGACGATCTCGGCGCCATCGCCATCATCGCCCTGTTCTACGGCGGCCGCCTCAACCCCGTGCTGCTGGCCGCCGCCGCCGGCATCTGGGCCGCCGCCTTCGCCCTCGGCCGCACCCGCACGAACCGCCTCGCCCCCTTCCTGATCCTCGGCGCCGCCCTCTGGCTCTGCGTGCTCCGCTCCGGCCTCCACCCGACGCTGGCGGGCGTCAGCCTCGCCTTCGCGGTCCCGATGCGCGCGCAGGGCCCGAGCCCGGCGCACCGGCTCGAAACCGCCCTCAACCCGGTCGTCACCTGGCTCATCCTGCCCGCCTTCGGCCTCGCCAACGCCGGCCTGCATTTCGACTCGCTGCCGGCCGGCGTCCTGGCCCACCCGGTCGTCCTCGGCACCCTGCTCGGCCTCGCGCTCGGCAAGCCGATCGGCGTCTTCGGCACCATCGCCGCCGCGGTCCGGCTCGGCATCGCCAAGCTCCCGGCCGGTCTCGGCTGGGCCGAACTCGGCGGCGGCGCCATCCTGTGCGGCATCGGCTTCACGATGAGCCTCTTCATCGGCGACCTCAGTTTCCGCGGCACCCCGCTCGAACCCGAAGCCAAGCTCGCCATCTTCGCCGCCTCCGCCGCCTCGGCCCTGCTCGGCACGCTCTGGCTGCTGGCCGTCGGCCGCCCGAAGCGCTCCCTCCCGTGACCACCCCGATCCGCGCCGCCATCTTCGACCTCGACGGCACGCTGCTCGACACCGAACCGCTCTACGCCCGCGCCTTCGCCCAGGCCCTCGCCACCATCGGCCTCACCCCACCCCCCGGCCTCGCCGAGCGCGTCACCGGCATCGCCTCGCCCGACCGCGCCGGCCTGCTCCGCGCCGAATTCGGCCCCGCCTTCCCGCTCGACCGCTTCCTCGCCGCCTACTACGCGCACCGCGCGGCGCTCCTGCCGGCGCGCCTGCCGCTCCGCCCGGGCACGGCCGCCCTGCTGCGCCAGACCAGTTGGCCCAAAGCCGTCGCCACCTCCGCCAGCCGCCGCACCGCCCTCACCCATCTCACCCGCGCCGGCATCGCCGCCGCCTTCCGCCACATCGTCACCCGCGACGACGTGGCCCGCGGCAAACCCGCGCCCGACGTGTTCCTGGAAGCCGCGCGCCGCCTCGGCGTGCCTCCCGCCGAGTGCCTCGCCTTCGAAGACTCGCCGCCGGGCATCGCGTCCGCCCGTGCGGCCGGCATGCGCGTCGTCGTGGTGCCCGGCTTCCCTACGCTGCGGGCGCCGCGCTAGAAGCGGGGGCGCTTGAGAAGAGGAAGTTGTTCTTTTTTGAAAAAAAGAACCAAAAAACTTTTGCGAGTCTGATCGAAGCCGCTGCACCGACCGTCCGATGCGATCCGCATCCTTGCGTCGCCGCAGGGGCCCGCGCCCAAACAGACAAAAGTCTTTTTGCTTCTTTTTCTTCAGAAAAAGAAGAAAGCCTGAAATGACCATCGTCCCGATCCGCCGAGCCCTGATCTCGGTCTCCGACAAAACCGGCCTCATCGCCCTCTGCGAAGCCCTTGCGCGCCGCGGCGTCGAACTCATCTCCACCGGCGGCTCCGCGGCCACGCTGCGCAATGCCGGCCTCGTGGTCACCGAAGTGAGCGACTATTCCGGCTTCCCCGAAATCCTCGATGGCCGCGTCAAGACCCTGGTCCCGCAAGTGCATGGCGGCATCCTCGCGCGCCGCGACAATGCGCTGCACGCCCAGCAGATGCAGACGCACGGCATCCTGCCGATCGACCTCGTCGTGGTGAATCTCTACCCGTTCGAAGCGACCGTCGCCGCCGGCGGCCCGCCCGATGCCTGCATCGAAAACATCGATATCGGCGGCCCCGCGCTGATCCGCGCCGCCGCCAAGAACGCCGCCCACGTCGCGGTCCTCACCGAACCCGCGCAATACGCCGATCTGCTCGCCGCCTTCGAGGAAACCGGCGGCACCGACATGGCGCTGCGCCGCCGCCTCGCCGGCGAAGCCTTCCGCTTCACCGCCGCCTACGATGCCGCGATCGGCGCCTGGTTCGCCCAGCAGCAAGCCGAAACCTTCCCCTCCCGTCTGACCATCGCCGGCAAGCGCGTCGAAATCCTGCGCTACGGCGAAAACCCCCACCAGGAAGCCGCCTTCTACGCCAGCGGCACCCGCCCTGGCATCGCCACCGCGCGCCAGATTCAAGGCAAGCCGCTCTCCTACAACAACCTCAACGACACCGACGCCGCGTTCGAATGTGTCGCCGAATTCGACGACCCTGCCGTCGTCATCGTCAAGCACGCCAACCCCTGCGGCGTCGCCGCGGCACCCGATCTCGCCGGCGCCTGGGACCGCGCGCTCGCCGCCGATCCGGTCTCGGCGTTCGGCGGCGTCGTCGCCGTCAATCGCCGTCTCGACCGCGCAACAGCCGAAAAAATCGCGACCCTCTTCACCGAAGTCATCGTCGCCCCGGACGCCGCGCCCGACGCGATCGCCGTCCTCGCGCAGAAAAAAGCGCTCCGCCTGCTGCTCACTGGCAGCCTGCCCAACCCCACCGAACCCGGCCTGCTCGTGCGCAGCGTCGCCGGCGGCCTGCTCGCCCAGTCCCGCGACACCGGACGCATCGAAACGGCCGACCTCCGCGTCGCCACCCGGCGCGCCCCCACGGAGGCGGAAATGGCCGACCTGATCTTCGCTTTCCGCGTCTGCAAACACGTCAAATCAAACGCCATCGTGCTGGCCCACGATCGAACCACTGCCGGCATCGGCGCCGGCCAGATGAGCCGCGTCGACGCCGCCCGCATCGCCGCGGAAAAGCACAAGAGCGGCCCCTGCGTCGTCGCCTCGGACGCCTTCTTCCCGTTCGCGGACGGGCTGGAAGCCGCGATCGCCGCCGGCGCCACCGCCGCGATCCAGCCCGGCGGCTCGGTGCGCGACGCCGAAGTGATCGCCGCGGCCGACGCCGCCGGGATCGCCATGGTGCTTACCGGCATGCGGCATTTTCGGCATTAGAGAAGAGTTGTTCTTTTTTGAAAAAAAGAACCAAAAAACTTTTGCGCTCTGGACAGGGGCCCTGGCCACAACACCCCGATGCGACTCGCATCGGAATGCTGCGGCAAGCGCCCCAGTCCAAAAAGACAAACGTCTTTTTGCTTCTTTTTCTTCAGAAAAAGAAGACCCTTCCCCTGTCCCTTCTTCCCTTGTCCGCCTGCGTCGGCCCCACCTACCACCGCCCCGCCCTCGAGCTTCCCGCCCACTACGCCTCTCCGCAACAAGCCGCCGCGCCGGCGCCCGACCTCCCATGGTGGACCCATTTTCACGCCCCCCAGCTCGACCATCTGATCGCCCGCGCCGCGCTACTCAGCCCCGATCTCGCCGCCGCCACCGCGCGTCTCGTGCAGGCCGACCAGGCCGTGCGCGTCGCCGGCAGTCCGTTGTTGCCCAGCATCAACGGCACGCTCGGTCAGACCTGGCAGCGTTCCGGCCAGCAGCAGAGTTTCGCGCAAACGGGTCTTGGCGCGTTCGGCGGCGGCAACCAGCGCTATTTCGAAAACCGGATCTACAGCGCCCAGCTGCAGGCGAGCTACGAGGTCGATTTCTGGGGCAAGAATCTCGACGCGCTGCGTTCGGCGCAATTCTCCGCCCTGGCCAGCCGCTATGACCGCGAAACGGTCTGGCTGACCACCGCGAGCAGCATCGCCAATACCTATTTCCAGGCGCTCGGCTATCGCGACCGGCTCGCGATCGCCCGCCGCAACGTCGACGACGCCAGCCACATCCTCGCCGCCTACCGCGCGCGGCTCGAGGCCGGCACCGCGAGCGCGCTCGATGTCAGCCAGCAGGAAGCGCTGCTCGCCGGTTACCGCGCGCAGATCCCGGCGCTCGAGAGCCAGTTCCGGCAACAGGAACTGGCGCTCGGCATCCTGGTCGGCGTGCCGCCCGAGGCGATCGTGCTCGATCCGGCATCGCTCACCGACCTGCCGGTGCCGGCGGTCTCCGCCGGCCTGCCGTCCTCCTTGCTCCGCCGCCGCCCGGACGTCGCCAATGCGGAAGCGCAACTGATCGCCCAGAACGAGACCGTGCGGCAGGACGTCGCCAACTTCTTCCCCTCGCTGACCCTGACCGCGAGCGGTGGCCTCTCCAGCATCGCGCTCTCGATGATCACCGGCCCCGGCACGGTTGTCGCGAACCTGGCAAGCCAGATCACCCAGACCATCTTCGACAACGGGCTCAAGGAAGGCACGCTCGGCGAAGCCCGCGGGCGGTATCAGGAATTGGCGGCGGATTACGCGAAATCGGTGCTGCAGGCGCTGACCGACGTGGAGACGGCGCTCACCCAGGTCGGCTACGCGGCGACCCAGGAGACGGCCGAGGCCGAAGCCGTGCGCACCGCACAGCGCAGCGCCGACATCGCGCGCGCGCAGCTCGAGGCCGGCACCGTCGACCTCATCACCGTGCTCAACACCGAGACCACGCTGTTCAACGACCAGGATGCGCTGGCGCAGGTGCGGATATCGCGTTTCCTCGCCGCGGTCTCGCTCTACAAGAGCCTCGGCGGGGGCTGGAACATCCCGGAGCATGCCGCATGAAACGGTTTCTTGCGATCGCCGTGCTGGCTCTCGCCCTGATCGGCGGCCTCGTCTGGCTGCGCTCCGGCCAGAAGGCCGCCCGCGAGCGCGACGCCAAACAGGAAGCCGCGAACGCGATCGTGCCCGTGAACATCGTGGCCGCCCGCACCGCCGACGTGCCGGTCACGCTCGACGGCATCGGCACCGTGCAGGCGCTCTACACCGTGAACATCCGGCCCATGGTCGACGGCCCGCTCGTGGAAGTGCGTTTCCGCGAAGGCCAGGACGTCAAGGCCGGCGACGTGCTCGCCCGCATCGACCCCCGCACCTACCAGGCCACCTACGACCAGGCGGTCGCCAAGAAAGCGCAGGACGAAGCGAGCCTGGCCAACGCGAAGCTCGATCTCGCGCGCTACCAGAAACTTGCGAAGTCGCAATATACCACCGCGCAGCAGGCCGACACCCAGCGCGCGACCGTGGCCCAGGACGAAGCGCTGGTGCTGCAGGACCAGGCGCAGATCGACAGCGCCCGCACCAATCTCAGCTACACCACCATCGTCGCCCCGGTGGATGGCCGGGTCGGCATCCGCCAGGTCGACCCCGGCAATCTCGTGCACAGCACGGACACGACGCCGATCACGGTGCTCACCACGCTGAAGCCGATCGCGGTGATCTTCACGCTGCCGCAACAGGATCTGCCGAAGGTGATGGACGCGATGCAGAACGGCATGCCGCCGGTGGAGGCGCTCCCGCAAAGCGGCGACGGCAACGACGTGCTCGGCCGCGGCCGTCTCGCGGTGCTCGACAACCAGATCGACCAGAGCACCGGCACGATCAAGCTGAAAGCCATCTTCCCGAACCAGAATCTCCATCTCTGGCCAGGCGCCTTCGTCAATGTGCGGCTCGAGCTCTCGACCGAGCACAACGTCACCGTGGTCCCGAGCGAAGCGATCCTGCGCGGCCCGACCGGCGCTTTCGTCTATGTCGTCAAAGACGGCAACATCGCCGAACGCCGCCCGGTGACGATCTCCAACCAGAACGAACAGCTCGCGGTGGTCGCCACGGGCCTCAAGCCCGGCGAGACCGTCGTCACGGCGGGCGCTTCGCGTCTGACGGATGGGGCGAAGGTGCGCCGGCTCACCGCGACGGCGGCCGGTTGAGGCGCGCCTCACTCCGCTGGGGCCGGAAGGCCCCAGACCCCACTACCTTCGGCGCGTGTTCAGGCGGTGCAGGGTCGCCACCGCGAAACCCAGCCCCGCCGCCACCAGCATGATCTGCAACCCACGCCCCGGCGCCACCGGCAACATCAAGGAATGCCACGAATAATCCGGCTGTGCCGCGATCGTCGCCAACGACTCGAACGCCATCTCCGCCCCCCGCTGCCAGGGGCACAGCCTAGCCACAAAGTAACCAAAAGTTGAAGGGGTCTGAGGCCTTCCGGCCCCAGCGGGGATGCAAGGGGCAGAGCCCCTTGCCCGCCGGAGGCGCCTCTCAGCCGCTCTCCCGCTTCCAAGCCCCCACCACGAAACCCAGCAGCAGCGGCAGCGCCACCCAATCCGGCAGCAGCGGCGACGTCTCCACCCCCGTCACCACATGCGCATGCCGCCGCGGCAGCCCGATCCAGTCGCTGCCGGCCCCCTCCGCCCGCCGCACCTGCGGCGCCCCGTCGCGCCCGAGCCAAACCACCCCGCCGCCGCTCCGCGTCACCACCGGCTGCATTTTCTCCGCCGTCGCCCGCAGATCAGCGAATTCCAGCCGGTTCTCCTGCCCCGCCGCCGCGAACGCGGTGTGCCGCCCATCGCTCACGCGCCACACACCCGGCGCCTTGGCCGGCAGCGTCCCGCTCGCCGCCCCCGGCCCCGTGCTGGTGAGACGCACCGAAATCTCGTGCCCGCCCGGGTCGGTCACGGTCACCGGCGGCGGCGGCCCCTCGCTCAATGTGCGCCGCGTGATCTTCAGCGTCCCGGCCTCGAGACTCGCCGACAGCCGATCCTCGTCGAGTTCCGGCTCGCCCATCAGCCAATGCGCGACCCGCCGCAGCAATTCCGCCTGCGGCCCGCCCCCCTGATGCCCACGCGACCACAGCCAGATCTGGTCCGACATCAGCAGCGCCGCGCGCCCGTCGCCGACATGGCTCAAAATCAGCAGCGGCGCGCCTTCCGGCCCCCGCATCAGCACCTGCCCCTGCACATCGGCGGTGGCGATCGCGCGATACCAGCTCCCCCAGCTCGCCTCGCCGTTCGGATCGGTATTGGCGCCGGCGAGCCCCGCCGTCACCGGATGGCGCAAGCCGAGCGCGGTGACGCGCGGCCGGAACGCCTCGTCGATCACGCCATCGCCCGCGATCGGCGCATGCGCCGGCAAAACTTCCCCGAGCGGCGTCTGATCGAGGCTCATCGGGCCCGCGAATTCCGGCCCCGCGGTCAGCAGCAGCGCGCCGCCATGCCGCACGTAATCGGCGATGTTCTCGAGATACACATGCGGCAGGATGCCGCGATCCGTGAAGCGGTCCAGGATGATCAGATCGAACCCGGAAAGCTTCTCCGCGAACAATTCGCGCGTCGGAAAGGCGATCAGCGCCAGCTCGTTGAGCGGCGTGGTGTCGTCCTTCTCGGGTGGCCGCAGAATCGTGAAATGCACGAGATCGACCGCCGGATCGGATTTCAGCAGCCGCCGCCAGGTGCGTTCGTCCTGCGTCGGCTCGCCCGAAACCAGCAGCACGCGCAGCCGGTCGCGCACGCCGTTGATCTGCACGACGGCGGAATTATTGAGCGGGCTCGCCTCGCCCCGCACCGGCGGCGTGGAAATCTCGATGATCGAGGGCCCCGCCCGCGCGATCTCGACCGGCACGCTCTGCACCTCGCCCACCGGCACGGAGAGCGTCACCGGCGGCGCCCCGTCGCGCCGCAGCCGCAATTCCGCGATGCCGCCCGGCGCGCCCCGCCCGAGATCCTCGACCACCACCCGCAGCTCGAGCGTGCGCCCGACGATGCCATAGGTCGGCGCCCGCACGATGCGCACGCGCCGGTCCCATTCCTCGCCTTTCGCGGCGATCAGCGCCTGCACCGGCGCGCCCGCCGGCAAGGGCGGCGCCGCGTCATGCACCATCCCATCGGTCACCGCAACGATCCCGGCGAGCCGGTCGCGCGGAATGTCCGCAAGCGCCTGCCGCACCGCGCCCCAGAGCCGCGTGCCGTCATGCCCGCGCTCCGGCACGCTCACCTCATGCAGATCGAGATCGGGCAGCTGCGCGATCTCGCGCCGCAGCGTCGCCGCCGCATCCTCGGCAAGCTTCGCCCGGTCCCCCACCTGCATCGAGGCGCTGCGATCGACCACGAGCAGCGCCGCATCGCGCAGCCCCTGTTGCGTCTCGCGAACGAGCGTCGGCCCCGCGAGCCACGCGATCAGCACCGCGAGCCCAAGCCCCCGCAGCACCGCTCCCCGCGCCCGCCGCCACAGCGCGAACCCCACCAGCGCCAGGCTCACCGCCGCCAGCAGCGCCAGCGCCCACACCGGAATCAGCGGCAGGAACCGGATCGAGGCGATGGTCGTGCTCATTGACCGAGCCGCTCGAGGATCGCCGGCACATGCACCTGGTCGCCCTTGTAGTTCCCGGTCAGCGCATACATCACCAGATTGACACCGAAACGAAACGCCAGGACGCGCTGCCGCTGCCCGCCCGGAATCGTCGCGAAGAGCGGCCTGCCATCCTCATCCTCGGCCCAGGCCGCGGCCCAGTCGTTCGAACCGATGATCACCGGGCTCACATCGTCGTTGCTGCGATCCTGATCCTTGGCGATCCACACCGTCGCCCCGTCATAGCGCCCGGGAAAATCCGACAGCAGGTAGAACGCATGCGCCAGCACATGCTGCCCGGTCAGCGGCGCCAGCGCCGGGATCTGCAACCCCTCCGACACGCGCTTGAGGGCCGCATCCGCGCCGGGCGCGAAACTCCCGCCGCCGCTCTCGGTATCGATCAGGATCACGCCGCCATGGCGCATGTAATCGTTGAGGGCCGCAACACCCGAAGGCGAGAGCGTCGCGTTCGCCGTCACCGGCCAGTAGAGCAGCGGGTAGAAACTGAGATCGTCCCGCCCCGGCACCACCGGCGCCGGCGCCGCCAGCACCGCCGCGGTCCGGTCGTTCACATAATCCCCGAGCCCCTCCAACCCGAGTTTGGAAATGCGGTCCACCTCCGGATCGCCGGTCAGCACATAGGCGATATGGGTCGCGAGCGCCGGGCTCTCCTCCGCCCGCGCGCCGCCCGCGGCCGCGAGCAACAGCAACGACACCGCAACGGGCCGCAGCAGCCCCGCGATCCCGAGCGTCGCCAGGAAATCCCCGAGCAGCAGCGCCACCGCGAGCGCGACCGCTGCCGGCCCGAGGCGCACATCGCGCGGCGCCTGCGCCAGCCCCTCCACCACCGCCCCCGGCACGGCTTCCATCGCCGCCGGCACGATCCGGTCGCCCAGATTGAGCGCCACCCGGTCATGCGCCGGCCCATAAAACCCCGGCGGATGCAGCGGCGAAATCGCCACCTGCCCGATCGCCCCCGCGATGAACCCCACCGCCGCCGGATTGGGCTCGCCCAAAACCCCCTCGCCATCGAGCACCTGCGCCGGCGCCATCCGTTGTGACGGCGAAACTGCCTCGATCCCCGCCGAACGCGACACCAGCCGGTCCAGCATGGAAACGAACAGCCCCGACAGCGGCAAATTCGACCAGTCCGCATTGGCCGTGACGCTGAACAGCACGATCTCGCCCCGCCCGCGCCGCGCCGCCGTCACGAGCGGCGTCCCGTCGCGCAGCCGCGCCCACACTTCCGCCGCCGCCACACTCGCCGGATCGGCCAGAACCTGCCGCGACACCGTGACTTCCGCCGGCACCGGCAAGCCCGCGAACGGCCCGCGCGGAAACGGCGCCAGCGCCACCGGCCGGCTCCAGCTCATCGCCCCGCCCAGCGCCCGGTCCCCCTCGAGCAGCCGCACCGGCAGCAGCCCGTCCGGCGCCGCCGCCAGCGCCGGGCCCGCGAACCGCACGAGCAAGCCACCCTGCTCCACCCAGGCGCCCACCCGCGCCGCCTCCGGCCCCGCGAGCGGCCGGTCCGCCAGCACCAGCATCGACAAAGGCCGCGCGAGCAGCGCCCCGATCGTCCCGTGCCGCAGCTCCGCGGTCGGCGCCAGCGCCCGCTCCACGTAATAAAGCGACCCCAGCAGCGGCGCGTCCGCGCCCCCGCCGCCCATCATCCCCACCGGCCGCCGCCGCGCCGACTCATCGAGCAGCGCCACCGACCCCGCCCCCGGCAGCCCCGCCAGCCGCAACGCGCTCAACTGGTTCCGCAATTCCTGCGGTAAGGCGACATTCGCCTCCCCCTCGCGCGCCCCCGGCGCGATCGAAACCGCCGTCGGCCCGATCAATGTCCCATCCCCGGTCTCGGCCAGCACCTGCATCTGCCGCCCCACGCGCGACGCCGGCACCCGCACCCGCGCCACCAGCCCCCCCGGCGCCGCCCGCACCGACAGCAGCGGCGCCGGCGCCGCAGGCGCCAGGATCGTCACCGGCCCATGCGACGCCAGCGCTTGCGCGAACCCGCGATCGTCCGCCCCCGCCACCCCATCGGCCACATAAAACACCGGCCCCTCTGGCACCTTGGAAAGCGCCGCCAGCGCCGCATGCCGGTCGGTCGGCCAGGGCATCGGCCGCAGCGCCGCCAGCATCGACCGCACCAGCCCCGCCGCCCGCGGCGCCTGCGCCGAAGGCGCCTCCCCGGCCGGCCCCGGCGCGGTCGTCAGCAAAGCGACCGCCCGCCGCCCCCGCTCGGCCCGCCCCAGCACGCCCTCGGCGGCCGCCATCCGCGCCGCCCAGCCCGGCCCCGCCGCCCAGCCATTATCCACGACCAGCAGCACCGGCCCCGCCGCCCCGAGCGGCGCCCGCGACGCGGTCAAAACCGGCCCCGCCAGCCCGATCACGATCAGCCCCGCCGCCACCAGCCGCAGCAGCAGCAGCCACCAGGGCGTCCGCGCCGGCGTCTCCTCGGTCCGCTTCAGCCCGAGCAGCAGCGACACCGCCGGAAAGCGCTGCGTCAGCGGCGCCGGCGGCGTCGCCCGCAACAGGAAATACAGCGCCGGCAGCGCCAGCAGCGCCAGCAGCAGCAGCGGCGCGGTGAAGATCATGCCGCGGCCACCGGGTGCGCCAGCGCCGAATACAGCGCCAGCAACGCCCCCTCCGGCGGCGCATCCGTCACATGCAGCAGAAACCCAAACCCGGCCCGCGCCGCGATTTCCCGCAGCGCCGCCTGCCGCTCCGCCAGCGCCGCCCGATACGCCCCCCGCGCCGCCTCCACGCGCGAAATCAACGCCGCCCCCTCATGCTCGAGCCCCAGGAACCGGACCCGACCGGCATACGGCAACGCGATTTCCGCCGGATCGAGCACCTGCACGAGATGCCCCCGCACATGCTGGGAAGCGAGCCGCCCCACCGCCGCCCGCACCGCCTCGAGATCCCCCAGAAAATCCGAAAACAACACCGCCCGCGACCATCCCGGCAACGACGCCGGCGCCGGCACCCCCTCCCGCAAAACAGCAACCGATTCCGCGAGCGGCCGCGTCGCCCCGCGCCCCCGGAACACCCGTCCCGGCACACCGATCAACCGAACCTGCTCCCCCGCCCGGAACAGCAGCGACGCCACCGCCAGCAACAAAAGCTCCGCCCGCTCCCGCTTCTCCGGCAACCCCTTCCCCGAGCGCCAATCCATGCTCGCCGACCCGTCGCGCCACAAACACACCGTCTGCGCCGCCTCCCACTCCATGTCGCGCACATACGCCCGATCGGAACGCGCACTACGCCGCCAATCGATCCGGCTCGCCGCGTCGCCCTCGACAAAAGGCCTGTATTGCCAAAAGGAATCGCCCACACCGACGCGACGCCGCCCGTGCACACCCTGCGCAACAGTCGCCGCCACACGCTCCGCCGCGACCATGAGCGGCGGGAAGCGCGCTGCGAGTTCTTCTGCGCGACTCAAAGGAAGGATTCTTCTTTCTCTGAAGAAAAAGAAGCAAAAAGACTTTTGTCTGTTCGACCGTGCCCCTGGCGCCACCCGTCAGATGCGAGTCGCATTGGTTCCGCCGATGCAAGGTCCTGGACCGGGCGCAAAAGTTTTTTGGTTCTTTTTTTCAAAAAAGAACCTCTTCCCTTCAAATCCCACCCACCAACCGATCGATCACCTCGGGCAGCAAAACCCCCTCCGCCCGCGCCGAGAAATTCAGCGCCATCCGGTGCCGCATCGCCGGCTGCGCCAGCGCCGCCACGTCATCCAAGCTCGGCGAATACCGTCCTTCGATCAGCGCCCGCGCCCGGCAGGCCAGCATCAGCGCCTGCGCCGCCCGCGGCCCGGGCCCCCACGCCACATGCCGCTTCACGATCTCGTCCTCCGCGGTCTCCGGCCGCGCCCCGCGCACCAGCTTCAGGATCGCGCTCACCACGCGCTCCCCCACCGGCACCCGCCGCACCAGCGCCTGCGCCTCCATCAGCTCGTGCGCCGACAGCACCGACGCCGCCACCGCCCGGCTCCCCCCGGTCGTCGCCACCAGCATCGCCCGCTCATCCTCGAGCGCCGGGTAACCGATCTCGATCGACAGCAGGAACCGGTCGAGCTGCGCCTCCGGCAGCGGATAGGTCCCCTCCTGCTCCAGCGGGTTCTGTGTCGCCAGAACATGGAACGGCGTCGGCAGCGGATGATCCACGCCGCTCACCGCCACCCGATGCTCCTGCATCGCCTGCAACAGCGCGCTCTGCGTCCGCGGGCTCGCCCGGTTGATCTCGTCCGCCATCAGCAGCTGGCAGAAAACCGGCCCTTTGACGAACCGGAAACTCCGCCGCCCCTCCGCCTCGTCCAGCACCTCGCTGCCCGTGATGTCCGCCGGCATCAGATCCGGCGTGAACTGCACCCGCCGCCGGTCGAGCCCCAGCACGGTCCCCAGCGTCTCCACGAGCAAGGTCTTCCCCAGGCCCGGCACGCCGATCAGAAGCGCGTGACCACCCGCCAGGATCGCGGTGAGCGTCTGCTCCACCACCGCCTCCTGCCCATAGATCACCCGCCCCAGCTCCGCCCGCGCGCGCGCCACGAGAGAGGCTGCGGCCTCCGCTTCCTGAACCGAGGGTTCCTGCACCGGCGCTCCTTCCGCCCAGCCGCAACAGGCGCCGGGAAACCCCCAATTTGCAGCGGAAAAGCCGCGCGTCCAGACTTTCACACCCCGGGTGGGACTACCTATATCGCGCCCAGCAGAGTGCCGTCCCGACCCGAGGTGACCCAGTGAGCGAAGCAGCGCCGCGCGACCGCGCCGCCCTGAGGGCGGCAGGCTCAGCCCCGGCCAGCCATCGCCCGAAGCGCGTTCCCGTCGAATGCGGCGACATGCCCTTCCTGGTCCGCCGCGACGGCACCTGGCTCTATCGCGGCTCCCCCATCGCCCGCAAAGAACTCGTCTGCCTCTTCTCCTCCGTCCTCAAACGCGACACCGCCGGCGAATTCTGGCTCGAAACCCCCGCCGAACGCGGCCGCATCCAGGTCGAGGACACTCCCTGGATCGCCGTCGAAATGGACTGGACCCGCTGCGGCTCCGGCCAGAACCAGTGCCTCACCTTCCGCACCAATGTGGACCAGGTCGTCACCGCCGGCCCCGAACACCCGCTCCGCATGTCCCACAAAGCCCTGACCTGCGAGCCGATCCCCTACATCCACATCCGCAACGGCGAAGGCGACCTCCCCCTCGAAGCCCGCCTCTCCCGCGCCGTTTATTACGAACTCGTGGCCCTCGCCGTCCCCGGCTGCGCCGGCGGCCGCAAACAGCTCGGCGTCTGGAGCCAGGGCGTCTTCTTCCCCTTGGGCGACCTCCCCGTCTGACCTACCCGCCCCTGCCTACCCCCCGCCTCGACGCCGAGCGTCTGCGCGCCAGCCTCGCCGGCCCCGACCCGCCCGACCCCCTCGTCCAATCGGCCGCCACCTCCGCCGCCGCCTGGACCGGCGAACCCCACCGCGAAAACCTCACCGAAGCCGCCGTCCTCGTCGCGATCACCACGGGCACGGAACAAGGCGTCCTGCTGACCAGACGCAGCCCCAACCTCCGCCGCCACGCCGGCCAGGTCAGTTTCCCCGGCGGAAGAATAGACCCCACCGACCCCACCCCCGAACACGCCGCCCTCCGCGAAGCCCAGGAAGAAATCGGCTTATTACCCGAAGAAGTCGCCCTGATCGGCCGCCTCACCCCCTACACCACCGGCACCGGCTTCCGCATCACCCCGGTCGTCGGCCTGGTCCAAGCCTACACCCCCCAACTCGCGCTCGACGAAGTCGCCGCCCTCTTCGAACTCCCCTTGGCAACCCTCCTCGACCCCCAAGCCCCCCAACAAAGACAATCCGGCCCCCGAAACTACTGGGTCTGGCCCCACCCCACCCAAGAAATCTGGGGCGCCACCGCCGCGATCTTGGTGCATTTGGCATGGCGCCTCCGGCGGGCAGGGGCTCTGCCCCTGCACCCCGCTGGGGCCGAAAGGCCCCAGACCCCATAACTCTGACTTCTATGTCAAATCGCTCGGGTCTAAGAACGAGAAGGTGTTTGAACGTAAAATCAGCCGCGCGGCGCGTTCGCGCGCCGACTTTACGCAGCTGACCAATACCGAGCGCGCCCAGGTCAAGCTGCACGGCGCGCGCGAGCTGGCCGAAAAGGAAATCCGCGAGGGGCCGGTCGATCCGGCTTACGCCCGGCGCCAGGCCGCGGAATGGGCGCGGGAAGGACAGGAGGCTGAGCCTGCGCGGGCGGCCGAGAAAGCACAGAAGGCGGAGCGCGCGTCGGCGCCGCTGCTGCCGGCCTCGCGCGATCCGAACGGGCAGGGGCGCGACAGTCTCGGGCGTGGGCTGGACGAGCGCAGCATCGTCGCGGCCGTGCTGGAGGACGGCGCGGTGAAGCGCGAGCGCGAGGCGCTTGGGCACTACCTGCAAGGCGCTTATCGCGACCCGGACGCGGCCTATGCGGCGTTGGGCCAAGCCGTGCAGCGCGAGGGCTGGTATCGGGCCGGGCAGGAGATCCCGCGCGATCCGGCGCAGTTCGGCGAGCTGCGGGGCAAGATCGGCTGGTTAGCCTCCACCGAGACGCGCGAGGCGGTGACGCTCAGTGCCAAGTGGGAGCATCGGGTCGAGCGCGAGGCCAAGGAGGCCGAGACGTGGCAGGCCCACCAGCAAGAGCGGGAGCGCCGGGGGCTACCGCGCGAGCCGCAACAGGACCGCGAGCGGCAAAGGCGGGAGCGCGGGCTAGGATTCGAAAGGTAAGCGATAGCCCGCTGTTTTCTGCTGTTGCATGCAGCAGTTTACTGCATTATCCTTACGTCTATGGCGCGTCCTCGCGGAGTTCAGAAGCCTGTCCGAGTGACTGCTAGCCTTGAGGCGAAAGACTTTGAGGCGTTGAAACGCATCGCCGGCACCAGCGACGCCTCCATCGCATGGATTATCCGGCGAGCGTTGAAGCAATTCATTGCTTCATCCGATCAGCAGAATGCTGATGCGCTGCCGTCATCTGGAAATAACAAGGAAGCCTAATGGCCAGCCGCTCAGCGGACCTTTTTGGTAACACTGCCCTTGATCTGACTAAGCGGGACTCTCCTCTGCCGCCAAAGGTGGATCGGCGATCCATGGTCGAGGAGATAGGACGCATTGATGGCGATAACGAACTACGCGAGCGGCTGCTTCCCTTCTGCCGGTTGAAACCCGGAGAGGTGTGGACTGACCCTAAGGGAATGCATCGCATCGCAGTTACTGATGCCACCGATGCAGCGGGCTTGGCTGTTCTCACTCAACAGAATAAGCCAACTATAATTATTGCTGATCCACCATATAATGTTGTGGTGGGCGCGCGGAATACCGAAGCTCTCTTCAAGAAAAGCGCAGGAGAATACGATAGGTTTTCCAAAAATTGGACGAAGACAGTGCTGTCTTTAGCAGCACAAGACGCAAGTTTTTACGTTTGGTTAGGGGCCGATTACAAAAACGGATTTCATCCGATTCCTGAGTTTTGTCAGATGATGCGCGATGCCGATGGGTGGATCGCACGAAATTGGATTACCGTTCGAAATCAGCGTGGCTATGGCACTCAGAAAAACTGGATGTGGGTGAGGCAGGAACTTCTGTATTACGCGCGTGGAAATGCCCATTTTGATGTAATGGCTGAATATACAGATATACCGAAGGTACTTAAAGGGTACTACAAGCAAGTCGGTGGAAAACTCACCGAAAACACGGAAAGAGGAAAATCCGATACCATCAGAGCCGGAAATGTATGGATAGATATACAACAAGTCTTTTATAGGCTTGAGGAGAATGTGCCTGGCTGTTACGCACAAAAGCCGGTCAAGGCAATAGAGAGGATAATTGCATCGTCAGCCAACAAAGATGCGTTCGTTTTTGATCCTTTCGTGCATTCAGGAACGACTGTGATTGCAGCTGAAAAGCTTCGTATACCCAGCGCGTCTTGCGATTTAGATCCAATATATGCCGAGATAACTATCAGGCGCCTGGAGCACTATCGGAAGACGGGAAGGTTAGGCTGGCAGTGTAAGAGCCCATTTCCGGAGCTGAGTTTGTAAACTACGGCGACGTCTTTTTCTGAATACATTTGACTAATTTTTCGCCGGGAACTTCATAAACCGTGAATGCCCATCTGTTTGTATTTTTTATCCCGATCTGGTACTCGATCCCACCCCGGTGTTGCTTACTTATGTATGGGCTTGATCTCACTTCATCCGGTGTCATAACCCAGTATATTATTTTATCGACCCATACCCCGATAAAAATAAACACGTCACATAGATCGGGTTTGAGCTGCTGAAAGTTCATCCAGAACGGGTCTGTCGACGCGATCTTCAGGGCTTTGCTTACAAGGTCGCCGCGCTTCTTGGTATTTATGGCCCGAGCAGCCTTCACCTCAATCTTAACCCGGCCGAGTACGAGATCGTACTCGCCGTCAAAAGATGTGTCATCGTGCCGATTGGGAACCGTGAACCGGCTATCCAAGGAGCGTATGTGTTCCTGGCCCCAAATCTCTCCGAAGATTCTGGGAGCCAAACCAAACAGCTCTAAATAGATATTCTCAGATACATACTTGGTCCTCAGTTCCTGGTACTCAGATATGCTGATCTGATCGGCGGCAAGCAGGTGGGCAAGGCGACACTCCCATTCGTTGAATGGAAACACCCCTTTGTAAGCCAGGAGATATTTCTCAATAGTCGCAACTTCGTCTGCTGAGAGCTTCAGCTCGTAGGTTCTAATGATTGCCCTCAATTCGTCGATCGTCATGCGTGTTCCAAACAGAGTGAGAGCCCGGCTAGTTGGGGGCGAATCGTCCCAAAAGGAGTTTAGCCGGTTTCTGGGCCGTCCGCCTGCCAGATATCCAGGGCTGTCCGCGTATCACTCTGTCAAACGTCCGTTTGCAAAAGCGATACACCGGCCGGACCCAAACCGGCGTCGCCGCCACCTACGCGGCCGAAACCCGCGCCCTCGCCTGCCTCGAAACCCTGGTGCACCTGGCCGCCTTCGGCCTGCCGCTCAACTGGTATCTGGTCGAGATCACCATCCCCGACCGGGTCTGGGCCCTGGCCCGCGGGAAACCCCCGCAACCCTTCCCGTCGGCTGGGACGCCGAACCCGCCGGCCGCGCCAGCCTCGCCTTCGGCACTGCCTGGCTGCGAAGCGTGAGCGCCGCCATCCTGCTCCTCCCCTCGCTCATTGTCCCGGAGGAACATAGCGCCCTGCTCAACCCGCTCCACCCCGACGCCAGAACCCTCCACGCCCGCAAAATCCGCCGCTGGCTCTACGACCCACGCATGACCCCGTCTCCGGCACCCCCGCCCGAAAGCCAAAACGGTGATCCCCCGTAAAGGGGTCTAGGGCCCGCGGCCCCAGCTTGAGGGTGCAGGGAGGGCGGCGCCCTCCCTGCCCGCCGCCCCCAAACCCATGCTACCCTCCCCCGCATGGTGACCCTCCGCATCAACAACACCCCCCACACGCTCGACGTCCCCGACGACATGCCTCTCCTCTGGGCGCTCCGGGACGTCGCCGGCCTCACCGGCACCAAGTTCGGCTGCGGCATCGGGTCCTGCGGCGCCTGCACGGTCCATCTCGACGGGACCCCCATCCGCGCCTGCCAGACCCCGGTCGGCACCATCGGCGACGCCGCCATCACCACCATCGAGGCGATCGGCCAAACCCCCGAGGGCGCCCGCATCCAGCAAGCCTGGCTCGCCCGCGAGGTCGTCCAATGCGGCTATTGCCAATCCGGACAGATCATGGCCGCCACCGCCCTGCTGCGCAAAACGCCAAACCCCTCCGACGCCGAGATCGACGCCGCCATGACCGGCAATCTCTGCCGCTGCGGCACCTATGTCCGCATCCGCGAAGCCATCCACGACGCGGCGAAAGCGTGAGGCGCCCATGACCCACGAATCCTCCCGCCGTGACCTCCTGAAAATCGCCGCCGCCGGCGGCCTCATGCTCGGCTTCCGCATGGGCCCCGCCCGCGCCGCCGGCGGCCCCTTCCTCCCCAACGCCTTCATCCGCATCGACGGCGCCGGCCCGGTCACGCTGATCATGCCCCATGTCGAGGTCGGCCAGGGCGCCTGGACCAGCCAGGCCATGCTGATCGCCGAGGAGCTCGAGCTCGCCCTCGACCAGGTCGCCCTCGAAGCCGCCCCGCCCGACGAAGCCAAATACGGCGACCCGCTCGCCGGCGAGCAGGCCACCGGCGGCTCCGCCTCCATGCGCGCCGACTGGCTCCGCCTCCGCCAGGCCGGTGCCGCCGCCCGCCACATGCTGCTCGAAGCCGCCGCCCAGCAATGGAACGTTCCTGCCACGGAATGCACGGCCCATCGCGGCGAGATCCACCACGCCCCCTCCGGCCGCAGCGCCACTTACGCTGCCCTCGCCCCGCTCGCCGCCACCCTCCAGGTCCCCGACGCAGCCCACATCACACTCAAGGACCCGTCTCACTTCGAGCTGGTCGGCACGAGCCAGAAACGTCTCGACGCCCCCGCCAAGGTCAACGGCACCGCCCGTTTCGGCATCGACATGCAGCTGCCCGGCATGAAGATCGCCACCCTCGCCGCGAGCCCCGTCAAAGGCGGCAAGCTGCAATCCTTCAACGAACCAGCCGCCCGCGCAATCCCCGGCGTTCGCGACATCGTCGCGCTCGACGACACGCTCGCCGTCATCGGCGACCATATGTGGGCCGCCAAGAAAGGCCTCGACGCCGCCGCCCCCGTCTGGACCGCAAGCCCCAACGAAAAAGTTTCGTCTAAACAACTCTTGGCCGACCTCGAAGCCGCCTCCCAGAAACAAGGCGTCGTCGCCAAGAACACCGGCCACCCCGATGCGGCCCTCGCCGGCGCCGCCAAGCGCCTGGACGCGATCTACCAGCTCCCCTTCCTGGCCCACGCCCCGATGGAGCCGGTGAACGCGACGGTCCATGTCCGCCCCGACGGCGCCGAGCTCTGGACCGGCACCCAGGTCCCCGTCCGCGCCCAGAACGCCGTCGCCGCAGCCACCGGTCTCAAGCCCGAACAAGTCACCGTCCACAATCACATCATGGGTGGCGCCTTCGGCCGCCGCCTCGAAATCGACTATGTCCGCACCGCCGCCCTGATCGCCAAACACGTGACCTACCCGGTCAAAGTCGTCTGGACCCGCGAAGAGGACATCCAGCACGACCTCTTCCGCCCCTATTATTACGACCGCGTTTCCGCCGGCCTCGACGCAAGCGGCCGCATCGCCGGCTGGACCCACCGCACCGCCGGCTCCTCGGTCCTCGCCCGCTGGTCGCCGAAAGACATGGAGCAGAACGGCACGTTCGACCCCGACACGGTCGACGGCGCCATCAACCACCCCTACGTCATCCCCGCCCAGCGCAACGACTGGGTCCAGGTCGAGCCCACGGCGCTGACCACCGCCTGGTGGCGCGGCGTCGGCCCCACCCACAACGTCTTCGTCGTCGAAAGCCTGATGGACGAGCTCGCCGCACTCGCCGGCACCGACCCCGTCGAGTTCCGCCGCCAGCATCTGCAAGATCCCCGCGCCCGCGCCGTCCTCGATCTCGCCGCGCAACAAGCCGGCTGGGGCACCAAGCTCCCCGCCGGCCACGGCCGCGGCGTCATGCTGCAAAGCGCCTTCGGCAGCTACCTCGCCGCCGTGCTCGATGTCGCGGTCTCCCCCCGCGGCGAAATCACGCTCGGCACCGCCCACGCCGCCGTCGATGTCGGCCCCGTCGTCAACCCCGACACGCTCGCCGCCCAGGTCCAAGGCGGCATCATCTTCGGCCTCTCGATGGCCCTCTACAGCGAAATCACCGTCACCCGCGGCCGCGTCGACCAAAACAACTTCAACTCCTACCGCGCCCTCCGCATCGACCGCGCCCCGAACGTCGTGGTCCACATCGTCCACAACCCCACCGCCCCGATCGGCGGCATCGGCGAAGCCGGCACCGCCGCAGCAGCGCCCCTCCTCGCCAACGCGATATACGCCGCCTGCGGAAAACGCTTGCGCCGCATTCCGTTCGAGGGCCAAATCAGCGCCGCATAGGCAATGTTCTTTTTCTGAAGAAAAAGAACCAAAAAGACTTTTGCCTAGGGGCGGGGCCGCTGCTACGCAGTCCGAATGCGACAAGCGCTTCAGGCAGGGGCGCAGTCGTCGAGAACAGCAAGGTTTGCTATCGGGACGAGACGACGATTGCTTCATCTTTGGATGAGAGCACCTTGCAATGCGCCTGCTTCGGACCGATCGGAGGCTATCTCAGGAACCGAAGCTCTTCATGATGCATCAATCTAACTTGGTTGACGCGAGCGAGATCTTTTGCTGACCGGGTAAATGGCTGATTTGATACCACCACCGCCAGCTTCGCACCCTGAAAGTCCCGCGCTGCGTGGACCTGCTGAACCGCATCATTGCCGACCGGACTACTATAAAGCTTACACTGCACGACTAACCTCGTGCCGCTCCTTTCTGCGATGATATCTGCGCCCTGATCTCCAGTTTTTGCGGTTGTTCGCGCGTCCCAGCCCGCCTTACGCAATTCTCCGGCGCAATACAATTCATAGTCAAGCGGGTCCATTCTGCTATCGAACTTTTCAGGATCACTGGCGAATTTAACCAGCCCAGACACATCGATTTCTCCTGGAGCAGCCTGAGCAGCTAGCTCTACGGCCGCATCTACTTGGACCCAAAAGTCTGGCTTGAGCGTTCGTACTCCCGACGCACTGACAATGGGTAGTATGCGGGTTTGTATGTAGCGGGCCTTTTCACTTAGCCACTTGTCGTAGTGAGTCGTTCCATATTCGTCTGTCTGGATTTTTTGCAACCGATTAACCCTGAGCGGCATCTGATTTTTTGCGATCTCCGAGGCCACATTCTGGGCTAGTTGGTCCTTTTTTCGTCTCTCGCGTACTACCGAATTTCTCCAAATGGCAGCGCCAATTAGAAAGCCTACGGTGAGCGCAAGCCAGATTGCACCCGCACCACTTCCGTCTGGATGAGTGTCGTCCTTCGACAAGGAGACAATCGGCGCAGAAACACTATCGTTGGCCGACGAATCCTGTGTGATCTGCGGCGATGTCGCTGTCGAATTGCCGTTTCGCGACGCGTCGGAAATCGTATCCCCGGGCGGAACTTGGGCCGCATCCGAGGCGACGACATCGGGCTCATTCAGGGGAAGAGTTGAGGCCGTTGAGTCTTCGGTAACGTGGCTTGGAACAGTCGATTCTGAAGCGGGAGCTTCAGCCGTCAGATTTTGTCGAATGGTCGGCGCTGAATTTTCCTTCGGCACGCCGTTTGTGGGCCTATTTTGCTGCTCGGGAGGGCGATCTTGGCGCGCTTGCGCCTTTATCGGATGGGGCAACTCATTCGGATGCAATCCATTATTGTCGAACAGGTCGCTTGTTTTTATGTAAAAATAGTCCCTGGGCGCAGACGATCCTTGATATGTTGCGATGGTTAAATCCCCAATCAACTGGTCTGCGCTCCACACGCTTTTGCCTGTGACCTGTACGCACTGACCATCGCTAACAACGTATGCTATCCAGTTCGGGTCGCCCTGACGGTAGTCTGCTTTATTGGCTAAAGCGCGAGTTGCCCGAGGGTTTTTGCATCCGTAAGTAGGTGCAATTACGTGAAACAGGCGGTTAGCGTATGTTTCTGAGTAAGCAGGCCAAGAATACGCCAGGATAGCCCATAGAAAGACCCGCCGCATCGCCGCCCCATATGCCAATCTGCTAGCACGTAACGTTAAGGAACTGTGGCGGTGTGTCAACTATCCCACACTGGTCGAACCGGCCTTTCAGCGACTATTTGCCCAGTCTAACGCTCGACCCTCCGCCGCTTCCCGGAATGAACTGTGCTCAACTCGATGCGGTTACGGCCCATACTAAGCTTCTGCCAGGAGCTCAAATCATCCCGCGGACCCGTGCCGCTATCTCAATCTGGATACACCACCTAAGCCGACGCTTGGTCTCAGGGAACGGCCACGTCCCTTCTCCCGCTCGCCAAGCCGCCCCTGTTACTGACAACTTGGATGTCAGGGAGCTTTGGAACATGGGAGCACACGATGCCATTGTCCCCTGCAGACCACTCCTCCAGCACTTGCCTGGCTTACTTGGATCCGAGCCCACTGCTAAGCCGGCACATGGTCATCAGGACCGTTTTTGTCATTCTCACCGCGCTCGAAATAACGTAGTAGGTTAGGAGGCCGAATCGAACTGACACGGCACCCATCCCTTAGATCCGCTGCTTTTAGCTAAATAATCCCCTCACTCAACCAAAAACCGCACCGCCCCTGCCGCCTCCGGCAACAGCTTGAACGCCGGAAAAATATGCGGCTGCCCCGCCACCGCGCGCGCCTCGACCGCGACCCCCGCGTCCCGCAGCCGCGTCGCCAGCCGCCGCCCATCGTCACGCAACATCTCACTCTCGGAATAGACGAGCCGCACCGGCGGCAGCCCCGCCATCGCGCCGAACAACGGCGACACGCGCGGATCGGCCGCATCCGCGCCTTGCAGATAGTCGCCCCGCATCCGCTCGAGAATGCCGCGCGACAGCATCGAATCCGACGCCGCATTCTCTCGCAGACTGGCCCCGCTCAGCGTCAGATCCGTCCAGGGCGAGATCAGCAGCAGCCGCTCGGGCACCCGCCCGCCTTCCGCCACCGCCCGCTGCGCGATCGCGAGCGCCAGCCCGCCCCCGGCCGAATCCCCCGCGAGCCAGAGCGGCCCGGCCCGGTCCGCCACATGCCGCCACCCCGCCCACGCATCCTCGAACGCCGCCGGAAAAGGGTGCTCCGGCGCCAGCCGGTAATCCACGAACAGCACCGCCCCGCCCGACGCCTGCGCCAGCCGCGCGCAGAACGGACCGTGACTGACGAGCCCGCCGACGATGAAGCCGCCCCCATGGCAGTAGACGATCTTTGGCCCCGGGCTTTCGGGGTCGCCGATCCAGGAGAGCCCGCCCCCAAGCGCCGTGATCCGCGTCCCGCGCGGCATCGGGTCGAGCAGCCCCTGCATGCGCGCGAGTTTGGCCCGCAATGGCCCGACCTCGTCGCAGGCAAACCAGCGCCGGAGGGTGAGCCGGAGCAGCAGATGGGTGGCTTGGGTCAGCAAGGGCGGCCTCCAGCGCAGCGGGGCCCTATGCCCCAGGTGACGCTGGGGCATAGGGCGCCGGCCTGGAAGCCGGAAGTGACCTTGCCGAGAGGCGCGCGACCTTCAGGCCAGCAGCAGCGCCAGCAGCAGAACCAGCGTGCCGCAAAATGCCCGGACCCCGTCCCACCAGGCGCCGGTCGCGCAGAACACCAGAACGGTGACCATGCCCGCCGCGCTCACCGACATCAGGACGAGCGCCCGGATCAGCTCCAGCCGCGCCGGGACGAGACTTTCCGCTGCTGCCCGCATCCAGCTCCCCTGGCGGTCCGCCGCCTCGCTGCTTTCCTTGCTCGAGGGTGGCATGGGTCAGGTTAACGAAACGTTCGCCGCCGGCCCGCGCCAAGCCGCGCCGGCCCGCGCCAAATTGACTTGGCGAACGCTCGAACGGTACATCCCCCCATGTTCCCCGCGCTCATGCCCACCTATGCCAGGGCCGACCTCGCTTTCGAACGGGGCGAAGGGGCCTGGCTCATCGCCGAAGATCATCGCCGCTTCCTCGATTTCGGTGCCGGCATCGCCACGAGCTCGCTCGGCCATGGCCATCCCGGTCTCACCCAGGCCATCGCCGCCCAGGCCCAGCGTGTTCTCCACGTTTCCAATCTCTACCGTATTCCCGCGGCAGAGCATCTCGCGCAACGCTTAATCGCCGAAACATTCGCGCATAGCGTGTTCTTCTGCAACTCTGGCGCGGAAGCGAACGAAGGCATGGTGAAAATGGTGCGCCGCACCATGGCCGAGACCGGCCGCCCCGAGCGCACCCGCCTCATCTGTTTCGAGGGCGCCTTCCACGGCCGCACGCTGGCCATGCTCGCCGCCACCAACAACCCCAAATACCTCGCCGGCTTCGGCCCCAAGGTCGACGGCTTCGACCACGTCCCATTCGGCAACATGAACGCCGTCCGCGACGCGATCGGGCCCCACACCGCCGGCATCCTGGTCGAGCCCATCCAGGGCGAAGGCGGCATCCGCGCAGCCCCCCCCGGCTTCCTCGCCGACCTCCGCCGCGCCTGCGACGAATGGGGCCTGCTGCTCGCCCTCGACGAAGTCCAATGCGGCATGGGCCGCACCGGCACGCTCTTCGCCTACCAGCAATCCGGCATCACCCCCGACCTGCTGAGCGCCGCCAAAGGCATCGCCGGCGGCTTCCCGATGGGCGCGATCCTCGCCACCGAAGCCGTCGCGAAACATCTCGGCCCCGGCACCCACGGCACCACCTTCGGCGGCAACCCGCTCGCCTGCGCCGCCGCCAACGCCGTGCTCGACGTCATCCTCGCCCCCGGCTTCCTCGATCAGGTCCGCGCCCGCGGCGAACAGCTCCGCGCCGGCCTCGAGGCGCTCGTCCAGGCTCACCCCACCGTGCTCCGCGGCGTGCGCGGAATCGGCCTCATGCTCGGCCTCGAATGTGACGTCGCCAATACGGCCCTGCAACAAGCCTGCCTGGAACACGGCCTGCTCACCGTCGCCGCCGGCCAGAACGTGCTCCGCCTCGTCCCGCCCCTCATCGTCACCGAAGCCGATTGCCGCGAAGCCCTCGACCGGCTCGGCCAGGCCGCCGCCTCCCTCACATGAACCCGCTCGCATGAACCAGCTCGGCCGTCCGCCGGTCCGCCACTTCCTCGATCTGCGCGATTTCGACACCGCAACGCTGCGCCACCTGCTGACGCTCGCGGCCCAACTCAAGCGCCACCCCGTCCAGCCCCTGCTGACCGGCCGCACCCTGGCGCTCTTGTTCGAGAAACCCAGCACCCGCACCCGCGTCAGTTTCGAAGTCGCCATGCGCCAGCTCGGCGGCGCCGTCACGGTGCTGACCGACCGCGACATGCAGCTCGGCCGCGGCGAAACCGTCGCCGACACCGCCCGCGTGCTCTCGCGCTACGTCGACGCCATCATGCTGCGCACCGACCGCGTCTGGAAACTCACCGAACTCGCCGCCCACGCCACCATCCCGGTGATCAACGGCCTCACCGAAGCGAGCCACCCCTGCCAGCTCATGGCGGATATCCTTACGTTTGAGGAACACCGCGGCCCGATCGAAGGCCGCAAAATCGCCTGGCTCGGCGACGGCAACAATGTCGCCCGCAGTTGGGTCGAAGCCGCCATCCGTTTCGGCTTCACGCTGCACATGGCCAGCCCCGCCGACTGCGAAATCCCAAGCGCGCTCCAGGACTGGGCCCGCGCCGAAGGCGGCCAGATCACCATCACCCGCAACCCCGAAGAGGCCGCCGAAGGCGCCGCCGCGGTCGTCACCGATTGCTGGGTCAGCATGTCCGACGACCCCGGCCGCGACGCCCGCAGCCTCGCCGCCTACCGCGTCACCGCCGACCTCATGGCACGCGCCGCCCCCGACGCCCTCTTCCTGCACTGCCTCCCCGCCCACCGCGGCGAAGAAGTCACCAGCGACGTCATCGACGGCCGCTGGTCCGTCGTGTTCGACGAAGCCGAAAACCGTTTGCACGCACAGAAGGCCATTTTAGCCTGGTTGTTGGGTGATCGTTGCTGAGGCGTGCCTCCGGCGGGCAGGGGCTCTGCCCCTGCACCCCGCTGGGGCCGAAAGGCCCCAGACCCCATCGGTTTTTTAGTTGCTTTGCCTATTTCCTCTTCCGACCCAACCAAGCCGTTCCGATCATGTAGGCCGGCGCTTGAAAGCCGTCACTCTCGACCCACAACGATTCTATGCAACTCGACCGTGCATTTGTTCTTGTCGAGCCGAATGGCCCCGAGTTGGTGTATCTTCGTGAAATGGGCCTCGCCGAAACCTGTCGGCGGCAACATCCTGGTCAAGGAATCGAGAATGTCTGCTTCTGTTTTCCAAACATGTTTTTTGAATGTTTGTGGGTAACGGACATCCGGGAAGCGACAAGCAACGCGACCACGAGGACAGCGCTTTTCGAACGATCGCAATGGCGGGTCCGAAAGACCAGCCCGATCGGGCTGGCGTGGCGGAACAGTGCGGGTGAGCCATCCAGCGGCATTCCAACATGGACCTACAAGCCGCCATACCTACCAGAGCATATGGGAATCGAGGTCGCAGTAGAAAGCGATGATCCAAGGCAGCCCATGATGTTCAGATCGCCCGGAAATACGCCGCCAGCGCAATGGCCGGCTGAACGGCGCGGCGCGATGCAGGAAGCGTGTGGTTTGGGCAACGTTATATCTGTCATCTACAAATACCCGGTGTCCGCGCCTCCAGGACCGGGTCTCTTAACGCTCGCATCCAGAACAATACTTGCCATCGCCCCGGCTGCAGACGATTTTGCGTCAATTACCTTCGCTGTTGAACGCACCTCCGCGGCGGAACCGCTGCAGATTGCGCTACCACTTCCGGTGAGATGAAAACTGGAACTGTGATTGGATAGACCGCTTTCCCTCCAAAACGGTCGGTCAATCCGCCTCCCACCGCCCCCCCCGAATAGTAACGGAGTCTGGGGCCTTCCGGCCCCAGCGGGGTGCAGGGGCAGCGCCCCTGCCCGCC
>DAIDJM010000030.1 GCA_027451405.1 Acetobacteraceae bacterium | reverse complement strand
GCGATTTTTGCGGCAGCAGGGGTGCGATTACCTTCCATTCGAAATCAGTCAGATCGTAGCGGCCCATAATAAGCTCCTCCCAGGAGCTTGAATCACAACGCAAACCCGTGCTGCTACCCCTTTATGGGTACACCACCTAGTTGAAGCGCTACGCCTGATGTTGTTCCAGCGACAGTAACAAGGCCAAAGCGAGCGCCGCGCCGGATACTGTTAGCCACAATCATTGCCACATTGGGGCCCGGAATTACGACAAGCAAAGTCGTAGCAGCTCCCAGCGCAATGATGTTCTCGATCATAATCTCTCCACCACTAAAAGGCGATAGCCTAACATCTTTCCAGCACCTCATAAGTCTTGAATTTTGCACCACATTGAATGACGGGTTTTGGCCATGGCCCGACGGCGCTGGACTGTCGACATGGGGTCGCTAGCCGACCCACGACATAGAACCTCACCTTAAAAAATCGGGGTCTGGGGCCTTTCGGCCCCAGCGGGTGCAGGGCGGAGCCCTGCCCGCCGGAGGCGCGCCGCAGCCAGGCAAACCCGGCCCGACTTACGAACGCGCCGGCTTCAGCGACCGGCTTTGCTGCACCCGCCAGGCGAGCATGACCGCGGCGGCGCTTGCCGCGCTCAGGACGAGTTGCCAGAGCAGCCCGGGCAAAAACGCCATGCTCGCCAGGATCGCGACGATTCCGCCGATCGTGGCGTAGCTGAGCCAGGGAAAGCCCCACATCCGCAGACTGAGCGCCTCGCCTTCCGCCTCGAGCTGGCGGCGCAGGCGCAGTTCCGCGAGCGCGATGATCAGATACACGAACAGAATGATCGCGCCCGAGGTGTTGATCAGGAACAGAAACACGCCGTTGGGCGAGATGATCGAGGCCAGGGCCGCGGCGAACCCCGCTGCCGTGCCGAACAGGATGCCGCGCCGCGGCACGCGCTGGCCCGAGACGGCGGCGAAGCCGCGCGGCGCCTCGCCCCGCGAGGCCAGTTCGAACAGCATGCGCGAGGTGATGTAGAGCCCCGAATTGAGGCAGGACAGCACGGCCGTGATCGCCACCACCGACATGGCCGCGCGGCCGCCGGGCACATGCATGGCGCCCAGCGCCTGCGTGAAGGGTGAGGTGCCGACCGTCACCGCGTCCCAGGGCATCACCGCCACGATCACTGCGATCGAGGCCACGTAGAAAGCCAGAATCCGGAAACTCACGGTCCGCCCTGCGCGCGCCACGTTGCCGGCCGGATCGGCGCTTTCGGCTGCGGCGATCGTCGCCACCTCGCTGCCCATCATCGAGAAAATCACGACCGGCACGGTCGCCAGCACCGCGCCCCAGCCATGGGGGAAAAAACCGCCATGCGCGGTCATCGTCGCGATTGCCGCGCCCGGTCCTGGCCCGAACCCGAACACGTAGCCGAGCCCGAGCACGATGAAGAGCGCGATCGCGCCCACTTTGAGCGACGCGAACCAGAATTCGAACTCGGCATAGCTGCGCACCGAGACCAGATTGGTCGCCGTCATCAGCGAAATCAGCACCAGTCCGATCAGCCAGACCGGTGCGGCCACCCATTCGCCCACCAGCTTGGCGCCCGCGATGGTCTCGACGCCCACCGTGATCACCCAGAAATACCAGTAGAGCCAGCCGGTCAGAAACCCCGCCCAGGAACCGAGCCCGAGCGCCGAATAGGAGGCGAACGACCCAAGCCCCGGCCGCGCCACCGCCATCTCGCCCAGCATGCGCATGATGAGAAAGATGATCGTGCCGGAGACCGCGTAACTCAGCAGTGCGCCCGGCCCGGCCTGGTGGATCGCGGCGGAGCTGCCGACGAAGAGCCCGGCGCCGATGATGCCGCCGAAGGAGATCATCGCCACGTGGCGGGGGCGCAGACTGTCCGCGAGAGCCATCAGTTTTGTTCTTTTTTTGAAAAAAAAGAACCAAAAAAACTTTCTCGCATGATCCGTGACCTTGGAAGGTCCGGGATCAAAGACAAAAGTCTTTTTGCTTCTTTTTCTTCAGAAAAAGAAGACTCCTTCACGGCCTCATCATCCGCTCGATATCCGGCTCGATCGCCGCCGCCATATCGGCTTGTGCCGCCGGGGTCGGGTGCAGCGGCGGATCGGGCGGCGTCAGGTGGGGATCGAGAAACCGCGTGGGATCCACCCGCCCGTTCTTCAGAAACAAATATCCGAGATCCCGGTAGGTCACGCCCGGCGTGTGCGCGTAGCGGGCCGCGAGCATAGCATTCACTTCCGCGGTGTTGCGGTCCACCCAGGGGTTGCGGATCGAGGGCAGCACGCCGATCAGCAGGATTTGCGTGCCGGGCAGGTGTTGCTGCAAGGCGACGACCACGGCTTCGATGCCGCGGAAAGTGGGCGCGGCGGGCCAGCGCAGCCTGCCGAAATTGTTGGCGCCGATCAGCACGATCGCGGCTTTCGGGTGGATGCCGCTCGCCTCGCCATGGTCGATGCGCCAGAGCAGGTGGGCGGTGGTGTCGCCTTTGAAGCCGAGATCGATGGCGTGGCGGTTGCCGTAATAATGTTCCCAGATCGGCCGGAACCGATACCAGGGTTCGGGGCCGTTGCGTTCCCAGTTCTGGGTGATGCTGTCGCCGTACCAGACGAGGTCGTAGGGGCCGTGCCGCAATTCGGCTTCCTTCGCGAGGAAGCGCGCTTTCCACCAGGGCAGGTCGAGCCGCGAGAGCGGCACGCTCGCGAGTTCCGGCGAGGCGGCGCCGGCGAGCAGCAGCGCGAGCAGGGCGAGGGCGCGTCGGGTGATCATGCGAGACCGAAATAGGCGAGGGCGGCGAGGCCGACCGCGAGACAGTAATAGGCGAACGGGTTGAGCGCCCAGGCCTCGTGGTTGCGGAAATAGCGCATCAGGAACGCGGTGCTGAGGAACGCGACGATGCCGGCCACGACCGCCGCGCCGAACGAGAGCGGGATCGTGCCTGGCGGCACCGCGGCGTGCAGCAATTTCGGGATTTCGAAGACGGTCGCGCCGAGGATGATGGGGGTTGCGATCAGGAACGAGAAATGCGCGGCGGCTGCATGGTCGATGCCGCGCAGCAGGCCGCCGACGATGGTGGCGCCCGACCGCGAGATGCCGGGCAGCAGCGCGAGACATTGCCAGACACCCACAAAGATGGCGTCGGCGATGGAAAGGCTCGCGATCGCGGTGGCAGCGCCGGGCCGCACGCGGCGGCGCAGCGCCTCGCCCGCGAGCAGCAGCACCCCGTTGGCCACGAGGAAGCCGGCGGCATAGAGGGGCGAGGCGAACAGCCGGCGGATCGCGTGTTCGAGCCCCGCCGCGACGATCACGCCCGGGATGGTCGCGACCACGAGCAGCAGCAGGATGTGGCGGCTTTCGCGCACGCGCTGCGCGCTGCCGATACCGAGCGTGCCGGTCGCGAGCGCCCACCAGTCGCGCCAGAAATAGAGCAGCAGCGCGGTCGCGGTGCCGAGATGCAGCAGCACGAGGAAGGGCAGGAAGGCCGCCCCGTGTTCGTCGATGGTCCAGCCGAGCACCGGCGGCACGATCACCGCGTGGCCGAGCGAACTGACCGGAAACAACTCGGTCGCACCTTGCAGCGCGGCGAGCGCGATCGCCTGTATCGGATCCATCAGACCCCCGTTTGGCTGTGCGCGGTCAATCGTTGAGCGGATAGGATTTCATGAGCCGGCGCTGCAGCAGCCAGTCGCGGGCCATCGGCACGAGACCGCTCGGGCGTGCGCCCCGGGTGCGCATCGCGGCGCCGATCTTCCAGCTCGCGCCGTAATGTTTGAGCTGGGCGCGCCAGATTTCCCAGAGCGAGGTCGCCGGATCCCAGATATGGGTCGCTTCGGCGCCGACTCCGTTGATCTCGATGATGCGGAAATCCTCGCCGCGCCGGAGCGCGCCGAGCGTCGCGTAGCGCAGGTCGAAACGCCCGAAATGGAAATCGGGCATCGATTGCGCGATCGCATCGAGGCGGTCGGTGAGCGCCTCGGTCGCGATGTCCGCGCCGTTGCGGAAGATCGAGCCTTTGCAGTGATTGCCGGCGAACACCAGCGTTTCGCGATGACCGGCGGGCGGCACGGTCTCGAGCCGGCCGCCGAGCCGCGCCGCGTAGAGGTGGCGCAGCTTGCCGTGCCGCGGATCGGCCTCGATCAGTTGCCGCAGCGTCGATTGCCCGTCGCCCACCACCGAGGGCGGGTATTTCAGCGTCACCGAGGTGATGCGGCCGCGCGTTTCGTGCGGGTGGCGGATGTAGAACAAACCAGCTTCGCCCGGATAGGGCACGAAACGCTGCATGACGAGCGACACGGAGCGGGGGAACGCGGCGAGCGCGGCTTCCAGGGACGCACGGTCGCGGATCAGCCGGACGCCGGTGCCGTTGCAGCCGATATCCGGCTTCAGCACGACGGGCAGCGCGAGCCCCGCCTCGGCGAGCGCCCGTTCGGCGCGGGCGAGATCGTCGTTCCCGGTCGAGAGGGTGGTATAGGGCGCGACCCAGTCGCGCGCGGCGCCGCTGACGAGGTCGAGCGAGGCGGTCTTGCGCTCGCCGCACAGGCCGCCCGTGGGGATCGCCGGATTGGCCGCGGTCGGCAGGCTCATATCGCCGTGGCGCAGACCGAGCGCGATCCATTGCGCGATCACCGGGCCGTAACAAAGCCAGCCGGGCAGGAACTCGAACGGCGAGACCGCCCGTTCGGGGCGCGGCGCCGGCCCCTCGAAGGCGACCGCGTCGCCGATCGACTGTGCCACGAACTCGCTCAGGGGGTCGTCTCCTGCATTTTGGCCGCGATCCGGCCTGCCACCACAATGAATAGCGCGAAACCGACCGCGCCCGCCCAGCGCCAGGCGCCGAGATGGTCCATGAGAAACTTGCCGACCCGCAGGGAAACCCCGAACAGGCAGCTCGTCCAGATCAGCGTGGCGACGATCGCCGCCCCCACGAAGGCGCGGAAGCTCGCCCGCAGGAAGCCGCAGGCGGTGTAAGTCGGCAGCCGGGCGCCGGGGATGAAGCGGCTGATGAACACCACCTTGAACACGTGCCGCTCGAGCCAGCTCCGGCTCATATGGCGCCGCGCCTCGGGGATCAGCCGCCGCGCCCAGGCGAACCGGTCCGCCAGCCGCCCGAGTCCGTAAAGCCCGAGATCGCCCAGAACGATGCCGAGATAGAGCGAGACCAGCCCGACCGGCAGCGCGACCTTGCCGGCCTGCACGCTCAGCGCGGTGATCACGGTCGCCGCGTCCTCGAGCACGAAGGTGCCGAGGATGATGGCGAGGCCCTGCAGCAGCCAGGATTTGCCGGCGAGCGCCAGCAGATGGGTGGGCGAAAACTCCATCCCGTCAGGGGTGCTGCATGGTCGGGGCAGGTCCGGCAGAGGGGTCGCGGGCAACGCGCGCGGAAGCGCGTCGTTCCGGGCTCTAGCCTTCCGGCGAGCGTTTCGCCAGCCGGGCGGGGAGGGGGGCCGGCCGCTCCGGGTTTTTTCGGTTGAAAGCCGGGCGGCTTGATCGGACCATGGGTTGTGCAACGCGCTGCCCGACTCGCCCTTCTCGCGGCGGCGCTGGCCGGCGGATGCATGTCGGCCGGCGCGCCCGATCCGCCGCCGCCGCTGGCCGCGCCGGCGCCCCCGCCGCCCTATCGCATACAGGTGGGGGACCTGCTCGGGATCCGGCTTTTCCTCACGCCCGAGCTGGACGAGGACGTCACGGTCCGGCCCGACGGCCGCATCACGACGCAGCTCGCCGAGGCGATTCCGGCCGCCGGACGCACGCCGGAGCAGCTCGGTGCCCGCCTGCGCGTGATTTATGCCCGCGAGCTGAAGGACCCGCGCCTGACGGTCGAGGTGAAACAGCCTTCGCCGACCCGTCTCTACGTGGCGGGCGAGGTGCCGAGCCCCGGGGAGTTGCTGACCGCCGGTCCGCCGCTCACGCTGGTCCAGGCGATCGCGCGGGCCGGCGGGCTGCGCCCGACCGGCGATCCGGACGCGGTTCTGGTGATCCGCCACGGCGACGACGACCGCCCGGTCGTCATCCGCACGCGCTACAGCGACGCCGTCTCAGGCCGCGATCCGGCGGCCGATCTGCGCCTGGCGCCGTTCGACATCGTCTATGTGCCGAAAACCGGGATCGCGCGGATTTACGTATGGGTGAACCAGCACATCCAGCAATTCGTTCCGGTGACGTGGGGGTTCTCCTATAATCTCAATCCGGTGGTGAATAATACGTCGCGGCCATGAGCCGTGCCTCCGTCACCTCACCGGCCCATTTTCTTTTGTAAGCGGAAAGAACTCGCATCCGGCCTGACCTTTCTGTCGGACCGAAGTAGAGGGCTCCGGGGCCCTGCGGCCCCGACGGGTCCAGGGCGCGGCCCTCGCCGCCGGAGGCAAGCATGAAACGCTATTTGGTGACCGGCGGCGCCGGCTATGTCGGCAGCCACCTCGTTCTCGCCCTGCTCGATCGCGGCGACCAGGTCACCGTGATCGACAATCTCCGCCAGGGTCACCGTGCCGCGGTTCCTGCCGCCGCGCGTTTCATCGAGGCCGACATCGCCGATGCGGCCGCGCTCGACGCGGCGCTCGCCGGCGGGCCGTGGGACGCGGTCTTTCATTTCGCCGCGCTCTCGCTGGTGGGCGAGAGCATGAAGTTGCCGTTCCGCTATTTTACCGAGAATGCCGGCTACGCGTTTCGCCTGATCGAGGCCTGCCTGCGCCATGGCGTCCGCAAATTCGTGCTCTCCTCGACCGCCAATCTGTTCGGCAATCCCGAGCGCATCCCGATCGACGAGGCCGAACGCATCGAGCCCGGCTCGCCCTATGGCGAGAGCAAATACATGATCGAGCGCGCGCTCGCCTGGGCCGACCAGGTGTCGGGTCTGCGCTCCGCGTGCCTGCGCTATTTCAATGCCGCCGGTGCCGACCCCGCCGGCCGCGCCGGGGAGGACCACCGTCCCGAAACCCACCTGATCCCGCTCGTGATCGACGCGGCGCTCGGGCGCCGTCCCGAAATCGCGGTGTTCGGCAACGATTATCCGACGCCCGACGGCACCTGCATCCGCGACTACATCCATGTCGCCGATCTCGCGACCGCCCACCTGCTCGCCTTGGATGCGCTGGAAACCCGTTCCGTCACCTACAATCTCGGCAACGGCCAGGGTCATTCCGTCATGGAAGTCATCCGCGCGGTCGAAGCCGTCAGCGGCCGCCGCGTCCCGGTCCGCATCGCCCCCCGCCGCCCCGGCGACCCGGCCCGCCTGGTTGCGTCCTCGGAAAAACTCCGGCGCGAAACCGGCTGGTCGCCGCAATACCCTGATCTGCACACCATCGTCCGCCACGCGCTCGATTGGCGCGACTCCCACCCCGACGGATACGCCGACTGACGCGACCGGCAAGATTGCAGGCCCGTAGCGGTGGAGATAGGCTCCGCCGCCGTGCATAAAGCGGCGAACCAGAACATAGGTTCAGTCCTGCAACTTCCGGTCCGTTCCGCATACGCCAAACGACCTCCGGTTGCAGCGATCTGGCCCGCGGAGGTTGAGCATGTTTTCCATTCGCTCGTTTCTACAGACGTCCGTATTCGCCGCTGTCGTGCTGCCCGCCGGCGCCCAGGCCGCGTCCCTCACGGCAACGCCCGTGTCGGTACCCGTCGCGGCCACGGCGCGCTACGTCCCCTCGCTGAAAGCGCTCGCCACGAGCCCAGCCA
Organism: Acetobacteraceae bacterium; assembly: GCA_027451405.1. Classification (GTDB taxonomy): domain Bacteria; phylum Pseudomonadota; class Alphaproteobacteria; order Acetobacterales; family Acetobacteraceae; genus DAIDJM01. Next base: position 56,606 of record DAIDJM010000030.1, on the reverse strand, counting down.
ATTTCGCCGCCCTGCGCGCCGCCGTCGCGCATCCGATCGAAATGCCCCGCCACCGTTATCCGGACGGTTCGATCCTGCGCATCCCGAGCCAGCTGCCCCGCGCCATCACCCCGAACGCGAACGTGGTGGAAGCGATCAGCAACCCGCCCACCAGCGTCACCGGATTCACCGGCCTGTATGAAGGCGCGAACCTGGCGGCCACCGGCGGCGAACTCGAGCCGCCGGACCAGGGGCTCGCCGTCTATGCCAACCAGGTTTTCGAAATCATCAACAACTCCCTCGAAATCTTCAGCGCGAACGGCAGCGTGCTCGCGGGCCCCGTCGCGAACACCACCTTCTTCAACAACAACGCCGGCTACACGCTCAGCGACCCCCATGTGATCTACGACCCCACCACGCAACGCTGGTTCGTCGAGGAACTCGCCTTCAGCTCCAGCTTCACCGGCTTCTATGTCGCGGTGAGTCAGACCAGCAATCCCGCCGGCGCCTACTACCTCTATACAATCAGCGGCGCTACCAGCCAGATCTCGGCCTGCGGCACCGCGCTCTGCCTGCCCGACTATCCGCAGGTCGGCTTCGACAAGAACGGCTTCTATATCGCGGCCGATCTGTTCTCGAATGCCACCGGCAACTTCGTCGAGACGGCGTTCTACTGCCTGCCGAAGCTGCTCATGGAATCGGGCAGCAGCATCAATTACGTGTTCTTCGGCATGCCCGATTTCGTCGTGCAGCCGGCGATCCCAGCGCCCGGCCAAGCCTTCCTCGGCGCCGCCGGCGGCACCGAGCTCGCCATGACCGCCCGCAACATCGACGACGGCAGCACCAATGTTCGCGTCTGGGCCATCAGCAACACGAACCTGCTGCCCACCAGCCCGACCTCCCTGCGCGCGTACGGCGTTGACGTTGCGGCCGAAGCCTATGGCGGCACGGTCCCATCGACCGAACCCAACCATGTCGGCCCCTACGGCAAGTCGATCGGCGCCACCCAGTCGCCGAAGCTCGCCGGCGGCTACAACGCGTTCGGCGGCGGCGTCAAATACGCGGCCGGCACGCTCTACGGCGCGCTTGCCACCGGCACCACCGATGGCAACGGGCTGGCGCGCGACGTGATCGCCTATTTCGCCGTCAAACCGACCGTTTCCAGCACCGGAATGGTCTCGGCCAGCATCGCCGCCCAAGGCTATGTCGTCCCGGGCAACGGCTACAGCATCAGCTATCCCGACCTGGCGCTCGACAAGACCGGCACCGGCCTGATCGGCATGTCGATCTGCCACAACACGACCGGCGTGCCCGGCGCCTACCCGAGCACCGCGTTCGTCGAATTCACCGGGAACGCGCCGACCGGAGCCATCATCATCAAAGGCAAGGGCAATACCGCGGACGACGGCTTCACAGGCTACGGCAGTACGGGCATCGGCCGCTGGGGCGATTACGGCGGCGCCACGCAGGACGCCAAAACCAAACATTACTGGACGGCCAACGAGTTCATCCCGAACGCCACGAAGTTCCCGCGCGGCACGTATGCCAACTGGGGGACGTTCATCACACAGGCGCACTAAAAAAGTCTCCGTTCTTTTTTGAAAGAAAGAACCAAAAAACTTTCGCGTGTTTTGAGCCCGTGCCGCAGCCAGGTCTCAGGCCCAAAACACGCAGAGTCTTTTTGGTTCTTTTTCTTCAGAAAAAGAACACCTACCTTCCCCCCATGCCTCGCCCAACCGCCCCCCTCCGCCTCCTCCTCCCCTATCTCCGCCCCTACACCGCCCGCGCCGCCGGCGCCGCCACAGCGCTCCTCGCCGCCGCCGCCCTCGTCCTCGGCATCGGCCAGGGCCTCAAACACCTGATCGACACCGGTTTCGCCGGCCACGACCCCGCCGCGCTCAACCGCACTGCCATCGCCATGTTCGCCATCGTCGCGTCTCTCGGCTGCGCCACCGCCGCCCGCTTCTACCTCGTCTCCTGGCTCGGCGAACGCATCGGCGCCGACCTCCGCCGCGACCTGTTCGGCCACGTCATCGGCCTCGCTCCCGCCTATTTCGAAACCGCCCGCAGCGGCGACGTCCTCTCACGCCTCACCGCCGATGTCAGCGTCCTGCAAGCCCTCGTCGGCAGCGCCATCTCGATGTGGGTCCGCAACATCATCATGCTGATCGGCGCGTTGGCATTGCTGATCGCCACCAGCCCCAAACTCGCCGGCATCGTCGTCCTCGTCGTCCCCGCCGTGCTCGTCCCGCTGCTGATCTTCGGCCGCCGCGAACGCCGCCTCTCCCGCGCCGCGCAGGACCGCGTCGGCGATCTTGGTGCTTATGCGGAAGAAACCATCGGCGCGCTCGCCACCGTCCAGGCCTTCACCCACGAACCGATCGACCGCGACCGCTTCGCCGCCCGCAGCGAACAATCGGTGCAGACCGCGCTCCGCCGCGCCCGCACCCGCGCCGCCCTCATCCTCTGCGTCATCCTGCTCGGCTTCGGCGCCATCACCTTCAGCCTCTGGGTCGGCGGCCGCGACGTCATTGCCGGCCGCATGACCGGCGGCCAGCTCTCGAGCTTCGTCTTCTACGCGATCCTGTTGGCCACATCCGGCGCGACCCTCAGCGAACTCTGGGGCGAAGTGCAGCGCGCCGCCGGCGCCGCCGACCGCCTGCTCGAACTCAAACACGAAATCCCCGCCATCGCCGCCCCGCCAAACCCGGCCCCGCTCCCAACCCCACCGCAGGGCGCCATCGAGTTCGACCGCGTAACCTTCCGCTATCCGAGCCGCCCCGACACCAAAGCGCTGAACGATTTCTCGCTCCGCATCGAACCCGGCGAAACCGTCGCCCTCGTCGGCCCCTCCGGCGCCGGCAAAACCACCGTCTTCCAGCTCCTGCTGCGCTTCTTCGACCCGCAATCCGGCACCATCCGCATCGACGGCACCGATCTGCGCGACGCCGACCCCGCCGACATCCGCCGCCGCATCGCCGTCGTCGCCCAAGACCCGTTCATCTTCGGCGCCACCGCCGCGGACAACATCCGCTACGGCCGTCCGGACGCCACCGACGCCGACCTCCACCACGCGATCGATGCCGCCGCCGCCAACTTCCTCTACGACCTCCCCGAAGGTCTCGACACGTTCCTGGGCGAAAAAGGCGTCCGCCTCTCCGGCGGCCAGCGCCAGCGCGTCGCCATCGCCCGCGCCATCCTGCGCCGGGCCCCGATCCTCTTGCTCGACGAAGCCACCAGCGCGCTAGATGCGGAGTCCGAACAAGCCGTCCAGCACGCGCTCACTGTCCTCGCCCACGACCGCACCACGCTCGTCGTCGCCCACCGCCTCGCCACCATCCGCCGCGCCGACCGCATCGTCGTCATGGAAAACGGCTCGATCACCGCGGAAGGCACCCATGATCGGTTGCGGCGTGAAGCCGGGTTGTACGCGCGGCTGGCGGCGTTGCAGTTCGATCTCGGAGAAGCGGCGGACTGAAATCAGCGCGCCTCCGGCGGGCAGGGGCTTTGCCCCTGCACCCCACTGGGGCCGAAAGGCCCCAGACCCCGGCTCCGTAAATCCTCCCCGGCCGGCGCGCAACCACGCCGCACCCACTCCCGGAGTCCCCCTGCCCATGCCTTTCGGCCCGCTCCCGCACCATAACCGATTCGACTACCAGCCCATGCGTGGGCGAACCCCCTATACCTGGCCCGGTGGGCAGCGCCTCGCGGTGTATCTGGCCCTCAACCTGGAACATTTCGCGTTCGGTGAAGGACTCGGCGCTGAACTCGCCCCCGGCGGGCCGCAACCCGACATTCTGAATTTCGCCTGGCGCGAATACGGCAACCGGGTGGGCGTCTGGCGGCTGCTGGACTTGTTCGACACGCTGGCGTTCCCTTGCTCTGCACTCGTCAACGCGAGCCTCTACGAGCACGCCCCCGAAATCCCGCGCGCGCTGCGCGCCCGCGGCGACGAAATCGTCGCTCACGGCTGGACCAACAGCGAACGCCAGGGCTCGCTCGATGAAGACGCGGAACGGGCCCTCATCGCCGCCACGACGCGCCGCATCGAAGAGGCCGAAGGCAAGGCCCCTCGTGGCTGGCTCGGCCCATGGATTTCCGAAAGCCGCGCCACGCCCGACCTTCTGCAGGAGGCCGGCTACGGCTACGTCCTCGATTGGTGCATGGACGACCAGCCCATCTGGTTGCGCACCCGCGGCGGACGCTTGCTCGCCGTTCCATATCCGCAAGAAATCAACGACATTCCCGCGATCGTCGCGCGCAAGCACTCCGCCAGCGAATTCGCCGACATGATCGTCGATCAATTCGATGAAATGCGCGCGCAGGCGGAAGAGAACGGCCTGGTCATGGGCATCGCGCTGCATCCCTACATCGTCGGCCAGCCCTACCGGCTGAGACATTTGCGCCGGGCGCTCACCCATATCGCGCAGGCCCGGGATCGCCTCTGGCTCACCACCGCCGGCGCCATCGCTGCCGCCACGCCTCGATAGCGAGCCAGCGAGGCAAAGTGGGCTTCAGCCCACCTGCCCAGCGCATGTTGCGGCCAAAAAACGTCTCCCGCCGGCACCCCAAAGTCGCCGTCCAGCGCCACTACCGTGGCGGCAAATGCTGCACGAACGGATCGACCTCCGCCCCAGGGCTCCCCGCCGTAATTCGCGTGACCGCCACCCCAGCCAACGGCGTGCGCCCGACAATCTCGGTCGTGACCCCCGTCGCCACGAGAACCCCAAGCCCCCAAAACCAGGCAGGATGAACGCGCCCATCGCGCAGCCGGTCGGCGATCATCCCCGCCACCGGAAACAGCAAAATCGCCAGCGCCGAGCCGAGACTCATGGATTGCGCCAGCACCGCATCCGGCATCAGACGATTGACCGGCGTAATCACCAGGGCCGCCATGCCGCAAAAGAGCAGACGCCGATGCCAAAGCGTCCGCCGCCGCAGCCGGATCCCCGCAAGCGCGAGCCCGGCAAAGCCGGTCAGCGCCATCAGATTCATCACCAGGAAATAGGCATAGGTCCAAAACGGCGGCACGGTCGCATGCCGCATCATGCGAAACAGCGTCGCCGCGCCGATGACGACCAGCGCCGGCACCAGCAGCGCACCGATCCGCCCCAGCCATCTATGCTGCCGCAGGCGTCCGGTCGTGGCCAGCCCCACCTGGACCATGAAAAAGCCGACCCAACCCATGAAGACGAGAGCGTGAAGATGCACGGGCCAGGGCGCGGCAAACGTCGAAATCCCGCGCAGATACAGCTTGGCGAAGCCGGCGATGATGACGGCAACCATGACCGCCGATGCGACCAGAAAGAAACGCTCATCGCCGACGGCGCTGCCCTCGCCGCGCGGCAGGGCATCGTCCGGCATCGCAACGTCCGACATGACTGCCCCCCGGCATCGATGGATGATCCCTGCTTATCAAACTGGCGCATCGCGAGCGAAGCGCGTCGATCCAGAGGCCACCGACAGGCCGCATCTCGCCCGCGGCCCCTTGACCACGTTCCTGTTTTGTTCAATAATCGCCCCGTGCTCCCGCCGCGCCCGCCTGGCTTCGTCGCCGCTCTCCTCACGGCCCTTCACAATTTGCGGGCCGCCGTGATCGGCTCCCTCGAGCCCAGCGAACGCGGCCCCCGCATCGGCCGCATCACCGCCGCGACCCTCTGGATCGACGCGATCATCGCCAAATTCGCCCGCCTCGCCGCCCTTCACGCCGAAGGCCGGCTCCGCCCGCCTCGCCCCCGGGCGCCCGCCACCCGCGCCGAGCCCCCCGAGCGCGCCAGACCCGCGATCCGCCGGATCGCGCTGCCCCGCAGCTTCGGCTGGCTTGCCCGCGAACTCGAGCGCCCCGACGCCGTGATCGACGAAGTCGAAGCCAGGCTCGCCGACCCCGCGCTGCGAGACCTGCTCGCCGCCGAGCCCGCCCGCTGCCGCCGGCTCCTGCGCCCGCTCTGCCACGCCTTCGGCATCAAACCCCCCGAACCGATCCGCGACCCCCCATCCCAGGCCGCGCCCGAGGAATGGGTCCCATCCTACAAAGACTGGCCCCGCCGCGGCCATCCGATCTTCGACGCCCTCTCGCCGAAAATCGGCTGAACGCCGCCCGCGCTTTCGCGCGTTCATAATGTTACGAGGACAAAACAAAAGAATCTTCTTTTTCTGAAGAAAAAGAAGCAAAAAGACTTTATCTCGTATGAGAATGAGCCTTTCAGCCAGCACGCCCCCAAACAGACCAAAGTCTTTTTGGTTCTTTTTCTTCAGGAAAAGAACATCCTTTCCTCCAGGCGGAGCCCACCCTGCCCGCCGCAGGCATCCTCCGCTATAATCCTCCGATGGACACCCAGACCCACCGCCGCGTCTTCGACTGGGAGGACGCCTTCGCGCTTGACGGCCAGCTTTCCGAGGAGGAGCGCCTGGTCCGCGACACGGCCCGCGCCTACGCTCAGGAGAAGCTCCTCGGGCGCGTCACCTCGGCCTATCTGGATGAGCGTTTCGACCGGGACATCCTCAACGAGATGGGTGCGCTCGGCCTGCTCGGCCCCACGATCCCGGCCGAATATGGCGCCGCCGGCCTCAACTACGTCAGCTACGGCCTGGTCGCCCGCGAGATCGAGCGCGTCGATTCCGGCTACCGCTCGGCCATGAGCGTCCAGTCCTCGCTCGTCATGCACCCGATCTTCGCCTACGGCTCGGAAACGCAGCGCCAGACATACCTGCCCAGGCTCGCGACCGGCGAATGGGTCGGTTGTTTCGGTCTCACCGAACCCGATGCCGGCTCGGATCCCGCCGGGATGCGCACCCGCGCCGAAAAAATCGACGGCGGCTACCGCCTCACGGGCGGCAAGATGTGGATCACGAACAGCCCGATCGCCGATCTCGCGGTGGTTTGGGCCAAATCGGCGGCGCACGACAACGCCATTCGCGGCTTCATCGTCGAGCGCGGCACGCCCGGCTTCTCCACGCCCAGGATCGAGAAGAAGCTCTCGCTCCGCGCCTCGATCACCGGCGAGATCGTGCTCGAGAATGCCGAGATCCCCGAGGAAAACCTGCTGCCGAACGTCGCCGGCCTCAAGGGCCCGTTCGGGTGCCTCAACCGCGCGCGCTACGGCATCGCCTGGGGCACGATGGGCGCCGCCGAAGCCTGTTTCGCCGCCGCGCGCCAATACACGCTCGACCGCAAGCAGTTCGGCCGTCCGCTCGCCGCGACCCAGTTGGTCCAGAAAAAGCTCGCCGACATGCAGACCGAGATCGCGCTCGGCCTGCAAGCCTGCCTGCGCGTCGGCCGCCTGTTCGATTCCGGCGAGATGGTTCCCGAGATGATCTCGCTGATCAAGCGCAACAATTGCGGCAAGGCGCTGGAGATCGCCCGCGCGGCCCGCGACATGCATGGCGGCAACGGTATTTCGGCCGAGTTCCATGTGATGCGCCACGCGCAGAACCTGGAGACCGTGAATACCTACGAGGGCACGCACGATATTCATGCGCTGATCCTCGGCCGCGCGATCACGGGCCTGCAGGCTTTCTCCTGACGAACCGGCCGCTCAAGGGCGTTCGCGTCCTCGAACTCGCGCGCGTGCTGGCCGGCCCCTGGGCCGGTCAGCTGCTGGCCGATCTCGGCGCCACGATCATCAAGGTGGAGCGCGAGGGCGCGGGCGACGAGACCCGCGCCTGGGGGCCGCCCTTCATCGAAGCCGCCGATGGCGGCAATCTGAGCGCGGCCTATTATCATGCCGCGAACCGCGGCAAGCGCTCGATCGCGCTCGACCTCGCCACCCATTCCGGTCAGGAAACCGTCCGCCGCCTGGCCCGCGACGCCGATATCGTGCTCGAGAACTTCAAAGTGGGCGATCTGCGCAAATTCGGACTGGATCACGCGACGCTGGCCGCGGAAAACCCGCGCCTCATCACCTGCTCGATCACCGGCTTCGGCCAGACCGGCCCTTATGCGCAGCGCGCCGGTTACGATTTCGTGGTCCAGGCGATCGGTGGCTTCATGAGCCTCAACGGCGAACCGGAAGGCGAGCCGCTCAAAGCCGGCATCGCCTATGCCGACATCTTCACCGGAATCTATGCGACGGTGGCGATCCTCGCCGCGCTTCACGAGCGGGATCGGACGGGGCAAGGGGCCCATATCGATATGAGCCTGCTCGACACGCAGGTCGCGGTGCTCGCCAACCAGGCACTCAATTTCTTCGCGACCGGCCGCAACCCCGCGCGTGTCGGCAACGCTCATGTCAATCTTGTGCCGTATCAAACCTTTCGGGCCCAGGACGGCCATATCGTGATTGCTGTCGGCAATGACGGCCAGTTCGCCAAGCTCTGCGCGGTTCTCGGCGCCGGCGACCTTGCGACCGATCCCGAATACGCGACCAATCCTGCCCGCGTGCGCCACCGCGAGGCGCTCATCCCGCGCCTCGCCGCCCGCATCGAAACCTACCCTCGCGATCGGCTGCTCGCCGCGCTGGAGCGCGCCGGCGTTCCCGCCGGTCCGGTCAATTCGCTCACTCAGACCTTCGATGATCCGCAGGTGCAACATCGCCAGCTGCGGCTCGATCTGCCGAACCCGGCGGCAGTCGCCGGCACGGTCCCCGGACTTCGCGCGCCGATCCTGATCGACGGCCAGCCTTGTGCTGCCATGACACCGAGCCCGGCGCTCGGCGAACAGACCGCGCCGATCCTGGCCGCGCTCGCCGCCGGCCGCGATCCATGGCAGGCCCTATAAAGAGAAGCGCGTTCGGGTTGGGCCGTCCCTCCGGCGCCCCGGGCTCTGCCCGGGGCCCGCTGAGGCCGAAAGGCCCCAGACCCCCTGGGCTTTTGACCAGGCCGTGTTGCGGGCGCATTCAGTCAATAAGTGTGGGAGCGTAACCTGATTCATCGGTGTTCACCCTGAAGCGCGACTCGCTGGGTGATAGAAAGGCGGGGCACATTGGAATGCTTTCGAGGTTGCGTCTTTGATAGTGCGATTCATCCGCTCTGCCTGCCGTTGGTCCGAGAGTGATAATCGGTGTTGGATCCCGTGCTCGTTGCAGATACGGTCGAAGATATGAGATGCAGGGCGCTGGTATCAGCTTTGGAAAGGCTTCCTTCACGTATCCCATGACTAAGTCGAGCGGCAGCATGGGACGACGCCTGAACGCGATGCGTCGCCACTTGGCGGTGTTCTCGGCGCGGATGTCCGCCCGATGATCCGAGCTGCAGCGTTAGAGCACAGCGCCGCAATGCAAAGTCGCCTCTTACCCTGCCATCTCCGGCTGCCACGTCCGCGTCGGCATGCGCCAGTCGAACGGCTGGCGGCGCTTGTATGTGGGGTTTTTCGGGATCACCGGCGTGGTGCCGCGTGCCGCCATGAAGCCGCGCAGTGCGTCGCTGAGAGCGGCCGGCAGACTGTGCCACCCGCCGCGCGCCAACCAGCGGTGGAATGCGGTTGTGACCGTGGTAGACGACCGCTGGCAGGCGGGGCCCGTCCTGCCGGCGCCCGCCGTTGCGGAGCCTTTGGAGGATACCGCTAGTTGGTCGGCAGCCGCGGCTCGAACACCGCCGATTGCCGGTCACAAGCCAGAGCTTGTTCGCCATCGCTGCCCCCTTTCAACGAGAGGCTAGAGAAACAGGCGCTTCGCGCGCCGCTAACCCTGATTAGGTGTCGAGCCTAGTGGGGGTGACTTAGGGAATTGAAGTCGAAACGATGCACGATGCGACTCGTGGGTTGTTCATCAATTCCTCTGGGGCGGCATTGCTCACGATAGCGAAACGCTTACCCTGCGCGGGAGAGTCTTGCCATGCCAAGAAAAACGTCGCTCGCGGATAGTCTTTCACTAGCTCGTCGATGATTGCTGAAAAATCGAAGTTACCACCTCTGGGATGTGAGGGGCCCAATTCGCCGAGACCCAAAGGTTTACCGAGCGCGACCAAATCGCGGTAACTCCCGATGGTCGCGTGGTCGCGCTCAGTTGACTCGCTTGCCGTCGGGGGGTTGAGGTGATCGCCGTATAAATCCACTGCGACGATATCGACGAGATTACTTCCTGGGTAATAGTAGGTCGCCGGCTGCTTTAGGCCCCACGGATAGAACTTTGGCGTCGGCCCAGCATTGCCCGGCGAGTAAACCCACAAGAGATTTCTCAGCTTCTTCCTCACCGTGAAGTAGTCATGCACGTAAGCCCAGAAGGCAGAAAACTCCGCCGGCGTCGGCGACGTTGCGGATCTAGCCCCCCACCAAAACCAAGATCCGTTCATCTCATGAAATGGCCGGAACAGCACCACAACGCCTGCATCCTGCAGAACCGCAAGATGAGCTGCCATCTGGTCAAGCTCCGCGTGAAAATAGGCGCCGGCGGGGTTATCCGTACGCATCAACTCACTTAATGTTCCGCCCGCGCAAGGCGTGGGCACCTTGCGGCACATTGGACCTGTCCCCAGCCGATGCCATGGATTATCCGCCAACCAACTCAGGGCAACGAGGCCGCCCGCTGCCCAATGGTCCTCAAGTATGTGATCGAGTACGCGATCCTGCTCGGCCGATTCGGTGGGAGGAACAACCAGTGGTTTTGTCGAGGGCCTGATGAGTGTATAGTGAGATCCAAAAATAACGGGGGTACGCCCCGTTTCCGTTTCGAGTTTTTTTACGACAAGATCAAAGGATTTGTGTGCGCCGAACCATTGGCCAGAAAGTATCTTGTGGGTTGGACTTTTTGATAACGACGTCAAGTATTCGACGAGGATTGAACGGTTTTGATCAATAAATTTGGACGACGAGAAGAGCTGCGGATCACACAGGGTGACTTGCGCAAAGGCCGGGTTAGCAAACCCGAGCACGAAAGACGCGACAAAAGCCCAGGGCAACGCAGCGGATCGAGCCTTGCGTGACAGCGCAATTTTCATGCGGTTACCCTGCAGATGGGTTATGGCTTGACGAACATAAATTCTGAAAATGCTCGCGCCAAATCGTCAAGCCTTTGCGAGCGGTCGATCATCAAACGGGGATCGATGAAGAACTGTCGAATACATTTTATCAGCCACTCTGTGAATTTACGACGGGAACCTTGGGAGATGAAGCACCGGTTGGGAGATGAGGCACCACTTTTGCGACGATTTCATTCCGATTCTTCACGTATTGCAGAGGATCTCCTTTAACAACCTTCTCTAAGGCCGGCGATGGATCGAATTTGTTCGGGACACCAAGAAATCCTGCAACCTTTGCCAACACGGCAGAAGACAGTTGCCCCCCCTCCACCTCAAAAAGTGTTTCGTAAGTAAGCTCTAAATAATTATCGTATCCTTCCAGCGCTCGAGCGATGCCTGCGGACTCGGAGAGCATCGCGGTACAACTTTTAAGAGTCGCTTCAGGGTCGAGTTCGATCGGCTCGCGATCGGATCTATCCGTCCCAGTCTTTAAATGATAGATGCCGTCGCGCACAGCTAGCTTATTCGAGATCGCGGCCGCCAAGACACTCAGGCGGCGCAAATTTATTACGGGCCATCTATTAGTACGTATCAAATCATACAGCGCTGGCTGGGCGCCAAACCGCTGCCAAGGTCTGTGAATGAAATGCAGATGGTCATATTTCACATCTAATATCACAACCTCGCAAGCAGGTTTTTCGCGTTGAGCGATGGTGCCACAATAGTCAACGTATAACTCGAAAAGCTGCATTGACTTGCTCGGGAGGCTCCAAGTCAAGTCCTTCACTATTTTTTTGGCCGTAAACTGAAAAAACGATCTGCGCTTGCTCTCATTGAAAATCTCACCCATGTCATACACGACTGGGTTGGATTTCAAAGCGTGCCGAAATACCGTCGCGCCGCTGCGAGGCTTGGAGAGAAGGATGCACGTTTGCATTTTGTCCAACGTTGTTATGTTAAACTTCAGTCACGCCGACTCTTCACGTTTGCCACAGGCTTCCACGACGGGTGTCCCGCGTAAGCAGTCGCAACATGTAGAGAGCGCCATGGTGCGTCGTGCCCCTCTGCGGCCATCCGGCGGAATGACGGTGGCCGCGTAGAGCGGCTGATATTGCGTGCCGTTGATGAGCGGCATCGACGCCGCGGTGAAAGAAGTCCCGAAAGCGCAATAACCTGTGCTGTCGGGCGTCACCTGGTACGAGTTCGGCGCGTTACCCCCGTGCACGAGCACGGTGCCGTCGGTCATCACTGCGGGCGAGGTCAATGATGAACCGGGGAGGACCGGCAGTGCGGTCCAGGTGCTGCCTGTCGCGAGCGCCGCGCTCGGATCAACGGCCATGCCCGGCTTCGCCAGTTGCGCATAGACGCCTGCCTGCAACTCTGGGTGTGCCTGCCAGTTTCGCGCCGTGTGACCGGAGAGTGGCGGCAGCAGGCGGGGATCGGTGTCGGCCTGCGCCCCGGTGGCGGCGAGCGCCAATCCCGCACTGCATAACAATACGGCTTTGCGAGGCCTTGAGACCGCAGACTTATCCTCTGCAGAAGGCGGAAATTTCATCACGGGCTCCCCCGGCGTTATCGACCGCCGCGCGCGATACGACGCCGATGCCACATGAGATCGCAGTTGGGAACTTGCGACCACCACGCGGCGTGCTCATGAACCATAGCGGTTCTACGAGATGGTGAACAAGGCCGGGTCGTGCTGGTGTATTCTTAAGGAATCTGCAACCAATGATTGCAGGGCCGTCTCAGCGCGCGGCGAGTGCGGCCAGATAGGTGCCGGTGCTCAGGGCCGTTACCCAGAAACTGACCGGCCAGTCGGTGTAGAAGGCGAGCGTGATCGCGCACAATGATTGCGCGACCGCGATCGTGACCGCGAGCGCGAAGCCGCGTCCGACCCGCACCGTGAGATTTTGCGCGGCCGCTGCCGGTCCCACCATGAGCGCGAAGACCAGCAGCACGCCCACGATCTGCGCGCTCGCCGCCACCGCCAAGCCCACGAGGCCGAGGAAGGCGACCGAAAGCGCCCGCAGCCGCAATCCCCGCGCTTCCGCCAGTTCCGGCTGCAGGCTCGCAAACAGCAGCGGCCGGGCGATCAGCCCGAGCGAGAGCAGGCTCGCGGCCGCGATCGCGGCCAGCGCCAGCACGGTCGCGCGGTCCACACCAAGAATGTTCCCGAACAGCAGCGATGTGGCCTGCACCGCGGAGTGGGTGATGAAGCCGAGGAACAGCAGGCCGAGCCCGAGCGAGAGGGCCAGCACCATGCCGATCCCGACATCGCGCTCTTCCAGCGACGAGCCGAGCAGTCCCATGCCGGCGCCGCCCGCAGCGGTGATCGCGATCAGTCCGCCGAGCGGCGAGAGGCCGGCCCAGGCGCCGAGCGCGGCGCCCGCAAAACCCACATGTCCCAGCGCGTGCCCGGCAAAACTCTGACCGCGCAGCACCAGAAAATAGCCGGTGGCCGCCGCGAGCACCGAGACGATGCCGGCCGCCAGATAGGCGTTGCGCATGAAATCGTAATCAAGCGGATTCATTCCGCGGCGACCCGGTCGTCCGCCCGCGCCCCTTGCGTGACGAATATGCGCCCGCCCGCGCGCACCACGTCGATCGGCGCGCCGTAGAGCCGGGAGAGCACCGGCGAGGTCACCACCTCGTCCACCGCGCCGAGCGCCGCGTGTCCGCCCCCGAGATAAAGCACCCGGTCGACGATGCCGATCACCGCGTTCAGCTCGTGCGCGCTCATCAGCACCGTCAGCCCGAGTTCCTGCTGCAGCCGGCGGATCAGGCCGAGCACCTGATGTTGCCGCCGCGGATCGAGTCCGCCGAGCGGCTCGTCGAGCAGCAGCATGCGCGGTCGGCCGAGCAGCGCCTGGGCGAGCAGCAGCCGTTGCCGCTCGCCGCCGGAAAGCGAGCCGATCGGCCGCTCGGCGAGCGCTTCCGCATCGACGAGCGCGAGCGCCCGGCCGATCTCGTCCCGCTGCGCGCGCGAAATCCAGGGCAGCCCGAAGCGCGCGGCGCCGAGCCCGCTCGCCAGCAGGTCGAAGCCGCAGATGCGGCCGGCCGCGGTGGAAACCCGTACCTGCGGGAGGTAGCCGATCGGCCGTTCCACGACCTCGATGCGCCCGGCGGCGGGGCGCACGAGCCCGAGCACGGCGCGCATCAGCGTGGTCTTGCCGGCGCCGTTCGGGCCGAGCACGCCCACGAATTCGCCGCTGCGGATCGTGGCGCTCACATCCTCGAGGATGCGCCGGCCGCCGGCCGAGATCGTGACGTCATCGAAGCGGAGGGCGATCACGAGCGGCTCTCCCGCAGCGCGGCCTCGACCGCGTCGAGCTCGCCCATGATCCAGGCGACATAGCCGGTTCCGGGCGGCATCGTTTCGGTCACGCCGACGACCGGCACGCCCGCCTCGTGCGCGAGGCTCAGCAGATGCCGGACGATATTGTCGGTGACCTGCGCATTATAGAAGAGCAGCCGCACGCGCCGCGATTTGAGGTCGGATTCCATCGCCGCGACATCGGAGGCCCGCGGCTCGGTGTCGTTCATGATCGCGATCTGGAAACGCTCGTTGCGCATCGCGAGCCCGAGTGCGGCGGCCATGGCCCCGAACACCGGCTCGGTGGCGGTGACCGGCGTGCCGGCGAATTGCCGGCGCATTGCCGCGATCCGCGCGTCGAGCGGCGCGAGCGAGGCGCGGAACGCGGCGGCCCGTGCGCGATAGCCTGCAGCGCCGGCGGGATCGGCGGCGGCCAGCGCGGCGGCCAGCGCGCTCGCCATCGCCGGGACCGTCCTCGGATCATACCAGAGATGCGGATTGCCGCCGGGTTTGGCGCCGATCAGCGCGGCCGCCTCGATCGCCTGCCGCGCCGGCCGCGGCGAAGCGGCCAGCAGCCGCGTCATCCAGGGGTCGTAACCCGCGCCATTATAGGCCACGATGCCGGCGTCGGCGATTTCGCGCGCCACCATGGGGCTCAGTTCGAACGCATGCGGGTCCTGGTTCGGATTGGTGAGGATGCTGGTGACCGGCACACCCGGCCCGGCCACGGACGAGGCCACCGCGCCGTAGACGTTCTCGGCGGCAATGACGGACGGCGCGGCCTGCGCGCCAGTCGCGGCCAGCAGCGCCAAGGCGGCGGCAAGGCGGAAGCGCATCGCCTTCTCCCCAGAGTTGGGCCATGTTATAACGTAGCGGCATGACCCGCCAACCCCCCGCTCCGGAGCCGCTCGAAGCCCGCCTGGTGCAAGCTGAGGCGCTATGCGCTCGGCGCGGGGCGCGGCTGACCAAACTCCGGCGCGATGTTCTGGGCTTGATCCTGGCTTCACCCGAGCCGGTCGGGGCGTATGCGCTGCTCGACCGGATGCGCGAGCAGGGCGCGAGCCTGCAGCCGCCGACCGTCTATCGGGCGCTGGATTTTCTGATGGCGCAGGGGCTCGTGCATCGGCTCGAGCGACTCAACGCGTTCGTCGGCTGCCACGACGACGCGCCGCACGATCATGCCGCGCAGTTTTTTCTCTGCACCGCCTGTGGAAAGGCCGAGGAGGTGGACGACCCAGCGATCGCGGAGGCGGTCGCCGCCACCGCCGCCCGCCGCGGCTTCGCGCCGCTGCGGGCGACGGTGGAGGTGGAAGGGCTCTGCGCCGGCTGTGCGCTCAGCGGCAGCGATAGGGGTGGTAGTAGCACCAGCCCGGACGGCCCGGGCCCCCATAGACCACACAGCCACTGAGCGGCACCGCGGCCGCGAGCAACAGAAGCGTCATTAAAGTGCGTTTCATCGTCGGTTCCTTTCCGATCTCGCGCCTTATGTCGCACACTGAACGCGGTATGCACGCCCTGGTTACATTTAATGGCATTTCGCAAGCCACCCGGAACAGATCGACATGAATGCCGAACCGCCCGCCCGCTCGCTCTGCACCGATTGCGGCATTTCGCGAACCGCGAACCCGAAGGATTGCGCCAGCGCCTGCCAGTTCATTCAGCCCGATTATCCCGCCATGGAGCGCGCCGTGCACGGGCGCGCGCGCGATCCGGCACTGCCGGACGAGATTTTTTTCGGCCCGTTCCGGCGCATGTTCCGCGCCTCGCTCCGGCCGCCGCTTCCGGGCGCGCAATGGACCGGCATCGTCACGCGAATCGGCGAAATCCTGCTCGAGCGCGGCCAGGTCGATGCGATCTTGACGGTCGGACCCGATCCCCAGGATCGCTGGAAGCCGGTCCCGCGGCTGGTCACCGATCCGCGCGAACTCGCCGAATGTCGCGGGATGCGCATGGGCTACGCGCCGCTGCTGGCGCTTTTGGAGCCGGCACTCGCCGCCGGCCACCGGCGGCTCGCGGTGATCGGCATTCCCTGCCAGATCCATGCGCTGCGCCGTCTCGAGCGGAAACTCGGGCTTGAGCGCCTCTATGTGATCGGCACGCCCTGTTCGGACAACACGACGACCGAGAATTTCCACCAGTTCCTGGCCCTGCTGGCGCGCGATCCGGACAGCGTCACCTATCTCGAATTCCGCGCCGACTATCGCGTGGAGTTGCGCTTCAGCGACGGGCACACCCAGCTCATTCCTTTCCTGAAACTGCCGATCTCGAAGCTGCCGCGCGATTTCTTTCCGCTCACCTGCCGCACCTGCGTCGATTACACGAACGTGCTCGCCGATCTCACCGTCGGCTATATGGGCGGCACCGGCGCGCAATGGCTGGTGGTGCGCAACGAGCGCGGCGAGGAACTGCTCGCCTCGCTCGGCGACGAGATCCATCTCGATGCTTGTGAGGATCGCGGCCGCCGCCGCGGCTCCGTGCGGGGTTTCGCCGAGAACACGCGGCGCGCCGCCGGCGGCCTGCCGCTGCGCGCCATGCCGGACTGGGCGCGGCCGATCGCCGGCTGGCTCATGCCCCGCATCGGGCCGAAAGGGCTCGAATTCGCCCGCGCGCGGGTGGAGATGAAGGCGATCGAGACCGTGCTGCATCTCCGGAGCACGCACCCGGCGCGGATGAAATACATGGTCCCCGCCCATGTCTGGGACCTGGTCGCGCCCTACGGCATCACCCCCGAACCCGGCGAGCGCCCTGGTCCGGCCGCCTCGCCGATGCTAAGCGGGCCGGCGCCCGCCCCGCAGGAAAGACCATGAAACGCCTCGCCCTCACGCTCGCGATCCTCGGCCTGTTCAGCCCGCTCGCCCGGGCCGATGACGGCTTCACCTCCGCGCAGCGCCAGCAGATCATCGACATCGTCCGCCAGGCGCTGAAATCCGACCCTTCGATCCTGCGCGACGCGCTCACCGCATTCCAGGCGGACGAGGACGCCCGCGCCGCCGCCGCCGCGCAGACGCGCATCGCGGCCAACCGCGACGCACTGTTTCACAAGCCGGGCGATCCGGCCGCCGGCGATCCTTCGGGGGACGTGACGCTCGTCGAGTTCTACGATCCGCGCTGCCCTTATTGCCGGCGCATGCTGCCGGCGATCGAATCGATGGTGGCGCACGACCCCCATCTTCGCGTCGTCTACAAGGATATCCCGGTGCTCGGACCCGCGAGCGAACTCGAAAGCCGCGCGATCGTCGCGGCCCAGGCGCAAGGCGGTTATCTCAAGATGCAGCAGGCGCTGATGAAATCGTCCGGTCAGCCGAGCGAGGAGAGCATCCGCGACACTGCCAAATCGCTCGGCCTCGATCCCGACAAGCTGATTCATGACATGGCGAGTCCAGCCGTGACCCAGCGCCTGCAGGCCAACCTCGAACTCGCGCACACCATGCGTGTCGAGGGAACGCCAGTTTTCGTCGTGGGCCAAAGCTTCATCCCCGGAGCCGTAACCCCGGAAGAATTGTCCGCGGCCGTTGCCGCGGCGCGGAAACATGCTTCCTAGAGGAAGATTGTTCTCCTTTTGAAAGCAAACCTTATTTGCATTGGCTCGGGGCCTCTACAAGCCCCGGCCTAAACAGACAAAAGTCTTTTTGCTTCTTTTTCTTCAGAAAAAGAAGACTCTTCAGGATCCATCATCCAGCTCGCTTCGACGGTGTCACGTTGTCGCGCCGCACCCACGTCCGCACCGCGTTGCGCAAATCGACGGTGTCGCCTTCCTGTCGCGCCTGCCGCTCCGGTGTCATCGCCAGGCCGGGCAGCATGCGGGGCAGCACGTTGTCGCGCAGCACGAGTTCGTGTTGCAGCGCGCCCATGATGTGCAGGGCCAGGAAGCCGAGGATCAGGAACGCGATTGCGCCGTGCATGTAGCCGAACACATGCGCGATATGCGGGCTTTTGCCGACGATCGGCGGCATCGCGACGCCGAACCATTCGGGAGAATGGCCGAAGGCGGAGACCAGGACGTAGCCGACCAGCGGTTGCAGGATCAGCAGCGCATAGAGTCCGTAATGGGTGAATTTCGAGATGCCTTGCATCGAGGGCACGATGTCGCGCGGCGTCTCGGGGATCGGATTGGCCAGGCGCCATCCGAGCCGCAGCAGCATCAGCGCGCCGATCGTGATGCCGAGCGATGGGTGCCAGAAGCGGGCCACTTCCGGAGCGCCCTTGCCGCCGACCGAATAGATCACGAAGCCGAAGATGAGCTGGATGAGCACCAGCAGCACGATGCCCCAGTGGAACGTGCGCTGGATGCTGCCCCATTGCTCGTGCGTGTTGCGGATCGGTGTCATGCGGGTCCCTCCCGGCGCGCAACGCGCAAGGACGAAGGGTGTTCTTTTTTGAAAAAAAGAACCAAAAAAACTTTACTCATATTCGCTCGGGGCCTGTACAAGCCCCAGTCACAAACAGACGAAGTCTTTTTGCTTCTTTTTTTTCAGAAAAAGAAGAATCCCTTACACTCTCTCACTGATGGCGATCGCCACCTTGCACCCAAACTTGATCGCGGCACTCATCGCGCGATAGCCCGGCGCCAGCTCGGCTTCGTGTTCGAGCCCGATATCGCGATGTTCGAGCTCCTCGGCACGGAACTTCTCGATCGTATCGCGCAGTTCGGCCTCGTCGTCCCCGAGCGTGCCGGACTGCGCGCGGTAATGTTCGTCGATCGCTTCCTCGACCGCGACCGTGCAGGCCATGGCGGCGCGGGTGCCCATCGCGGCGGTGACGGCGCCGAGCGCGAAGCCGGCGACATGCCAGAAGGGGAGCAGCGCGGTGGGTCGGACCCGGCGGCGGCCGATCAGTTCCGAGAAGGTATCGAGATGGACCTGCTCCTGGGCCTGCATGTGGCGCAGGATGTCGCCTTTCGGGCCGCGTCCGAGCACCGCGAGCTGGCCCTGGTAGATGCGGCGGGCGCCGTATTCGCCGGCATGGTCGACGCGGATCATGCGCTCGACGCGGTCGGCTTCCTCGAGATCGCCGGGCAGGGTCATGCCTCTCTCCGTAGGGTGCTGCGGGCGGAGATGGCGAGTCCGGCCAGCACCGCCAGGGCGTAGATGAGGTTCGCCTGCGCGAAGGTCAGCGGCAGGGGGGGCAGCAGGTAGTCGGGGTCCTCGCAGCTCTTGCTCGGGCGGTCGCGCATGGCGGCAAGGCGCTGCTCCACGGTCATGCCGCGGAAATCGGGGGCGCTGCATTCCGGCAGCGGGCTTTTCCACCAATGCTGCTCGACGCCGACATGGGTAGCGGCAAGGCCGACCGCGACGAGGATCGCGGCGAAGAGCGCGCCGATCGCGAGCAGCCGCCAGACGCCCCAGAGCAGGATCGCGAGCAGCGAGGCGTAGATGCCGATCCGGTAGGGGATGCGCTCGAGATAGCAGAGCGGGCAGGGGATCAGGCCGAAGAGATGCTGGGCCGAGAGCGCGACCCCGAGCGCGGCGAGGCAGGCCACCAGCCCGAAGATGGCAACGCGGATCATGCCGCGATCGCCGCGAGCCAGGCGCGCACGCCGGCAGGCGCGCCGAAATCGGAGTCCACGCGAAGTCCCCGCCCGCCGAGCGCCAGGGCGGCCACGATCCCATCCTCGTCCGTCACGTCGTCCCCCACATAGAGCGGCGACCGCCCGGCGAACGGGGGTTGCCGCATGAGCGCCTCGACCGCCGCACCTTTGTGCGCTGCTTCGGGGCGGATTTCCCATGCCATTTTGGCGGCCAGAAGGGTGAAGCCCGGGGCGCCGGCGAGCAGGTTTTCGAGTCCCCGCCGGAGGGCCGCGCCATGGGAAGGGGCCTCGCGGAAATGGAGCACGAAGCCGTGGCGCTTGCGCTCGAGATGCGCGCCGGGATGGGCGGCGGCGAGGTCCGCCGCGCCCTCGAGCCAGGCGGGATCGGGCGCCGGCAGGTCGGGGTGGGAAAGCGGGGCGCCGGGTGCGGCGCGCAGTTCCGCGCCGTGCTGGCCGGCGGCGGCGAAGCCGGGGCCGAGCAGCGCGTCGATCTCGGCGATCGGGCGGCCGCTGACGATGGCGAGCGCGCCCGCCGCGCGGTCGCGGACGCGGGCGAGGGTGGCGGGAAGTTCGCGCGGCACGACGACCAGGTCCGGGCGGGGAGCGATGTCGATCAGCGTGCCGTCGAGATCGAGCAGAAAGGCGGTGCGGCCCGCGTCCGGCAGGTCGGGGCTCACGAGCAGCCGGCGAGCTGGACGTCGTAGACCGGGTGTTCGAGCATCCCGAGATTGGGTTCGTCGTGCAACATCCAGCCGTCGAAGACGGTGGCTTGCTGGTCGGCGGCGTCGGTGATCACGAGGTGGGCGGCGGCGTCAGGCGGCAGGTCGGGCGGGCGCACATAGCAGCCGGCGAGGGTGAGGCTGAGCGACCCGATGTCGGTTTTTTCGCCGACTTTCAGGGTGAGGGTGCGAACCGTCGAGTCGAGCTTGTCGAGCACGCGGATCGTGCCGGCGCCGCGCTCGACCCAGGAATCAGGCGGCGAGAGGTCGGGCGTTTTCGGGTCGGCGGCGAGCGCCGCGAGGGGAAGAAGCGCGATCAGCGCGGCGAGCGCGAAGCGGGTCATCTGGCCTGCCTCGGGCTTGTCAGTGCGGCGACCAGGTCCGTGAGCCATTGGCGCATCGATCCCTCATCCACGCCCATCAGCACCGCGTCTTCAAACATGTCCTGCATCGTCTGGCGCAGTTCGGTCGCGTTTTCCTCGAGCACGGCGAGCTTTTCGCGGCAGGCGATCGGCCGCCCTTCGCGATCGAGCCAGCGCGTGCCGCCGGTCATTTGAGGGGCGCGAGCCCGCCGCCGTTCGATGCGCCGGAGGACGAGCTTCCCCGGTTGCCTCCGCCCCCCCCCGGTCCGCTGCCGAAGATGTATTTGCCGATCAGCGCTTCGAGGTTCATCGAGCCCTGGGTGATGGTGATGGTGCCGCCGTTCTTGAGGTCGGTGTCGGCGCCGCCGGTGGCAAGGGCGAGATATTTGCCGCCGAGCAGGCCCTCGGTGGACACCGTGGCGCTGCTATCGGTGGTGAGGGTGACGCCGTTCTGCACCGAGAATGTCACGTCGGCGAGATAGGTCTTCGGATCGAGCACGATCGACTGGATGCTGCCGACCTTCACGCCGGCGATGCGCACGTCCGAGCCCGGGGAGAGGCCGTCGACATGGTCGAAGGCGGCGTGGAGGACGTAGCCGCCTTCGCCGAGACCCTGGCCGGTGTTGGTGACGGCGTAGGCGAGGAAGCCGCCGGCGAGCAGCAGCACGACGGCGCCGGTGATGAGTTCGGCCGGGTTGTGGCGGGCCATGGGGCGGGTCAGGCCTCGGAGGAGGGCAGCGCGGCCAGCGCGGCGGGCGCCTCGAGCGGCGGAGCGTCGGGCGACCAGGCCTCGTAGTCCCCGGTGGCGGGCGGCCGGCGTCCGCCGCGGTAATCGTGCCCGGGCGGGAAATAAGCGTAGGGCGTGCCGGTGAGATTCGGCTGGTGGGGCTTTTGCCAGTCGTAACGGGGCCCGGTGAGCGGCGCGTCGGTGGTGTAGTGCAGCCAGGCGTGCCAGTCCGGGGGCACGAGCGTCGCCTCTTCCTGACCGCGGGCGAAGATCACCCAGCGGCGGCGGCGCAACTCGGCCGAGCGGGCGCGCCGCTCTTCGTAGTAGCGGTTGCCATAGCTGTCGCGGCCGACTTCCTGGCCGCGGAAGAGGGTGAACAGGCGGGTGCCGATCATCGAGGCGGGGTATAGGGGAGGGGGCTCGGGTGGTCCAGACGCGCTGCCGGCGGCCTCTCGCTCTGCCCTGGCCGGCCGCGGCGCAACCCGATCATGGCGCCGCCGTCCCCCGCCGCCAGAGCCCGTGGCGCGGCGCGGTGTCCTATGTCGTTGTTTCCTGGAGCATTCCGCCGGACCGGATGATTTCATCCGGTCGGGAAATGCTCTAGGCTGGTTTCGTGCGAACCATTCGCCTCTGGCAGGGCATCCGCATGCGCGAGGTTGCCGGCGCCGCCGATCCCGACTCGGCGCCGCGGACCGTGACCTTGCCCGCGACCTGGGATGATCGCGCCGCCGACGCACTGGCTTCCCTCACCCCCGGCACCGGCAATCTCTCGATCGCCGGCGCCAGCGGCGTTTGGCTCGGGATCCTGACCCAGCGGGCGCGGCAGGCGGGGCAGCCGGACTTGCCGCTCGCGCTCCACGCGCTGCTGCGCCAGCGCCGCGCGGCGCCTACCGCAAATGTCTGGCGCGGGGAGCCGGGGCCGCCCGGCTATCTGCTGAACGTTGCCGCGTTCCTGACGCCCGGCGCGGGCTTCGAGGTGCGCGCCTTCGCGGAGGCCTGCAACGACGCGGCCCGCGCCTGCCGCCTGTTCGCGCCCGAAGGGCCTTACGAGATCGCGCTTTCCGGTCTGGACGATCTCCTGGCGGCGCTCGGCCTGCCTTACGCGAGCCAGGCCGCCCGCGACACGGCCGCCTGCCTGGGGGCCCTGCTGCGCGCGCAGGTGGCGCTCGCCCTCGAAAGCCCGCAACTCGACCTGCTCGCGACCGGGGCCGACTGGCCGCTCCCGCCACGTTCGCCGGTTCCGGGCCTGGCCGAGGCCGCGCAGGCCGCCCGCGCCCGCGCCCGCCTCACACCCGGCGCGCCGGGCGCGACCTGTCTGCTGCCGCCCGGTGAGGTCGATGCGCTGCTCGGCATCGAAACCGCCGGGATCGCGCCGGCCTTCGGCCCGGTGCGCGAGGGGCGGCTGAGCCGCGCGGCGCTCGACCGGCTGGCCAGCAGCCAGCTCTCGCCCGAGGCGGCGCTGGCCGCGTCGCTGACCGGCAGCGACCCGCTCCCTCCGGCATCGCACGAGGCGCATCTGGCGATGCACCGGGCGCTCGCGCCCTATCTCGAGCGGATGCCCGCCGAGCCCGTCGCCCTGCCGGCGCCGTCTCTGCCGGCGCGCACGACGATCGCGCCGCGCGCCCGGCCGCTGCCCGCACGGGCCCAGGGGCTGGCTCAGAAGGTCACGGTGGGCGGGCATCGTGTCTTTCTGCGCACCGGGGAATATCCCGACGGGGCGCTCGGCGAGATCACCATCGCGCTGCCCAAGGAGGGAGCGACCACGCGGGCGCTGATCGAATGCCTGGCGCAGGCGGTGAGCATCGGGCTGCAGCATGGGGTTCGGCTGGATGCGTTCGTCGATGCCTTCACCGCGACCGATTTCGGGCCGGCGGGCCAGGTAGAGGGCGACCCGGCGATCAGCCAGGCGAGCTCGGTGCTGGATTACGTGTTCCGAACGCTGGCGGTGAATTATCTCGGGCGGCGGCTGCCCGAGCCGGTGCCCGAGACGGAGATGGCGGGGGAAACCGCGCCGCTGCTGCCGCTCGATCTCCCGCCGCGCATGCGGCGACGGGCGCTGCGGATCGTCGGTTGACGGGGGCCCCGGGAGCGGGGAGGCAAATCACGAAGCGGTGCGGTGCGGCGACGGGCGCGCACAATTTGGCGTTTCAGTCCTGGGCTGGGAGAACCGTCATGAGCACCTGGGTCGAGATGCTGAGCCTCCTCGTTGCCGCCGCGGGTCTCGCCACGGCCGCCGTGCTGGCGACCCCGATCCGGCCCGGGCGGCTGCGCGCGCCGGTTCAGCCCGAGACGCGCAGATACACCGTCGATTGATCCTCGACATCGAGCATGCCCGGAGTGCCGCCGGCGCTCGGCACGCTTGAACCAAGGCCGATCAGGCAATCCCCGGTTCCGAGCCGGAAGGGGGTCGCGGCGGGCACCGTCGCCGTGAAGGCCTGATAGGTCGATTTCTGGATCGGCAGCCCGCCCAGGCTTTCAACCCCGACCCGCATCAGTGGCACCGATCCGGCCGGCACCGTCATGGACCCAGGGTTACCCTGGCGCAGCATCGCGAACAGCCCGTTGGCCGGATGCGCGGCGAGGCCGAGGCCGGCGCAGATGGCGGCCGGCAAATAGAGAAACGATGTCTCATACGCCCAATTGCCAGCAGGTATGGGGAGCCAGCCGGACGCCGCAGGCGCGCCTACGACGGGCGCCGTGCTGAGCGCTCCGGCGATCGCATCGAGCTCGAGCGGCACGAGGGCCTGTAGGCCGACTAGCACCGACTGGGCCGAGCTGGTTCCCGAGGCGATGCGGAACTCGCCGCCTAGGCCGAGCGGGACAACCTGCGGGGCGCCGGCCGTGGCAGGCGCGGTCGCCATTGTCAGCGCGGCGGAGGCGGTGGTGTAGAGCGGGGTGGTCGGGCTGAGATAGGGGTAGCCGGCGCTGATGAGCAGCACGGCGCAACTGCCGGCGGGCGAAACCGGCGTCACCGGGTAGGGCAGTGCCAGGTTCACCGGGATCGTCACGGTCGACGCCCCGGTGTTTTTGAGGATGCCCGCCCAGAGACGGGCCATCGCGGGCGGCGCGGAGACCGCGAGGCCATTCCGCCGGGCGCAGCTGGCCGGATCGTCCGTGGTGGTGCCGAGCAGCGCCAGCGCCTCGCTGAAACCGGGCGCGTTGCCGGTCAGCGCGACCTTGCCCGAGACCCCGGCGAAGCCCTGGCCGGCGGGAATCCAGGCCGTGAAAACTGTGTCGCGGATACCGGCGAGACTGCCGCTTTGCGCGACGGTGCCGCCGATCGGGAGCGAGGCGGCTCCGGCGGCGGCCGGAACGGGATGGGCCAGCGGAACCGGCGCGCCTGCCTGGTCGGGCGCATAGCCGAACACCGGCAGGGCGGCGCCGGGCGGCGGCGTGAAGACCGGGAGCGGGGCAGCCACGTTCACGCCGCCGGGGGCGCTGCCGAACAGGGGCGCGCCGCCGGCGAGGCCGCCATCGGCGGCCGGCGCTCCCGCATAGACCGAAAGCCGAGGCGAACCGGGCCCCGCGATGTCGCCCAGCGCCAGCCCGCCGGCGACCTGAACCAGGGATCCGAGGGGCAGCCGGTAGGGTTGATAGGCGGCCGGGTTGGAGCCTTGGAGCGGCAGGGGGGCATTGAAGGGCGCCAGCGCGAAGGCGCTCAGCGACGGCTCGCCCACGAGCTGGTCCTGGGTCGCGCGGTCGAAACCGATCGCGAAGCCGGCGCGCATCGTGCCGCAGATGCGGGCCACGTCGGCGCGGGTCGCGGTCTCGGGATAGACGCCGAGCAGGCGGTCACCCGCGACGATCGCGATGCTCACCGGGGCCGGGTTTCCGGGGACGCAGGCCCAGCCGCTCAAACCCGCGGCGCTGATTCCGTCGATGAAGCCGACTGGCGCGCCGCTTGCCGCGGACGGCAGGAGCCACGCGCAGAACAGGACAAGGAAGGGGCCGATGCGCATCCGGGGCCTCGCAAAGAGCGCCTCTCTGCCGCATGGGGTTTACTGGCACGTTAAACCCCCGCCCGAGCGGCGATCCGCGGCAAGGAGACCCTCACGCCATGCGTATCCTCGGCCTGTCCGGCAGCCTGCGCGCCGGTTCCTACAACACTGCCCTGCTGCGCGCCTGCGCCGACCATGTGCCGGAGGGCGTGACCCTAACGCTCGCGCCGAGCCTCGACCTGCCGATCTACAGCGCCGAACGCGAAGGGGCGCCAGCCGCGCCGGTGATCGCGCTCCGCGAGGCGGTGGCCGGCGCGGACGCGCTGGTGATTTCGACACCAGAATACAATTATTCCATTCCCGGCGGCCTCAAGAACGCGCTCGACTGGCTCTCGCGGCCGGAGAAGAGCAAGCCCACGAGCGGCAAGCCGGTCGCCGTCATCGGCGCGAGCACCAGCCTGACCGGGACGGCACGGGCGCAGATGCACCTGCGGCAGGTGGTGTATTACCATGCGATGCATCTGTTTTCGGCGGCGGAACTGCTGGTTCCCCGGGCACAGGAACGGTTCGATGGCGAGGGGCGGCTGACCGACGCGGACACGCAGGGGCGGGTTGCGGATTTCATGCAGAAATTCGTCGCGTTCGCGGGGCGTTTTTCAGGGTGAGACAAGGGGGGCTTCGGGCGCTGGGCCGCCGGAATCGGGGGCGGCGCGCCGAGGTCAGCGGAGCGTGGTCCTTGCCGGTACCGCGCGCAGTTCGTGGCCGAGAAAGGCAGGCACCATCATCGCGGGTTTGCCGGCGTGGCGGATCAGCAGCGGCGGGACGGGCTCGATGCGGTCGAATTCGGCCCCGAAACGTGCGCGGATCGAGGCGAGGGTTTCGCGCGGGGCGAGGATCAGGACGTCGCGGCCGGCATAGGCGGCGAGCGGCGCGGCGATGCCATATTCGCGAGGGTCGTTGCCGAGACAGAGGACCGGGATTTCGCCCCTGAGCGCGAAATCGATCTTGCCGGCATCGAGCCAGCGGGTGGCGGCGATGACGAGGTTCGGCGTGAAGGCGTCGCGCTGCCGCAACTCGGTCTGCAGGGAGTCCCAATCGACCGCGGCCAGGTCGGGATCGTGGCCGAGCGCGAAATCCTCGGCGACGTCGGGCAACCAATTGTAGCGGATTTCGGAGGTGACGAAGGTCAGGCCGGCAGTCACGGTGATGGCGGTGGCGATCATGGCGAAGCGCAGCGCGCGGCTGGTTTGGCGGCGCGTGGCGATCGCGGCGCCAAGCAGAGGAAGCGCCAGCATCAGCGCGGGGGCGGCCCAGTGCGGCAGGACGCGGGCCTGCAGCGAGACGATTTCGAAAAACAGGAACGAGGGCGCGGCGAGGCAGACGAGCAGCCAGCTTCGCGGATCGGCGGGGCCGGTGCGGGCGGCTCGCCAGAGCAGAATCAGCAGCGGGACGAACAGCCAAGGCAGGAAGAATAAGGCCTCGCCGGACGCGGCCGCGACCGGGCCTAGCGGGTGGAGGCTGCGGCCGAACGCGCGGCCGCCCTGGAAGCGGAAGGAGGCGAAGCCGTGCTCCGCATTCCAGAGGAGGACGGGCGCGAGCAGCGCAAAAGCGAGAGCCGCGGCGGCGTAGGGCTGCGGTCGTGCGAGCCAGACGCGGCGGGTTTTCGTGGTGGCGAGGTAGGCGCCGAGGCCGAGCAGGATCGGGAGTGCTGTGTATTTCGCGCAGAGGGCCAGACCGAAGCAGAGGCCGGCGCCGATCCAGGCGGGCCAGGCGGCGGCCCGCTCATCGCGCGTCGCGTGCCAGAAGCAGAGCGTGCCGCCCAGGAGCGCCGCATCCAGCGGGCCGTCCGGCAGAATCCAGCTGCCGGTCGCGATGCCGAGCACGGGCGCAGCGTTCAGCGCGGCAGCGGCCCAGAGGCCGGCGCATTCGCCGAACAGGGCGGCGGTGAGCCGGAACATGAGCCAGGTGCTGACGGCGAACAGCGCGATGAAGGGCAGGCGGATAACGAGGTCGTTGTGGGGCCCGCCGAGCTGCTCCGCGGCCCAGGTAAGCCACCAGGCGATGGGCGGGTGGTCGAAATAGCTGAGGCGGAGCGTCCGGCCGGCGGCGGCCATGTAACTCTCGTCGATGCCGAGGCCAGTGAGGCCGGCGAAGGCGAGGCGCGCGAGGCAGGTGGTCAGGATCAGCGCGACGACGCCGCCGCGCGGGGTGTCGAGGCGGGCGAGGAGCGAGGCCGGGCGGGCCAGGCTGGCCGCAAACGTCAAAGCGGCTGCTGTCAACTCGGTTCCTTCGATCGCGTGGTCCGACCCATGACGGAAGGAGCCCGGCTTCTGGGTGACACGGGCGGGGGCGCCCGGCAAGTGGGAACGGTGGCGGGTTGCCGGACCCGCGACGGGGCAGATTGGGAAGTCCGCGGCGCCTCGCAGGCAGATCAGGGCCTTCGCGGAGGGCGGATGTCGGTGACCTGGCCGATCCGGCACGGCGCCACTTCAGCTTGCGACTATGTTTGCCGCCATTGTCGATCCGGAGTGGATGTTACGACACCGCACGCGTTTGATGAAGGACATGGGATCAGGGCAGCCGCCAGTCGGCGCGTATCGTCAGCGGCGCAACATGACGTCCGAGACGGGACGCGCAGCCGATGTTTCGCCCCCCCCGTCAGCTCCCGGGCGCCCACCTTCCGCGCCACGCGCATGCTGAAAAGCCCGGATGCCGGCGCCAGCTGGAGCGCGGCCGGCAACGGGCTGCCAGACGTGCCGATCAACCAGGTGATCGCCGACAGATTGGACCGCACCGGCAACACGCTCTACGCGGCAACCTGGCTCGGTGTGTACGCCACCACCGACGGCGGCGCGAACTGATCGCTGCTCGGCGCCGGGCTACCGGGCGTGCAGGTGAGTTCGCTGAGCCAGTCACCGAACGGCAAAGTACTGCGGGCGGCGACGTACGGGCGTGGTGTTTGGACGCTGGTTATTCATTAGGCGTTTGGCGTCTGGTGGGACGGCGGTGGCGCTGTGCGTGGTGCAGCGCGCCTCCGGCGGGCAGAGGCTCTGCCTCTGCACTCCGCTGGGGCCGGTGGGCCCCAGACCCCGTTGGTTGGGCATGGGTGGGAAGCGGTTGGGGCCTGGCTGCGTGACCGGGTGTCACCCCGGTCCGCTGCCTCCGGCTATACCGGTGCAGGAATTTGCAATGTCGGTTGCAGATTTTATTCTGGGTCCGAACACGCTCTTCAGCTTCAGAAGGCGCTGGACGAGCCACTCTCGTATTTCTTGTTCTTGACGGGCTGCATCGGCGATCGAGGTATTCTCACGGACGATAGAGATCCGGGATGCACGTCTGTTATCAAGCCTCTCCCACAACAGCGGCTCACCTAACTCCTCCTGAACGGAAGTCTCATTGGACTTTAAGGCATCGAAAATCGCTTTGTTCTTTGCTGTATCGCCGACGTCGATGTAAAGCTCAGCACGGAGTTTATCTCCTGAAGCGAACGTAGCTGTGTAAGTGATACCTGGCCTACCACTTGAAAAAGAATACCAGTTCTGTGGCTGTGCCGCCTTTGCATTGGTGAAGTTATACTTCTCGCGGAGATCATCCATCAGACCCTGATAAAATTTCTGATAGGCTCGGCTAACTTCAGATACAACGCTATCGCTTGAGGCAGCAGCCGTTTTTGTCCAGGCGTTCGGTGATGCGGCCAATTTAAATTCTACGGCTGGAGGCGAGCCAGATATTCGGATGACATCGACTGCAATCATGAAAAAATCGAGAGTCTCACGGGTGTGGCGATTCAAGAAGTCGATCGCTTCTCGGTGCTCTTCCCGGACTTTTGGAGCGATCCAAATCACTACTGCGGCGTCGAGGCCTGCCGCGTAAGTGATAAGTTGGCCAAGGTGCCCATGATCAGTTTGAGCTAGCTGGTTTTCGATGATCACGCGGCGCCCGCTGCCAGTGTCGATAGCCTGAATATCGCAGGCGAAATCACCCACTGCTACCTCAGTTTTGACCAGCTCTAGTTCGAGTCCTAGAGTTTCTCCTAGCAGACCAAGGTTGTCTGCAAGCCACGGCGTAAAATCCATAGCTTCGTGGGCCCAAATTGACCTCGGATCGATACGCTCTATTTTTCCTAGAGAGACGGTCGGCACGGCTACAACCCCCAATCGGCAAGGCAGCGACGAAACTATTTAGGGAGTCTATAGAGGCATGATTGGTCCTTCTCTGCACTAAAAAAATGGGGTCTGGGGCCTTTTGGCCCCAGCGGAGTGCAGAGGCGGAGCCTCTGCCCGCCGGAGGCGCGTTTCAGCCCGGCGCCGTCTCAGGCTCGCCTACCAGGCCGCGGGCGAAATCGACCGCCTCGAACGCCCGCAAATCGCCCGCTTGTTCGCCTACGCCCACTGCGTGCACCGGGATGCCGAACTCTTCCGCCAATGCGACGACGATGCCGCCGCGGGCGCTGCCGTCCAGCTTCGTGACGACCAGGCCGGTGACATCGACCATTTCCTTGAAGACGCGGACTTGCTGGATGGCGTTTTGGCCGGTGGTTGCGTCGAGGACGAGGAGGACCGAGTGGGGGGCTGTTTCGTCTTGTTTGCGCAAGACGCGGATGATTTTGCGGAGTTCTTCCATCAGCGCGGCTTTGTTGTGGAGGCGGCCGGCGGTGTCGATCAGCAGGACGTCAGCTTGGTCGCGCTGTGCGCGGGTCAGCGCTTCGAAGGCGAGGCCGGCGGCGTCGGCGTTGGTGGCGCCGGCGATGACGGGGGATTTCGTGCGTTCGCCCCAGATTTGCAGCTGTTCGACGGCGGCGGCGCGGAAGGTGTCCCCGGCGACGAGGACGGGTTTCTTGTTTTCCTCGCGGAATTGGAGGGCGAGTTTGCCGATGGTGGTGGTCTTGCCGGTGCCGTTGACGCCGACGACGAGTACGACGTGGGGTTTGCGGGTGGGGTCGAGGCGGAAGGGTTGGGCGACCGGTTCCAGGATAGTCGCGATTTCGGTGGCGAGGGATTCCCGGATTTCGCGGTCGGTGACTTCGGTGCCGAAGCGGGTGCGGCGAAAATTGGCGATGATGCGTTTGGCGACGGCGGGGCCGAGATCGGCGGCGATCAGGGTTTCCTCGAGTTCCTCGAGGGCTTCGTCGTCGAGCCGGCGTTTGGTGATGGCGGCGAGGCCGCCGGTGAGTTTCTGGGTGCTGCGCGAGAGGCCTTGCTTGAGGCGGGAGAAGAAGCCGGCCATGGGCGTCAGGCCGCTTCCGCGAGCAGCGTGCGGGCGGAGGCGCCGGTGATGCGGGCGGCGATGAGGGCGCCGGGCGGGGCGGTGAGGCGGACGGGGGCGAAATGTTCGGTGTGGCCGGCTTCGCCGGTCTCCGAGAGTACGTGCACCACGCGCCCGATCTGGGTCGCGTGGAAGGCGGCGGCGTTGGCTTCGCCGGCGGCGCGCAGGCGGGCGGCGCGGGCGCGGCGGTCGGGGGCCGGGATTTGCGGCATGCGCGCGGCGGGGGTGCCGGGGCGGGGGCTGTAGGGGAAGACGTGCAGGTAGGGCAGTTGCGTGCGCGTCACGAAATCGAGCGTTTCCTGAAACAGGTCGTCGGTTTCGGTGGGGAAGCCGGCGATCAGGTCGGCGCCGATGGCGATGCCGGGGCGGAGCGCGCGGGCGCGGGCGATGACGGCCTCCGCGTCGGTGGCGGTGTGGCGGCGCTTCATGCGCTTGAGGATGAGGTCGGCGCCGGCCTGAAGGCTTAGGTGCAGATGCGGCATGAGGCGAGGTTCGTCGGCGAGCGCGCGCCAGAGATCGTCGTCGATCGTGGCGGGGTCGATCGAGGAGAGTCGGAGGCGGGGCAGGTCGGGGACGAGGGCGAGGAGGCGGCGGACGAGCTGGCCGAGGCGCGGGCGGCCTGGCAGGTCGGGGCCGTAGCTGGCGATGTCGACGCCGGTGAGCACGAGCTCGCGGTAGCCGCGGGCGACGAGCGCGCGGGCTTGTTCCACCACCGCGCCGATCGGCACCGAGCGGTTGGGGCCGCGGCCGAACGGGATGATGCAGAAGGTGCAGCGATGGTCGCAGCCCTGCTGGACCTGCACGAAGGCGCGGGTGCGGCCGGCGAGGCCGGTGACGAGATGCGGCGCGGTTTCGCGGGCGGCCATGATGTCGGAGACGGCGTGGGTGGCGTCCGGGGTCCAGGCCTCGGGGCGGAGCTTTTCCTCGTTGCCGAGCACGCGGGCGACGCCGGGGAGGGCGGCCCAGCGCTCGGGCGCGATCTGGGCGGCGCAGCCGGTGACGACGATGGGGCGGGCGGGGTCCTCGCGATGGGCGCGGCGGATGGCCTGGCGAGCCTGACGCTCCGCTTCGGCGGTGACGGCGCAGGTGTTGACCACCAGCATCGGCGCGGCGTGGGCCGTGTGGGCGCGGATCACCTCGGATTCGAAGGTGTTGAGGCGGCAGCCGAAGGTTAGGATGTCTGTGCTCAAGCGTGCCTCCGGCGGGCAGGTGCCTTGCCCCTGCCCGCCGGAGGCACCTCTCCCCGATAGGCCAGCGCCGCTGGCCCATCCATCGTCACGCGCCCATCCATGCCCCAGCCGATCCGCAGCTCGCCGCCGTCCAGCACCAGCGTCGCCGCGCGTTCGCTCAGCCCCCGGCGAACAGCGTTGACCAAAGCGGCGCAGGCGCCGGAGCCGCAGGCGCGGGTGAGGCCGGCGCCGCGTTCCCAGACGCGGAGGCGGATGCGGTCGGGGGCGAGGATCTGCGCGAAGCCGATATTGGCGCGGTCGGGGAAGAGCGGGTGGTGTTCGAGGCTGGGGCCGAGGGCGGCGATTGGGGTAGCGTCGAGGTTTTCGACGAACAGGGTCGCGTGCGGGTTGCCCATGCTGCAGGCGGCCGGGTCGCCGGGCAGGGGCAGGTGCAGCGTGTCGGCCTCGCGGCTCAGCGGGATGCTGCGCCAGTCGAGGGATGGCACGCCCATACCGACCTCGAATTGGCCGGGGCCTGTCCGCCGCGTCGGTAACAGGCCGGCGCGGGTCTCGATGATCGCATGGTCGGCGCCGCTTTCCTCCGCGATCAGCCAGGCAACGCAGCGGGTCGCGTTGCCGCAGGCGCCGGCCTCGGAACCGTCGGCGTTCAGGATGCGCATGAACAGAGCGGCGTCGGGATGGCGCGGCGGCTCGAGCAGGATGAGTTGGTCGAAGCCGATGCCGGTGTGCCGGTCGGCGAGCGGCGCGACCGCTTCGGGCGGCAGGGCGAGCTTCTGGGCGCGGGCGTCGAAGATGGCGAAATCGTTGCCGGCGCCGTGCATCTTCCAGAAGCGGCGGCCAGGGTTGGTGTCGTTCGTCACGCCCCCCTATATCCCGGCGCCATGCCGGATGGGGATAGTGGACGCACCCTGCGCGATGCTGGGGCGCTGATCGAGGCGGGGCTGATGACGCCTGAGGATCGGGCGGCGATCGAGGCGGTTGCGGCGCGCTATGCGGTGGCGATCCCGCCGGCGTTCCGGGCGCTGATCGAGGCCGCCGACGATCCGATCGGGTTGCAGGTGGTGCCGAGCGCGGCGGAGCTGGTGACGGCGCCGCACGAGAGTGTCGATCCGATCGCGGATGAGGCGCTCTCGCCGGTGCCGGGTATCGTGCACCGGTATCCCGATCGGGTGCTGCTCAAGCCGCTGTTGGCCTGCCCGCTCTATTGCCGGTTCTGTTTCCGGCGCGAGCAGGTGGGGCCCGGGGGTGGGGTGCTCAGCGAGGCCGAGATCGCGGCGGCGCTGGCGTATGTGGCGGCGCGGCCGGCGATCCGGGAGGTGATCCTGACGGGCGGCGACCCGCTGATGCTGTCGGCGCGGCGGCTCGGGGGCCTGCTGCGGCGGATCGAGGCGATCCCGCATGTCGAGCTGCTGCGGATCCATAGCCGGGTGCCGATGGCCGCGCCCGAGCTCGTGACACCGGCGCTGGTGGCCGCGATGGCCCTGGAGACGCCGCTCTATCTCGCGGTGCATGCGAACCATGCGCGGGAGTTTTCGGGGGAGGCGGCGCGGGCGTTGCGGCGGATCGCAGGGGCAGGTGTGGTGATGCTGGGGCAGACGGTGCTGTTGCGCGGTGTGAATGACAGCGTGGCGGCGCTCGAAGGGTTGTTCCGGACGATGCTGCGGCACCGGATCAAACCCTATTACCTGCATCAGCTCGATCCGGCGCCCGGGACCGCGCGGTTTGCGGTGCCGGTCGAGGAAGGGCGGCGGCTGCTGGCAGGGTTGCGGGGGCGGGTGACGGGGCTGGCCTGGCCGACCTACGTGCAGGATCGGGGGCGGGAGGGGAAGGCAGTGGTGCCGCCGCTTGCCGGGGAATGGGCCGGCGGGTAGAGAGCGACCCTCCCCGAGACAGCCCAGAGAGCCCCGACGCCCCATGAAGCAGCAGGCGAACCTGATCCGTGCCGGCCAGGTCATCGAGCATGAAGGCCAGCGCTGGACCGTGCTCAAGCAGCAGATCATCACGCCCGGCAAGGGTGGCGCGTTCATCCAGGTGGAGATGCGCAACCTCAAGACCGGCAACAAAACCAACGAGCGCTGGCGCACCGCCGACACTGTCGAGCGGCTGATGACCGACAACAAGGAATATACTTATTCCTATACGGAAGGCACCAACATGGTGCTGATGGATCCGGAGACGTTCGAGCAGACGCATGTGCCGCTGGAGCTGCTCGGGGATTCGGCGCCGTTTCTGCAGGATAACATGACCATCGAGGTCGATCTGGTGGAGGGCGAGCCGGTGGCGGCGCATCTGCCGGCGACGGTGATCCTCGAGATCGTGGAGGCCGATCCGGTGGTGAAGGGGCAGACGGCGGCCTCGTCCTACAAGCCGGCGAAGCTCTCCAACGGGGTCAAGACCATGGTGCCGCCCTTCATCGAGACCGGGGAGCGCGTGGTGGTGAAGACCGAGGACGCGAGCTACGTGGAGCGGGCCAAGGGCTGAGACGATGTCGGCCCGGCTTTCGCCGCATATGGTGGTGATGCAGAACGCGGCGCAGAAAGCGTCGAAGCGGCTGCTGCGCGATTTCTCGGAAGTGGAACAGCTTCAGGTCAGTGTGAAGGGGCCGTCGGATTTCGTGAGCCAGGCCGATTTGCGGGCCGAGCAGACGATCCGCGATGAACTGGCGAAAGCGCGGCCGGGATATGCGTTCCTGATGGAGGAGAGCGGGGCCTCGGGGAGCGAGAACTGGGCGTGGCGTTGGGTGGTCGATCCGCTCGATGGGACCACGAATTTTCTCCATGGCATTCCGCACTGGGCGATTTCGATCGGGTTGCAACGGCGGCTGCCGGATGGCGGGGCGGAGTTGGCGGCCGGGATGATCTATAATCCAGCCCATGACGAAATGTTCTGGGCAGAGAAAGGCGGCGGGGCCTTCATGAACGAGCGGCGGCTTCGCGTGTCGTCGCGGCGGGAGATGGGAGAGGCGCTGTTCGCCACGGGAATTCCGTTCGCCAAGGTGAAGCCCTCGATCCGCGCCTCTTTTCCGCCGGTGCTGGCGGGGCTCATGCCGGTTTCGGCCGGCGTGCGGCGCTTCGGATCGGCGGCGCTCGATCTCGCCTGGGTCGCCGCGGGACGTTACGAGGCCTATTGGGAACTCGGGTTGCAGGCCTGGGACGTGGCCGCGGGCGTGCTGATCGTGCGTGAGGCGGGCGGGAGTGTGACGCACCCGGATGGAACGGAATTCGTGCTGCGGGATGTCGGCGGAAACGATCTCGTTGCGGGGAACGCGCATATTCAGCCGAAGCTCAGGGAACTCGTGGCGGCTGCGGTCTGAAGGAATGTTCCGGCCGCGCGTGAGCACGGCCGGGTGTGGCGTCGTCAGCCGGCTTGCGCGAAACGGGGCACCGCGTCGACCAGCAAGGTTTGGAAGGCGCGCCAAAGCGGCAGGATGCGGTCGTCCGGCCTGAGATGGCGGCACAAAGCGCCGTGGCCGGTTTCCGGATTGCTGTCCAGACTGACATGGCCGACCAGAAAGTGCTGGAATGCGGCGAGTGACGGCTCGTCCCAGCTCTCGGCACGGAGAACGGCGCGGAACAAGCGCTCGAGCCCGCCATCCTCGTAGCTTGGAAGACTGAGAATGCGGATGGCCGGATCGACGGCGCGAGCGGTGGCGAGATAGGCATCGCCGAGTGCCTCCAGCTTGGACCGGTCGGCGGGTGTAAGGTCGGCCATGGCAACAGTCCGGCGCATGAATTCGTCGTGATTCATCCGTTCGCCGGGTTCGGCGACGCCCGGGTAGGGCGACAGATTGTCGGTGTCGCATTCGCCGTCACGGAGCTCGATCAGCTTGCGGTCGGCGGGAAATCGCGCGCAAGCGATCTCTACCGTTTCGCAGAATTGGGTGGAGAAATGTTGGTAGGCGCCGGCGACCAGGTTCAGATCGTGGCGGCTTAGTTCCGACCAGGGAAGAGCACACATTTCGTCGATCACGTCTTCGTAGGCGTGGCGAGGGGAGACGTTCATTGTCTCGTCCTGGGCGAGTTGCATGGGAGGGCTCCTGCAAAATTGTGGTGAATGGCGCTGCTGTCTCGTGCGGCCGCTCGCCGATGGATTGGCGCCAGTGCCGGCGGACGGCTCAGTTGGTTGATGTCACGAATCTTCGCGACGGATCGAATTGCGCGACGAAAAGGCGGATAGGCATTGATGTGCATCAATGGCCGCGACGTGGCGGCAGCGCGCAGGCTGGAGGTGGCTGGCAGAGACCAAATGCCAGTGTCGAACTAGATCATTTGCTTCTGCCGGCGGGACGGCGAACGGCCTTACCATGGTTGTGTCGGCGTCTGG
Source organism: Acetobacteraceae bacterium (assembly GCA_027451405.1). GTDB lineage: Bacteria > Pseudomonadota > Alphaproteobacteria > Acetobacterales > Acetobacteraceae > DAIDJM01. The sequence continues at coordinate 20,370 of DAIDJM010000030.1, read as the reverse complement.
CGGCACGGCGGGCTGAGTGGTCCGTCGGCGTGGGTCGGGCGACCCGGTGCACAGGCGAGCATGTTTGGCATGGACAGCGCACACCCCCACGATCTGTTCCTCGAAGCCATGGACCGGCGGAGCTTCTTCCACCCGTTCAGCGCGATCGAGAGTGAGCCGCCCAAGGATACGCGCATTGTCGTTCAAGCAGACGGTGTTCGGGTGATGGACTCCACGGGGCGGTGGTGCATCGACGGATCGTCCGGCCTCTGGTGCGTGAATGTCGGCTACGGGCGACAGGAAATCGTCGAGGCGATGGCGCGGCAGGCGTCAATTCTGCCCTATGCACACAGCTTCACCGGCATCGCCAACGAACCGGCGATCCGGCTGGCCGATCGGATTCTGCAATGGATGCCGCCGGGCATGTCGAAGGTGTTCTTCGGCACGTCGGGATCGGACGCAAACGATACGAACATCAAGCTGATCTGGTATTATAACAATCTGCGTGGCTTGCCACAGAAGAAGAAGATCATTGCGCGGGAGCGTGCCTATCATGGCGTGACACTCGGCGCTGGCAGTCTGACCGGCCTCGGCTATTGTCACGAGATGTTCGATCTGCCTCGGTCGTACGCGCTGCGGACGTTGTCGGTGGACCAATATCGCGGCAAGCCGGACGGCATGAGCGAAGCGGCGTTCACGCGCTATCTGGCCGATCAACTCGAGACCCTGATTGTGCGGGAGGGGCCTGAGACGATTGCGGCGTTCATCGCGGAGCCGGTGATGGGTACGGGCGGCGTGCTGGTGCCGCCGGAAGGGTATTTCCCGGCGATCCAGGCAGTGCTGGACCGATATGACATCCTGATGATCGCCGATGAGGTGATCTGCGGCTTCGGGAGATTGGGAGCGCCTCTCGGCACGATGCTTTATGGGATCAAGCCCGATCTGATCACCATCGCCAAGGGTCTCTCAAGCGGCTACCAGCCGATTTCGGCGAGTGTGGTGGGAGAGCGGATCTGGCGCGTGCTGACGGAGAATGCCGGTCGCTTGCCAACCTTCGCACACGGCTTCACCTATTCGGCGCATCCGGTGGCGGCCGCCGCGGCTCTGGCGAATCTGGACATCATCGAACGCGAAAACTTGGTAGAAAATGCACGACTTTCGGGAAGGATCCTGATTTCGGCGCTGGTGCGGAGGTTCGCCGATCATCCGCTGGTGGGCGACATTCGTGGTGCCGGGATGATGGCAGCTATCGAGCTGACGGCGGATAAGCCGCGGAAGACGCCGTTCGATCCGGCTTTGCGCGTGCCCGCCCGAATCGTGGCGCATGGCTACGAGGAAGGCGTGATCGTGCGGCCGCTGGCCAATCTAATCGCGATGTCGCCGCCTCTGACCATGCAAGAGGAGGATATCGAGACTCTGGTCTGCGGGCTTCGCCGTGCCTTCGATCGAACACTGAGCGAGTTGCGGTGATTCCAGGGCCTATCTTGGATACGCAAAATCAGTGGCTGCTCGCAACCGAGCCGCAGCAGGAAGAGGTGCTGGCTCTCTTTCCCGAGCGGAGGGAACGGGTTGCAATCCAGGATTTCCTAACCACGGCACTAGACTCGGCCGAGCGCCGCGTGTCCTCCGGGCCCGTGACGCCGGAGCTGAGTCGCGCGCAGATACACTCTGATCTCGAGCAATTCGATTTCGCGGCGCCTCGGCCGCTCGAAGAGCTTCTGACTTGGACCATGTCGCAACTCGAGCATGGCGTCATGCATGTGACCCACCCACGCTATCTAGGTCTCTTCAACCCGGCACCGAGTTTCCCCTCCCAATGCGCCGACCGGATTGCAGCCAGTTTCAATCCGCAACTCGCTTCAGCAACAACCTCCCCGGCCGCGGTTGCGATCGAAGCGCACGTCATTCGAGAAATTGGCCGCCGCTTGGGCTTTCCTGGAGCAACCACAGGACATTTCACGAGCGGCGGATCGGAAGCCAACGATACCGCTTTGGTGTGTGCGCTCACGCATGCGGAGCCGGCCTTCGCGCAATTGGGCGCGCGCGCTTTTGCCGGGCCCCCGGTCTTTTATGCGTCGCAGGACAGCCATCTCGCGTGGATTAAAATTGCGCACCGAAGCGGCATCGGGCGCGATGCGGTCCGGTTGGTGCAGACCGATGGCGGCGGGCGCATGAGCGCGGATGCCCTTAGAACTAGATTGGCGGCAGATCGCGAAGCAGGTTGTGTTCCCTTCATGATCGTGGCGACAGCGGGAACCACCAACGCCGGCGCGATCGATCCCATTTCGGAATGCCGAGCGATCGCGAGGGAGGTGGGGCTTTGGTTGCATGTTGATGCGGCATGGGGCGGCGGTGTCATTGCTTCGCCGCGCCTGGCGGGATTGCTGCGCGGTATCGAGACAGCCGATTCCGTCACGCTTGATGCGCATAAATGGTTCGCGGCGAGCATGGGGTGCGGCATGTTCCTCACGCGATGGCAGGACATCGTTGCGGCCGCTTTTCATGTCGCAGCGAGCTACATGCCCTCGCAGGAGCGGGCGGTCGACCCTTATGTAACTTCAGCGCAATGGTCACGACGGTTTGTGGGGTTGCGGCTGTTCCTCTCGCTCGGCGCTGCGGGCTGGCCGGGTTATGCGGCGCATGTGGAACACTCTGTCGAGCTGGCGGCGCTGTTGGCCCACGAGATGCGCGGCTATGGCTGGCGGGTGGTAAATGATCCATCCCTGGCAGTGGTTTGCCTGGTGCCACCCGCGGGGGCACGTCCGGTCCCCGGGATTGTCGCCGAAGTGCTGGCCTCAGGAAAGGCTTTTGTTTCTATATCTGTATTGGCGGGCCGAAGCGTTGTACGCGCCTGCGTCGTCAATGGCGAGACAAGTCCGGCCGATATCCGGGCCATCGCTCGGTTACTAGCGGACGCCGCGTAACCCGCCGGGCTGGCCGGGACGCTGTCGAGGCCGAAGAGGTCGATCAGCATGCCACCTTATTGGCGTCGAAAACATCACCGATCCGCCCGAGGCGCTCGCCACATCCGTTGTAGTTCGGGAATACGGTCGACAAACTGATGTTTCAGTACGGCGGTAACGTGGAGCACGAAAAGGGCGGTAAGCAGCAGAGCCACGGCGTAGTGCAACTGGCCAAGAGCGGTATGCCACGCTTGTCGCGTTGCGGGGGCGAGATGGGCGAAGAAGCCGATGCGGGGCCAGGGGAGAGTCCAGAACAGGCGCATGGACGAGGCGCCGGCGCCTTTCCAGGCGCTGGCGTAGGCCCACCCGGTGAGGGGAAGGGCGAACATCAGGGCGTAGAGGAGCGCGTGGACACGGTGGGCGGCCTTTTGTTGCCAGACCGGATAGTCGGGCAGCGGCGGGGGGCGGTGGGTGAGACGCCAGAGTAGGCGCATCAGCGCCAGGCCGAGCACGGTGATGCCGAAGGATTCGTGAAGGCTCACAAACGGGTGGAGCCCGGATTTTGGCAGGAAAGCGAAACTGAGACCGAGGATCAGGTTCAGGCCGATCAGGGCGGCGATGACCCAGTGCAGCGCGATGGCGGGGGTGGTGTAGCGGGTTGGGAGCTGCCGGTGAGCGCCGACTTCGCGCATCGGCGCAGCGGCGAGACTGGCGGGAGTCGCTAGGCCAAATTGCCGGGTGTTGTCAGAGGGCATGCGTGAACCTCCTGTCCGCGACGAAACGGGATTTGATTATGGGACGTCGAGGGTCCCATTGGTGTTCGGGTAGGCGACGATGCCCCAGGGCACCTTGAAGCCGAAGATGGTCTCGATCGCGCGCAGGCGGGTGGCATCGATCACATAGAGCGCATCGGAGCGGCCGCAGGCAGCGAGGATATGTTGTCCATCCTGCGTGAAACTGAAATGCCAGCAACGCTTACCGACTTTGATGTCGGCTTGGCGGCCGAAGGTCTTGGCGTCGAAGACCTGGATCAAACCGGCCTTGGCGGCGGCGACGAACATACGTTGTCCATCCAGGGTGTCGTCACCCTCATTGGCGACCAGGAGCGATTTGCCATCGGTGGAGGATTCGATTCCCTCGGTTTCATGACCGCTGGGGAGGCTCGCGGTGACAGCGAGGCGGTCGAGATCGACGATGGCGACATGGGCGAGGCCGCCCTTGTCGGCCGGTGGTTCGTAGGTGACGAAGGCGGTGTCGCCTTGCGTGCGAACCATTTCGGCCGAGGGGCCGATGGGGATACGGACGCGAAGCGTGCCGGTCGCGCGATCGAGGACGGAGAGATCGCCGCTGGCCTGGTTGGCCGTCAGCAGGAATTTGCCGTCGTGTGTCACCGCGATGCCGCGGGGGATTTGGCCACCGGTGGGGAATTGCGCGGTTTGCTGGAAACTGGTGGCATCCAGCGCAGTGACGCCGTTCTTCTGATCACTGACATAGAAGGTTTGCGCGTTGGCGGGCGTTCCGAGGACGAGCGCGGCCGTCAGGGTGATCGCGTTCGGCGGGGTCGGTGGGCGGCCCCGAATGCCCGACGCGGGAGCATTCGGGGCCTGCTTGCAGGCCGTGAGCGGGTGGCACAACAATTTGGGATACTCGTTCTTTGGTCCAGAGTTACTGAGTCTGTGCGCAAGCGTAGGCACTGATTTCCGCGCCGAGCGCGATTTCGAGGACTTTCGGGACTTTCCAATTCATGTCTTGGCTCCGAGTGGAAATGAAGATGGGTCGGCGATATCAGTATTTCGGAGTCTGCACCCACCAATTGACGAAGGTGGCGGTGCCGACGGGGGGGACGCCGGATCCCGTAGAATCCAGGCTGTTGATGTAGATGTAGAGATTGTAGATGTCTGCCTGGGTGACGTAATTGGCGAACGAGGGCATGCCGCCATAGGGTTCGCCGCGCATGATCACGTTGTAGACCTGATCGTAGGTCAGGCCGCCGGTGGCGAAGGGCGTGATATTCGCGCCGCGTCCGGTGCCGGTGCCGGTGTTGCCGTGGCATTGGTAGCAATTATACATCATGAAGGCACGGCGGCCGTCGGCCTGTGTACCGCCATTGCCCAGCACGCCGGTATTCACGCTCTGCAATGGAATGGGCTTGAATGGACCGAATTTGTTTGGATTGGGCGGGACGCCAAGTCCTGTGGTGGCAAAGGCCCACGGCGCGGCTGCGGAGACGGCCAGCGCCGCGGCGATGAGGCAATGTTTCACATGCATGTTCATCTCCTGCTAGTCAGTTGGTGTGCGGCGTTTCGTTGGCCTTCTTGGAGGCCGGGGACTGTGACGGCGGCGCAGACGTCCGCAACAACGGAACCGTCGGGATCCCGTAATCGTCGAGGATGGCGGCGATTTCGGTCTGATGGCGGTCGATCGTGGACTGCAGGCGGTCGCGGAGCGCGGTGTCGGTTTTGCGCACGCCCATCGCCATGGCATAGACGAATTGATACTGGGGATTTTTTGCGTCGGCGGTGACGGGTTCGAGCCGGAGCGCTCCGCCATATTGTTTCGCGAAATAGCCGGCGAGGGGACCCCAGACGAAGGCGACGTCGATCTTGCCTTTGGCGACCGCCTCCATGATGCGAGCTTGTGGATTGGAAACATTGCCGCCGACCCGCATGGGGAAGCCGGTCATATGCTGTGTTATGCCGCGGTTGCTGAGCGAGACCTGCGGCGGCGTGATGGCCTGGTCGTCGCCGAGGAGCATGACGCCGATATTGGCGCTCTTCAGCCAGGTATCGTCGAAGGAGGTGAAATGCCGCGGGTCATTCGTGCGCGTCACGGCGACATAGCTGGCCGCGTAATAGGGGCGGGTCATCGCGACCGGCGGGCCTTGCAGCGCGGCCGGCATGCCGATCACCACGTCGCAGGCGCCGGCAAGCAGCGTGTTGCGCAGGAAGCCGCGGATCGGAGCAAACCAGGCGTAGCGCAGAGTAGCGTGCTGATCCGCGGCCAACAATTCGGCAATTTTGTTTTCGAAGCCTGGTTGTTGGTCGCTGGCATAAGGAAGGCTGTTCGGGTCGGCGCAGACGGCGAGTTCTGGCTTCGCAGCCGGTCGAGCTAAGGCCAACTCCGCGGGGGATGCTGCGTGAAGAAGCGATAGGAATATTCCGAGCGGCAGGCTGGTGTTCAGGGAAAGGGACATGGTGGCACCGTGGTGAGTCTCGTTGCGATGTTGCGGAAGGTCCGCGCGCGGCCAGCGGCCGCGCGCCTGCCTTGATGTCAGGGCAATTTGAACACGTGCAGATAGCCCGAGGTCGCCGTGTTGCTCACCGCGGTCGCCGGCACCTTGAGCTGCTGACCGAGCCAGGTGGTGGTCGTGGCGGTTTCGCGTCCGGGCGGTTTGCCCACCGGGTTATATTGCTGGATGAAGGGGCACTGGCCGGTGCCGGCATTGCCGGTGCTGCCGGTGCCGGTGAAGATGGCGATCCGCTGATGACCGTCGGCGCCGATGAAGGTCATGGGCGAGCCGACCGTGTTACATTCGAGCGCCGTGGACCAGAGAAGTTTGCCAGTGTGCGAGTTGAGGATTTTTACGGTCGGGTTCTGAGCGGCGTCGGTGCCGTTGCTCAGCGTGCCGTAGACGACCAGATTGCCGGCCGTACTCAGCACGCCGCCCCAAAGCGGATACGGCTCGAGTACGGTCCATACCGGCGTGCCCCGGGCGGGGTTCCAGGCGATCAATCCGCCTGGAGAACCCGGATTGACCCAGGTGATGGGCGCCCCGCCCGGATGGCGACCCGTGGTGAAGCCCGTGAAGGGAACACCAACGATCCAGTTGGCACCGAGTCCCATCAGGCTGATGCAGCCATTATGCGCCGGTATGTAGGCCAGCCCGGTGAGATAGGAGAATGAGTCCGGCTCCGGATCCTTTACGCCGCCCGGGCTGGGGCAGTTGACCGGCACGGCGCCATTGGGCCCGTATTTCGTAATGACATTGGTCTGATTGATTGGCTTTCCGGTCTTCAGGTCGTAACCTTGGGCCCAGTTTATATAGCTGGAGCCGCCGTTCAGCGCGACAGTCGTGTCGCCGGCCACCAGGATTTCGCCGGTCGCGGCATCCAGCGTGAAAGTGTAGCCGTTCTTGTCGGTGTGGATCAGAACATGTCGTGGCTGGCCCTTGAAAGTGATGTCGGCGACCATGGCTTCTGCAATGGAATCGAAATCATAATTGTCATTGGGCGTGAGCTGGGTGACCCAAGCCACTTGGCCGGTCCTCGGCTTGCGGGCGATGATGCTGGCGGCCCATTTGGCAGCGCCGATGCCCCCGCGGGTGACGGACAGCCATGGGTCGGCATTGCCGGTGCCGGTGATCCAGAGATCATTGACCGGATCATACGTATGGTAGCCCCAGGAAGTGGCGCCGCCTTGCTGCCACCAGTTGCCGCCGTTCCAGCTAGTGACGCCGAGATCCTTGCCGCGATCCTTGGCGTAGAAATTATGCGTCCAGGGGCCAATCCCGACATCGGAGTCCGGTCCAGTATTATAGGCGGCCCACACAATCGCGCCGGTGGTGACGTTCACACCCCATTCCTGACCGCGTACCCCGTCCTCAGCACCGGAATTGCCGACCATGGCGACACCGTCAGCAACGATGGGCGAGCCGGTTAATGTGGCACCGATCGAAATGCTGGTGAGCTGCGTTTTCCAGACCTGTGTTCCTGTGACGGCATCAACACCGACCATGTAGCCGTCGAGCGTATTGAAGACGATCAGCCCGTCCGCATTCGGCGCGCCGTCGGCTTGGCTCACATAGGCGGGGCCGCGATTGTCGACGTCGCAGCAGGCCTGGGCGCGCGCGCCGGGATTGGCGTTGGGATTATAGACCCACAGCACTTTGCCCTTGTGGGTCAGATCGAGTGCATAGAGCAATTCAGATTGTTCCGGTGAATTGGCAGTAGCGAATGGTGTAACGAAATACATGCGATTGTTGACGACCAGCGGCGCGCCTTCATGGTTGCGGAAGGCGTTTGTGGGCACCGCGAACTCTTCGACAAGGTTATGCACGTTGCTGCTGTTGATTTCTGAGAGCGTGCTGTAACCGGTGCCCTGCAAGTCCCCGCGTTCGGTGGTCCAGGTAGCACCTGCGCCGGTCTGGCCGAGCTGGGCCTGGGCTGCGAGGGGAGCCGCCGAACCAGCCAGGATGGTGCCGGCAGCCAGGCAGGCTCGCCACGGACGCTTCATGGTGAATCGTGTCATACCCTTCTCCTTCAGCTTCATGCGAAAACAGCAGCAGATCGCGCCTTCCGCACAGCACCGTGCGCGGAAACCCATAAAAGAAACGCAACAACAGCCGGCAGGCGAAGCCGCCTGTTCGACGCGTGCGTTCGATGATCATGGAAAAAGTCGCGTGCGGCGCCAGCATGGCACCGACCGCGACAGCTCAGGGACTTCGAATGATGGGCAGCATGGGTCGGACGTCTCCTCGGTTTTTTGTGTCGAGCCCACAATGGAGAGGCTCACCTGGCGACTTTCCCGCTCTGCCTTCACTGGACAGATGTCGGAGATAGCCGTGAAAATCTAAAAATAAGCGTGGCAATGACCGAAAATCGAGACGAACTCTTACATTTCTTGTTTCAAGACCAGCGCCCGCAGACTTGCTGCGGGGAAGCGTCGTTCCGGCACGGCTCTTTCGAACGGCAGGTCGATCAGAGGCTTGACAGTCGGGTTCTTAACTTCCGTTCACGGACTTTGTAAAGCAATAAAATCGCCATGCGCGATAGACACCCGTTGCGGAATCATTATAACCTAGCGCGACCGCACGAAATTCTAAGGGGAGATGGCGGGAACGACCGCGAAGACAGACCGCATGCTCAAGGAAAGGTGTCTCGGCGCATAAAGCTACGGACACGCATCCTTATAATAAGGGTGCCGGATCGGGCGGGGTCAGGTCACGATTTTGATGAACGTGCCGCCAGCGCGATCAGAAAAGAGATGGAAGTCGCTGGAATGATACGGGCCGGGCAGGTGAAGTGCTGCGACCGTCGTGCTGCCGTCAATGAGCGTGAGGGTGTTGTTCGCGTAATTGAGGCCCGTTGCCGGGGCTTGCAGGAGATCGATGACGTCGCCGGCACCGAAGCCTGAGATGAGGCCGTGGAAGGTGGCGGCATCCGCGAGATTGAGCGTGGCGTCCGTGCTTTCAAACGCGATCTTCTGGTCGGGGGCGCCCCCGAGGAAAGTAGCTTCGGTATTCTGGCCGAGTGTGAGGCTGCCGTGACCGGCCAGTGGGGCAGCGAGATAGAGATGGGCGCCGGTGTCAAGCGAGATGGCGCCGTCGTTGCTAGCGTTGCCGGTGGCCCCGGGAATGGGGAGCAGGTCGAGGGCGGCATGGGCGGCGAGCGTGATGGTCCCAAGATTAGCGAATTCGTTGGGAGCAGAGAATAGAAGCGTCGCGTGGTTTATGGCGATATGGCCGGCATTGGTCCAATCGGTGTTGCCGGCTGCGCGGAGTTCGGCGCCTTGCGCGAGGGTGATGGTGCCGAGATTGAGGAAAAATTTGGGAGAAAGGAAGACAAAGGCGGCAGAGGCGGTGATGTCTTTGATGGTTCCCTCGCTGACGAGCGTGCCGCTTCCGAAATAGCCATTGCCGCGCAGATGGATTATACTGTCGGGGGCGAGGGTGAGAGGGGCCGCGTTGCTCAGTGCGGCAAGGCCAGTGCCGCCGAAATCGAGCGTGGCATGCAGCGTGGTGGCGCAGAGGAGGCTGAGCGTGCCGCCGAGCCTGATGGCGGTGTGCGGCGAGGCATTGCGGGCTTCGAGGGTGACGCCAGGACCGAAGGCGAGGGATTCGTTGCTGCCGGCGAGGTCGATCGGGCCGCGCCAGGTGAGGTTCGCGAGCGTGCCGCCGGTGGAGAGGAAGCTGGCGCCGGGGCCGAGCGTGGTCGTCCCACCTTCGAGCGTGGCGCCCTGGCCGAGCGCGAGTGTGCCGGCGGTAATCTGGAGATGAGCGCCGATCGCGAGAGTCGCGAGATCGAGGAGGGTGGCGCCTGGGCTGTCGAGCGCAAGGCGGTCCGCAGCGGCGTTGTTGGCAATCGCTACGGTGTAGAGGTCGGGGGCCAAGTCGAGGATGGCAATGTCGCTGTTGGCGCCGGGAGCGGTGCCGCTGGTCCAGTTTTTGGCGTCGGACCAGAGACCGGTCACGGGTTGCTTCCATTCGGTAATGGACACGGGCCAGATCCCTCGGGTGTTGGTGATGGGAGCACGTTGGAATGGCGGCGGCGCGGCGCCGGGCGCCGAGTTTGCCCGCCGGCTCAGATGATTTTCACGAGTGTGCCGCCGGTTCCATCGGACGAGAGTTGGAATTCGCTCGCGTGATAACTGCCGAGAAAATGCAACGATGCGACTGGCGTGCCGGTTTCGGTCAGGGTTAGCGTGTGGTTCGCGTAGGCGAGCGCGTCAGCCTGGGTCTGCGGCAGGTCGATCACGTCGCCGGAACCGAAATCGGCGATGAGACCTCGGAAGGTTTGCGGGTCGTAGAGGGAAAGGGTCGCGCCGGAGCTGACGAAATCGGCAGTTTGCGCGCACGGACCCAAAAGCGTCGCTTCCGTGTTGAGGCCGAGCACGAGGGTTCCGGTTCCGGCGAGCGAGGGCGCGGCGATCAGGCTGGAGCCCGTCGCGAGCCGGATGGTGCCGTTGTTCGTGGCCTGCCCGGCTTGCCCCTCGCTGCCTTCGAAAACCCTGAAACTGGCATGATCAGAGAGGGTGATGACGCCGGTGTTGAGGAAGTCCTTCGGGTAGAGAAAGGTGAGTGCCGCGCCGGTGACGGCGATCTGTCCCGCGTTGGTCCAGTCGGTGTTGCCGACCGCGCGAATTTGCGCCCGGTTGGTAATTTGGATTGTTCCGTTGTTGAGGAATGTGTGGGGCGAGAGGGTTTCGAAGCCTGCTGCCGTGCCGGCAGCGGTGATCAGGCCGTCATTGACGACGGTGGCGCCGTTGAAGGAACCCTCGCCGCGGAGCTCGATATGGGATCCAGGTGCGAAATCGAGCACGCCGGAGTTCAAGACGGTGGCGTAACCGCCAACACCGAAAGCAAGTGTGCCGCCGAATATTGTGCTGGAGCGGAAATCGAGCACGCCGCCGAGCCGGACCGTTCCGGGTCCGCCATTGGCGGATTCCAGGTTGACGCCGGCGCCAAGGGATAGCGCGTCATTGGGTCCGATATCGAGCGGGCCCCGCCAGGTGAGGCCCGCGAGTGTGCCGTCCGTCGAGAGGAACTGGGCGTGGGCGCCGAGCGAGATCGTGCCGCCCTCGAGGAGGGCGCCCCGCGCAAGGGTGAGTGTGCCGGCGCAGGCGCGGAGCTGGTTGCCGATGCGGAGCGTGGCCAAGTCGAGCAATTGGCCGCCCGCCGCATCTAGCACGAGATTGAAGGCCGCCGCACCGTTGGTGATCGCGACCGTGAAAGGATCGGGCGTGAGATCGATGATTTGCACGGAGTCGGTGATGCCGGGGGTGCCACCCGAGGGGGAGGCCCAGTTCGCTGGGTCCGACCAGAGGCCGGTGACGGGCGCATCCCAGAGGAACTTGGCCATGGACGACCCCCATTGTTCTAGTGGGCCAATGATATGCCTTTCAAAGATAACGGCTTGTGCCAGAGGGTGGGCGTAACGATTTCGGGATGAGCGGTGTTTCGCGCCGGACGCGAAACGCGCTTTTTTTTCCGTGAGGAGAAGAAGACTTCCCTCACGCAGGCAGGACAACCGTGGCGCGTGCGCCGCCGCCCGGGCGGTTGCTGAGCGTGACGTCGCCGCCATGGGCGCGGAGGATATTGCGGGCGATCGGCAGGCCGAGCCCGGTGCCGCCGGTTTCGCGGTTTCGGCTGGTCTCGATGCGGTAGAACGGGTCGAAGACGCGCTCGAGTTCGTCGGGTGGGAGGCCGGGGCCATTATCTTCCACGAGGATCCGGGTCTGGCCGCCATCGGGAGGGGTGAGGATGATGTGTGCGCCGCCGGCATATTTGACGGCGTTCGTGACGAGGTTGGTGAAGGCGCGTTTCAGCGCGACCGGGCGGCCCGATAGGGTGAGGTGTTCGGGGCCGGCATAGGCGAGGTTTTCGGCCGCGTCGGGGCGGGCGTCGGCGACTTCGTCGAGCACGGTGCGGAGGAGCGCGCCAAGATCGATGGCGGTGGCGGGTTCGGCGTCGGCGGCGTCGCGGCCGAAGGCCAGGGTGGCGGTGAGCATGGTGTCGAGCTCGTCGAGGTCGGCGATGAATTTGTCACGGAGGTCGTCGTCCTCGATGAACTCGGCGCGTAGTTTGAGGCGCGTAATGGGTGTTCGCAGATCGTGGCCGATGGCGGTGAGGAGGAAGGTGCGGTCCTGGACGAAGCGGCGGATGCGGGTGGCCATGGTGTTGAAGGCGGCGGCGGCGCGGGCGACCTCGGTGGGGCCGGTTTCGGGGAGCGGGGGGCTGTTGACGTCGCGGCCGAGGCGTTCGGCGGCGGCGGCCAGGGTGGCGACCGGGCCGATGAGCTGGCGGACGGCCCAGAGTGAAAGCAGGGCGGCGGCCACGGTCATGAGGACGAAGGCGAGCAGGAAGGTGGGGGAGTGCCAGGGGCGGGGCTTGGGGATCGGGAGTTCGAGAACCAGCCAGCCGCGGTCGGGGAATTTCAGGCCGATCGTGACGGCGCCGTCCCAGGGGAGGCCGCGCATCTGGATGTCGCGGGGGCGGTTGCGGGAGCGGATCGGGACGTAGGCCATGTTGAGGCGGATGGTCTGGGCGATCTCCGGGGGGGTGGGGTCGGGCGGGTCGGTCGGGGGGGCGTCGGCCAGGGTCGCGGTGATGCCGTCGCCGAGTTCGAGCTCCTTGAGCTCGGCGGGGCGCTCGGCGATCGAGGTGGCGACGAGGGTTCGGTAGAGGCTGGCGGTGCGGATGCCGGCAGTGCGGAGGTCGGCCTGGCGCTGGAGACCGATGCGGTCGAGGGCGTGGATCAGGAGGCCGGCAGCCTGGACGAAGGCGAGGCCGAGAAGGAGGGTCAGCAGCGTCCGGGTCGCGAGGCTTCGGGGCCAGAGGGTCATTTTGCCTCCCGCGTATCTGGGGAGGCTGGGGTATGGCAACCTTGGGTGGGGGTTGGCGGAAGGCGGAACGTTCCTGGGCCGAACCGTGGGCGTGCTTCGGCCCGGGGCTATGCAAAAATGGCAAGATAAAATCAGCAGGATTTCGTGGGAGGGCCGATCCGGCGTTGTTCGCGGGCGGGCAGTGGCTCATAGTGGAGGGGTTGCGCGCTTTCGGAGGGCGACCGGATGAGCGAACCTGCGACCAGGACGGCGCGGCTGGGCGAGCGGGCCTTCGACGAGCTGAAGGCTTTTCTGGGGCTCTCGCTCTATCTCTATATTTGTCTCGGGGCGATCATCCTGTTCAAGCGGGCGGTGCTGAGCACGGTCGGCGTGAATTTCGCGATGTGGGGCATCGCGGTGGTGAAGGCGATGGTGCTCGCCAAATTCATGCTGTTCGCGCGGATGCTGCATATCGAACGACGGTATAGGGACAAAGCGCTGATCTGGCCGATCGTTGCCCATTCGCTCGTGTTCCTGCTCGTGCTGCTGGTTTTGACCACGGTGGAGGAACTGATTCTCGGGGTCATTCACCATGAGCCGGTGAGCCTATCCCTGCAGCATGTGGTGGGGTCGTCCGTGATGATGGCGGGGGCGACCATCATCCTGATGTTTCTGGTGCTGGTGCCTTATTCGGCGTTCGTCTGTCTTTCCGATGCGCTGGGCGAGCACGAGGTTTACCGGCTGCTGTTCCGGGACCGGTCGCGGGTGGATGGGCTGCGGGCCAGGATGGCGGCGTCCGAGTGATTATTTGTTACTACAACGGAATAAAATGGGCGTGCGGCGGTCAGGCCGCTTTCGGGGTGTATTGGAAGCCGGGCGGCGGGCCTCGATGGTGGGAGGGGTCGCCGGGCGCGGGCGCTTGCGCGGCGGGCGCGGCGGGTGACCGGGTGGGGGGCGGCGCGGCGGGGCGAGGACGGCGGCGCGGGAAAGAGAGCAGGAGGTGGTCGGGCGGGCGGAGATCGAGCGCGCGGTAGAGCGGGCGGAGGAGGCGGCCGAAGCGGGCGGGCTCCGCGCGGATCAGGGCGTCGAGCTCGGCATCCTCGACCAGGGCGGTCAGGGCTTCGGCGGCGGGCACCGATTGGGGAAGGAGGCGGGCGAGCCAGCCGAAGCTGCGCGGGAGGGCCCAGCGCGCGGCGGGGGCGCGGGGGGAGGCGACCGCGCGGGCAGGGTCGCGGCGCTCGGGGGCTTTGAGGGTGCCGGCGAGGGTTTGGCGGATGAGGCGCAGGAGGCGCACGCTCAGCCGGTCGAGCCAGCGGGAGGCGATGGTGGTGCGGCGGGCATGGCGCTCGTCGGCGGGCGCGGGGCGGAGGGCCGCCTGGAGCCAGCGCAGGACGTAGCGGAGGTTTACCGCGAGGCCGATGGGGAGGTCGGTCACGGCGGCAGACTGGAACAAAACAAGAACTCTGTCAAGCTTTTTTGGGAGGGCGGCCGGGTCAGACGAGGGTGTGGGCGAGTTTGTTCCAGGCTGGGGTTTGGAAGATCAGCAGGGTGGCGATCTGGGTCGCGAGGATGAGGGGGAGTGCGATCCGATCGGTGCGGTGAGGGCGGCCCTCGGCGATGAGGTCGCGGGCGTCGTGTCGCTTGGCGCGGGCTCATGCCCAGGCGTACGACTAGGTCCTCAGGCCGCGCCAGGTGTCCGGTCGAACTGGGGGCCGCTCCACGGGGTTGCCGATCGCGATGAAGTTGGGGTCGCTTACTTGGCCGTTCGCGGCGTGCAGGCCGTGGCGGAGCAGCCAAGGCAGATTGCCAACGTGAGTGATGCGAAAGAGCAGACCGCGTGCGGCTGTGAGATCAAGCGGCATCGCACAAAGCTGCTGCAGCGTCGGTCTTGAAGACCTCCGCCGAAAGGGCCGCAGCCATGGCTTCGGCCTTTGTGACGGCGCTGTCGAGGTTTGTGGCGATTGTCTCTAAGCGGTGGGCTTGTTCGCCGAAGGCGTTCTGGAGCGGGAGCGGTGGTAGAGGGACTTCGATCTTCGCCAAATCCTTGTAGTAGATCGCGCACACAGACGTCGTGCCCTTTTTAATCGATTTAATGCTTGCTTGGCCTGCAGGTGTTTGAAAATAGGCGTTGAGGAATGCTGCGGACACACGATTATCAAATCGTAGCCGCATTATGTTGTTGTTGAATACGTTGTTAGGTGGCCCAGCGTAAAGCCCTATTTTGCCGACCAAATCGTAGGAATTTCGGGTGTTGAAGAGCAGGTCTCCAGGTCGAAGCGCGTGCGACGCTGCTTCTTCGGGCGTCACGTCGGTTCGACGCAGATCGTTCAGCAAGACCCGACCGTCGATGGTGATTGCGTTCATCCGAACGTAGCCAACTGCTCCAGTCTCGCTCTGATGGCGAGTAGAGCGAACTAGCCCGAGCAGCTTTGAGCTGACGAGGTTTTCGAAGCATGCGCCACCCCAGCGTTCAATCAGCGTCGTCGGGTCGCCGAACATGTCGAGGAAGAGGGCGGGGATGATGGCGCGGGCCTTGGTGCGGGCGGTGTCGGCGCGGCGCCTGATCTCCGCCGCTCGGTCCAGTACGCGCACGATCCGGCGTTGTTCCTCCAGCGGCGGGAGAACGACCTGCCGCTGTTTGATGTCGCTCGGTTTGATGAAGGGCTGCGCGGTTCCGGATTTCTTCCAACTGTTTTCGTCGTTTAATTGATACCAGAGGAAACGTGGATCAGCCCTCGATGTGTCTGGAAAGACGCAATACGTATTGGCAAGTGAAGTCCAAGCGCCATCGGCCAAAAATGCCTTGCCGCACCTTGCGCCGATCGCGGACACCACGATCGCGGGGGCATGAAACTCTGCTGTACTAACGTAACCGTCCTGGCCCGCCGCGCTAAATGCTGGAAAGCCCTCTGGAACGTAGTGCTGCTTCGAGAGCTTGAGCTTTCCGCCCCCGGAAAAGGTGCAGAAGTCGACCAGCGCTGCATTCACGCCGCGTTTCCCCGCAACTCCAAAGCTAGCGCCTGAATGTCGCCTAGCATTGTCTCCACATCCGCCTGCAATTCTTCCAGAATTACGCGCGGATCGCGATGGTCCGCCGCCTCCCGGCTTTCGGGCCGGTAACGGGACCCGGACAAATTCCAGTCCTCGCGTTCGATTCTGCCGGGATCGGCAAACCACCAGTTCTCCGTCCAGGGCTTTTCCGCATCGCGGTTCTGCCACTCGGACCATTTTTCCTCGCGGCTGCCAAAAGCCTCGATCAGGCCGGGCAGATCGTCGGCCTCAATCGGCTGATCGTGGTTCGCGTCGAGCTTGAAGCCGTCATTGCTTGCGTGCAGGAAAATCACCCGTTCGGTGCGGCCACCCTTCTGGAAAATCAGCGCCGAAGTTTTCACGCCGGAATAAGGCTGGAAGACGCCGCCCGGAAGCGAGAGCACCGCTTCCACCTGGTTGTTCTGCATGAGAATCCGGCGCAGCTCGCGGTGCGCGCCCGTGGAGCCGAACAGCACGCCTTCCGGGACGATCACGCCGCAGCGCCCGCCGGGCTTCAGATTGTCAATCATGTATTTCAGGAACAGCAGCTCGGTCGCCGTGCTGGTGCCGATTTTGACGTCATCGACGATGCGGTCGCGGTCCACCCGGCCGGAGAAAGGCGGATTGGCAAGGATCACGTCGTAGCCATCCGTCGGCAGGCCGAGAGACGCGCGTTCCTCGCGGTCGAGCGAGGTGGTGAGCACGTTGCGCTTGCGGATCAGCACATTGGCGAGGCCGCGCAGCGTGAGGTTCATGGTGGCGAGATGGACCATTTTCGGATCGACATCGTTGCCGTAGAAGGTCGAGTTGTTCAACTGGCCCCATTGGGCGGCGGTCAGCCGCTCGCCATAGCCGCGGCGGATGCGCTTGCCGTCCTGGTCGATCTCCTCGATCTGCGCGGAATTGGCGAGGCGGATGTGGTTGAAGGCGGCGACCAGGAAGCCGGCGGTGCCGGCCGCCGGGTCGTAGATCGTCTCGCCGATCCTGGGGTCCACCATGGCGACGATGGCGCGGATGATGTGGCGCGGGGTGCGGAACTGGCCGAGTTCGCCGGCCTGCTTGATCTGTTTCAGGATGTGCTCGAACAGGTCGCCCTTGGTGTCGGCGTCGGCGTCGTCGAGCCCGAGCTGATCGATCAGCGTGACGATTTGGGCAAATACGGTTGGGTCGTCGATGACCAGGCGCGCGCCGTCCATGAAATTGACGGCGGAGCGTTCGGCGATCTCGGCGTAGAACGGGAAGACTTCGTCGCGCACGAAGGTGATCAGGGACGCGCCGCTCATGCCGCGCGCCCAGAGGCTCCAGCGGAAGCGGCTGCGCGGGATAGTGGTCTCGCCCTTGGCGGGCGCGTTCAGCGGGTTGCGGAGCGTCCAGGGCGGGCCGGCGAACAGGCTTTCGTAAGGCTGTCTGGCGGCGCGGGCACGGTCGGCGTTTTCCTGATCGAGCCCTTCGATCAGGTAGAAGAAGAACAGAAAGGAAAGCTGTTCGGCGTTGCTGACCGGGTCGGGGTAGCCGCCGCCATAGAGGTAGTTGCGAATCTGATCGATGCTTTGGCGCATCTCGGGCGTGAAGGGCATCGGCGGGCTTCCGGTCAGGCGGTGGGGCGGGCCGCCTCGGGGGCGGGGGGAATTGGGGCGGCGGGTGCGAAGACGGCCGCATTGAGGCTGGCGAGATGCGCCGCCAACCCTTCCGGGCCGCCGAACAGGCGTTCGGCGAGGCGGCGTCCCCCGAGATTGCGGAAAGGGTCGTTGGCGAAATGGTAGGGCTCGATGCTTTCGAGGTCGCCGGCGTTGGCGCGGATGACTTCGCCGACCATGCGCAGCAGGCGCTCCTGGTCGGGGGTGAGGCCGGTTTGATCGAGCAGCCAGCCTTCGAAGCGCGCGCCAAGCTCGGCGGCGCGGGGGTCGATCGCCGGGGCGTCGCGCTGCTCGCTGCCGTTTTCGTCCAGCGTGACCCAGCCGCGGGTGGCCGGGTCGATATGGTCGTTGATGTCGAGAACCAGCAGACCGCGCTTGCGCTTCTCGCGCTCGGGTTTCTTGGCCGAGACGACGAAGCCGCCATCGGCCGGCACGTCTTCGTCGTCGCCGTGGTAGGCGGTGACGCCCGTGAAATCGAACATGGTGAAGCTTGTTTTCTTGATGAGGTCGGCGCGGCGCGTACCGCGGCCGCGCATCTGCTGATAGAGGATGGCGGATTTCGTGAAGCGGGCCATGACCAGATTCACGACTTCGGGGCAGTCGAAACCGGTGTCCAGCATGTTCACCGAGACCAGGATGCGGGGGAAGTCCTCTTTCTTGAACCGGCGTATCTTGTCCAGCGGGTTGACCGTATCGTCGGCGCCGGAGTCGGAGACGACGAAATCCGCGTAGCGGATTTCGGGCGAGGGTTTGCGGTCGGCGAAGGCGTCGTCGAACATCTGGGCGAGGGTTGCGGCGTGGCGCTTGGTCACGGCAAAGACGATGGTCTTGCCGTCCTGGGGGAAACGCCGCACGCCGTCGCCTCCGGTGTAGCCATGGGCCAGAACGTCGCGGAATTCGCGCACCATGGCGCGGTTCCGCTCGGGGATGGTGAAGCGCCGTTCCAGCGCGTTCGGGTCGACGATGATCGGATCTTCCTTGGCGAAAAGCGCCTCGAACTCCGCCTTGGTGTCGGCATCCATCGCGGTCCAGTCGAGCTCGGCGCGGCTGACCGGGAACCCGCCTTCGGCGGCGGTTTTGACCGTCATGGCGTGGTAGATGCGGTAGGGAACCAGATAGCCTTCCTGGATGGCCTGCTTCAGTCCGTAGCGGAAGGTTGGCCGGTCCAGTTCGAAGAAGCGCAGCGTGTCGCGCACGAAGGCGCGGTCTTCCTCGTCTTCCAGCGCGGCCAGGGTTTCGGGCGAGGCGGCGCAGGGGGTGGCGGTGAGGCCGATCTGGAGCCCGTCGAAATGCTTGAGCACGCCGGACCATTTTCCGTAAATGGAACGATGACATTCATCGGAAATGATCAGGTCGAAATAGCCCGATGAGTAGGCGGCGTAGTCGTTCACCATGCTTTGGAGCGTGGTGATGGTGATGCGCTTTTCGTCCTGAAAACGGCGGCCCGCACGTTTCACGTAAGCGGGCAGGTCGGGGAGGTATTCGGCGAAGGCGTCTTCCGCTTGGCGCGCGAGCGGGATGCGGTCGACCAGGAACAGCACGCGGGTGACGATGCCGGCGGCGAAGAGGCGCTTGATCAGGGCGGCGGCGGTGCGGGTCTTGCCGGTGCCGGTTGCCATTTCGACCAGCATCTTGCGGCGGCCGGCGACGATTTCGCGGCACAGCGTGTCGATGCAGTCGCGCTGGTAGGGGCGGCCGGCGATCTTGTCGTCGGTTTCGATGCTGAGCAGGTCGCGCTGGGTCTGGCGGGCGGCGAAGCGGCGTTCCAGGTCGGCTTGCGAGAAGATGGTCTTGACCTGGTGGGGGTGGGCTTCGCGCTCGTAGTCCCAGAACCAGATTTCGCGGCCGTTGGCGAGGAAGATGAAGGGGACGCCGAGCTGGGTGGCGTAGTTGCGGGCCTGCTGCTCGGCGGCGAGCGGATCGATGGCGATGCGCTTGGCTTCGAGGATTGCGAGGGCGCGGCCGTGCCGGTCGCCGAGCACATAGTCGGCTTTGGTGCCGTCCGGCATCATGACTTCGAAACGGACCGAGCGGCCGTCCGTCAGCGCCCAGCCGGCGTCCTTGAGTTGGGCGTCGATGACGACACGGGAATGGGCTTCCGGGGCGGCGGCGTTGAGGGTCACACGGGGGCCCGGGGGCGTTGCTGGTGGGTTGCGCGGGCGCAACGCACGCTAGGGGGCATTTCTGGCGTCGGGCGCATCGGTGATGGCGGAGATGAACACGCTCGCGCTCGGCTGGAGGGCGAGCCACTGCTCCACTTTGGTTTCCGGCGCGGGGCGCATCAGTTCGGACAGGATGTTGGTATCCAGGAGGATCATTCGAACGTGGGCGGCGCGCGCATCGGCTCCCGGGGCGTGGTGCGCAGGTCGACGCCGCCGAGGGGCGCCACTCGGGCGCGGATGGCGGCGGGCAGCTTGGGCGCAGGCGCAGGCTCGCGGCTGAGCGCTGAGCGGAGGATGTCGCGCGCTTCGTCCTCCATGGAGCGGCCGTGCGTGGCCGCCTGGATGCGGAGGCGGGATTTCAGCGTGTCATCGAGGTTGCGGATGGTGATGCTGGCCACGGCTCGCCCATTCATCAATGCTGGGATTATATGCACTGATGCGTCGCCGTGGCGAGACGGTTTGGGCGGCGCGGCGGCACGGATGCCGTGATCAGGGCGGGCGGCCGAAACAGATCACTTCAAGAATAAGAGTCTTTTTGCTTCTTTTTCTTCAGAAAAAGAAGGGGTTTTGTTGGGTTTCCCTCACCCAACCCTCTCCCGGAGGGAGAGGGTTTGCGCATTT
>DAIDJM010000029.1 GCA_027451405.1 Acetobacteraceae bacterium | reverse complement strand
GCTGGCGGGCGGCGGCGCTCTCGCGGGCTTCGGCCTCGCGCACGAAGGCGGCGGCTTCGCGCCGGGCGGCTTCGGCTTCGGCGGCGCGGGCGGCGGCGGCTTCGCTCGCCTGTTCGGCGGCGGCGAGCGTGGCCTCGGCGTCGCGGCGGGCGGCGGCGGCGGCCTCGATCTCGGCGGGCAGCGCGGATTGGCGGGCGGCGAGCGCTGACTGCTCGGCGGCGAGGCGGGCGCAGGCGGATTCGGCGTCCTGGCGCGCCCGGGCGGCGTGGGCGAGGTCGGCGCGGAGGGCAGCGAGACGCGTGGCGGCGGCTTCCGCCTCCTGCGCCGCGCGGGCGATCTCGGCGGCGAGGCGCTCGGCCTCCATGCGGCGGCGTTCGAGCGCGGTGCGGGCGGCGGCCTCGGCCTCGCGCGGGGCGGACAGCGCGGCCTCGGCTTCGGCGAGCGCGGCCTCGGCGGCTTCGGCCTCGGCGGCGGCCTGCTGTTCGGCGGCGCGGGCGGCGTCGAGCAGAGACGCGTTCTGGGCGGCGGCTTCGGCGGCGCGGGCGCGCAGAACGGCCAGATGCTCGGTTTCGGCGGCGCGGATCAGGTCGCTGATGGAGCGGTAGCGCGCGGCCTGCTTGGCCTGTTTGCGGAGCCCCTCGGCGTCGGATTCGAGGCGGGTGGCGAGTTCCTGGGCGCGTTCGAGATTGGCCTCGGCGGCGCGGAGCTTGAGCTCGGCCTCGTGGCGGCGGGCATGGAGGCCGGCGATGCCGGCGGCTTCCTCGAGCACCTGGCGGCGCTCTTCCGGCTTGGCGTTCACGAGGGCCGAAACGCGGCCCTGGCTCACCATGCCGGAGGAGCGGGCGCCGCTGCCGAGATCGGCGAACAGGGTCTGCACGTCGCGGGCGCGGATCTCGGCGCCCTGGGCGCGGTAGCTCGAACCCGAGCCGCGCTCGATGCGGCGGCGGATCTCGAGGGCGGCTTCGGCGGCATAAGGGTCGGGGAGGGTTTCGCCCTCGGCGGGCTCGATGGTGAGGGTGACTTCCGCGAAATTGCGGCTCGCGCGGCCGGTGGTGCCGGCGAAGATCACGTCGTCCATCTCGCCGCCGCGCATGGCCCGGGCGGAGTTTTCGCCCATGGCCCAGCGCAGCGCCTCGACGATGTTCGATTTGCCGCAGCCGTTCGGGCCCACGATGCCGGTGAGGCCCGGGAGGAGCTCGAGCGAGACCGGATCGGCGAAGCTCTTGAAGCCGGCGATCCGGAGGCGGGTGAGCGCGGGCATCAGCCGGCCGCCGCGGGTGGCGCGGCTGCGGTCAGGCGGTCATCCCACGAGGGCGGCGAACTGGTCGTAGGTCATCTCCCCGGCGTGCGGCTTCCCGTTGATGATGAACGTCGGAGTCGAGTCGATATTGTATTTTTGCTCGGCCTCGGTCTGGGCCTGGAGCAGCGCATTCTTGAGGGCGTCGTCGTTGAGGGCCTGGTTGACGGCGTCGCGCGAGAGGCCGGCGAGGCCGGCCATCTGGGTGAGCGCGTCCATCGGGTCGACCGAGGGGTCGTAGGCCCAGTGCCGCTGGTCGGCGAAGAGGGCCATGATGAAGGGCTCGTAGCGCGAGGGGGGGAGCGAGCGGGCGATCAGCGCGGCGGCGAGGTCGGTCTTGTCGCGCGGATATTCGCGGAAGACCCAGCGGATCTTGCCGGTGTCGATGAGCTTGGCCTTGATCTGGGGGAAGGTGTTGAGCGCGAAATCGGCGCAGTGCGGGCAGGTGAAGGACATCCATTCCTCGACCGTGACCGGGGCGGTGGCGGAGCCCTCCGAGCGGGGGGTGAGCGCGTCGGAGGCGGCGGCGGCGAGGGCGGGGAGGGTCAGCAGCAGCAGGCGGCGGGAGAGCATGCAGGCGGGCTCCGGCGGTTGAGGGGCGAGCCTTCCATGCCGCCGGGGGCGGCGGAGAGCAAGCGTTGTTCTTTTTTGAAAAAAAGAACCAAAAAACTTTCCCGGATTTGACAAGCGGTCGACAGGTCCGTGTCCAACACGCAAAGTCTTTTTGCTTCTTTTTCTTCAGAAAAAGAAGAATAGGCTTTTTACATTTTTTTCAGTCGTGGCCGCGATCTTCGCGGACCTGATGACCACGAACAGCTGGCTGCACGGGCAATCGGGCGACTGGACCATCGGCTCCGACTGGAGCAGCGGGGCGGCGCCGTCGTCCTCGGATACGGTGACGATCGCGGCGGCCGGCGCCTACACGGTCACGCTGTACACGCCGGGTGTCGCGGCGGCGCTGACGCTCAACGATCCTGGCCTGCTCTTCTATCTTGCCGGAACGCTGGCGGTGGCCGGCACCACCTCGCTGGCGGCGGGCACGCTCGATCTCGCCTATGGCACGTTGCAGGGCGGCGTGCTGGCGCTCGGGGGCGGCACGCTAGAGGCGCAGGGCGGCACGCTGTCGGGGGTCGCCGTGCAGGGCGCGCTCAACCTGTCGGCGGCCGATAGTTCTTTGTTCGTGACGAATGGGATCACGCTGCGGCAGACCGGCAGCGCCACCGGCAGTGTGGCGCTCACGGGGGCCGGGGCCACGCTCGGCTTCATCGGCTCGCAGACCGTCAATGCGGCGACGATCGCGATCGGCAGCGCGAATGCGGGGGCGCCGGCGACGCTGTCGGTCGGTCATGCGGTGGGGGCGAGCAGCGGGGCGACGCTCACGCTCGGCGGCACGGCCTGGCTGCGCGAGGTCGCGGGTGCCGGCGTGGTTTCGGTCGGCGGCGTGCAGGTGGGGGCGCCGGTCGCCGACGCGCTCGTGAATGACGGCACCATCACCGCCTCGGGGGGCACGCTGACCCTTTCCGGGCCGGGAACTTTCACCAACGCGGGCACGATCGGCGTCTCGGGCGGCGCGGTGCTCGATATCGCGACGGCGGGCATCGCCAATAGCGGAACGATCGTGGTCGCGGGCGGCACGCTCGATCTCGGCGGCAGTTTCGCCGCCTCGCTGCTCGGCAATCTGGGGTCTGTTTCGCTCACGAACGGGGTGCTCGAGATCGGCGGGACCGCGGAGAATGCGGGCGGCACGCTGACGCTGGCGGCGAGCGGCGGGGTGGGGCCGGTGGTGCTGGCCGGGACGATCGCGGGCGGCACGCTCGTCGATGCGGGCGGGCTCGGACTCGGGCCTGGCAGCGGGGTGCTGGACGGGGTCGCCTATCAGGGAACGCTCTCGCTCGCGCAGGCCGGTTCGGGGGTCACGCTCGCCGACGGCACCACGCTTGCGAACGGGTCGGGAGGGGCGGGGACCGCAACCGTGACCGGTGCGGGAGCGGAACTGCTTCTGCAGGGCACGACGACGCTCGACGCGGCGACCATTACGCTCGGCAGCGCGAGCGGGACGGCCTCGCTCGGCACCGTCGATCCGCTGCTCGCGGCGAGTGCGACGACCGCGACGCTCGGGCCGGGGCTCGTGATCCAGGCGGCTGCCGGCAACGCGGCGATCGACGCGAACGCGCAGACGCCGATCCCGAATGTGGGGCTGTCGGACACGATCGTGTCGAACGCGTCGATCACGGAAAGCGTGGCGGGCGGCACGCTGACGGTCGGCGGTTACGGCACGTTCCTCAATGACGGGTCGATCGCGGTCTCGGGTGGCGGAACGATGCTGGTGAGTGCGGCGCAATTCACCAACGCGGGCACGATCACGGTGGGGGCCGGATCGACCGCGGAATTGGGCGCGCCGGGCGATCCGTATCAGGCGCCGGCCTGGTCCAATGACGGCGTGATCGGCGTCAATGGCGGCACGCTCGCGCTCGCCGGCACGCTCGCGACCGCGCAGCTCGGTTCGATCTCGGTCAGCGGGGGCACGATCGCGCTCACCGGCACGCTCGAGAACGCGGGCACCACGCTGTCGATCGGCGGCACCGGAACGCTGCCATCGCTGTGTCTGTCGGGCACGATCGCGGGCGGCACGATCGCCGATCGCGGGTTGCTGTCGGTGGGCGCCGGCGGTTCGGCGCTGCTCGACGGCGTGAGCTACAACGGCACGCTCGCGGTGGGCGGGGCGTCGCAATATCTGCGCATTCGGGACGGGTTCGCGCTGTCGGGCGTGCTGTCGATCACCGGCGCGGGGGCAGCGGTGGCGTTTCAGGGGAGCGAGACGCTGGCGCGGGGCATCGTGCGGATCGGTTCCGCGGCCGGAACGGCGACGCTCGATGTGCTGCACGATTATGGCCATGCGGGCGGGAGCACGCTCTCGCTCGGAACCGGCGTCACGGTGACGCAAACGGGGGCCTGCGCGGCGATCGGGTCGGGCGCCGACCTCGCCGGCGACGCGATCGTGAGCGCGGGGACGATCAATGCGGGGGTCGCGGGTGGCACGCTGACGCTGGCGGGCGCCGCCTTCACCAACAGCGGCACGATCGCGGTCAGCAATGGCGACACGCTCGGGATCGCCTCGAGCGCGTTCCGCAACAACGCCACGCTTTCGATCACCAATGCGTCACTCGCGATCGAGGGAGCGGTGACGCTCGGCGCGCTCGGCAATCTGGCGCTGAGCAACGCGGCGATCTCGGTTTCGGGAACGCTCAACGCGGCGGGCGGGACGCTGACGCTCGGCTCGGGCAGCAACTGGGGGCGGCTCGGTCTTACGGGCACGATCGTGGGCGGCACCCTCGTCAATGAGGGCGGGGGCCTGCTCGCGGGCGGATCGGCGACGCTCTCGGGCGTCACGTTCGAGGGGGCGCTCGATCTCACCCGGCCGTTCCAGAAACTCGCGATCGCGAACGGGATCACGGTCACCGACCTGACCGGAACGATGCCGGGCAACATCCTCGTGACCGGTCCGCTCTCGCGCCTGATGGCGTCCACCAGCGAGACGTTCGGCAACTGCACGATCTATCTCGGCGACGGCAGCCTCAGCTATGCGGGGATGAGCGTGGCGCCGCCGGCGCTCGATGCCTCGGCGGGAACGACGCTGACGCTTGCCGCCAGCGCCACGCTGCGCACCGCGGGGCCGTTCGGGACTCTCGGCGATGCGGCTTTCGGCCAATGGACCGACACGATCGTCAATGACGGGCTGATCATCGCCGCGAGCGCCGGCGGAACGCTCACGATCGGCAGCAGCCAATTCATCAATCAGGGCGCGCTGCTGATCGGCGGCAACGACAACGTGCTCGTCTCGAGCGTCGATGTCTCGAACCAAGGGTCGATCGCCGTGACCCTGGGGTCGGACCTTCTGCTGTCATTATGGAACTATTATGCATCGCCCGATGCCGGCCAGGCGCAGTTCAGCAACAGCGGCACCATCCGGATGCTGGGCGGGGTGTTTGCGGAACTCACGGGCAACGGGCTGTTCCCTGCCGTTCCGGTGGTGAACCAGAGCGGCGGTCTCATCATGGGGCTCGGGACCATCCTGGCGCCGATCACCAACAACGGCACCATCGAATCCACCTACGGGCCCAATCTCCTGCTCACGCAGCCGGTCAGCGGCACCGGCACGCTGCTGGTCGATCCGAACTGCACGATCGAATTCGCAGCACCGGTTTCCTCGGGACAGACGCTCGATTTCACCGGCGGGGGCGAGACGCTGAAGCTCGATCTGGGCGGCACGTTCGCGGCGGCGGTGGCGAATTTCGGGCCGGGGGACACGCTCGATCTGGCGAACACGCCGCTGCTCGCGCTTGCGATCAGCAGCGGCACCCTGGTGGCGACCGGGACCAATGGCAGCAATTTCGTGCTGGACAGCACGAGCCTGCTCGGCGGCGAGCTGTCGGCGCGCGGCGACGGGCAGGGCGGCAGCGACATCACCTACACGCCGCAGGCTTTCGGGGGCGCGCCGGCGGCCATTCCGGTGAGCCAGCCGGCGATGCTGTTCTGGGCGAGCCCGGTGGGCGACGTGTTCACCGGCACCAGCGCCAATCTGAACGGGGCCAGGATCGGCAATTGGGGGGTGACCGATTCGCTCGATCTGACCGATATGGCGCCCGGCGCGGCACAGCTCAGCTTCTCGCAACAGGCCGGACAGGCCATGGTCTCGATCACCGACGGCACCCATTCGGCGAGCATCACACTGTTTGGGACGTGGAACGAGAGCTATTTCCACCTGGGGTCGGATGGTGGTGGGGGGACGTTGGTGACGTATCATCCGTGATGAAGGGGTTGTTCTTTTTTTGAAAAAAAAGAACCAAAAAAACTTTTTCCCTTTGCGCGGGACGCTCGAACAGCCATCCAATGCGAGTCGCATCGGAAGGTTGTCGATGCGGCCGGGGTCCAAAAAGGCGAAGTCTTTTTGCTTCTTTTTCTTCAGAAAAAGAAGAACCCTTACCTCTGGCCGTACCCCTCGAACTGCCGCGCCGACTCCGCCAACTGCTCCGCGCTGAGCGCGGCGGCGCCGCCGATCAGCAGCGTTCCGTAATAGACCGCTGCCTGTTCCTCGAGCTCTTCGGCGACCGCGAGGGCGTGGTCGAGCGAGCGGCCGATCGTGATCTGGCCGTGATGGGCGAGCAGGCAGCCGAAGCGGCCTTCGAGCGCCGCGACGGCGGCGCGGGCGAGCGCTTCGGTGCCCCAGGTTTCGTAGGGCGCGACCGGCACCGCGCCGGGGCCGATCACGCCGAGCATGTAGTGGATCGGCGGGATCGGCTTTTCGCAGCAGGCGAGGATCGTGGCGTGCCGGGAATGGCAATGCACGACGGCCTGGGCTTCCGGGCGTGCCGCGAGGATGCCCCAATGCATCCGGCGTTCGCTGGAAGGGCGGCAGGCGTCGGGCGCCGAGGCGCCGTCGGGGGTCACATAGACCATCATCGACGGTGTCAGTTGCGCGGGCGGAACGCCGGACGGGGTGATGAGCATGCCGTCGCGAAAGCGCGCCGAGGCGTTGCCGGAGCTGCCGCGGTTGAGGCCCGATTGCGCCATGCGCTGCATGACGCGGGTTAGGGATTCGCGGAGGTCGGATTCCTCGGACATGTTGGAGGGGTTTTTATGTTCTTTTTTGAAAAAAAGAACCAAAAAACTTTCGTCTGTTTGGGGGGCTTTGTGGTTGCGCGTCTCATGCGACTCGCATCGGACGGTTGCCGCCAAGGCCCCCAAACAGGAAAAAGTCTTTTTGCTTCTTTTTCTTCAGAAAAAGAAGAATCCCTTACCTCTGCGAGACCACCCGCAGAGCCGGCCGCTTCTCCGCGCCAAGCGCGCGATAGACCGCGAGATAATCCTCCGCCATGCGCCGCGCCGTGAAGCGTTCCTCGAAGCGCTGGCGCACGCGGTCGCGGGAGATCGTGTCGATGCGGCGGGCGGCGGCGATGGCGCCGGCTTCGTCTTCGACGATGAAGCCGGTGACGCCGTGTTCGATGATTTCGGGGACCGAGCCGCGGTTGAAGGCGATGACGGGCGTGCCGCAGGCCATGGCCTCGATCATGACGAGCCCGAACGGTTCCGGCCAGTCGATCGGCATGAGCAGCGCGCGGGCGCCGGAGAGGAAGTCGGGTTTGCGGCGGTCGCAGATTTCGCCGATCAGCTCGACGCCGCCGCCGCCGCCGCCGCCGCCGCCGAGCATGGGCTCGATGGTTTGCGCGAAATATTCGCGGTCGGCGCGGTCGACCTTGGCGGCCATCCGGAGCGGGATTCCGGCGGCGCGGGCGATGCGCATCGCGCGGTCGGGGCCTTTTTCGGGGGCGATGCGGCCGAGGAAGGCGAGATATTCCTGCTCGCCGGGACGCCGCCGCGGGGTCAGGAGGTCGCGCGGGAGGCCGTGCTGCACCGTGCGGATGTAGTTGGCCTGGGGCAATGGGCGGCGCTGGGCGTCGGAGATGGAGACGACGCGGGCGTCGGGGAAGGCTTCGAAGACCGGCTGGAGTTCGGGCAGGTCGAGCCTGCCGTGCAGCGTGGTGACGAAGGGGGTATTTTGCCGCGAGAACAGGCTGAACGGGAAATAGTCGAGATGGAAGTGCAGCACGTCGAATTCGGCGGCGCGGCGGCACACCGTCTCGAGCAGCAGCATGTGCGGCGCGACCGCGTCGCGGACCGCGGGATCGAGGCGGAGCGCGCGCGGCCAGATCGGTTCGAGCTTGGCCGTGGTCTCTGAATCGCCGCTGGCGAAGACCGTGACGTCATGGCCGAGGGCGACGAGCTCCTCGGTGAGGAACGAGACGACGCGCTCGGTGCCGCCGTAGAGTTTGGGCGGCACGGCTTCGTGCAACGGGGCGATCTGTGCAATCCGCATGGTATCCGGGCTCTCGCGCATCTTTGGCTCCTATGCGGAGCAAACACGGGGATGTGCTAAGAGTTGTGATGCGATGGCGGAATGTCCGGGTCGTTGCCGGCGTGAACTAGAAGCCTTCGCGTTCCAGACGCTTGCGCTCGAGCTTGCGGGCGCGGCGGACCGCTTCGGCGGCTTCGCGGGCGCGGCGCTCGGACGGCTTCTCATAGTGACGACGCAGCTTCATCTCGCGGAAAATTCCTTCCCGCTGCATCTTCTTCTTGAGGGCCTTGAGCGCCTGGTCGACATTGTTGTCTCGGACGAGAACCTGCACTGGGGCACCAACTCCTTGTTCCTTGCCGGTCCGGCCGGTCCGGACCGCGCGTCGTTCCTTGCGGGGCCGGTCGATCCGGACCGCGCGTGCATGATGGTTCCGGCCTCGCGGGCCAGAAGAGGGGCGCCTATATCATGCCTCGCCGCCGAGCCCAACGGGTTTTCGGCAAAAGCGGGGAATACGATGGCATTGCTGAAAATCGCCCGGATGGGCCATCCGGTTCTGACGGGCGTGGCCGAGCCGGTGCCCGATCCCGGGGCGCCGGAGATCCGGCGGCTGGCCGCGAGCATGGTCGAGACCATGCTGGATGCGAACGGGGTGGGGCTGGCGGCGCCGCAGGTGCATGTGCCGCTGCGGATGTTCGTGTTTCACCTGCCGCCCGAGCGCGAGGGCGAGGCGCCGGTGGCGCCGACCGTGGTGATCAATCCGACCGTGACGCCGGTGGGGGAGGCGCAGGTGCCGCGCTGGGAGGGGTGCCTCTCGATCCCGGGGCTGAGGGCCTCCGTGCCGCGCTGGGTGCGGGTCCGGTATGAGGGCGTGGATTGCGACGGCAATCCCGTGGGCGGCGAGGTCGAGGGGCTGCACGCCAACGTGGTGCAGCATGAATTCGACCATCTGGACGGGATTCTCTATCCGATGCGGGTGACCGATTTCGCGAGTTTCGGCTTCGTCGAGGAACTGGCGCGGTATCCGCGGGAGGCGCTGGCGTGATCCGGGTGCCGGAGCGGAGCGCGGCGCGGGATGCGGCGCTGCGGGAGATCGTGCTGCCGCGCGCGGCGCGCGACGGGTGGCGGGTGGCGGTCGCGGTGGCGCCGGCGGACCGGTTGTTTCCGGGCAGCGCGGTCGAGGCGATCGAGGCCTGGGGCGATCTCGCGGACCGGATGATGGTGGAGGCCGCGTCGGCGGACCTGCCGGGTTTGCGGCTGGCGGGGCGGGTGCGGCGGCTGATCGAGGCGCGGCTCGCGGTGCTGGCGGAATTCGCCGAGGCGGAGCGGCGGGCGGTGCGGTTCCTGGCGCTGCCGGGACATGGCCGGGCGGCGGCCCGGATCGCGGCGCGGACGGTGGAGGCGATCTGGACCGGGGCAGGGGACCGGTCGGCGGATTTCAGCTGGTATACGAAGCGTGCGATCCTGGGCGCGGTGTGGGGGACGACGCTGCTCTATGCGCTGCGGCGGGATTTCGCGATGGAGCCGACGCTCGCGTTTCTCGACCGGCGGCTGGCGGATGTGGGGCGGATCGGGAAGTGGCGGGCTCGGATGCGGGGCGCCTAGAGCAAAATCCGATCGGATGGAATCCTCTGATCGGCTGTTGTTCTAGCCAGGCTGCTGAACAGCGCGGACACTCGCTCAGTCGGCGACGAAGCCCGATCCGGTCGTGACGATTTCCTGAGTCGAGAACACGGTCTCTTCCTCGGTTTCTTCCTCGATCTCGGTTTCGAGCCCGAGAAAGATTTCGTCCATCGCCGGGCTGCGCAGGAAATCCGCGCGCCAGTCCAGCGCCGGGACATCCTCGGCCAGGAAGCGGGCGACCGGGTCGGGGTCGGCCGAGGTGGCGAACAGCAGCGCCGATTCGGGGGCGGCCGGGCGCGGACGCAGGACGGCGCGGAGCGAGGCCGTGAGCGAGAAACCGTGGTTCGTCGAGCCTGACATTGGGGTCACCCGAAACCGATGTGCCGCCGCGCGCGCCAGGCTTGCCAGGCCGCCTGCAAGAGGAAGGCGGCGGCCAGCGCATAAGCCGGGACGAGCATCAGATTGTATCGCACCTGGTTGACCGCGACCATCGCGTTGAAGGCCAGCATGAAGAGCGCCGGAACCGCGACCAGCGCATAGGGTTGGCGGCGGCGCCAGGCGCGCAGGGCGAAGGCGAGGGTGAGCCAGAACAGCCCGAAACCCCACCAATGGGAGACGTAGGCGCCGCGCAGCGCCAGCGGCACCGAGACCGCCAGATGCCAGAAGGGCGCGGGGAGGATGTAGGTGCGCAGCAGGTAGGCGAGATGGTGCGGGTAGCCGCCGGCGGCGGCGAGGGTTTCGGGGAGCATGTGGCGTAGGCCGAGCACGTAGAAGGAATTGGGGTGCTCGTCCCAGCCGAAGCGGCCGCAGCCGTCGGGGCCGATGAAGCGGCGGCCGAGCGACGTGCCGTCGGGGAGCCAGCAGAGATAGGACTCCGCGTATTCGCGCCAGGTCATCGTGTCGAAGGCGATGCGCTGGACCAGCGTGTGGCTGTCGTAGCCGTAGGTGAGCGCGGTGTGGCCGAGGGTTATGCGGTTGCGGAGGAACCAGGGGGCGAGGGTGAGGGTCGCGGTCGCGAGATAGGTGGCCAGCGCGCGGGCGAGGTCGCGGGCGCGGGGGGCGGTCAGCGCCACGCCGATCGCCGCGGCGGGGATCAGATAGAGGAAGGCGGGGCGGGTGAGGGCGGCCAGCGCGAGGCACAGGCCGGCGGCGGCGGACCAGGCGATGCGGCGGCGGGCGGTCGCGGCCAGGACCGCGCAGACGGTGGCGGCGGTGGTGAAGAGCAGCGTGGTCATTTCGGTCATCAGGTAGTTGACCGAGCGCAACAGAAGCGGGGCGGTGAAGAGCGCGGCGGCGAGCGCGAGCCAGGCGATCGTGCGGCCGCCGAGGCGCGCGCCGATGGCCCAGATCAGCAGGAAAATCGCGGCGAGTTCGGCGAATTGCAGGCCGCGCATGACCGGGGCGGCGCGCGGGCAGCCGAGCGCGCGGCCATGCGAGGGGGCGAGGCAGTCCATGCCGGCGCGCAGGCCCGGATCGATTCGGGCGATGGCGGCGAGGAGCGCGGGATAGAGCGGCGAGAAGCGCATGCCGGAGGGGCGGGCGCCGTCGGGGTCAGGGTCGAAGAAATAGCCGTTGGTGAAGCGGCCTTCGGCGCGGATGTCATGCGCGATGCCGAGATAGAAGGGCTGGTCGAAGCGGGCGACATCCTGGACCGGCGCGCGCAGCCAGAGCGGGACCAGCACGAGAAGGATGAGCCCGAGCGCCGCGATCGGGCCCGGGAGCGAACGCTTGTTCATTGGAAGGGCCATGGCGCAGGCGGCGGGCGCGAAGTCAACCGTTGCGGGGGCGGGTTCAACGCCGGGCGCGCGCGGGGGGCGTGGCAACCCGGGTCGGCCGATGCGCTTTGTGGAACAGGGGATGCTCGTACAAGCCCCGATTTCCAGGGAGCCCGTCATGGCACAGCAAAAATCGATGGAAGACCTGTTCCTGCTGTTTCTGCAGGACATTTACTACGCGGAACGGCAGATCCTGAAGGCGCTGCCGAAAATGGCCAAGGCCGTGGAAAGCCCGGAGCTGAAACAGGCCTTCCTGCACCACCGGGAGCAGACCCAGGGCCAGGTGGAGCGGCTGCAGCAGATCTTCGAGCATCTCGGCAAGCGCGCGCGGGGCACGACCTGCGAGGCGCTGAACGGGATCGTCGAGGAGTCGAACGAGCTGATCGAGGAGTTCGACACGGGGCCGGCGCTGGATGCGGGGCTGCTCGCGGGCGGGCAGGCCGTGGAGCATTACGAGATGGCGCGGTACGGCACCATGGTCGCCTGGGCCAAGGCGATGGGACATGCGCAGGTCGCGCAGCTGCTGCAGCAGACGCTCGACGAGGAGAAGGAGACCGACGCGCTGCTGTCGAAGCTGGCGAATGAGAATCTCAATCAGAAGGCTAAGGCGGCCTAGAGGTAGGCGCCTCCGGCGGGCAGGGGCTCTGCCCCTGCACCAAGCTGGGGCCGGAAGGCCCCAGACCCCGTTACTTTGGGCCCCGGCGTAACGAGCGCCGGGGTTTTCTTATATGCAGTGACTCATGCCGCGCTTGCGCCCGCTTTCGGAGGACGACAAAGCCGCCTGGGAGGCGTTCGTGCTCGGCGCACGGCGGCCAGCGGCGCGGGCCGCCCCGCCGGCGCCGCCGGCACAAGCCGCGCGCAAGCCGGCACGGAGCGCGCCGGCGCCGCTCACCATCGGCGAGGCACCGGCCGGGCTCGATGCGGGGACCTGGCACCGGTTCCGCAGCGGCCGGATGGCGCCGGAGCGGCGGCTCGACCTGCACGGCAAGACCGTCGCCGCGGCGCATCTGGCGCTGACGCGGTTTCTGCACGCGGCACAGGCGGAACAGGTTCGCTGCGTGGAAGTGATCACCGGGAAAGGCAGCCCCGAAGGCGGGGGCGCGATCCGGCGGGAATTGCCGATGTGGCTCAATGAGCCGGGGCTGCGGGGGATCGTGCTCGCGACGGCGCATCCGCATGCGCGAAATCCGGGGGCGACAAGGGTTTTGTTACGGCGGCGGCGGTGATTTGGGTGTGCCTCCGGCGGGCAGGGAGGCTCTGCCTCCCTGCACCCTCCGCTGGGGCCGGAAGGCCCCAGACCCCGCTACTTGGCGGATCGCATCTGAAAGTCGGCGAAACCCGCACCGTTCGAGGTGAAAGTCTTTTTGCTTCTTTTTCTTCAGAAAAAGAAGAATCCTTCTCCTTCCTTACGGCACCATCCAAGGCACCAGATATTGCTGCGCGAGCACGAGCAGCCCGAGTAGCAGCGTCAGGACGATGCTGTGCGGGAAGGTGCGCGCGAAGACCACGCCTTCGCGGCCTTTCAGATCGGTCACCGAGACGCCGGTGGCGATGTTTTGGGGGGAGATCATTTTGCCCATGACGCCGCCGGAGGAGTTGGTGGCGGCGATCAGCACGGGGTTCAGGCCGAGCTGGTGGGCGGCGACGACCTGTAGGTTGCCGAAGAGGGCGTTGCCGGAGGTGTCGCTGCCGGAGAGGAAGACGGCGACCCAGCCCAAGAACGGGGAGAGCAGCGGGAAGGCGAGGCTGGTGGCGGCGACGCCCATGCCGAGTGTGTAGGTGAGGCCGGCGTAGTTCATGAGGAAGGCGAGGGCGACGATGAGCGCCACCGTGAGCACGGCGATGGCGCTCTGGCGGGCGGTGGCGGTGATGCAGCGGAGGAGGCGGGCGGGGCTGAGGCCTACGAGGGCGGCGGTGAGGAGCGAGGCGAGCAGGATGGCTGTGCCGGTGGCGAGCGGCTGGAAGACGTATTTGGCGGCGTAGGGCTTGTGATAGAGCGTGATTTCCACGGCGTTGTGGAGGCCGGGCCATAGGATGGTCTGCTGGCCGATGCTGGCGATTTTGAGTTCGGTCCAGACGATCACGACCACCGAGACGAGAATCCAGGGGAGCCAGCCTTGCCAGCCGCGCACATGCGAGCGTTCGGTGTGGTGGTGATGGTGGCGGACGGCGAATTCGGGGTCGGGGGCGGGGTGCCAGACGCGCAGGAAGCCTAGGGTGGACGCGAGGGCGGCGAGCGAGGAGAGCACGTCGGTCAGCGCGTAGTTGATGTAGTTCGCGGTGAGGAATTGTGCGATCGCGAAACTGCCGCCGGCGACGGTGAGCAGGGGCAGCAGCGCGCGGAGTGAGCGCAGGCCGCCATAGAGCGTCATCACGTAGAACGGGAGGATCAGGGCCAGGAAGGGGAGCTGGCGGCCGACCATGGCGCCGAGCCGGGCGGGGTCGAGGCCGGTGACCTGGCCGAGCACGGTGATGGGGGCGCCGAGCGCGCCGAAGGCGACGGGGGCGGTGTTGAAGATCAGCGTGAAGGCGAGCGCTTCGGTGGCGGGGAAGCCGACCAGGATGAGCAGCGCGCTGGTGATGGCGACGGGCGTGCCGAAGCCGGCGATGCCTTCGAGCAGGCAGCCGAAGCAGAAGCCGATGACGACGAGGATGACGCGGCGGTCGTCGGGGAGGTGGTCGAGCAGCCAGTCGCGGAAGGCGGTGAAGCGGCCGGAGGCGACGGCGATGTTGTAGAGCAGCAGCGCGTTGACCACGATCCACATGACCGGCCAGAGCGCGAAGGTGGCGCCGGCGGCGATGCTGTCCAGCGCCAGGCCGGCCGGGAAGCGCCAGACCGCGAGCGCGATCGCGAAGGCGGTGGCGAGGCCGGCGAGCGAGGCTTGCCAGGCGGGGCGGCGGGCGATGCCGAGCAGGATCAGCACGATTGCGATCGGCAGGGCGGCGACCAGGAAGGAGAGCCATAGATTCCCGGCAACGGGCGTGAGCAGCTGGGAGAACATGGGATCTCCGGCGGATGGGGGCGTATCGCGGCCAAGAGGTTGACCGGCTTCATATTATCGCAACCTGCGCGGCATAGATTTGTGAGCGGGAGAGAGGAACCTGCGATGGGCGAGACGGAGCGGCGGAGTTGCGGGGCTTGCCGGGAGGGCGGGTTTGGACGGCCGCTCGCGATGGCGTTTCAGCCGATCGTCGATATCCGCATGCAGCAGATATTTGCGTTCGAGGCGCTGGTGCGCGGGCCGGCCGGGGAATCCGCGGGCAGCGTGATTGCTTCGGTGATGCCCGAGCAGCTCTACGCGTTCGATCAGGCCTGCCGGATCGCGGCGATCGAGCAGGCGGCGGCGCTCGGCGTGGAGCATGTCCCTGCCCTGTCCATCAATTTCATGCCGAACGCGGTTTATGAACCACGGGCTTGCATCCGGGCGACGCTCGATACTGCGGACCGCGTGGGTTTCCCGCCGGAGCGGCTGATTTTCGAGATCACGGAGGCCGAGGCGGTGCGCGATCCGCGTCATCTGACGCGCATCGTGGAAGCCTATCAGGCGATGGGGTTTCGCACCGCGCTCGACGATTTCGGGGCGGGACATTCCAATCTCGATCTGCTGGCGCAGTTCCGGCCCGATATCGTGAAGCTCGACATGGTGCTGGTTCGCGGCATCGATGCCGACGCGCGGCGCCAGGCGCTGGTCCGTGCCTGCGTGGGGCTATGCCTGGAGCTCGATATCGCGCTCGTCGCCGAGGGGGTTGAAACGGCAGCGGA
Organism: Acetobacteraceae bacterium; assembly: GCA_027451405.1. Lineage (GTDB taxonomy): Bacteria > Pseudomonadota > Alphaproteobacteria > Acetobacterales > Acetobacteraceae > DAIDJM01. Next base: position 287 of record DAIDJM010000029.1, on the reverse strand, counting down.
ATATAGCGCGCTCGCCGCTCTCGGGGTGCGATTGCAGCAGGGTTACTGGCTGGCGAAGCCGGGGTTCCGCTCGCTGCCGGCGCCGGTTTATCCGGAGGAGCCGCGGCGGCTGGTGGCTTGAGGGAAGGGATTTGTTCTAGGGGCTGGCCTGGGTCCTGTTGACAAAAGGGATTCCCAAATCGGTTGGCGGCTGATTCAAGACTGTCTCCTTGGCGGAGGTAGCCTTGGCGCGCGGCGATTTGACGGATGCTCAATGGGCTATCATCGGCCCGCTTCTGCCGCCTGAG
>DAIDJM010000028.1 GCA_027451405.1 Acetobacteraceae bacterium | reverse complement strand
GCGATTTTTGCGGCAGCAGGGGTGCGATTACCTTCCATTCGAAATCAGTCAGATCGTAGCGGCCCATAATAAGCTCCTCCCAGGAGCTTGAATCACAACGCAAACCCGTGCTGCTACCCCTTTATGGGTACACCACCTAGTAAAACGCTTGCACGACCGTCGCCAAACTTTCGTGCGTGCTTGGACAGGTTTGCGCATGCAGACTCGATCTTAGAAAGGACATTCTTCTGCTCATTCTGGTGATGAGGTGATGTGATTACGACAGCATACGATAAGCCCACATCAACGATTCTGTTATAATTGACCGGTAAAGCTTGAGGTCTCAAGCTCCAAATCCCGATTTCTTGGTGCACAACGTCATGTCGGAGTCTGGTGACAGCCCCTTCGATTGCGTTTCGAAGCCGCTTCCAATCCTCAGTAAGCGGATAGCGCGAGGCAGTAATTACAAGTCCCAAGCTTTGTATTGGAAGCCCTCGCAATATCAACTCAATCTCCGATGATTTCTCGAGAAATTGCTTTTCGAAATAGAGCATGCCGAAGTCTTTGACCGAAACCGAGGCTAAAGCGCCCCCTCCGAAATCAATCACTCCATCATAGCCGGGAGTGTTTTCAGCCGCACACATTACGGTTTGGCCTTCAACCTGAAATAGGCTCAAGCCTAATACCTCGAACAAATCGCCTTTTCTGTCACCTGAAGTCGTCTCGGATTTTATGGCATCAATCCGCTTTGAAACCCAAGCCGCGTTCCGATCAGAAAGGAGCTCTATGGCGCTGCCGAGAATCGCAAGTTGGTTCGTGGCGACCGCATCGCGTCTACCCCATAACTCCTGAATTCGGTTCGTTGTTGGAGACCTCGTAAGCCACTCTAGGGAGAAGGCATTTACGACGGAGGTTAATAAAGACTGCAGACCACCGTCGCCAATCTCTTTCAGTGGGTTAACTCTTCCTGATGTGAAATCTTCCATCGTTTCGTCGTCGGTCATTGAGAACGGGTCGAAATATGACCACTAACAAATGGAACGGGGTCTGGGGCCTTCCGGCCCCAGTGGGGTGCAGGGGCAACGCCCCTGCCCGCCGGAGGCGCGTTTCAGCCTCACCGGCTGTTGCGGAAGCGTTCTACGGCGGCGACTAGCGAGCGGCGGATGCCGGGTTCCAAAGCGGAGTGGCCGGCGTCGGGGACTAAGGTGAGTCTCGCGGCGGGCCAGTGGGCGGCTAGCTCAAACGCGGTGACGGGGGGGCAGACCATGTCGTAGCGGCCTTGGACGATTTCGCCGGGGAGGTGGCCGATGCGGGTCATGTGGCCGAGGAGGCCTTCCGGGGGGAGGAACAGATCGTGCGCGAAATAGAAGGCTTCGATGCGGGCGAGGCCTAGCGCGGTGCGGTCCTGGGCGAAGCTGCTGACCGTGTCGGGGCTGGGGAGGAGGGTGCTGCAGCTGCCTTCGTAGACGGACCAGGCTCTTGCGGCGGCCATGTGGATGGCGGGGTCGGGGTCGGTGAGGCGGCGGAGGTAGTTGGCGAGCAGGTCGTGGCGTTCGTTGGGGGGGAGGAAATTGACGAAGGCGGCGTGGGCGTCGGGGAAGACGGCGCGCAGGCCGTGCAGGAACCAGTCGACTTCGGTGCGGCGGCCGAGGAAGACGCCGCGGAGCACGAGGCCGATCACGCGTTCGGCGTAGGATTGGGCGTAGGCGAGTGCCAGCGTGCTGCCCCAGGAGCCGCCGAAGAGGAGCCAGCGGTCGATGTCGAGATAGGATCGCAACAATTCGATGTCGGCGACGAGGCGGGTGGTGGTGTTGGCTTCCAGGCTGCCGAGCGGGCGGGAGCGGCCGGCGCCGCGCTGGTCGAAGATGACGATGCGCCAGTGGGCGGGGTCGAAGAAGCGGCGATGGACCGCGCCGGCGCCGGCGCCGGGGCCGCCATGGAGGAAGAGGACGGGGCGGCCGCGCGGATTGCCGACCTGCTCCCAATACATCACATGACCGTCGGTGAGCGGCAGGTAGCCGGTCTCGAAGGGCCCGATTTCGGGGAAAAGGTCGCCGCGCGGCATTTCCGGGCAATCTAAAGGTGCGAGAAGGGGATTTGGAAGATGCCGGGTATGGCGCGTGTCTGGATCGGGTTGGGCTCGCTCGCCGGTTGCACCGCCGTGATCATGGCGGCGCTGGCGGCGCATGCCTTGCCGCAGAAACTGCCGCCGCGGGCGGTCGAGGCGGTGCGGGCGGCGGTGCAGATGCAGGGGTGGCACGCGATCGCGCTGGTGCTGGTGGGGATCTGGGCGATGCGCGGGGCGCCTTCGCTCGTGAATGTGGCGGGGGCGGCGTTTCTGGTGGGGCTGATCCTGTTTTGCGGGTCGGTTTATCTGGGGGAGCTGGCGGGGGTGCGGTTCGGGCCGACGGCGCCTGTCGGCGGGATCGCGTTCATGGCGGGGTGGCTGCTGCTCGCGGTCGCGGCCTGGGTGGCAGCGGGATAGCGCGAGACCTCTCGCGCAGTGCCTTTCAAAACGGCTCAGGCTGAGTCGGCTGGCGTTGGTTTTCGAGCACCGGAGCGGAGCGGCCTTTTGGGGCCGTGAGGACCGGAGCGGAGAAAACCGGCGTCGGACGGCCAGCCTGGGCCGCTTTCACAGGCACTGCCCACCGGGGGACTCGAACCCCCACGCCCTTCGGGCCGCGGATTTTAAGTCCGCTGCGTCTACCATTCCGCCAGGCGGGCACGGCTTCGATATGGCGCGAAGCGGGCGGCGAGGGCTAGGCAAAGAAAGATGTATCACGCGCCCGCATTCGAGCCGGTGCCGGAGATCGCGCCGAAGCGGCGGCGGCGGTTTCCTTGGTGGGTGGTCCGCTGGGGGGTGATCCTCGCGGTCTGGGGGGCGCTGGCCGGCGGGGTCGTGCTGCTCTGGTTCGCGCGGGATTTGCCGCGGCCGGAGGATGCGCTGGATGCGATCCGGCGGCCGAGCCTCGTGCTGCAGGACAGTGCCGGGCGGACCATCGCGACCTATGGCGATGTGGTGGGGGAGGCGCTGCGGCTTTCCGACCTGCCGGCTTATGTGCCGGAGGCGGCGGTTTCGATCGAGGACCGGCGGTTCTGGACGCATGGCGCGTTCGATGCCGAGGGGGTGCTGCGGGCGGCTTTGGTCGATCTGCTGGCGGGGCGGGTGCGGCAGGGCGGGTCGACGATCACGCAGCAGGTCGCGAAGACGCTGTTTCTGAGCAATGCGCGGACGGTGCGGCGCAAGGTGCAGGAGATGCTGCTCACGCTGTGGCTGGAGCGGCATTTCACCAAAACCGAGATTCTCGAGATCTGGCTGAACCGGGTTTATCTCGGATCGGGCGCGTGGGGGATCGATGCGGCGGCGCATGTCTATTTCGGGATTTCGGCGCGGCATCTGAATTTGTGGCAGGCGGCGATGCTGGCGGGGCTGCCGCGGGCGCCGAGCCGGTTCAACCCCAGGGCCGATCCGCAGGCGGCGATCGCGCGGACGAAGGAAGTGCTCGATGCGATGGTCGGGACCGGGGCGATCACGGACGCGCAGGCGGCGGCGGCGAAGGCGGCGATCCGGGTGCCGGCGCATCCGCCGGGTGGCGGGTGGTTCGCGGACTGGGCGGCGGGGCAGGTGGCGGCACTCGTGCCGCCGGGGACGGACGCGGTGGTTCGGACCACACTCGATGCGCGGTTGCAGGCGGTGGCGCAGGCCGATCTGGCCGCGTTGCTCGCGGGGCCGGGGCGGCGGGTCCATGCCGGGCAGGGGGCGGTGGTGGTGCTCGATGCGGCGAGCGGGGCGGTGCGGGCGCTGGTGGGGGGACGGTCTTACGAGGGGGGCGGGTTCGACCGCGCGACCGAGGCGCGGCGGCAGCCGGGGTCGTCGTTCAAGCCCTTCGTGTGGCTGGCGGCGCTCGAGCAGGGGATGCGGCCGGACGACACCGTGCTCGATGCGCCGCTCCGGATCGGCGGATGGAGCCCGGTGGATTTCGAGCCGGGATGGCGGGGCGAGGTGACGCTGGAGCGGGCGCTGGCGCTGAGTTTGAACACGGCCGCGGTGCGGCTGGAGATGCGGGCGGGGGGGCCGGCGGCGGTGGCATCGGTGGCGCGTCGGCTCGGTGTGCGGGACCGGCTGCCCGATGCGCCGTCGCTGGCGTTGGGGACGGGGGAGGTGGGTTTACTCGAAATGACAGCGGCTTACGCGGCGTTCTTCAATGGTGGCCTGAAGGTGGAGCCGCATGGGGTGGAGAGCGTGCGGGCGGATGGGCGGGGGGTTGCGGTGCCACAAGCGGGGGCCGTGCGGGTGATCGATGCGGACCGGGCGGCGATGATGGTGCGGATGCTGGCGGCCGTGGTGCGGGAGGGGACCGGGCGGGGGGCGGCGGTGGCGGGGCGGTTCGTGGCCGGGAAGACCGGGACGACGCAAGACAACCGCGATGCGTGGTTCATCGGGGAGAGCGGCGGGAAGGTGATTGGCGTCTGGATCGGGAACGATGACGGAGCGCCGATGCGGGGTGTGATGGGGGGTGGGTTGCCGACGGTTTTGTTCCGTGAGGTGTTGCGCGCGGCGGGCTAGGGCGGAGGAGGTTTGGGCTGATTCGTGCCTCCGGAGTGCAGAGGCTCCGCCTCTGCACTCCGCTGGGGCCGAAAGGCCCCAGACCCCAATACGTTAAACAGTCGCTTCAGCCGGCACGAGGCCGAGCCCCGCCCACCGAAGGCGCTGCGTCACCAGGCCAGCAGATTGACGCCGTGGCTGCCGGCGACCGCGCCGGCGATGGCGATGAGGCCGAGCGCCAGCAGAAAACCGTGCAGCGCTTCGACGGCCCGCCAGGCGGCTTGCGGCCGTGTGGCGGACCAGCGCGCCATGGCGCGGTCGAGAAAAAGCGGCTCGATGACGAACAGCATCAGCGCGAAAACCAGCCAGGTCGCCAGCATCGCGTGCATCCACCAGAAATCGGCGCTGCGGAAGCGGTCCCACAGATCGTAGCGCCACACCATGTAGAAACCGCTCAGGCCGGCGAGCGCCACCGTCCAGCGCGCCTGGCGGGCGAAGCGGCGTTCCAGCGCGTGGAAGCGGGCGAAGCGGGCCGCCGGCTCGTGGGCGCGCCGCACTTCGGGCAGCAGCACCGTCGTGACCATGCCGACGCCGCCGATCCATAGGACGACGGCGACGACATGCAGCGCGCGGGCGACCTCCGGCATCATCGCGATGCGGCCCGGTTCAGCCGGTGAAGCGCGGGAAGAGGATGTTGTTCTCGGTGTGGATGTGTTCGACGAGATCGTCGGCGAATTTCCGGCCGCCCACGAACAGCGCGCGCCAGGTGTTGCAGGCGCCCTCGGGCGGCACGAAGCCGCCGGTCAGCCGCTCGATCTCGCGCAGATGCGTGCCGTGATCGTCGTGTTCGGCCATCATCATGGCGATCGGGTGGGAGATCATCGGGTGCCCGCCGCGGCGCATGAGGGGAAACAGAACCTGCTCCTCCTTCGCCATGTGGTCCTCGAGCGTCGTGTAGATCGTTTCGAGCGTGTCGGCCAATCCGCGCGGCGCGAGCGGATGGTCGCGATGCACGGCTTCGACGCGGCGCGCGAGGCGGATGAGTTCCGGCAGCTCCCGCCGGTGGGATTCGTGGAAGCGCTCGATGATCATGTCGATCAGCTCGTCGGTGGCGGCCGGGGTCGGCACGGGCTCGGCCTGAGCGGCGGCTGCCCGCAGCTCGTTCTCGAGCGCGTCGAGCGGCGCGCCTTTCTTGTCCGCCATGTCGGCGAGGGTGGCTCGGCCGCCGCAGCAATAATCCAGCTTGTGGCGGCGGAAAATCGCGGCCGCCCCGGGCAGGCTGGCGGCGATGTCGCCCACGCTGCGGTTGGCGAAGGCAAGTTGCGTCGTGGCACTCATCGGCCTGCTCCCGTCCGGCGCCGGCGCAAAACCGGCATTGGCGATACCAGTTTTCTACCCCGAGAATTGTGGTATCGTCAATACCAGTTAACGCCTCCGGGATGTCCACCATGCGGCTTCTGGCCTCGACCGATATCGCGCTGCGCGTGCTGATCGCCCTCGCACGGCTTCCGGCGGGGGAGATCGTGACGGTCGAGACGCTGGCGGTCGTGCTGGGCGGGCTGTCGCGCCACCATTTGCATAAGATCGTGCAGCAACTGACCGCGCTCGGGCTGACGCGGACCACGCGCGGCATCGCCGGGGGCGTCGGTCTGGCCGTCGAGCCGGCGTCAATCGTGCTGGGCGGGCTGATCCGCCGCCTGGAGGGCGAGCAGCCGCTCGTGGAATGTTTCCGGGCCGAAGGAGGCGCCTGCACACTGCTCGGCGATTGCGGGCTGCGCTTCCTGTTGCGCGACGCCAACGAAGCATTCTTCGGGGTGCTGGACGCGCATACGCTCGCCGATTGCCTGCGCGCCCGCGAACCGGTCAGCTTTTCCTGAACAGCAACGGGGTCTGGGATCTTCCGGCCCCGGCGGGCGCGGGGCGGAGCCCTGCCTGCCGCAGGCGTGGCCGGAGCGAAGGGCCTTCGAGCGGAAGATCGAGCGCCCGCATGTAATCGGCGAAGCGCAGGCGCACCTCCTCCGTGGTGATGCCGTAATCGCTGAAATCGTAAGCGTATTCGCCGTATCCGCCGTCCGGCATGGCGGCGGCGAGGCGGGCGATCGGGGCGGCGGCGGCTTCGGTCCAGCGCATGCCGAAATGGCCATAGATGCGGCGGACAGTCTCCAGCGGGCGGGTGACGATTTCGCGGAAGCGCAGATGCAGCGCCTGGCCGGGCTGGGTGGCTTCCAGCGCGAGGATGTCGCCGCCGCGGGCCCAGTCCTCGAGGATCTGGCGGCCGATCGCGGGGCGGTCGACGTCACGGGCGAACGGGACGCGCAGCGCTTCGGTGAGGCGGGCGACGGAGCCGAGCACGTGGACCGGGTCGCGATGCAGGAAGACGAGCCGGGCGTCGGGGTAGGTGGCGCGCAGCTCGGCGAGCGCGAAGACATGGTCGGGGCATTTGAGCACCCAGTGACCGTCGCGCGCGTGCTGATGTTGCAGATGTTGCAGGAAGCGGCGGTGGAATTGGTACGCGGGGCCGTGGCCGGCGGCGGCGAGCCAGGATTTGTAGCTCGGGATCGCGTACATCGTTTCGAAGCGCAGGCTGCGGAAGATGCCGGCGGTGAGCTCGGTGCATTCCTGCGGGGTCGAGGCGCGGACCGGGTGCATGCGCACGAGTTCGGGCGCGAAGATCGCGAAGAGTTTGAGCTGGCGCTCGAGGTCGCGGGCGCGGTGGTCCGGGCGGCCGGGTTCGGGATAGGGGTGCAGCGTCTCCCAGCCGTGGGGCACGAAGGCGGCGGGGTCGGCGGCGAGCAGGCGATGCAGGAAGGTGGTGCCGCTGCGGGGCATGCCGGTGATGATGAGGGGGGACCGGATACGCTCGCGGAGGATGGCGGGGGTTTCGGTCTCGGCGGCGCGGAGCGCGCGCAGATTGGCGACGCGCTGGTGGAGGTCCCAGAACAGGGCGCGGCGGCCGAAGGCGGAGAGGCCTGCTTCGGCGTGGCAGGCGCGCAGCAGGCGGGCGAGATTTTCCGCCGCCTCCGGCTCCTCGGGCGGCACCGCGAGGGCGTCGAGCAGCGCGTCCGGCTCCGGGTCGTGGCCGCGCTCGGCCGCGCGCAGCGCCAGTTCGACGGCGCCCCGCACGGCTGAGCCTGCTATCTTCCGAAATGCCACGCGCGTGATCCTCCGCTGCCGATGTCAACGCGGGACCGTGCGACTGGCGCGCACGCCCGGGCGGGTCACATTGCCGCGCCGGTTGATCAATGGGCGGCGGCGGCGGGAGCCCCTTTGCCGGGCTTGTAGTTAGAGAACAGAAACGTCAGCGGTACCAATGCAAAAGCGGCAAAGGCGCAGATCTGGAAGACGTCGGTGTAGGCGAGCACCGAGGCCTGGGTCCGGAAGGTCTGGTAGATCTGGCCCATGGCGGCCTGCTGGGCGGTGGCGGCGGGGTGGCCGAGGGCGATCACCGCCTGCGTCGTTTTCTGCAGCAGTTCCTGGTAGGGTTGATTCATCGGCGTCATGTGTTGCGACAGGTACGCTTGGCGGATCTGCGTCTGCTGGGAGACCAGAGCGGTCGCGGTGGAGATGCCGATCGAGCCGAACACGTTGCGGAACATGGTGTAGAGCGCGGCGGCGTCGCCGTTGAGTTCGCGCGGCAGGCTCGAATAGGCGATCGTCGAGATCGGCACGAACATGAAGGCGAGGCCGGCGGTCTGCGAGGCGCGCAGCAGGGCGAGATGGAGGAAATCCATGTCGGGCGCGAGATGGCTCGAATAGATCAGCGAACAGCCCATGACGGTGAAGCCGGTCATGATCAGGTAGCGGGTCGGAATGACGTTGAGCGAGCGCGTGACCATCGGGATCAGCAGGATGACGATGGCGCCGCCGGGCGACAGGATGAGGCCGGCAAGCAGCGCGGTGTAGCCCATCACCTGCTGCGAGAATTGCGGGATGATGACGGCGCCGGAATAGAGGATGAAGGCCATGGCGCCGATCATGGTGACGCCGACGGCGAAGTTGCGGTCGGCCATGACCCGCAGATCGACCACGGGGCGCTTCGCGGTGAGCAGCCAGCCGATGGCGCCGGCGATGCCGAGGAAGGCGAGCAGGAACATCACGCGGATGAAGGGCGAGCCGAGCCAGTCGGCGTCCTCGCCGCGGTCGAGCGCCACCTGCAGGCAGCCTAGGCCCAGCGCGATCAGGCCGATGCCGATGTAGTCGATGCCCTGGGCGCGGCGCTCGCGCACCCAGGGCGGGTCCTCGACCAGGGTGGCGACGCCGAAGGCGCCGAGCAGGCTGACCGGAATGTTGAGGAAGAAGATCCAGCGCCAGGAATAATCGTCGGTGATGTAGCCGCCGAGCGTGGGGCCGAGGATCGGGGCGACGATGGTGGCGACCGCGACCACCGCCATCGCGCGGCCGCGCTGCGCCGGCTCGAACGTGTCGAGGATAATGGATTGCTGGTTCGGCTGCAGGCCGCCGCCGAAAAAACCCTGGCACAGGCGGAAGAAGATCAGTTCGGGCAGGCTGCCGGCGATGCCGCAGAGAAACGAGCAGACGCCGAACATCAGGATGCAGATGATGAAATAGCGCTTGCGGCCGAGCAGGTCGGAGAGCCAGCCGCTGATGGTGAGCACGATGCCGTTGGCGACGAGGTAGCTGGTCAGCGCCCAGGTGGCGTCGTCATAGGAGGAGGAGAGGCTGCCGGCGATGTGCGGCAGCGAGACGTTGACGATGGTGGTGTCGAGCACTTCCATGAAGGCGGCGACCGTGACCACCACGGCGATCAGCCACGGGTTGGATTTCGGGCGCCATTCGGCGCCGGTCGTGCCGCTCATTTCAGATGGACCGTGGGCACGACCGAGATGCCGAGCGGCAGCGGCAGGTTGGGGTCGAGCCCGCTGTCGATGTCGATCTTCACCGGCACGCGCTGCACGATTTTGACGAAATTGCCGGTGGCGTTTTCGGGCGGGAAGGCGGTGAATTTCGAGCCCGAACCGAGCTGGATGCTGTCGACATGGCCCTCGAGCTTGAGCGACGGGTAGGCGTCGACCGAGATCGTCACGCGCTGGCCGGGGCGCATGCGGTTGAGCTGGGTCTCCTTGAAATTGGCGGTGACCCAGATTTCGGGCGTCACGATCGTGAAGATCTGGTTGCCCTGCTGGACGTAATTGCCCTGCTCGACATTGCGCTTGGTGATCCAGCCGTCCTGGGGGGCGCGGACGACGCACCAATAGAGATTGAGCTCGGCCTGGGCGAGCGCGCCGCGGGCCTGTTCGAGCGCGCCGGAGAGCTGGTTCACGAAGGCGCCGCTCTGCTGGATGTTGGGCTGCACCGGGGTGGCCTGAAGGACCGCGGCCTGGGCCGAGGCGACCTGGGCCTCGGCGGTCTTCAGCGCCGCTTTCGCGTAATCGATGTCCTGGCCGGTGGTGGCGCCGCGCGGCAAGCTGGTCTGGCGGCGATAGTCGGTCTCGGCCTTGAACAGATTGGCCTGGGCTTCCTGGAGCTGGGCCTGGGCCTGTTCGAGGCGGGCCGGGAAATTGACTTTCGCGATCGCGAAGGCCTGGCGGGAGCCGGCGAGCTGGCCTTCCGCGGCGTCGAGCTGGCCCTGGGCCTGCTGGACCGCGGCCTGGTAGTCGCGCGGGTCGATATGGATGAGCGGCTGGCCGGCATGGACGAACTGGTTGTCGTTCACGTCGAGGCTGATCACCGTGCCGGTGACGTGGGAGGCGATCGCGATGGCGCGGCCGTCCGTGTAGGCGTCGTCGGTGGTCTCGAGATTCTTGGTGGCGAGCCAGTACCAGATGCCGCCGGCGATCAGCGCGACCAGGATCACCACCATGGCGAGCCGGACCCAGGGGCGGGCGGCGCGGCGGGACTGCTCGCGCTTGGCCTCGGCCTCGCGGCGCTGGCGGTCCTCGCTGGCCTTGGGCGGCTCGGCGGTGCCGGTGCCGTCGCGATCGCTCATGGGCGCATCCTCGCGGTGGCGATGCCGGTGGCCTGGATCCTCGATTTCGCTGTCGGCCATGAGGCGGGCTCCGGGAAGCGCGGGCAGAAACCGGCCGCCGCACCCCGGGTTTTCCGGGGGCGGCTGACCGATCGGTTCGGTCACCGCTATCTGGGGCATGGCCGGCGGGCGGCAACCCCCAAGAAAAGCCGCGCATGAACGCCATCGCAATCTGGCCCAGGTGGCGCAATCCCGTTACAGGAGCGCCCGATGAGCCCCGCCCTGCCCGGTCCCTATTCCCGTTACGCGATGGCGTACGTGCTTGCCGGCGGACGCGGCAGCCGGCTGATGGAGCTGACCGACGTGCGGGCCAAGCCCGCGGTCTATTTCGGCGGCAAGACGCGCATCATCGATTTCGCGCTCTCGAACGCGCTCAATTCCGGCATCCGGCGCATCGCGGTCGCGACCCAGTATAAGGCGCACAGCCTGATCCGGCATCTGCAGCGCGGCTGGAACTTCTTCCGGCCCGAGCGCAACGAAAGCTTCGACATCCTGCCGGCGAGCCAGCGCGTTTCGGAAGAAAAATGGTATCTCGGGACCGCGGACGCGGTCTATCAGAACCTCGATATCGTCGAGGATTACGCGCCGCGTTACATCGTGCTGCTCGCCGGTGATCACATCTACAAGATGGATTACGAGCAGATGCTGCAGCAGCATGTCGATCAGGGGGCGGAGGTGACCGTCGCCTGCATCGAGGTGCCGCGGGCGGAGGCCTCCGGGTTCGGCGTGATGCATGTCGATGCGCGGGACCGCATCCTCGATTTCGTCGAGAAGCCGGCCGATCCGCCGCCGATGCCGGGCAAGCCGGAGATGTCGCTCGCCAGCATGGGCGTTTATGTGTTCGACGCCAAATTCCTCTACGAGCTGCTGCGGCGGGACGCGGCGAACCCGGCCTCGAACCATGATTTCGGCCGGGACATCATCCCCGACCTGGTGCGGCGCGGGCATGCGTTCGCGCATCATTTCTCGCGCTCCTGCGTGCGCTCCTCGAAGGAGGCGGCGCCCTATTGGCGCGATGTCGGCACGGTGGACGCCTATTTCTCGGCCAATATCGACCTGACCGACACCGTGCCCGACCTCGATCTCTACGATCAGGACTGGCCGATCTGGACCTATGGCGAGATGACCGCGCCGGCCAAGTTCGTGCACGACGAGGATGGCAGGCGGGGGCAGGCGATCGCGTCGCTCGTGTCGGGCAACTGCATCGTCTCGGGCGCCTCGGTGAAGCGGACGCTGCTCTCGACCGGGGTGCGGGTGAATTCCTTCACCGAGATCGAGCAGGCGGTGATCCTGCCTTATGTCGATATCGGCCGCTCGGTGCGGCTGCGGAACGTGATCGTCGACCGGGGCGTGGTGATCCCGGAGGGGCTCGTCGTGGGTGAGGACCCGGTGCTGGACGCGACGCGGTTCCGGCGCACGGGGCAGGGGGTCTGTCTCATCACCCAGGCCATGATCGACCGGCTTTAGGGTGTCGGCTCGGGAATTCTACTCTGGCGGTCAGCCGACGGCCGTTCGCTGCGCTCCGGTGCTCACGGCCTCGAGGCCGCTGCGCTCCGGTGCTCGCGAACAGCCGCCCGCTGACTCGCCGGAGCGAATTCCCGCACAGACACCGCGCCGTGCCGAGGAAGCGAGGGAGCCGTGCCGCTCCTGATGCGTCCGCTTTGGGTGCTTTCGGTCGTCTCGGAGGCGTATCCGCTGGTCAAGACCGGGGGGCTCGCCGATGTCGCGGGGGCGCTGCCGGCGGCGCTGGCACCCGAGGGGGTGAAGGTCGTCACGCTGATGCCGGGCTATCCCGCGGTGATGGCGGCGCTCGGCAACGCGGTCGCGCATCCGCCCGAGCCGCTGTTCGGGGGTGAGGCGCGCATCCTCGCCGGCAGCGCGCGGGGGCTCGATCTGCTGGTGCTGGATGCGCCGCATCTCTTCGCGCGGGCGGGCAATCCGTATCTGGGGCCGGACCGGCGCGACTGGCCGGACAATGCGCGGCGTTTCGCGGGCCTGGCACTCGCCGCGGCGCGGATCGGGCTCGGCGCGCTCGGCGGCTGGCGGCCGCATGTGGTGCATGCCCATGACTGGCAGGCGGCGCTGGCACCTTCCTATCTGCGGCATGCGGCCGGGAGCGGGGCGCGGCCGGCGAGCGTCGTGACGGTGCATAATCTGGCGTTCCAGGGCTGGTTTCCGGCGTCCGTCGCGGCGGAGATCGGGCTGCCGCCCGAGGCGCTCGAGGAGGCGGAAGGCGGGCATCATGGCGGGCTCTCCTTCCTCAAGGCGGGGCTGCAGGTCGCGGACCGGATCACCACCGTGTCGCCCACCTATGCGCGGGAGATCACGACCGAGGCGGACGGGATGGGGCTCGATCCGGTGCTGCGGGCGCGGGCGGGCGTGCTGTCGGGGATCGTGAACGGGATCGATACGCGCGAATGGGACCCGGCGCGGGATGGGCGGATCGCGGTGCGGTACGGGCCGGAGTCGATCGCGGCGCGGGGCGGCAACAAGGCGGCGCTGCAGGCGCGGTTCGGGCTCGAGGCCGATCCCAGGGCGCCGCTGTTCGGGGCGGTGACGCGGCTGACCGGCCAGAAAGGCTCCGACCTGATGCTCGAGGCGCTGCCGTCGCTGCTCGAGGCGGGCGGGCAGCTCGCGGTGTTGGGCTCGGGGGAGGCGGCGCTGGAGGCGGGGCTGCGCGCGGCGCAGGCGGCCCATCCCGGGCGGATCGCCTGCACCATCGGCTATGACGAGACGCTGGCGCATCAGATCCAGGCCGGGGCGGACATGCTGCTCGTGCCGTCGCGCTTCGAGCCTTGCGGGCTGACGCAGCTCTGCGCGCTGCGCTACGGCGCGGTGCCGCTGGTCGCGCGGGTGGGCGGGCTCGCCGATACCGTGACGGACGCGACGCCGGAGGCGATCGCGGCGGGGCGGGCGACGGGCGTGGTGTTCGCGCCGGTGACGGCGGCGGCGCTGGCGGAGGCGATCCGGCGCGCGGCGGGGCTGTATCGCGACCCGGGGGTGTGGGCCGGCATCCAGGCGGCGGGGATGCGGGCGGATGTGTCCTGGCGGGAACCGGCGCGCGCTTACGCGCGGTTGTATCGGGCGATGGCTGGGGGGTGAGGCGGCGCCTCACCGACCCGCCCTCGATCGGGCGGATTTATACGCTTTGATAACTTTTCACGCCGGGCTCAACGACCGGGCCCGGGGTGAGGGGGCAGTTTTCTCCTGTCGCGGCAATCACGCCGCGGGTTTCAGGAGACACGGATATGAGCGACCCCTGCCCGAATCCCGCTTTCGACGCGACGCCGAACTGGGCGCCGGCGCGCGAGGTCCGCGCAACCGCGGCCGAGTGGTTCGCCAGGTTTGGGAACGTGGACGCGGAGAGCGTCCTGCTGCCGATGCTGGTCGCGGCGCTGGCTTGCGCGGGCTTTCTGGTGCTGGCGGCGCTGCACACGGTTTGAGCGATCCTGTGGCGGGAGGCGCCGGCCTCAATCCACCGGCGCCAACCGACACGGGGTCCGGGGCCTGCCGGCCCCGGCGGGGCCCAGGGGGCCTTCGCCCCCTGGTCCTTTTTTTATTTGGCGTTTTCGGCCGCACCGGTGACCGCGTGGCCGGCCGAGGAGACGTCCTGGCCGGCGCCTGCCACCGTGTTGCAGGCCGACAGCATCGTGCCTGCCGAGGCCAGCAAGACGAGAGCCGCCACCCAACGTGCCATGTGATCCTCCCTGATGAGCGCCGGGCCCGTGCCGGCCTGGCCGGATAACGGGCGGGACAAGTTCGGGTTCGAGCCGAACCTCGCCGGGTTAACCGGATGGTAGGGGGATCGGATGAGAGTGAAGCGATGCGGGCACGGCGTTGGGGCAGACGGGCGGGGGTGGCGCTCGCGCTGATCGCGGGGCCGCGCCTGGCGCTGGCGCAGGCCGATCCGTCGTCGCTGTGCCGGGCGGCGATTGCCTCGGCGGAGCTGGGCACGCGGATTCCGGACGCGTTCCTGTTCGCGATCGGACGGGTGGAGTCCGGGCGGCCTGATGCCGGGGGGCGTGTCGCGCCCTGGCCCTGGACGGTCAATGCGCTCGGGCAGGGGCGCTTCTTTCCGAGCAAGCAGGCGGCGATCGAGGCGGTGCGGGCGCTGCAGCAGAGCGGCGTGCGGTCGATCGATGTCGGCTGCCTGCAGGTGAACCTGGCCCAGCATCCGGGCGCGTTCGCGAGTTTGGAGCAGGCGTTCGATCCGGCGGCGAACGCGGCCTACGCCGCGCATTTCCTGCAGACGCTGTTCGATCAGACCGGGAGCTGGCCGCATGCGGCGGCGGCCTATCATTCCCAGACGCCGGGGCTCGCAGAGGATTATCAGCGCAAGGTGCTGGCGGCCTGGGCGATCCCGGACCGGCCGGGGGAGGCGGCCGCCCCGGCGGGGTCGGGCGGCGATCGGGGGCACGCGGGCGCGGGGGCGATCGCCGCTGTGGCGCCGCGGGCCGCGATGGCGGCTTTGCCGGGCGGCGGCTTCGCGCGGGTGATGCGGCTGCCGGGGGCAGGCGCGGGCGCGGGTCTGGGGACCGGACGCGATCTGATGTCCTACCGGCTCGCGCCGGTGCGGCTGGCGACGATGTTCCACCCGCGCTGAAACTGGCCGCGGCGCCGCGATTGGGTGCAGTGTAACGCTGCCAGGGGGCCGCCGATGCGCCGCATTCTTATAAGCTTCTGTTTGTCGTTCCTGTGCGCCGCCGCCGGTGCCGAGCCGGCGCTCCGCGCCGGAATCGCCGAGAGCGATCCGCCGTTCGTGATGCCGGCCGCAAAAGGCGAGGCGCCGGCCGGTTTCACGGTGGCGCTGTTTCAGGCGATCGCCGCCCGGCTGCATCGGGGGATCGAATTCACGCGCGCGCCGATGAGCGTGCTCGCGCAGGATCTCGCCGATGAACGACTCGATTTTCTCGCGGGGCCGATTCCGGCGACACCCGAACGCTCGGCGGAGTGGCTGTTCACCGAAGGGTATGTCGGCACGGTCTATCGGTTCGGCGTGCGGCCGGGGCTCGTGCTCGAGGGGCCCGAAGGCCTGCGCGGCGGGCGGCTCGCGGTGCAGGAGGGCACCGATTACGCCGTCTGGGCCGCGCAACATTCCGGCAAGCTCGGCTTCGCCGCGACGACCTATCCGACGCAG
Organism: Acetobacteraceae bacterium; assembly: GCA_027451405.1. Lineage (GTDB taxonomy): Bacteria > Pseudomonadota > Alphaproteobacteria > Acetobacterales > Acetobacteraceae > DAIDJM01. Next base: position 53,184 of record DAIDJM010000028.1, on the reverse strand, counting down.
GAGGCGGTGTTCGCGGCCGTGCGGCAGGGGGCTGCGGATGCGAGCCTGACCGACGATATCGCGCTCGCCTATGCGGCCTCGCATGGCGGCGGGATCGTGCCCTCGATCGACTTGCCGGAGACGAAATCCGAGGATGGGGCGGCGTTCCGGCCGGCGGATGCGGATCTGCGCGATGCGGTCGAGGATGCGCTCGTCTGTCTGAAGCGGGACGGGACGGTGGCGAAACTGGCGAAGACCTGGATGGGGACCGAGCCGGGACCCGAGGATCTTGAGAATCTCGAAGTGCCCGGATACGGAGTGCCAGGCCTGACCGGCTATGAGCCGAAAGCGCGGAAGCCCGCCTGCTGATACGTGCGCGAACCGTTCTGGGGGGTTTGGGGCTTGCGGCTTGCCTCGCGGGCTGCGCCGGGCCACGGCCGGCGGTGACGGCGCGGCCGGCGCCGGGCACCCCGCGGCCGCGTCCGGCGGCGGTCATCGACGATCACGTGCCGCCATTCGCCAATCTGGGGTGGGAACCGTTCTCGCGCGCGGCGGCGGTGGCCATTGCGGAGCGGGAATGGCGTCTGTTCCGCTCCCCGGTCGATGACGACCCGCCGAACACGCGGCCGGAGCCGGCGCCCGAGGACAAGCCCGAGCGGCAGGAGGGGCTTTGGCAGCGGGTGGGCGAGTATTTCTGGGAAGGGCTCGATCCGGGGGAGAAGGAAAGTCCCTGGACCGGGATGCATGACGAGAACGGCCAGATCTTCGATGCGCGGCAGGATGGATTCTACGCCTGGTCGGCGACGTTTATTTCTTACGTGATGCGGATTGCCGGGGCGCGGGACAAGTTTCCGTATGCGGTCAATCACGCGACCTATATCAATCTGGCGGCCGCGGGGGCGGCGCCGGGCCTGCGCGCCTACGCGCCGCAGAGCTATGCGCCGGTGGCGGGCGATTTGATCTGCACCGGTCGCGACGGGTCGGAGAAGATCAAGTTCGCCGACTTGCCGACGGCGGGGTCGTTTCCGGCGCATTGCGACATCGTGGTGGAGGTGCGGCCGGGGCAGCTCACCGTGCTCGGCGGCAACGTGGACGATGCGGTGACCGAGAAGCATGTGCCGGTGACGGCTTCGGGGATGCTGGCGGGGCCGGACGGGGTGCCGGTGGATACGCGGTATCCTTGGTTCGTGGTGCTGCAGGTGCTGTACGAGGCTTGAGTCGAAGATGCTTCTTTTTCTGAAGAAAAAGAAGCAAAAAGACTTTCGATCGTTTGCGCCGTGTGGCTGGAACGACATTCCGATGCGAGTCGCATCTGAACGTGGCTGCCGAAGCCGCGTTCAAAGAGCGACAAGTTTTTTGGTTCTTTTTTTCAAAAAAGAACCTCTTCCTCCTTCAGCCCGAGCGGAGCTCGGTGAGGCCGAAACTGAAGAGGCGGTCGCGGCCGAGCAGGAAGGCGCGGCCGCCGCGCGGGAAGAGGCGGGCGATCGCCGGATTCTGCACGTCGAGGCCGCCGGTGTAGGCCCCGAACGCGGGGAGCAGGACGCGCTGGTGGTCGGCGACGAAGCAGGGGCGGGCGATCGTGCCGGCGCGCGTCGCGACGCGCGCTTTCGGGTGGTAGTGGCCCGAGATTTCGGGCTCGCGCGTGGCTTCGCTCTGGTGGCGGAAGACGATCGGGCCGAGCCGGTATTCGGGGACGATGTCGCCGGGGAGCGAGGCGGGCGCGGGGTCGTGGTTGCCGCCGATCCAGACGAAGCGGGTTTGTTGCGTGAGCGCATGGAGGCGGGCGGCGTCGGCGCGCGAGAGGCGCGCGGGGGCGGCGTTGTCGTGGAAACTGTCGCCGACCGCGAGCAGGGTTTTGGGCTGATGGCGGCGCAGCAGGGCGGCGAGCCGGTCGAGGGTGACGTGGCTGTCGTAGGGGGGGACGAGCTGGCCGCGATGGGCGCAGGCGCTGCCTTTTTCGAGATGGAGGTCGGCGACCGCGAGAAGGCCGGCTTCGGGGCAGAGCAGGGCGCCGGCGGGGTCGAGCAGGAAGCGTGTGCCGGCGAGGTGGATGGGGGCGAGGGACACGGGGCGGTGATGCCAGAGATTCTCTCCGGCGGGCAGGGGGCTGGGCGCGCGGATACGAATCCAGCGCGCCAGCCAGTGGCCGATTGATATTGCTTGAAGCATCAAGCAAGTTCGCGCCCGTGGCCGGCCTCGGGATGACGTCGTTTGACGTGGCGCTCGCGCCGGAACTACGCCAGGTTATGCTACGGCACGGAACTAGACGGCCGGGGGGCGGCGATGTCCGAGGTGCTGCAAATTGCGCAAACGGCATGGGTCCAGCGCGTGCTGGGCGTCAAACTGGGCGATGGCGCCAGAACGCCCACAGCGGGTGATTTCAGGCGCGAGTGGCAGCAGAGCCTGGCCGCTTGGCGGGAGGCGATCGAGGACGTTGACCAGCAAATGGCGGCGCTCGGCGCGGCTTGCCGCAGCACCAAGGACCCGTGGCTCGTGCGGATCGCGGAGATGGGTCTGCCGGCCGTCACTGGGAACCACAAAACGCCGCTGATGGCAGCGTGCATGGATGTCACGGCCGCGCCGCCGGACAAGCTGCCGGCCGCGGCTGCGAAAGCCCAGCAGGCGGTCGCCGCGTTCGCCCAGCACATTGCCACCAACCCACAGGTGCTCGGCTGCGATGCCAATCCGTTCGGTGTCAAGGTCAGCATCCGCAGCACGCTCGGGCTGGCGCTGAAATCGCTGAACGACACGCTGCGCCTTGCCGCACCGTAACACCGGACTCAGGAGCGCGGCATGTCGGAAAGCGGCGAACTGGCAGCCATCGAAACGTTCAAGAATTTGTTTCTCGCCTGCAAGCCTGACGGGGGGACGGAAGGCGAGCTTGCCGGGCTCGGACAGGCGCTGCAATCCGGCAAGAGCCGGCTGGAGGAGATCCGCGGCAAGGGCGGCCCCATACGGCAGAAGGTGGACGAGCTGCGGCTGGCCTGGCCGACGCTGGAGGCGAAATGGGACAAGCTCGACATTCCCACTGCCGAGAATGCCCTCAATCAGTTCCTGCGTGAGGTCGAAACGATCGGCCGGGACGCGGCGCAGGAGCTCGGAACGGATCCCAGCCTGAAGCTCGATCTGGAGGTGCTGCGCAAGGAAGGTGCAGAGTATCGCGAAAGGGTCGCGAGCGACCGCCGGATGTTCCAGTTCATCGAACGCACCGCGTCAGAAATCGTCAGCGTGCTGCCGAAGATGGTCAAGCCGATGGAGATCAAGGGACGGCTTGATTTCTGCCGCGGCGAGCTCGCCGAAATCGAAAAGAAGTCCAGGCGCACACCGGTCAGGCCGGAATTCGCGTCGGTTGGCGGCCGGGTCACGGAGCTCCGCGACGCGCTGGACCAGATCGAGACCACAGCCAAGGCAGGCATGCTCGGCAAGCTCACGGCCGTGGCCGCTGAGGCCGCGGAGTGGGCGGAATCGTACAAGCGGAAAGCCCGGGACGTGACGCCGCTCGCGGGCGAGGACCGGGCTTCGGTTAAGTCGCGCTATTACCGCGAAGCGTCCGATGTGCTTGCCGATCAGATGCAGGAACTCGGCGACTGGGGCGCGCAGGTCCGGGAAGCGGCGAGCTGGCTCGGCGACACTTCCGCGCTGGAACGGCAGATCGTCCGTTGGACGCAAAGCTGTGGCACGATCCGCGATGCGATCGAGCAGTTCCTGCCGGAGCTTAAAAGCAAGATCGGTGCGACGCAGACGAGTTCCGGCGCCGTGGTGCCGTCATTGAACGATACGGAGGCGGAAGCGCTGCTGATCGGCAGCGGGCCGGGCCAGTGCAATAAGAGCTGGGTCGAGGCGAAGAAGCTCTACGCTACGCAGCCGCAGATCATGAAGTCGCTCGCCAACTGGCGCAAGAAAGTGGTCGATGCGTGGCTGAAAGCCAAACTGGGCCCGCTTGGCGTGGTCAAGGGGCCGGAGAATGGCTGGGTTTCGGTGGGCAGCGACGATCCCACCTCGGATTACGACATCAGCATCAACAAGCACGGGCAGAAGCCGGGCGGCCAGATCGTTTTCGACTACGAGATGGTGCGGATGTTCAACGCCGATTGGCGGGGCAAGTACGGGGTCGAAACGGGTACATTGTTCGACACGAATCTGTACGCGGCCGCGCCGCCGATGACCCCGAAGCTGGAAGCGCGGCCGGAGGCGACGCCGGAGGAGAGGGAGGCGCTCGCCGGCGTGGACGCGGCCATGGATGTCGGCGCGCTGATGAAGCTGCGCCGTTACATGAGCCCGTCCGATTATCAGACCTACCGGCTCAATACGCTCGAGAGCTACAGCGACGAGGGTCAGCGCCGTGAAATTCAGAAGCAGTTCGACGAGGCCGACGACAATTACCGCATTTCGCTGACCGTGATCATCGACAAGGTCCGGGCGCAGCTCGCCGAGAAGGTCGACGTGAAGGCGCTGCCCGAGGACGTGCGGCAGCAGCGCGCCGAGGCGAAGGCGTTACTCGAAGCGTGGGACAGGAAGAGCCGAAACTATACGGGCGCACAGCTGGCCGAGGGCGCGGCCGAGATGGAGCGCCTCGCCCGCGGGCTCGAGCATCTGGGCGACCTCAACCTGCAAGCGACCAACGGCATCTATGTCGATCAGATCGGCAATCTGCGCAAGGCCGAGCAGTCGGTGCTCGACCTCAACAAGCTGCGGGACGAGATCGATGCGCTCGATTCCCATGACGATCCTGCCGAGCTCCAGAAGAAGATCGAGGTTCTGCAGACCAAGCTGCACGGCTTCAATCTCGATCCGTACCTGGTGCCGTCCGTGGGTGACCGGGAGTTCCGGCAGAAGCTGGCGGCGCTGAAGGATGCAAGCGGCGAGGCGAAGCGGGCGCTGTCCGGCAAGTCAGCCGAGCTGCTCGCCGATTTGTCGCGCCAGAAGGCGATGGCGATGTATTTTGCCAACGAGGCCTATCAGAGCTCCGGACCATTCAAGGCGGTGGTGGAAGCCGATCAGGCGGTCGCGCCCGACGTGAAGACCGAGGAAGCGAAGAAATACTATGTCGGAGGCGAGGGGAGCGCGCGTCAGCACGAGTGGGAAACGGCCGACGCGGACCAGCGCGACGCGATGATCAAGGAAGCGTGGAGCGCGCTTTATGAAAAGAACGAGGAGGCCAAACGCCAAGGTCAGCAGCTGATCGACGCCAAACGCCGCGAGCGGCGCGAGGCCATGTCTCCCGCGGAGGTTTTGCAATCGTTCAACGAGCAGCTAGGCGACTTCCTCAAGGACCTTGCCCATTACGGCGAGAGCGAGCCCGGCAAGGCGATCATTCAGTCGTCGAAATATCTCGACCGGCTGCTCGAGGCGCTCGTGCTGCTGCAGAAGGACAAGGCGCTCAAATGCGTGGCCGAGACGAGCGAGCTCGGCCGGGAGGTCCAGCAGCACCTCGCGCTTCAGCCGAGGATCAAGAAGGAGCTGATCGGCGCACGCAAAGGCCTGATCACGATGGAGCCGCTGGTTGAAGGCGAGCCGATCGATCAGGACAAGGAGCGCAAGGCTTACGCTTGTCAGTTCATGAAGCAGACGCTCGGCGTGGTCAGCGTCGCCGAGCTTGCAACGCTTTACTCACGGCTGGGTATGCGGGTGAACGCCGCCGTGCGTAAGGAGCTGGCGCAGCAGGCGGCGCGATAGGTTGGGGACAGAAAGCCGGCGATTTGTCGGGATTGGAGCGCTTCCCGTGAGCGCCGTATTGCGGCTGACACGCGGGGTAGCGTTGGCGATGGCGTGACCCGAGGCGCGCCGACATTGCGGTTCTGGAGCGAAACAACTTCAACGTCGTGACCCCTGCTCGGCGAAGGAGTCGAGGGCGTGGGCGGGTCTGGGGCCTTATGGCCCCGGTAAGGATCGCAGCGCGTGCGCCATCGGTCAGAGCACGCGCTGCGAGGGGGGCGACGCCGCCTGCCCGCCGGAGGCCAGCTCCCGCGCCCTTTCTGTCCCCGCGGCGACGGCTTTCGATACCGCGTCTGGCCAGGTTTCCATCAGCACCGCAATGGCGCGTTCTGTCGTGCCTTTTGGGCTGGTGACGTTACGCCGCAGTTCTGATGCGTCCTCGGGGGTGGCGGCGAGCAGGGCGCCGGCGCCGGCGACGGTCTGGCGCGCCATCTGGCGGGCGAGGGGGGCGGGGACGCCTTGTTCGAGCCCGGCTTTTTCCAGCAGTTCCGCGAGCAGAAAGACGTAGGCGGGGCCGCTGCCGGAGATGGCGGTGACGGGGTCGATCAGGGATTCGTCGTCGATCCAGCCGACGTCGCCGGCGGCGCCGAGCAGGCGTTCGGCGAGGTCGCGGGTTTCGGCGGAGACATCCGGGCCGGCGTAGCAGACCGTCATGCCCAGGCCGATGGCGGCGGGAGTGTTGGGCATGGCGCGCACGACCGGCGCGCCGCCGAGCGCGGCCGCGATCGTGGGGGCGCGGATGCCGGCCATGATCGAGACGACCGGGGTGGCGGGGGGCATGGCTTCGCGCAGCGCCGGGAAAATCGTGGGAGCGATCTGCGGTTTCACGGCCAGAATGATCGCGGCGGGGGCGACATCGGCGGGAAGGTTGGCGAGGTCCGGCAGCACGCGATCCTGCGGCCGGGCGAAGGGGGCGCCGGCGGGGTCGATCAGGATCGAGGGGGCGAGGCCGGCGCGGGTCCAGCCGGCGAAGAGGGCCGCACCCATCCGCCCCGCCCCGATCAGGAGCAGGGGCGGAAAGGGATTTTCCGTCATGCTTCGCCGGCGCACTCCAGCATGGCGGCTTCCAGCGCCTCGGCGGGGGATTTGCCGCCCCACAGCACGAACTGGAAGGCGGGATAGAAGCGTTCGCACTCGGTGATCGCGATGTCGATCATGTCCTCAAGGCTTTCGGCGGAGGCGCCTTTGGCGCCGCGCAGCAGGACCGAGTGGCGGAAGAGCGGGGTGCCGTCGTCCGGGTCCATGCCGAAATGGCCGATCCAGAGGCGCTCGTTGGCGCGGACCAGGAGTTCGTAGAGCGCGGCGCGGCGTTTTTCGGGGACTTTGAGATCGAAGGTGCAGGTGAAATGCATCGCGGCGATTTCATGAGACCAGCTGAAATAAAGACCGTAATCGCACCACCTGCCGGGGGCCTCGGCGGCCATTTCGGCGTCCGAACGGCGGTCGAACACCCAGTCGTTGGCCGTGACGATCTGTTCCATCACGTCCAACGGGTTGGTGAGCGCGATGGCGGCTTGTGCGGAGGCTGGCATGGGGGTCTCCCCTGAGACGGAGGAAGGCCGGCAACCGCCAGATGGGTGGCGGTGAGGAGAGTGGTAGCGGTCCGGGCAGAGTCGCGGCAAGACAAAGGGCAGCGCCGGGCTCATGCCGGGGCGAGCTGGGAGGCGACGAGCTCGGCGAAGCGGCCCTGAGCCTGGACGAGTTCGCCGAAATTGCCGCGCTCGACGATGCGGCCCTGGTCGAAGACGAGGATTTCGTCGGCGTCGCGGACGGTGGAGAGCCGGTGGGCGATGATGAAGGTGGTGCGGCCCCGCATCAGGCGCGCCATCGCCCGGCCGACGCGGGCTTCGGTCGCGGCATCGAGCGCGCTGGTCGCTTCGTCGAGGATCAGGATCGGCGCGTCCTTCAGGAGCGCGCGGGCGATGGCGAGGCGCTGGCGCTGGCCGCCCGAGAGCGTCACGCCGCGCTCGCCGATCAGCGTATCGTAGCCGTGCGGCTGGCGCTCGATGAAATCATGCGCTTCGGCCATGCGGCAGGCCTGCTCGATCTCGGCCTGCGTTGCGTCGGGCTTGCCGACGAGCAGGTTCTCGCGGATCGAGCGGTTGAAGAGCAGGCTTTCCTGGAAGACGACGCCGACCTGCGAGCGCAGGCTCTCGAGCGTGACGTCGCGGATGTCCTGGCCGTCGATCAGCACGCCGCCTCCGACCGGGTCCCAGTTGCGCTGGAGCAGGTTCATGGCGGTGGTCTTGCCGGCACCGGTGGCGCCGACGAGCGCGGTGACGGTGCCGGGGCGGGCGATGAAGGAGATGTCGGAGAGGATCATCGGGCCGCCCGAATAGGCGAAGCTGACATTCTCGAAGGCGACCTCGCCGTCGGGGACCGCGAGCGGCTCGGCGTCGGCGCGTTCGGGGACCGTGCTCGGCGCATCGAGGGCCGCGAAATAGTCGGCGAGGATCGGCGCGCGCAGGAACAATCCGCTCGCGAAATCGACGGCGGCCTGGAGGCGGCCGATCAGCAGCGTCGCGAAGCCCATGAAGGCGACGATCTGGCTGACGCTGGCGAGGCCCTGCAGATGCAGCGCGATGCCGGCGACGACGATCGTGATCACCGCGATCGTGGAGCTGGCGCGCGTCAGCACGCTGACCAGCGCCCACCAGTTCAACACCGGGAATTGGTGGCGCACGACTTCGGCGATGATGGTGGCGAATTCCTGGGCCTCCGATTGGAGGCGGCCGAAGGATTGCACGGCGGCGACGTTGGAGAGCGCGTCCTGCGCTCGCGAGGCCAGCGCGGAGTGGGCGGCCTCGGCGCGGCGCTGGCCGGATTGGGTGCGGCGCACGACGAACAGCGTGACGAAGGTGAAGACCGCGACCAGCGCGTAGAGCACCAGCGAGAGCCGCCAGTTGAGCCAGGCGGAGAGCGGCAGCAGCAGGAAGACGGCGGCCGCGGTCGCGAGGTTTTCCTTGAAGAATTGGAGCGAGATCGAAAAGATCGCGTCGGCGCCCATGATGACGGTTTTCATCAGGCGGCCGGAATGGGCGCTCGCGTGGAAGCCGCTCGGCAGCGAAAGCACGTGGTTAAAGCAGCGGCTGATGGCGGCGAGGCGGGTGCGGTGGGCGAGGCGCTCGGCTGCGACGGCGGTGGTGATGGAGAGCGCGATGCCGATGCCGCCGATCGCCATCCAGGCGGTGATGAGGCCGGCGCCGCGGGTCAGCAGCGCGTCGTGGGCGAGATGGTCGCTCTGGCCGAGCAGGCCGACGACATGGCCGAACAGGATCGGGTCGAGGAATTGCAGCGCCGCGATGGCGAGATTGGCGGCGATCAGCATCCAGAGGCGGGGCGCGCGGCATTCGAGCGAGGCGATCACCCGGCGATAGGTGGCGAAGATCGGCATCGGCGTTCCTGCGTGATGTCCCCGGCGGAGGCGCCGGCGTGCAGGAACTAGGGGCCAATCAAGGCAGGAAAGGGGCGAAGAGGGGACGCGTGTCGGGCATCGCCGGTCAGGCGTGGTTGAGCCAGGCGATTGGCATCGACACATTCTCGCGAGACGCAGGCTGGATGGCTTGCGAGCGATATTGGTCGCGAGGCGGAACAAAAGCCGAGGCGAGAGCGTTTGGATCGATTGCCTTCTCACACCCGGCGGTGAGCGGGGCCCGGGCAGAGCCCGGGCCGCCGGAGGCTAGAGCGGATTGGCGCTGAGCAGCTCGCGGATCTTGGCCGCGCCCGCGGCGCCTTTGATGGCCTCGCGCCACATCGACTCCGCGACGCGCTGGTGGGCGGCGACGGCTTCGTCGGCGCCCGTGATCATGGCGACGCCGGCCTGCTGGTGCGGCAGGGTGTCGGAGCGGAACGGGTTGATGGCCAGCGTGGCGCGGTCGCGGGCGCGCAGGATCTGGAACTGGCCGGCCGGCTCGCCGGTGGAGAGCAGGCCGAATTGCAGGCCCATCGGCTCGGCTTCCATGAGCGACGCGATGTTCTCGATCTCCCGGCGGGCGACGGCGCGGGCGCGATGGCGCAACGCATCGCCGCGCGCGAGGCCCTGGCCGATGCCCTGCTGGAGCAGGCGCGCGACCGCGGGGGCGGAGAACATGGCGATGATGGCCGGGCGGCGCAGCTTATACATGCGCTTGCGCTCCGCGAGGATGCCCTGGACCTGGTCCGCCATGGCGCGCATGGCGGCGCGGTCGGCGCTGGCCTCGCTCGTGGCTTCGGCGAAAATCTCGGCCTCGACCGCATCGAGCTCGTCCGACGAGATCAGGTAGGCGAGCGGGAGGGCGACCTGCAGGATCTGGTCGGCGGTTTCCTCGATTTGGCGCAGCCGCTCGAAAAAGCCGACCGGTCGGTTGTAATATTCGACGCCGATGCCCAGCAGCGAGAGCGGCGATATTTTCAGCAGCTCGGCGAGGCGGTTGACCGTGTCGAGCTTGATGACCTCGCCCTTCTCGTAGCGGTAAAGGGCGGCGCGGGACACGCCGAGGCGGGCGGCGATCTCCTCGGCGCGCAAACCGCTCTCGAGCCGGTAGGCGCGGAGTTGCTGGCCGATATCGGTGAAGCGCATTCCTCTGATGTCTCCTGGCCCGGCTGGTGCATCCGCCTCGGACGGCAAACGCCTGCCTTTTGGGCACCCCGTTTTTTCCTGGATAAGCTGTCACTCCGCAAGCGACGAATCGCTTTTTTCATCACCCGATGCGACATTCTCCTACAGCCGTTGCGCGAACCCCCCACCCCTTGAGAAGCTGAGGCGCTCCGGGCAGGGGAGAGGCATGTACGCGGAGCGCGTCCTGATGGGGCTGCTGGCCGGGGCGATCGCGCTCGGCTGCGGACTCGTTCTCTATCCGTTTTTCTCGGCGCTGCTCTGGGCGGCCATCCTGGTGTTCGCGACCTGGCCGCTCTTCACCTGGCTCGAGCGGCGGACGCGGCTGCCGAGACCGGTGGTGGTGGGGGTCATGGTGACGCTCACGCTGCTCGTGCTCGTGTTGCCGCTGGTGCTGGCGGCGCCGGCGGGGGCCGAGGATGTGCGCGACATCCGGCGCTCGCTCGAAACCTGGGTGACGGCGATTCCGCCGGCGCCGGGCTGGCTCGGATCGGTGCCGGTCGCGGGGCCGGCGCTGCGCGACACCTGGAACTCCTGGGCCGCCGATCTCGGCGCGGCGGCGGCGTTCTTCCGGCCCTATTTCGGCATGGTCGCGGAGCGCGGGCTGTTGTTGCTGCTCGAAATCGCCGGCGGGATCGCCCAGCTCCTGGTGGCGCTCTTCGCCTCGGTCTTCTTCTGGCACTCGGGGGAGGCGCTGAGCGCCAATCTCCAGGTTCTGATGCACCGGATCGCCGGGCGCTACGCCCCGCAGCTCATCGTGGCGACGGCGCGGACGGTGCGGGGCACCGTCTATGGCATCGTCGGCACGGCGATCCTGCAGGGGTTTCTCACCGCCTTCGGGCTGATGCTCGTGGAGGTGCCGCGGGCCGTGCTGCTCGGCACGGTCGCGGCCTTCCTCGCCGTGCTGCCGATCGGGGCGCCGCTCGTGTGGATCCCGGCGGGGCTCTGGCTGCTGTCGAACGGGCACACGTTCCGCGGTATCTTCCTGCTGGCCTACGGCGTCGTCGTGGTGTCGGGGGCCGACCATCTTGTAAGACCGTTTTTCATTGCGCGCGGCGCCCGGCTGCCGTTTCTGCTCACCGTGCTCGGCGTACTCGGCGGTGTGCTCGCGTTCGGCGTGCTGGGGATTTTTCTCGGACCCGTGCTGCTCGGACTCGGCTTCACGCTGATGATGGAGTTCATTCGGATCGCGCGCGAAGAGGGTGCGCGAGCGGAAGATGCCTGACACGCCGTTGCCCGATCTGCGTCTCGACCCGCGCCGGCCCATGCGGTCGCGGCAGCGGGAGGGCATGCCGCTTGCGCTCTGGGTGTCGGGCGGGCTGCACCTGCTGGCGCTCGCGCTGCTGCTGTTCGTGCAGAAGGTGGCGCCGCCCGCGCCGCCACCGCCGGAGCCGAGCTTCGATATCGTCTTCCAGGGTGCGCCGACCCCGGTGAAGGGCGCGCCGAAGCCCGGCAAATACACCGAGATACCCGAGGGCCCGACCTCGGCGCGGCCGGTGCCGACCCCGCCGCGGCCTTCACCGCCGCCGAGCCCGCCGGCGCCGCCGCGGGTGAATATCGTGCCGCCCGAATATGCCGAGGAATTCGAGCCGCCGCCGCCGCAGGCGCAGGCCGAGCCGGTGCCGCACCCGGCGCCGCGGACCGAACACCGGCGGGTGCACAGACAGTCGCAGCGGAACAATCCGTTCGCACACCCGATGCAGTTCAGCTTCGCGCCGGCCTCGCCGCCGATGATGCATCAGGGTCTGCGCAACTCGCGGAGCCTCGACTTGGCCATGGGGCCGGTGATCGCCGGAGGCACCATCCACGACGCCGTGCCGCACGTCTCGAGCCCGGGCGCGTCGAGCGATTATCTCGAAGGGATCAGCGAATATATCGAGACCCACAAATTCTATCCGGAGCAGGCGGCGGAGGCGGGCGAGGAAGGGACCTCGGTCATTTCGGTGACGATCGCGCGGGACGGGCGCGTGAAGGATGTGCACCTGGTGGAAAGCGCCGGGTCCAACTGGCTGGATATGGGCTGGATCAGCCTGTTCCGGGGGCATCAGTTCGCGCCGTTTCCGGATGATATGAAGGAGAAAGAGCGGACGTTTACGATGTCGATGGATTATGAGATCATTTATGGGCATCAGCAATGAAATAAGGTCTTCTTTTTCTGAAGAAAAAGAAGCAAAAAGACTTTTGTCTGTTTGAGCGGGGGATACGGCAGCGGGGCGCCTAACAGGACGAAAGTTTTTTGGTTCCCTTTTTCAAAAAAGAACACTTTCTTTTTCGGGTTCAGCGCAGACGGAGCTGATGATGCGGCACGAGATCGTTCCCAATCTGCGATATCTGGATGCGCCGGCGGCGATTGCGTTCCTGTGCGAGGCGTTCGGGCTCGCGGTGCGGGCGGATCACCGGAGCGCGGCCGATCCGCAGATCGTGGAGCATGCGGAACTCGTGTGGGCGGACCGGATGGTGATGGTCTCGAGCGCGCTCGATACGGAATTCGCGCGGGCGGCGGGGATGAAGACCGTGGCGCAGGCGGGCGGCGCGACCGTCTGTCTTTATCTCGTGGTCGAGGATGTGGACGCGCACGCGGCGCGGGCGCGGGCGGCGGGGGCCACGATCTTCATGGAACCCGAGGACAAGGATTACGGCGGCCGCGGCTATTCCGCGCGCGATCCGGAAGGAAATGTCTGGAGCTTCGGCAGCTACGACCCCTGGTCCATGTGATGGGGTCTGGGGCCTTTCGGCCCCAGTGGGGGTGCAGGGGGCAAAGCCCCCTGCCCGCCGGAGGCAAGCCGCTCAGCCCGCGCGCCGGCTCCGCAGATCCTCGCGCGCGAAACGAAAATCCAGATTGCAGAATTCGCACGTCATGACGATGTCGCCTTCGACCGACATGTCATCGAGATCCTCGGGGGAGAACCCTTCGAGGATTCCCGAAAGACGCTGACGCGAGCAGCGGCAGCCATAGGCGAGCGCGCGGGGGCGGTCGATCGCGACGCCTTCTAGGTCGAACAGGCGGCGGATGAGCTGGTCGGGCGGGAGCGTGTCGTCGAGCAGTTCGGCGTCGGTGAGGGTGGCGGCGAGTGCCAGCGCGGTGCGCCAATGTTCTTCTTGTTCCGCTTCCGTCAGCGCGGGGTCGATGCCGCCTTCGCCGGCGACGCGTTCGAGGATCAGCGCGCTGGCGCGCCAGCCTTCCTCGGTGCGGGCGGCGGCGAGGCGGACCTGGCAGCGGAGCTGTTCGCTGGTTTCGAAATAATGCAGCGCCATGTCGGCGAGCTCGGTGCCTTCGATCGCGACGATGCCCTGGTAACGGTCGGTGTGGTTGCCCTGATCGACGGTGAAGGCGAGGTAGCCGCTGCCGATCAGCGCGGCGGCGTCGGGATCGGGGGTGGCGGCGAGCAGGAGGGCGAGTTTTTCGGCATCGGCGCGGGCGTAGCCGCGGAGCGCGCCCGATTCGGTGCAGTCGGCGAGCAGCATGGAGACGGGGCCGTCGCCTTTGGCTTGCAGGCTAAAGGAGCCGCGGAATTTCAGCGCGGCGGCGAGGCCGGCGGCCAGCGCCAGAGCCTGGCCGGAGAGGCGGGTGACCGCGTCGTGGTTCTGGTGGCGGGTGAGCAGCGCGTCGGCGAGCGGTCCGAGCCGCACGAGGCGGCCACGGACCGGGCGGCGGGGCAGGAAGAAGGGGACGACACCGCGGGGCACGACGATGTCGGGCACGTCGGGCCGCTGGCTGTCGAGGAAGGCGGGGGTTTCGGTCATCGGCGTGAGAGATAGGGCGCCGGGGGCCGGTTCGCATCCTTGGCGTCGCGGGCGGCGCCTCCGTCAGGTGTTCATTGCGTCGAAGAAATCCTGGTTGGTCTTGCTGTATTTCAGCTTGTCGAGCAGGAAGTCCATCGCGTCCTGGGCGCCCATCGGATTGAGGATGCGGCGCAGCACCCACATTTTCGACAGCGTCGCGCGGTCGACGAGCAGCTCTTCCTTGCGGGTGCCGCTCTTGGTGATGTCGATCGCCGGGAAGGTGCGCTTGTCGGAGAGTTTGCGGTCGAGGATCAGCTCGGAATTGCCGGTGCCTTTGAATTCCTCGAAGATCACTTCGTCCATGCGGCTGCCGGTGTCGATGAGCGCGGTCGCGATGATGGTGAGCGAGCCGCCTTCCTCGATGTTGCGGGCGGCGCCGAAGAAGCGTTTCGGGCGCTGCAGAGCGTTGGCGTCGACACCGCCGGTGAGCACCTTGCCGGAGGAGGGGACGACCGTGTTGTAGGCGCGGGCGAGGCGCGTGATGGAATCGAGCAGGATCACCACGTCCCGCTTGTGTTCGACGAGCCGCTTGGCTTTCTCGAGCACCATTTCGGTGACGGCGACGTGGCGGGTGGCGGGTTCGTCGAAGGTGCTGGCGACGACTTCGCCCTTCACGGTGCGCGCCATGTCGGTGACTTCCTCGGGGCGCTCGTCGATGAGCAGCACGATGAGGAACACTTCCGGGTGGTTGTGGGCGATCGCGGTGGCGATGTTCTGCAGCATCACCGTCTTGCCGGTGCGCGGCGGGGCGACGATCAGCGCGCGCTGGCCCATGCCGATCGGGGCGACCAGGTCGATGACGCGGGGGGTGTTGTCCTTTTGCGGGCCTTTCGCGACGGACTGGAAATTTTCCATTTCCATCTTGAGGCGGCGCTCGGGATAGAGCGGCGTGAGGTTGTCGAAATTGATGCGGTGGCGGACCGCTTCGGGCGCTTCGAAATTGACCCGGTCGAGCTTGAGCAGCGCGAAGTAACGCTCGCCGTCCTTGGGCGCGCGGATCTGGCCTTCGACCGTGTCGCCGTTGCGCAGGCCGAAGCGGCGGACCTGGCTTGGGCTCACATAGATGTCATCGGGGCCGGGGAGATAGTTGCTTTCGGGGCTGCGCAGGAAGCCGAACCCGTCGGGGAGGATTTCGAGCGTGCCGTCGCCGTTGATGGCCTGGTCGTTCTCGGCAAGGTTTTTGAGGATCGCGAACATCATGTCCTGCTTGCGCAGGCTGGATGCGTTCTCGATCTGGAGCGATTCGGCGAAGCTCAGCAGATCGGCCGGGGATTTGGCCTTGAGTTCGGCGAGATGCATGGGTCGGGTTGGGCCTCAGAGGGGAATATGAGGTCATCCGGGCGGCCGGCCGCAGGTGCGAGCGCAGCGATCAGGGCGCGGAATGAGCCGATGGGGTGAGAGCGACCTGGGCGCAACCCTGGGGCGCAACCCTGGTCTGACCGGACACGTGGCACAGTCGGCGCGGGCGTTCAAGGGGTTGGGCGTGGTTTTTGAGTTTTGCCTCCGGCGGGCAGGGGGCTTTTCCCCCTGCACCCCCACCGGGGCCAGGGCCCCAGACCCCATTACTTTGGTAGGCGCGGAGAGGGTGGCGGGGTCTGGGGCCTTTCGGCGCCACTGGCCCGCCGGAGGCGAATTTTAAAAAGGCTGCACCGCGACCATGATGACGGCGACCGCCATCAGCACGGTCGGCACTTCATTGGCAATCCGGAAATAACGCTGCGGCTTCGTGTTCCGGTCGTGCAGGAAATCGCGGCGCCATTTGCCCATGGCGCCGTGCGCGCCAGCGAGGCCGAGCACGCAGGCGATTTTGACCCAGAACCAGCCGCGATCGCCGTCCACGAGGCCCGGGGTCAGCGCGAGCATGATGCCGAAGGCGAAGGTGGTGAGCATCGCCGGCAGCATGATCTGCTTGTAGAGCCGGCGCTCCATCACCTTGAAGCGTTCGCTCGATTCGGTGCCGGGTTTCGTTTCGCAATGATAAACGAACAGCCGCGGCAGATAGAGCAGGCCCGCCATCCACGCGATCACCGCGATGATGTGGATGGCCTTGGTCCAGGGATAGAGGGTGGCGAGGAACCCGATGGTCATTCGGCTGGCTCGGCGGGCTCCGGGAGGGGTTCGGGCGTTTCGGCTTCTTCGGGCGCCGGATGCAGCAGGCGAAGGATGCGGGCCAGTGTCGCGGGCAGTTCGGTGCGGCGGACGACCATGTCGACGATGCCGTGCTCGTGCAAATATTCGGCGCGCTGGAAGCCCTCGGGAAGCGTTTCGCGCACGGTTTGTTCGATCACGCGCGCGCCGGCGAAGCCGATCAGCGCGCCGGGTTCGGCGATGTGGATGTCGCCGAGCATGGCGAAGCTGGCGGTGACGCCGCCGGTGGTGGGGTCGGTGAGCACGACGATGAAGGGGAGGCCGGCTTCCTTGACCATCAGCGAGGCGATGGTGCTGCGCGGCATCTGCATGAGGCTGATCGCCCCTTCCTGCATGCGCGCGCCGCCCGAGGCGGTGAAGACGATGAGCGGCGCATCCTGCAGGACGGCGAGCCTGGCCGCGGCGAGCAGGCCCTCGCCGACCGCGGCCCCCATGCTGCCGGCCATGAAATTGAATTCCATGACGGCCACGACCGCGGGCACGCCCTGGATGGTGCCGTGGGCGACGACGAGCGCGTCATCCAATCCGGTCTTGGCGCGGGCTTCCTTGAGGCGTTCGGTGTAGCGCTTCTGGTCGCGGAAGCCGAGCGGATCGGCGGGCGCCTTGGGGAGTTCGATGCGCGTATATTGGCCTTCGTCGAAGGTCCAGCCGAGCCGTTCGAGGGCGCCGGCGCGCATATGATGGCCGCAATGCGGGCAGACCTTCAGCGCGCGCTCGAGTTCCTTCGTGTAGATCATCTGCTGGCACGCGGGACATTGCGACCAGAGATTGTCGGGGGCCTCGCGCTGGCCGAGCAGCGTGCGGATGCGCGGGCGGACATATTCGGTGAGCCAGCTCATGCGGCGAGCTCCGTGCGGGCGGTGCGGACGGCGTGGGCGAGCGCGCGGACCTGTTCGAGAACGGCATCGACGGCGCCTGGGGCGGGGCGGCCATGCGCGTCGAGGCCGGCGGCGAGCGTCTCGATCAGGGCGGAGGCGACGACCGCGGCATCGGCGCTGCGCACGGCCTCGGCGGCCTGCGCGGGTGTTTTGACGCCGAAACCGATGGCGACGGGCAGGTCGGTCGCGGCGCGCAGGCGCGGCATGGCGGCGGCGAGGTCGGCCTGGCTCGCCGAGCGGGTGCCGGTGATGCCGGTGATGCTGACGTAATAGACGAAGCCGGAGCTGCCGCGCAGCACCTGGGGCAGGCGGACGGAGTCGGTCGTGGGGGCGACGAGGCGGATGATGTCGAGCCCGTGCGCGGCGGCAGGGTCGGCGAGGAGATCGGCCTCCTCGCTCGGCAGATCGACGACGATCAGCCCGTCGATGCCGGCGCGGGCGGCGTCCGCGCAGAAGGTTTCGACACCGTAGGCGAGGATCGGGTTGAGATAGCCCATCAGGATGATGGGCGTCGCGGCGTCACGGGAGCGGAAGCGGCGGACCATGTCGAGCGTGCCAGGGAGGCTGGCCCCGGCGGCGAGCGCGCGGCGGCCGGCAAGCTGGATGGTGGGGCCGTCCGCCATCGGGTCGGTGAAGGGCATGCCGATCTCGATCAGGTCGGCGCCGGCGCCGGGCATGCCGGCGAGGAGCGCTTCGCTGGTTTCGAGATCGGGGTCGTAGGCTTCGAGGAAAGGGATCAGCGCGCCGCGGCCTTCGCGTCGGAGGCTGGCGAAGCGCTCGGCGATGCGGCTCACAGCGCGGCTCCGAGATGGTGTGCGACCGTGAAGATGTCCTTGTCGCCGCGGCCCGAGAGATTCATCAGGATGATCTGGTCGCGCGGCAGGGTCGGCGCGAGTTTCGCGATGTGGGCGATCGCGTGGGCGCATTCGAGGGCGGGGATGATGCCTTCGGTGCGGCAGCAGAGCTGGAAGGCGTCGAGCGCTTCCTGGTCGGTGATGCCGACATATTCGGCGCGGCCGGCGTCGTGGAGAAAAGCGTGCTCCGGGCCGATGCCGGGATAGTCGAGGCCGGCGCTGATGCTGTGGGCCTCGCGGATCTGGCCGTCCTCGGTCTGCAGCAGGTAGGTGCGGTTGCCGTGCAGCACGCCGGGGCGGCCGCGGGAGAGGCTGGCGGCGTGTTCCTCGGTGTCGAGCCCGTGCCCGGCGGCTTCGACGCCGATCAGCCGGACGGTGGGCTCGTCGAGGAACGGGTGGAAAATGCCCATCGCGTTCGAGCCGCCGCCGACCGAGGCGACGACCACGTCGGGCAGGCGGCCCTCGGCTTCCATGAGCTGGGCGCGGGCTTCGTTGCCGATGACGCTCTGGAAGTCGCGGACCATGGCCGGGTAGGGGTGCGGGCCGGCGACCGTTCCGATCAAGTAATAGGTGTCGGCGACATTGGCGACCCAGTCGCGCATCGCCTCGTTCATGGCGTCCTTGAGCGTTCCGGCACCGGAACTCACGGCGCGGACCTCCGCGCCGAGCAGCTTCATGCGGAAGACGTTGGGCTTCTGCCGCTCGACATCGACCGCGCCCATATAGATCGTGCAGGGCAGGCCCATGAGCGCGCAGACGGTGGCGGTGGCGACCCCGTGCTGGCCGGCGCCGGTCTCGGCGATGATGCGGGTGCGCCCCATGCGGCGGGCCAGCAGAATCTGGCCCATGCAGGAATTCACCTTATGCGCCCCGGTGTGGTTCAGCTCCTCGCGCTTGAAATAGATTTTGGCGCCGCCGAGGGTTTCGGTGAGACGCTGGGCGAACCAGAGCGGGCTCGGGCGGCCGACATAATCCTTGAGGTAGGCGTCGAGCTCGGTCTGGAAGGCCGGGTCGGCCTTGGCCGCCTCGTAAGCCGCCTCGAGTTCGAGGATCAGCGGCATCAGCGTCTCGGCAACGAAGCGGCCGCCATAGGCGCCGAAGCGGCCGCGTTCGTCGGGCCCGCTGCGATAGGTGTTGGGGCGGGCGAGGGCGGCGGGCGGGGGAACCTGGTTCACGGTGTCTCCGGGGGGGCTGGGCTCTGATAGCGCAGGGTTGGGTGCGGCGGAACTGGGGCCGGATCGGCTCAGGGGAAGAGTTCGGCGCGGGCGGCCTTGATGAAGGCGCGGATCAGGGCCGGGCTTTTGACGCCGGGCGCGGTTTCGACGCCGGAGGAGACATCGACGGCCCGCGCGCCGCTGTCGCGGATCGCCTGCGCCACGGTGTCGGGCCGGAGTCCGCCCGCGAGGAGCCAGGGGAAGGCTGGGCGCCAGCCGGCGAGGCGGGCGGCGTCGATGGCTACCGCGTTGCCGCCGGGGCGGGTGGCGCCGGCCGGGGGTTTGGGCTCGATCAGGAGCGCGTCGGCGCCTTCGGTCGCGGCCGGCAGGGGGGTGTCGGGGCTGAGCGCCACCGAGCGCCAGACCGGCAGGCCGAAACGGGCGCGGATCGCGGCGGCGCGCGGGGGCGGGGCGTAAATCTGCAGAATGTCGAGCGGGAGGGCGGCGAGGGTGGCGTCGATGGCGCTGTCGGTCGGGTCGACGAAGAGGCCGACGCGGAGGGGGCCGGTGGGGCCGCGGGCGGAGAGGGCGGCGGCTTCTGCGGGGGCGAGGTGGCGAGGGGAGCGGTCGAAGAAGACGAAGCCGATATAGTCGGCGCCGGCTTCGACGGCGGCATCGAGGGCGTCTTGGGTGTTTATGCCGCAGATTTTTACGCGCATGGATTGCCTCCGGCGGGCAGCGGCTTTGCCCCCTCGCCATTGGTGCTCGGACCAATGGCGCACCAATGGCGAGCCCGCCGGGGCCGGAAGGCTCCGGACCCCATTAGTTCGCAACTTGCCAGGTCATGGGGTCTGGGGCCTTCCGGCCCCAGCGGGTCCCGGGCGGAGCCCGGGCCGCCGGAGGCGCCCATCAACGCGCGAGAGCGCTTGTAATGGCGGCCGCCGCAGCGCCCGGGTCCGGCGCGGACGTCAAAGGCCGGCCCACGACGATGTAGTCCGCGCCGGCGGCGACCGCTTCCTCGGGCGCCATGGTTCGGACCTGGTCGCCGCGGTCTGCGCCGTGGGGGCGGATGCCGGGGACCACCAGGATCGGGCCCGGGCCGAAACGGTCGCGCAGGGCGGCGACCTCGTGGGGGCTGCAGACGAGGCCGTCGGCGCCTGCCGCGAGCGCCAGAGTGGCGAGGCGCAGCACCTGGTCGCGCGGGGTGGCGGGCACCCCGGTCTCGGCGAGTGCGACGGCATCGAGGCTGGTCAGCACCGTGACCGCGAGCAGGGCCGGGCGGCCGGTGGCCTCGCCGGCCGCCTGGCGTGCCGCCTCGATCATGGCGGTGCCGCCCGTGGCGTGCAGCGTGAGCATCGCGGGGGCCATCGGCAGCACGGCCCGGACGGCGCCGGCGACCGTGTTCGGGATGTCGTGCAGTTTGAGGTCGAGGAAGACCGGGGCGCCGCCGAGCGCGGCGATGCCGGCTGGGCCGTGGGCCGCGAAGAATTCGAGGCCGAGCTTCAGCATCGCGCAGTGAGGGGCGAGCGTCTCCGACCAGGCGCGGGCCTGGGCGAGGTCGGCGGTATCGATCGCCGCGATCAGGCGGCGCGTGTGGGATTTAGTTGCGGATGAGGGCGACGGCGCGTCCACGCGGGGCATTCTCCTGGAGCTGCGCCTGCAATTGCGCCTCGAGCCGGGCGGCACGCTGTTCGGCGCGGCGGGCGCGCACGCGGGCCGACAGACCCGGCACCCAGACCAGCAGCGCGCCGAACATGAAGAAGATGGCGCCGACCGCGAGGATCGCGACCGAGAGCGGCAGCTCGACGGTCGTTTCGAAAGGCCACATGCCGAGGCGC
Source organism: Acetobacteraceae bacterium (assembly GCA_027451405.1). Lineage (GTDB taxonomy): Bacteria > Pseudomonadota > Alphaproteobacteria > Acetobacterales > Acetobacteraceae > DAIDJM01. The sequence goes on along the minus strand of DAIDJM010000028.1, from coordinate 32,241 downwards.
ACGGGCTCCGGGTTCGAGAGCGCGAAGGCGACCATCACCGAGAGACCCGGCAGGGCCAGCAGGAAGCGCAGCATGGCTCCGTGTAGCGGATGGCCGGAGCGGGGCGCCAGTGCTCGGCCCTGCCGAAATTGTCGGGCGCGTCTGCGAGGCGCGCGGGGCGGCGGAGGGTGGACACCCTAGGGGCAGGATGCTTGATTGCCGGCCACCGGGGACCCCGCTCGCCGGGCCAAAGACAGGGACGGAAACGACAATGAAGCAGGCCTTGCTCGCCGCTACCCTTCTCTGCGGCGCCCTCGGGGCGATCGGCGCGCAGGCCCAGACCGCCGCTGATCTCGGCCATTCGCTGACGCCGATGGGGGCGATCGCGGGGCCGAGCGCGGATGGCGCGATTCCGGCCTGGACGGGTGGCTACACGACGCCGCCGCCGGGCTGGAAACCGGGCGATCCGCGGCGCGATCCGTTCGCGTCGGAGCGGCCGATCCTGGTGATCAACGCGCAGAACGTCGATCGCTACGCCGACAAGCTGGCGGCCGGCACGATCACGATGATCAAGACGCTGCCGGGCTATCATGTGGATGTCTATCCGACGCACCGGACCTTTGCGGCACCGCAATATATTTACACGAACGCGATCGCCAATGCCCAGCGAGCGCATCTGTCCGCCAACGGCTACGACGTGGTGGGGGCGCAGCTTTCGGTGCCGTTCCCGATTCCGCACAACGGCAACGAAGCGATCTGGAACCACATCATCCGGTGGCGCGGCACGCAGATCATCCGCACCGTGACGAATGCGATCACCACGCCGGCGGGCGACTACACGCTCGAGCGGTGGAACGAGAAGATCATGCTGCCCTACAACACGCCGGGGCTCGCCAACCCGGACCATTGGGACAGCCTGTTCTGGCAGGAGGTGGAGGAGCCGCCGCGCATCGCCGGGCAGATCACGATGGTGGTCAGCCACACCGATCCATACGAGCAGCCGCGCCAGGCCTGGACCTACAATCCAGGCGAGCGCCGCGTACGCCGGGCGCCGGAGATCAACTACGACACGCCGCTCAGCAATTCCGACGGTCTTGAGACGGTCGACGATTACGACATGTTCAACGGCGCAATCGACCGCTACGACTGGAAGTTGCTGGGTCGTAAGGAGATGTACGTTCCTTACAACACTTACAAATTCCAGGATCCCAGTCTGCGTTATTCCGATATCGTGAAGAAGGACGCGGTCAATCCCGACCTCGTGCGTTTCGAGCTGCACCGGGTCTGGGTGGTGGAGGCCGACCTCAAGCCGGGGTTCCGGCACATCTATTCGAAGCGCGTGATGTATCTCGACGAGGATAGCTGGCAGTGTCTGATCGCTGACCGTTACGATACCCGCGGACAGCTTTGGCGCACCGCGCTCGCGATGGCGGCGGAAGCGCCGGAAGTGCCGCTGTTCGGGGCGGACGGATACGAGTTCGTGGACCTGATCCAGCACCGGTATCTGGTGCAGGGGATGCACAATCGCGAGCCGGAAGCGCCGATCTACAACGCGACCTCGCTCTCGCCGGACGATTACACACCCGAAGCGCTGCGGCGGGCGGGCCGGCGTTGAGATGCCGCGGCCGCTCCTGAGCGCGAGGCGCGGGTCCGGCTGACGCCCGGGATTCTCGCCCGGCTGCGGCCCCGCCATCCGGGCCGCACGGCGCTGGCCGCGGTCAATCATGCCGGCCACGTGCTGGTGGAGATCGCGGTCGGATCGCTTGGCGTCGCCGGGATCGCCGCCGCGATCCTGGCCTGGCGCCTTTCGCAGGGACCGATCGACCTGACCGGCTTCGTGCAGCGCCAGGCGGCGGGGCTGACGGCCGAGGGAGCGCGGCTCTCGATCGGCCGGGCGGCGCTGGCCTGGGAAGGGTTCTTCGCCGCCGACAGTCCGCTCGATCTCCGGCTCGATGACATCACCCTGCGGGCGCCGGACGGGACGGCGCTGCTCAGCCTGCCGCGCGGCCGCGTCACGCTGAGCCTCACGCAGCTGTTGCGCGGTCGCGTGGTGCCGCGCGCGATCGAGCTCGACCGGCCGGTGCTGGCGCTGGTGCGCACCGCGTCCGGGCAGCTGCAGCTCGATGTCGGCCAGGCACAGGGCGGACGCGGCAATGCGGTGGTCGCGGAACTGGCGCACGCGCCGCGGGCGGAGTCGGCCCCGTCCGGGCCGCTGCCGCTCCTGAGCGAGATCCGCACCGTGCATATCCGGGATGCGGCCGTGACCGTGCAGGATGCGGTGCTCGGACGGGTCTGGCGCGCCGATGACGCGAGCGCCGATCTGCGGCGGCGCGCGAGCGGCGGCGTGAGCGGCTCGGCGACCCTCGACATGGCGGTCGGGGCCATGCGCGTGAAGCTCGCGGCTTCGGCCGAGCTGACCGCGAGCGGGACCCAGGTGAATGCCAGCACGGGCGCGTTCGACCCGGCGCGGCTGGCCGACATTGCCCCGGAACTTGCGCCGCTCGGGGCCATCGACGCGCCGGCGCGGGTGGCGCTGGTGGCCGAACTCGCCCCGGACCTGGCGCCGCGCCGGGGCACCCTGTCGCTCACGCTGGGCGCGGGCATGGTCCGGGCGGGGAAAGGCACGGCCGCGATCCGCTCGGCGGCGGCGCTCGCCGAACTCACCCCGGATCACGCGCGGCTCACGCAACTGACGATCGCGATGGCCGCCCCGCCCGGCGCAGCGGCGCCGCCCCCGACACTGACCGCGACCGGCGCGCTCGACCGCGTGGCGGGCGGGTTCGCGGTCCCCTTCACGGTGCATATCGACCGCGCCGCGTTCGGCGATCTCGCGGCTTACTGGCCGCTCGGCACCGGCGGTGGCGCGCGGCCCTGGGTCACCGAGAACATTACGGCGGGCACGGCCCATGACGGGACGGTCACGGGCATGGTCACGCTCGGTCCCGGTTTCTCGAACCCGGCGCTGACCGCGCTTTCCGGCGGCATCGCGGCGGAGGGGATGACGCTTTGGTGGCTGCGGCCGATTCCCCCGCTCACGGGCGTCGCGGCCCGGCTCTCGATCGATGGGCCCGACGCGATCCGGATCGCCGTGACCAGCGGGGCGCAGGGCCGGCTGCGGCTGCAGGGCGGCACCGTGCGGATCACCGGGCTGACCCAGAAGGATCAGATCGGCGACATCGACGCCGACATCGCCGGGCCGTTGTCGGAGGCGCTGGGCCTGCTCGGCAATAAGCGGCTCTCTCTGCTCTCGCGCTTTCCACTGAAGATCGAGGATCCCAAGGGCGATGTGCGCACGCAGCTCACGGTGCACCTGCCGCTCGATGTGCGGGTGACGATGGACGATATCGGCATCGCCGCGAAGGGAACGCTGTCGGACGTGCATCTGGGCGGCGCGGTCGCCGGGCGGGATCTCGACGACGGCAGGCTCAAGCTGGCGGTGGACACGAACCAGCTGACCCTCGGCGGCCGGGCGACGGTAGCCGGGATCCCGGCCGATTTCACCTACATGAACGATTTCCGCGCGGGTCCGCCGACTCAGGTGCTGGAGCGCGTCTCGGCGAAGGCGACCGCATCGGCGCACGCGCTGCGCGGCGCCGGCATGCCCGGCTGGCTGATGACCGGGGGCAGCGCTTCCCTGGTGCTCGGCTATACGCGGCTGCGCGACCGCAGCGCCGGGGTGGATGTGTCGGCCGACCTTTCCCAGGCGGTGCTGGCGACGCCGGCGGGCTGGTCGAAGCCGGCGGGGGAGGCGGCCACGGCCTCGGCGAGCCTGTTGCTGCAGGGGGATCGGCTGATCGCCATCAATGCGGTGCGCGCCGACGGGCCCGGGCTGATGCTGCGCGGACGGGCGCGGACCGGGGCGGCCTCCAACCAGCTCGACATCGACCGGGCGGTGCTGGGCCGCACCGATCTGCATGGCACGGTGTCGCTGCCGCAGGGGAATGAGCCGATCGCCGTCCGGCTGGCTGGGCCGGCGCTCGACGTCTCGCCCTTCCTGCATCCGGGCGGCGAGCCGCCGGCCGCTTCGGGGGATTCGAAGCCGGGGCCGGCCTGGGAGGCGGACCTTGCGTTCGGCACCGTGATCCTTGGGCCCAAGGAGCAGGTCTCACCGGTGGCGCTCACCGCCGCGAGCGATGGGCGGCGCATCACGCACGCCCGGCTCGAGGCGGCTTCGGGCGGTGTGCGGGCCAGCATCGAGCCGTCGCCCGCGGGGCGGCACCTCTCGATCCGTTCGGCCGATTCGGGCGCGGTGCTCGAGGCGGCCGGGGTGACGGACTCGATCCGGCGCGGCAGCCTGCGGGTCGAGGCCGATTACGCCGATGCCGAGCCGCACGCGCCGCTCTCCGGGACCGCGACGCTCGACCGGTTCCGCGTGACCGACGCGCCGGCGGCCGGGCGAATCCTCAAGGCGATGACGCTCTACGGGGCGCTCGATCTGCTGCGCGGACCGGGACTCGGCTTCGAGCGCGCGGTGGTGCCGTTCCGATGGGAGCGGCAGGTCCTGCATGTCGAAAGCGCGCGCGCCTACTCGGCGTCGCTCGGGCTGACGGCGAAGGGCGATATCGATCTCGCGACTCGGCGGGCGGACATCACGGGCACGATCGTGCCGGCCTATTTCTTCAATACGCTGCTCGGACGATTGCCGTTGGTCGGGCATTTGTTCAGCCCGGAGAAGGGCGGCGGCGTGTTCGCGGCGCGGTACAGCGTGAAGGGGCCGCTCGGCGATCCGAAGGTGGGGATCAATCCGCTCTCGGTGCTGACGCCGGGGTTTTTGCGGGGGATTTTCGGGCCGGGGTGAAGGGTGTTCTTTTTCTGAAGAAAAAGAACCAAAAAGACTTTTTCGCCCGGAACCGGACCTTTCGACACCCTCCCGATGCGACTCGCATCCGTGTGGAAGTGCCGCAGCCCCGATCCAGCGCGAGAAAGTCTTTTTGCTTCTTTTTCTTCAGAAAAAGAAGAATCCCTTTGCTTACGTCAGGTGCGGGAGCGCGAGATAGGCATCGGTCTGCATCTCCGCAAGCCGAGACGCGGTCCGACGGTAGTTCCCGTACAAGAACAACGTATCGGCTGTCGTCTCCGCGCTGGCGACGAGTTTGACCCGGTGGTCGTAGAGCGTGTCGATCAGGGTCGAGAAGCGGCGCGCTTCGTCGGCGCGGTCGGGATCGTCGAGGCGGGGGATGCGGTCGAGGATCAGGGCTTCGTAGTGGGTGGCCAGCGCCAGATAGTCGGCGGGGCCGAGCGAGGTGCGGCAGAGCTCGGCGAAGCTGAAGCGGGCGGTGCGGCCGGCGGCGAGCGGAATCGCGAGATGGCGGCCGAGCACCGTGAGGCTGGTGGGCGCGGCGAGCTGGTCGCCGGTAAGATGGGCGAAGGCGGCGTCGAGCGCCGCTGTGGCGCGGAGGTCGGCGGGGGTGTGCCAGACCGGCTGGAGGATGGAGCGCGGGGCTTCGCGGTAGTCGCGGGCGCCCTCGAGCATCAGCACGTCGAGATGGCGTTTGAGGATGTCGATGAAGGGGGCGAAGGCGTCGCGTCCGGGCCGGCCGCGGAAGAGATGGTCGGGGACCGTGTTGGCGGTGGCGACGACGACGACGCCGCGGGCGAAGAGGGCCTGGAAAAGGCGGCCGAGAATCAGCGCGTCGGCGATGTCCTCGATCTGGAATTCGTCGAAGCAGAGGAGGGCAGCGTCGCGGGCGATGCCGTCGGCGAGCGGGGGGATCGGATCGTCGCCCTCGGGGTGGGCGTCGCGCCAGGCGCGGATTCGGGCATGCGCTTCGGCCATGAATTCATGGAAGTGGAGGCGGCGTTTGCGGGGAACCTGCGCCTGCTCGAAGAACAGATCCATGAGCATGGTTTTGCCGCGGCCGACCTCGCCCGCGAGGTAGAGGCCGTTCGGGTAGCCGGGGCCGGTTTCGTCGAGGGCGCGGCGGCGGAGCAGACGGCCCAGAAGCGGGGCATGCGGGCGGGGCGGGGGATCGTAGCCACGGAGCTTGGTCCAGAGATCCTGCAGGCGTTCGGCGGCAAGGCGCTGGCCGTTGTCGGGGGAGAGGCGGCCGTCGGCGACGCGCGCGCGGTAGGCGGGCAGCGGGCCGGCGGCGGCGTCGTTCATGCCGGGGGGCGATACGCCGGCGCGCGCAGCGGGAGAAGCCACGCCGCAATGGGATCACGGTTGCGCGATGAACCTCAACCTGCGGGAGAGGACGCGCGATTGACCCTCGGAAGCGGCAACGAGCGGAGCAAGGAATGATCGGCGTCATTGCGGCGGCATGGTTTTTGACCGGAGGCGCGCCGGGACCGGTCTGCGTCGGGCAAGCGCCGCGCTTCGTGCCGACCGCGGCGCGGGCGGGATCGTGCGCCGGCGGGATTTCGACTGAGATTTTGTTTCATAAGAAGTTATGGAGGCAGACTTAGGTTTTGTTCTTTTTTTGAAAAAAAAGAACCAAAAAAACTTTGGTTCTTTGTAGGGGACCTTTCGGCGGCGCCCTGATGCGAATCGCATCCCCGCGGTGAGGCCGCAGCCGGCTTTAACAGACGAAAGTCTTTTTGCTTCTTTTTCTTCAGAAAAAGAAGACTCTTTTCTAAGCCACGCCGGCCCGAGAAAGTTTTGGCCTGTTTGCAGCGATGCAGCGTGCATACCAGCCGAAGGAGGCTTTCGGGATGCGCCTCTGGGTCGGAAAATCGACATAGACGATACCGAAACGGTTGTCGTAGCCCGAGCCCCATTCGAAATTGTCGAGCAGGGACCAAACGAAGTAGCCGCGTATGTCGGCGCCCGCACGCATCGCGTCGGCCATCGCACCGATATAGGCGGCGAGATAGGCGATTCGGCCTTCGTCCGGCACGGCGCCGGTTTCATCCGGCGTGTCGTGGCCGCCGGAGCCGTTTTCGGTGACGAAGATGGGCAGGCGATAGCGCCGGTGGGTTTCGAGCAGCGTGTCGCGGAAGGCTTCGGGGTGGATCGGCCAGCCGACACCGGTTTGCGGCGCTTCGCGGGGCGCGTCGGCCCAGGCGAAGCCCAGGGGCGTCTCCGCGGCACGGGCGTAGATCGGGGAGTAGTGGTTGAGGCCGAACCAGTCGAGGGGGCGGGCGATGGCGGCCATGTCGCCGGGGGCGATCCAGGGCGAGAGCTGGGCTTCCAGTTCGGGCGGGTATTCGGCGCGGATGGTGGGGTCGGCGTAGAGCCGGTTCCAGCAGGCATCGAGCCGGCGGGCGGCGAGGGTGTCGGCTGGGCTCGCCGTGGCGGGATGGCAGGGCTGGCGGTTGTGGATTGCGCCGATCGCGGCGTGCGGGCGGGCGGCGCGGATCGCGTCGGTCGCCATGCCGTGGGCGAGGTTCACGTGGTGGGCGGCGCGGGCGAAACATTCCGCGTCGGCGATGCCGGGTGCGTTCCAGCCGAGCGCGTAGCCGAACAGCGTGCAGACATTCGGTTCGTTGAAGGTGGCGAAGCGGGTGACGCGGTCGCCGAAACGGTGGGCGATGAGGGTGGCGTAGTCGGCGAACCAGCCGGCGATGTCGCGGCTGAGCCAGCCGCCGCGATCGTCGAGCGCCTGGGGCAGGTCCCAGTGATAGAGGCAGAGCCAGGGCTCGATGCCGGCTTCGGCGAGCGCGTCGAGCAGCCGGTCGTAGAAGGCGAGACCCTTCGCGTTCGCGTGGCCGCGGCCTTGCGGGAAAATGCGTGGCCAGGACACGGAGAAGCGATAGGCGCCGATGCCGAGCCGGCGCATCAGCCCGACATCCTCGGGGTAGCGGTGGTAGTGGTCGCAGGCGATGTCGGCGGTGTCGCCGTTCCGGACGCGGCCTTTCTGGCGGCAGAACAGATCCCACACGCTCGGACCGCGGCCGTCTTCGCTCGCGGCGCCTTCGATCTGATAGGCGGAGGTGGAGACGCCCCAGATGAAGCCCGGGCGGGACGGCAGGTGGGGGAATGCCGGCTCGGTCGGGGCGGTGTGGTCCATGGCTCGGTCTCCTTTCGGGGTCAGGCGACGGCCCGCGGACGTTCGGGCGCGAGGGGGAGGGTGCGGACGGGGGCGAAGGCCGGCGCGTCGGTGCCGGCGACGATCATGGCGCTGCCGGGCAGGGCGGTGCGCAGCGTGGCGGCCAGCGCGCGGGCGTCGGCGGGGTCGAGCGCGCTGGTGGCGTCGGCGAGGCAGATCCAGTCTGGGCGGGCGAGCAGGCAGCGGGCGATGGCGAGGCGCTGCTGCTGGGCCGATGTGAGGCGGGTTTCCCAGTCGGCGGCGGTGGCCAGGTCGGGGACGAGCTCGGGCAGGCCGGCGCGGCGGAGCGCGTCCTCGATCGCGGTGGTGGCGCAGGTTTCGCTGGGGCCGGGGTAGCAGACCGCGGCGGCGAGCGGGCCGCTCGGGAGATAGGGGAGGCCGGCCGCGACGAAGAGGCGGGCGCCGGACGGGAGGGCGATGCGGCCGCCACCCCAGGGCCAGAGGCCGGCGATGGCCTGGATCAGCGTGCGGGCGGCGGCGGGCGGGCCGGTGAGGCGGACGCGCTCGCCGGGGGCGATGCGGGCGGAGAGGGGCCCCAGCAGCGGCTTGCCCTCATGGGTGGTGACGCAGAGATCGGTGAGAATCAGGGCGCCGTCGCTGGTGTCGCGGCCGATTCGGTGCCTTCCGAGGGTCGCGTCGAGCGTGGCGAGTGCGTCGCGCAGCGCCAGGACCCGTTCGACCGAGGCGCGCCATTGGGCGAGGGTGGCGAGATTGTCGACCGGCCAGGAGAGCGCGGCGGCGACCTGCTGGAAGGCCTGGGCGGTGCGCATCAGCGTGCCGAGCGTGATCAGCCCGAGGATGAAGCGGGGAGCGGCGATCAGGACCGGCAGGGGGCTGGCGAGCACGCCGTAGGCGCTGGTGAAGAGGATGATGCGGGTGAGGCCGCCGGTCTGCTGGTCCCAGCCGTCGCGGACCGCGCGGAGGCGGACGAGGAGGCGGCGGCGCTCGTCGGGTTCGCCGCCGGCGAGCGCGATCGCTTCGCCATGTTCGCGGGCGCCGGCGAGGGCGAAGCGGAAATCCGCCTCGACGGATTGGCGGAGATAGGAGGCGCCGATCAGCGGTGTGCCGGCTTTCAGCGCGAGCGTGGTGCCGATCGCCGCGTAGGCCAGCGCGATCCAGACCAGGTGGCCGGGAATCGCGAGCGGGTGGGTGCCGATCGGGAGGTGGACGGTGCCGGAGAGGGACCAGAGCACGCCCACGAAGGTGGCGAGCAGCATCAGGCAGTAGAGCAGCGAGACGCCGAGTTCGATCGCGGACTCGGTGGTGATGCGGATGTCCTCGGCGATGCGACCGTCGGGATTGTCGTGGTCGCCGGGGACGAGGCCGAGTTGATAGTGGCGGCCGGCTTCCATCCAGCCTTCGAGCGCGGTGCGGGAGACCCAGACGCGCCAGGCGAATTGGAGCCGGCGCTTGACGCGCAGATGCAGCGCCGTGACCAGCATGGTGGCGCCGAGCAGGGCGGCGAAGAGCAGGATCAGGGTGAGGAAGCGGTCGAGCGCGCGGCGCTGCAGCGCGTCGTACAGGCCGGCGGTCCAGAGATTGAGGCCGGCCTGGAGCGCGACCTGGGCGGCGGTGAGCAGGATCAGCGCGGCGGCGCGGGTGCGGTTGATGGCGCGGCGGTGGGTGGTCCAGAACGGCCAGGCGAAGCAGGCGAAACGCCAGAGGAAGCGCGCATGGGCGCGCAGGCCAGTGACGCCCCCGGGGTGAGGCGGAGCCGGCTGGTTCGGCATTACGCAAGGTCCGGCAAAGGTCGCTCCGGGACGGGCTGGGCTCTGGTTGCGGAAGCCTAGCGGGAGGTGGCCGGGACGTGTCTGATCCAGATCAAGCCGGTGTTTTTCCGACCGGGTGGCACGTGCGGCCGCCAGGCGGGCTTCGAAAAACGATGAGGTCGAGCCTCATTTCCGCGCCAAGCGGCGCGGGCGTGTGTCTCGCGTCTTGCACCGGCGACGCGGCGGGGGCATCTCGCGGCGATGGACAGCCATCTTTCCGGCTCCCGGCTCGATTTCGCCGCGCTGGCGGCCGCACCGGTCGCCACAGCGCCGTTTCCGCATCTGATCGTGCGGCATTTCGTGCCGCCGGCGGCGCTCGGCGCCGTCTATGCCGACATACCGAAGACCGGGCGGGGCGGGTCGTTCCCGCCTGAGGCGCTGCGGCTGGGGCCGGCGGCCCGTGCGCTGATGCGCGAGCTCGAGGGAGGGGCGCTGCGCAGCGCGATCGCGGCCAAGTTCGGACTCGATCTCGAGGGCGCGCCGACCATGCTGACGGTGCGGGTCGCGTGCCGCGAGAAGGATGGGCAGATCCACCGGGATTCGGCGGCCAAACGGGTGACCGTGCTGCTCTATCTCAATCCGGGCGAGGCGTTCGGCGGGGCGGACGGGTGCCTGCGGCTGCTGCGGGGGCCGGGGGACATCGAGGATTACGCGGTCGAGGTGCCGCCCACCGAGGGGACGCTGCTGGTGTTTCCCAACGGGCCGGCGACCTGGCATGGGCACTTGCCTTATGTCGGCGACCGGGCGTCGGTGCAGCTCAACTACATGACCGATGACGCGAAGGCGCGCAGCGAACTCCGGCGGCACCGGCTCTCGGCTTTCTTCAAGCGTCTGATCTGATCTGCACCGGGGCGCCGTCTGCCCCGCTTGCGGGCGCCTCGGTTTCTCGACGATCCTCGCCGCTTCCGGACCTGCGCCGGCAAGAAAATGGGGAGGATATCGCTATGGGCGTGGGCAACCGCTCGATACGGCGCGCGCTTTTGGCGGCGGCGAGCTTGCTGCCGACCTTGCTGCCGTGGGCCGCGAGCGCGCAGACGATCCTGTGGGACAAATATGCGGTGCCGCATATCTACGGGCCCGACAACGCGACCGTGATCCGCGGCCTCGGCTATGCGCAGATGGAGAATCACGCCGAGACGCTGCTCAACAATATCGCGCTGCAACGGGGACGGCTCGCGGAATATTTCGGCCCAGGTCCGAACAACGCGAACATCGCGAGCGACATCCAGGTGCGGACCTACGGGATTCCGAGCCGGGCGGCGCAGTGGATCGCGGGCAGTTCGACGACCCAGCTGCAATACATCCAGGCGTTCTGCGACGGCGTGAACGAATATGCGGCGCGGGCGGGCAGCACGATCCCGGCCACGCTGCGCAAGATTCTGCCGATGACGCCTGCCGATCTCGCGATGATCGCGCAGTATACGATCTGGTTCACCTTTCTTCCCGAGACCGATAACGCGCCGACGCTGATCAGCGAGTGGACGGCCGGGCAGATCAGCGCCGGGACGGCGGTGCAGTCGGCGTCGATCAATCCGCGCCATGGTTCGAACGGATGGGCGATCGGGCCGTCGAAGACGGCGGATGGCAACGCGATCCTGGTGGGCAACCCGCATCTGCCCTGGGGCGCGGCCGCGCCGGTGGGCGGGCTTGGCATCTATCAGTGGTTCGAGGCCAATCTCGTGGTCGGCAACCCGAACGCGCCGACGCTCAACGCCCAGGGGGTGACGTTTCTGGGCAGCAACTTCATCGGCATCGGCTTCAACGATTACCTGGGCTGGACCCACACGAACAATACCATCAAGAACGCCGACCTCTACCAGCTCACGCTGGACAGCACCGCGACGCACTATCTCTACAACGGCGTGATGCTGCCGCTCGTGCATACGACCGACACGATCAAGGTCTTGCAGCCGGACGGGGTGACGCTCGTGCCGCAGACCGTGAATATCTACGCATCGATTCATGGACCGATCGTCGCCACGCGAAGCTTCGGCGGGCAGAAGCAGGCGCTGGCGCTGCGCGTGCCGCTGCCGCGGACGTTCGATCTCTCCGGTCAGTACTGGAGGATGATCCAGGCGCAAAACGTATCGCAGTTCATGGCAGCCGAGTCAGAGCTGCAGATGCCGTTCTTCAACACGATGTATGCCGATCGCGACAAGCATATCTTCTACCTGTTCGGCGGCGGGCAGCCCAACCGGATGAACAGCGCGTTGCCGTTCTCCGCAATCGAGGGCATCCTGGACGGCAGCAACCCGGCTTTGCTCTGGACGCAGACGCTCTCGTTCAACCAGTTGCCGCAGGCGCTCGATCCGGGCGCCGGTTTCATCGCGAACAGCAACAATCCGCCATGGAACTCGGCCTTCGACGATACCGTGCATTGGACGCCGCCGGCGACGCTCAATCCGGCAAACTTCCCGGCCTATATTTCGCCGCAATTCATGGATTTCCGGCCTCAGCAGGGCACGGCCTTCCTCGACGCCGCGAGTGGGCTGACGATGCCGCAGGTGCTGACGGCCAAGATGTCGACGCGGATGGAACTCGCGGACCGCATCGTCGGCGATCTGATCCGGTTCGCGAATGGCTCGTCGGATGCCACGGCGAAGCTGGCGGCGGCGATCCTCTCGGCCTGGGACCACACGGCGGAGAGCACGAGTGTGGGCGGGCTCCTGTTCGAGAACTGGTACAACCGGATCGTGGCCGATATCGAGGCCTCGCCGCCGACGATCGTCGCGGACACGAGCGACAGCCTCTATTATCCGCATCCGAAATTCATCAACCCCTGGACGCCCTCCGCGCCGATCACCACGCCCAATACGCTCGATCCGGTGAATGAGGCCCAGATGCTCAAGGAGCTCGACAACGCCTACAACGATTTGCAAAGCAACCATGCCTCGCTCGGTGGGGCCAAAGCGCCATGGGGGGCGCTGCACAAGACGACGCTGGTGACCCGGAGCGGTCTTGATGATTTCAACAATATCTTTCCCTTCCTGGTGAACGATCCGAACAGCGGTACCGACGATATTTTCGGGCCGATCCGGGTCGTCGACAGCGCCTATGTGCCCGTGCTGAACCAGTTCATCTCCTATGGTGGCGATGGCTATGTGCAGGAGATCGAGTTCACACCGACAGGATCGGTGGGCGGCACCCTGCTGACCTACGGCAACGCATCGCGGCCGAACTCCCCGGCGATAACCGCGCAATTGCCTTTTTACGAGAGCAAGACGCTGAAGCCGGCGCTGCGGACCTATTCCGCCGTGAAGCAGAATGCGGTGCGTTCGGAGAATTACTGAGGCTTGCCGGGTCAGATCCGTAAGGCTGCGAGCGCCAGGGCGAGCGCCAAGGGCATTGCGACCAGGCCGACACGCAGGAAGGCCAGGGCGCCGACATGGAGGCCTTCGCGGCGGAGCACGCCGAGCCAGAGGAGGGTCGCGAGCGAGCCGGTGACCGACAGATTCGGTCCGAGATCGATGCCGATCAGCGCCGCGTCGGTAACCGGGTGCGGCACGGGCGATGCGTGGAGGGCCGACGCGACGAGCAGGCCGGCTGGAAGATTGTTCGTGAGGTTGCTGCTGACGGCCGGGACGATGCCCGCCATCCAGGGCGCGAGCGCGGGATGTTGCCGCGCAAGACCGGCATAGGCTTGGGCGAGCGCCGCCGTCGCACCCGTGGCGTCGACGGCGGTGACGAGGATGAAAAGTCCGGCGACGAGCGGGAGTACGCCCCAGGCGATGCCGCCGAGGATTTCGGCGGGACCGGCACGCGAGCAGCTGAGCACCAGGAGGGTTGCGAAGATGCCGCAGAGACACGTGGGCAGCCCGAGATCGCGGTCGGCAAGGGAACAGGCGAGCAGCACCAGCGCGGTGGCGGCGATGCCGAGGGCGGCAAGAATGCCGGCGGCCGGCAGTTGCGGAATGGCAACTTCCCGCGCGATCGGCGCGTCGAGCCGGCGGCCGAAGGTCAGGCGGAGTGCCAGGTAGGTGACGGTGATCGCGGCAAGCGATGGCAACGCGAAGCGGGCCAGCCACGGCGCGAGCGGCGGCATGTGGCCCGCGAAGATGACGAGATTGGCCGGATTGGAAATGGGCAGCAGGAAGCTGGCGGCATTGGCGACGAAGGCGCAGATGAAAAGGTAGGGCAGCTTCTCCGCCCGGGCGGCGCTCGCCGCGGCGGCAACCGCCGGCGTCAGCACCACGGCGGTGGCGTCGTTGGACAGAAAAGCCGTGACGCCGATGCCCACGATGTAGATCAGCGTGAAGAGGCGGGCAGCGGAGCCGCGGGCCGCACGAGCGGCGTGGGCGGCGAGCCAGTCGAACAGGCCTTCGAGACGCGCGATTTCCGAGAGCAGCATCATTCCGCTGAGAAACAGATAGACGTCGGTGCCGCGGGCGGCGCCGGCCAGTGCCGTCTGCCAGGGAAGCCGATCGAGCAGCACGAGCAGGACGGCGCCGCCCAGGGCCCAGAGATATTCTGGAAGGCGCCAGGGGCGCAGAATCACGCCGCTGGTGGCGATTGCGGCGATGCTCCAGGTTTCGGTCTGAAAAGTCACGAGAGGGGAACCGTTCCAGTTGGCGCCACTATGATTCCGGTGGCACGCAGGGCATCGGCGTGGTGCACATTCGGGAGGCAGCCTGCCACCCGCCGGAGCGCGGCTGCGGACGGCCGACTGGACCAAATGGGAAGTGTGGCCATAATCGGCAGAGAACAGGGCGGCCGGCAAGGCCAGCCTACTTTCTTCGGGCGGAGACTTGCGTGGCCGATGACGAGCCGAGCGTGAAGCTCGATATCTGGCGAGAGCGCGTCTTCACTTTCGAAGATGCGGTCAATTTGGTGGTGATAGGGCAGGCGGCAGTGGTGCGGCTGCTGACGATTGCGATCCTGGCACGCGGGCATGTTTTGCTCGAGGGCGATGTGGGCGTGGGGAAGACCACATTGCTGCGGGCGCTGGCGCGGGGATTGGGCGGCCCCTATCAGCGGATCGAGGGCACGATCGATCTGATGCCCGGCGATCTCGTCTATCATGCGTCCATCGGCGAGGACGGCAAGCCGCGGCTCGATCCCGGGCCGGTGCTCGCGCACGGCGACGATCTTGCCGTATTTTTCTTCAACGAAATCAATCGCGCGCGACCGCAGGTACATGCGCTGCTGCTGCGGCTTATGGCGGAACGCAGCGTCACCGCGTTCGGGCAGGAGCATTGTCTGCCGCACCTCCTGGTGTTCGCGGACCGCAACCGCATCGAGCGGGAGGAGACGTTCGAATTGCCGGCGGCGGCGCGCGACCGGTTCCTGATGGAAGTGGGCGTGCAGGCGCCGGCGGACGAGGCGACGCGGCGAGCCTTGATCTTCGATACGCGGTTTCACGATACCGATGCGCTGATCGCCTCGATGCCGGAAGCAATTCTGCCGTATCGCGCGTTGACGGCTCTCGCGCGGGACATTCAAACGCGCGTGACCGCGAGCGAGCGGTTGCAGACATATCTGGTGGCGCTTTGGCAAGCGCTGCTGCGGCCGGCGGAGGCGGGCATCGAAATCGAGGGCGTGGACATGACGCGGCTCGTGCAGGGTGGCGTATCTCCGCGCGGTCTCTCCTATGCGGTGCGAGCAGCGCGGGTGCAGGCCTGGCTCGCGGGGCGCGAGATGGTTTTGCCGGAGGATGTGCGGGCGATATTTCCGGCCTGCATGGCGCATCGGATTTTCGTCGATCCGCTCTATGAAGGACGCGCCTCAGCGCTCGGGCGCGCGCTGTGCGAGGCGGCGTTCCGGCGCGTGCCGGCGCCGTGAGCGAGGCGGCCGCCTGGCTCGATTATCGTGTGCGCTGGCCGGGAACGGAGGCGCATCCGGGGCGGCATGCGACGCGCTACGCGGGGGCGGGCGGCGCGCTCGCGGGATTCCGGCCGTTCTGGCAGTTGCCGGATGCGCGGCATGTGGATGTTCGCCGCTCCGTGCTGGATCCGTTCGGACAGGTGATGGTGCGCCAGGCGACCAGCCGGGGCAGCCTGACGCTGATGATGGCGGTCGATCTGTCGTGCTCGATGCGGCCGCAGCCGGGATCGGGGCTGTTGCGCGAGGTGGCGGCGCTCGCCGAGGCCGCGGCGCGGTCGGCGCATAAGGCGGGAGATCGCTTCGGACTCGTGACTTTCGACGCCGGGGTGCGGGGCGAGCCGCGGCTTGCGCCGGGGCGGGCGCGGTTTCGCGCGACGGAAGTGGCAGCGCAACTGGCGGCCTGGGCGCCGGAGACAAGGAGCGCCGCGGGTTTGCTTTCGCTCTCGGATTATCTGCCGGAGCGGCGGTGTTTGCTGCTGCTGGTGTCGGATTTTTGGATCGAGCTGCCCGCACTCGAGGCGGCGCTGGCGGCGCTGGCGCGTCACGATGTGGCGCCGGTGGTGATCGAGGAGGACGCGATGGCGACGTGGCCGGTCCGGGGGCTCGTGCGGCTCGAGGATGCGGAGACGGGACGACGTCGGCTCGTCTGGGTGCGGCCGGGATTGCGGGCGCGGGCGGAAGCGGCGGCGGAAGCGCGGCGAGTGGCGCTGCGGACGGTGTTCGGGCGACATGGGCGGGCGCCGTTCTTTGCCCGAGGAGCGCTCGATATCGCCGCGCTGGGCCGGCATTTGCTGGAGTCCTGAGATGAGAGCGCGGGCTTTTCTCCTGGCTTTGCTGTGGGCCGGGCCGGCGGAGGCGGCGGTGCGGTCGGTGACGCTCGAGAAGCCGGCCCGGGATTTCGGTTATTTTCTCGGCGATACGGTGAGCGCCACGGCGCGGGTCGTGACCGATCCGGGGACTGTGCTCGATCGCAGCACGCTGCCGGCGGTGGGGCCGATCAGCGGCACGCTCGATATCCGGCGGGTGGGCGTCGAGGCGGGGTGGGCCGGCGGCGCTCGGGTCTGGCGGATTGGCGTCGAATATCAGAATTTCTATCCGCCGGACGCGGCGGTGCACGTTCCGGTGCCCGGATATTCACTGGTGTTCAGCGATGGCGAGGCGCGCTTCGCGGCCTCGGTGCCGGGCTGGCAGATTCTGGTGTCGCCGCTGCGGCATGCTCTGACGCCGATGACCGATGTCCGCGGGTTGCGGCCCGATCATGGACTGGCGGCCGCGCCGGATGCGCGATATCGGCGCGGGCTTCTGGCGTCGGCGCTGGTGGCACTCGGCGCTTTGCTGGTTTTGTTGCTGGGGCGGTTTGGACAGGGAATCTCGCGGCAGGCGCGGCCGTTTCGCGATGCGGCGCGGCAGATTTCAGAGCTCGGCTCGGGCGACGGGGCCGTGCGATCGGCGATGCTGGCGCTGCACCGGGCCTTCGATATGACGGCCGGGCAGGCGGTGCTGGCCCAGGATGCGGCGGCGTTCGTGCGCGCGCATCCGCAATTTGGGTCGCTTGCACCGGAGATCGAGCGGTTTTTCGGGGTGTCGGCGCGATTCTTCTACGGGATGGAAGCCAGCGACGCGGAGATCGCATGGCTCGCGGGGCTGGGACATGATCTTGCGCGAGCGGAACGGGGCTGATGCTGGCGTTCGACCGTCCATGGCTGCTGGTCCTGCTGCTGCCTTGTCTTTTGCCGCTGCTGGGAAGCGGGGCGACGCCAAGGGGAATTGCCTCGCTGTCGCTGGTGCCGCGCGATTTTCTGTCGGACGCGATCGACGGATTGCTGCGGCTCCTGATGGCGGCATCGATGGCGGCGATCGTGGTGGGGCTGGCGGGGCTGCATCGGGAGCGGACGAGCGTGGTCCGCACCGGGACGGGTGCCCATGTGGTGATCGTGCTCGATCGCAGTCTCAGCATGGCCGAGCCTTTCGCGCGGACGGGCGAGGTCGCGCACGAGAGCAAGACCGCGGCGGCGTCGCGCCTGTTGCGCGCGTTTCTCGTGGAGCGGCCGCATGACGTGGTGGGCGTGGTCGGGTTTTCGACCGAGCCGATTTCGGTGATGCCGCTCACGGAGCATCGCGATGCGGTGGCGGCGGCGTTGGCCGCGATGCGGCGGCCGCCGCTCGCGAACACCAATATCGGCGGGGGGCTGGCCTACGGCATGTCGATGTTCGCGCGGGATGATGCGGCGGCGACCCGGGTGCTGCTGTTCGTCTCCGACGGCGCCGGCATCATCGGCGACGAAACGCAGAATTATCTGCGGGTGGAAGCGCAGCGGCAACGCGTGCACATCTATTACCTGTATCTGCGGGCCGGGGACGATCCGCCGCTCGACGAGGATATGACGGGGCGGGACGATTCGACGCAGCCCGCGGCGCTCGACGCGTTCTTTCGGACTCTCGGCGTACCGTATCGGGGGTTCGAGGCGCTCGATCCCGGCGCCGTGGCGGCGGCGGTGGCGGAGATCGCGCGGCTCGAGAACCAGCCTCTGCAATATCGGGAGTTTCAGAAGCGGCGGGACGAGGACGGCGCATGTTTCGCCATGGCCGCGGTGTGCCTGGGCGCCTTTTTGTTGGCGCGGTTGGCGGAAAGGGCAGGGAAGATGCAGCCTTCCCCGCAACCCCCATGAAAAGGGGCCCTGGGCGCACAGCTCCCTTGAAGTCCGGGGCCGAAGCCCCTGGCCGCGGGCGGCGCATGGCCGAGGCCCTCGCCTCGACCGCTCTTGTGTTATGCCTGGGCTTTGGCACGTTCAGCGGCGGCGAGCTCTACCGGGCGCATCGCATAGCGAATTTGTTGCAGCTTGGGCGGAAAGCGCTCGCGCAGAACCGGCCGGAGGCCGCGCAGGATATCGCAGACAGGATGGCGACCGACGAGGATGAGGCGGCGCGGGCCGTGTTGCTCTACGATATCGGCAATTACATGATGCGCCGGGCACTGCCGATTTATTTCACTCGGCCGATGCGCGAGGTGGCGCCGCTCATTCGCGTGGCCAAGGCGGAATACCGTCAGGCGCTGCAAATCGATCCGCAGAATTGGGACGCCAGGTTCAATCTCGACGTGGCGGAATCGCTCGTGCGCGAGGTGGAGAACCCCGTGCCGAAATCCGGGTCGACGATGGCGCAGGACAAGGCGACCATTCCGGATGAGCCGGGCGTGCCGAACGGGATGCCGTGAGCGCGCTCCAGGACTGGCGCTTCTCGTGTGCGTTCGCGGCGCTTCTGCTGCTGGTGGCGAGTGTGTTCGTGCCGCCCTGGCGGGTGCCGCGCCGCGTGCATGATGTGATTGTCGTGATGGATATCACGACGAGCATGAATGTGCGGGACGTGCGGCTCGATGGCTCGCCGGCGACGCGGCTGGCGCTCGAGAAGCGTGCGGCGCGGGCGTTGCTGGCGAACCTGCCTTGCGGATCGCGGCTCGGGATCGCGGTGTTCGCGGAACGCGTGCCGTTTTTGCTGTTCGAGCCGGTGGAGGTCTGCGCGAATTTCCCGCCGCTCGATGCCGAAATCGCGGCACTCGACTGGCGCATGGCGTGGGACAGCGAGAGTCACATCGCGATCGGGGTCGCGAATGCGCTGCGTCTCGCGCGGGAAGAGGGGACGGAGCTGATTTTCATGACGGACGGCGACGAGATGCCGCCGCTCTGGTGGACCGGTCCGCCCGATTTCAAGCCGTTGCGCGGTCGTGTTGCCGGATTGCTGGTGGGTGTTGGCGATTATCGTCTGTCGCCGATGCCGAAATATGACAGTTACGGGCGGGAGATCGGGAATTGGCGGCCGGGTGAGTTACCCGCGCAGAAGGATGGGTTGTTTCGGGGCCAGGAGTATCTGTCGTCGGTGGATGAGCCGCATTTGCGGGCGCTCGCGGGTGCGACCGGGCTTGCCTACCTGCACCTGACGACGCCGGATGGGTTGCTGCCGGCGCTCGATGCGGCGGCGCCGCCGCGCTGGCACATGATTTTCGTCCCGCTGCGATGGTTGCCAGCAGCGCTCGCCTTCGGGCTGCTGATCCTGGCGCAGATCGACGGAGCGGTCAGGCGCCGCCTTCGGCTGACCTGGCGGCTCTCCCGGGTTGCGGCGTTGCGGGCGGCAGGGCGATGGTCGTGACCGGCGGGGGTTGCAGGAGCCGGATCCGGGCGCATCCCAATTGCTGGGCGAGGTTGCGGAGGGCCTGCGCGAGGGAAGCGGCGACATGCTCGGGGTAGAGCAGATCGCAGGCCACGAGGTTTTCTGCCGTGAGGATGTGGCCGAACGGATCCCGGTCGCGATGGAAGCAGACCGCCCCGCAGATATGCGGCTGCATCGGACGGCGGGCAATCAGCACACCATGGCGTGCGGCCAGACGTCGTGTATAGGCAAGCCAGAGATCCATCGTCAGTTCGGGATGGGTCAGCTGCATCAACGCAAAAGCGAGTCGGGCCTGGGCCGGCGAAAGCCTCTCGGTGATCAGATGGATGCCCGGCCGCGGCGCTTGCATGCGCACAAGTATGTGCGCTCCCCAGAAATTCGCCTTGACACATGTCAAAGCGGGCCGGCGAACCTTAAATTTAGTTTCAGGTGGGACCCGCCCTCTGTATGCTGGGTCCATGGCTGAGGTGATGTCCGCTCGACGCCTGCACGGACAGGCTCTTCCCTATGTCGTCTCGCATGATCCCCGCGAGCCCTGCGCGCATTGCGAGGTTCGCGGGCGCAGCGTGTGCGACGCGATTCCCGATCGCGACCTGGCGCGGCTGGCGGCGGCCGCGGTGACCCGGGATTTCCCGCGCGGGCGGGTATTCATCGAGGAAGGGCAGCCGGCGGTTGACTTCTTCAACATGACGGCCGGGACGGCCAAGCTCTTCAAGATGATGCCGGACGGGCGGCAGCAGATCGTGGGGTTCGCCGGCGCGGGGCACTTTCTGGGTCTGGCGGTGGCCGACAATTATGCGTTCAGCGCGCAGGCGGTCGAGCCCGTACGGGTCTGCCGTTTTTCGCGGGTCAAGTTGCAGAGCGTGATCCATGATTTTCCGGCACTCGAGCAGCGTCTGCTGGAGACGGCCTGCAACGAGCTGGTGACGGCGCAGGAGACCATGCTGTTGCTGGGCCGAAAGAGTGCATCTGAGCGTGTGGCGAGTTTCCTCATCAGCTGGGCTCGCGTCTCGGGGACCTGTGGGCATCCGCGCGATCGGGTGCATCTGCCCATGACGCGCGCCGACATCGCCGATCATCTCGGTCTCACGATCGAGACGGTGAGCCGGACACTGACCCGATTTCGTAACGAAAAGCGCATCCGTGTGAACGACGCGAGCGAGATTACCATTCTGGACCGCGCCGGGCTCGAGGCACTCGCCGCCGGCGAGTGAGCCTGCGGGAAGGTTGATCCAGATCAAAGACGCGCGAGCAGCGATGGCTTCCCCTTGCGGCGACCAGGGGGGAGTTGTCCCGTGCGCATTCTGCTTATTCACCCGAATTACCATTCCGGCGGCGCCGAGATCGCCGGAAATTGGCCGCCTGCGTGGGCTGCCTATCTGGCCGGGGCCCTGAGGAAGGCAGGATACGACGATCTCCGCTTCGTCGACGCGATGACCGAGGATCTGCCGGAGGAAACTCTGCGCGACCTCATCGCGAAGGAAAAGCCGGATGTCGTCGGCGCCACCGCGATCACGCCCTCCATATACAAGGCCGAGCGCGTACTGGAGATCGCGCGGGAGGTGCAGCCGGGGTGTTTGACGGTGCTGGGCGGCGTGCATGCGACCTTCATGTATGCGCAGGTGCTGAGCGAGGCGCCCTGGATCGACGCGATCGTGCGCGGCGAAGGGGAGGAGATTTTCGTCAATCTCCTGCGTTTGGTGGAGGCTGGCGGGTGGCCCGCCGAACGTCGCTCGGTGCGCGGCATTGCGTTTCGCGAGGGCAGCGAAGTCATTGCGACCGAGGCTGCGCCGCCGATCCGCAATCTGGATGCCATTGCGCCGGATTGGGGCGTGCTGGACTGGAAGCGCTATATCTACACGCCCCTCAACGTGCGGGTGGCGATCCCGAACATGGCGCGGGGCTGCCCGTTCACCTGCTCGTTCTGCTCGCAATGGAAGTTCTGGCGCGATTACCGCATCCGCGACCCGAAGAAGGTGGTGGACGAGATCGAGGCGCTGAAGCGGGATCACGGGGTGGGGTTCTTCATCCTCGCGGATGAGGAGCCGACCATCAACAAGAAGAAGTTCGTGGCTTTCTGTGAAGAACTCATCGAACGCGACCTGAAGATCCTCTGGGGCATCAATACCCGCGTGACGGATGTGCTGCGCGACGAGGCGCTGCTGCCGATGTACCGCCGGGCGGGACTGATCCATGTGTCGCTGGGAACGGAAGCGGCGGCGCAGCTCAAGCTCGACCGGTTTAATAAAGAAACGACGGTGGCGCAGAACAAGCGGGCGATCCAGCTGCTTCGGCAGGCGGGGATCGTGGTCGAGGCGCAGTTCATCGTCGGGCTCGAGAACGAGACGGCGGAGACGCTCGAGGAGACCTACCGGATGGCGCGCGACTGGTCGCCGGATCTGGCGAACTGGTCGATGTATACGCCGTGGCCGTTCTCGGATCTGTTCCGCGAACTCGGTGACAAAGTCGAAGTGTTCGACTACGAAAAATATAATTTCGTGACGCCGATCATGAAGCCGGACGCGATGGAGCGCGGCGAACTGCTCGACCGGACGATGCGGAATTACCGGCGCTTCTATATGCACAAGGCGCTGTTCTCCTATCCCTGGGCGGGCTCGGGCGAGCGGCGGCGTTATCTGCTCGGCTGTCTGAAGGCATTCCTGAAATCGGGCTTCGAGCGCAAATTCTATGATCTCGGCCGGGTGAATTACTGGGGACCGCAGACGCGCAAATCAGTCGATTTCAAGTTCGATACGACACGCACCCGGGCGGCGGCGCCAGCGGCGGGCTCGTGGCAGACGGCGCATGATCGCACGCGGAAGGGCCAGGCCTCGGCGGAGGCGATGGCCTGCGGCGGCGGCAAGCAGCAGATGAGCGAGAGTTTGGAGAAATCCCCGTGATGGAAGGCCGCATCGGGCCGAATGCCATTCTGCGCACCCTCGAAGCTTTGCGCGAGCAGGAGGGCGAGCCGACGGCGCAGCGGGTTTTCCGGGCGGCGTGCCTGGCGCGGTATCTGGACAACCCGCCGGCCGGGATGGTGCCCGAAGGAGAAGTGGCGGCGTTGGCGGGAGCGGTCGAGCGGGAACTCGAGCCGGAAATCGCCGATGCGATCGCGCGGGAATCGGGACGGCGCACGGCAGAGTATTTGCTGGCACACCGGATTCCCGCGCTGTTTCAGCGGCTGCTGCGCGCCTTGCCGGTTGCCGTCAGCGGCCGGCTGCTCGTGCGCGCGATCCGGGGACATGCCTGGACCTTCGTCGGCAGCGGCAGGCTCTCGCTGAATTGGCGGGGCGGCATACGGGCGGTGATCGAGGATTGTCCGCTATGCGGCGATTCCGAGGCGCGGATACCGCGATGCCTGATGTTCGCGGCTACCTTCGAGCATCTTTGCCGGCGGTTGATCGATCCGGAGGCGAAATTGCGGGATCTCGTCTGCGCGGCGGCGGGTGGCAAAGACTGCGCGTTCGAGATCGCATGCGGGCGGGCGGCGCGGGACGGGAAGGGAGTGCGGGTATGACGGACGAGTGGATCCTGCGGCACGCCAAGCCGGTGCCGCGCTATACGAGCTATCCGACCGCCAACCATTTCTCGGCGTCCGTTGGGCGCGCGGAATACCGGAGCTGGCTCGCAGCGCTGGCGGAAGAAGCGCCGCTCTCGCTTTATCTGCACGTGCCTTTCTGCGACACGCTCTGCTGGTATTGCGGCTGCACGACGAAAGCGACGCGCCGGTACGAGCCGATCGCCGATTACGTGGAGGTGCTGCGCACGGAGATCGACCGGCTCGGGGCGGTGATTCCGGGACGGCGTGTGAGCCATGTGCATTGGGGGGGCGGCTCGCCGAACATTCTGGCGCCAAGCGATATCGAGGCGCTCGCAGAACGGCTGCATGCGCATTTCCGTTTCGATCAGGATGCGGAATTCGCGGTGGAGATCGATCCCCGTCGGCTGGAGGCCGCGCAAGTGGCCGCGTTCGCGGCAGCCGGGGTCAATCGGATTTCGGTGGGCGTCCAGGATTTCGATCCGGCGGTGCAGAACGCGATCGGGCGCGAGCAGAGTTACGCGCAGACCGAAGGCGCCATCGCGCAATTCCGGTCACGCGGCGTCCGGTCGGTGAATGTCGATCTGGTGTATGGGCTGCCGCACCAGACGGTGAAAAGCCTCGATGCCACGATCGACCGGGTGCTCGAGCTCGATCCGGATCGCATCGCGATCTTCGGTTATGCGCATATCCCTTCGCGCATGAAGCACCAGCGCCTGATCGATGAGAGCGCGCTGCCGGGGGCGGTCGCGCGGCATGCGCAGGCGAACTGGGTTTCCACACGGCTCGCTTCGGCCGGCTATGTCCAGCGCGGATTGGATCATTTCGCCCATCCGCGCGACGCGATGGCGGACGCGACGCTCGCACGCAATTTCCAGGGTTACACGACGGACCAGGCAGAGGCGCTGATCGGACTCGGCGCGTCCGCGATCTCGCAATTGCCGCAAGGGTTTGCGCAGAATGCGGTCGCGACCTGCGACTATGCGCGGCAAATCGAACGGGGCGATTTCGCGACCGCGCGGGGCCACCGGTTCAGCGCGGAAGACCGGGTACGCGCGGCGGTGATCGAGCGGCTGATGTGTGGATTCGATTTCTCGGCGCACGCGGTGGAGGTGGCGTTCGGCCCGCTCTGGGCCGCGCGCATGGCGGCGATCGCCGAGGCGGTCGTGGGGAATGACGCGGATGGGTTTGTGCGGCCGACCGCGGATGGGTTTGCCGTTACCGCACGCGGGCGTCCGTTCGTGCGCAGCCTGTGCGCGCAGTTCGACGCGTATTGGGAAGAGGGGGTGCCGCGGCGGCACGCGCTGGCAATTTAGGGAAGAAGTGTTCTTTTTTGAAAAAAAGAACCAAAAACTCTTGATTGTTTGAGTGCTGCCCCGGTGGCGGGGCAGCACTCGACCAGATGAAGTCTTTTTCAGAAAAAGAACATTCTATCTTCCGGTCAGAATTCGCTCGACCAATTCCTTCACGGTCGGAATGAAACCGTTCGAGTAGAACGGATCGGTCGCGAACCGGTAGGCGTTGTGGCCCGAGAACATCAGGTTCCGTTCGAGGGTTTCGGGATCGTTCCCGTCGTGGCAGATGTTCTGGAGCGTCTTCTGTATGCAGAAGCTGCGCGGGTCCGCTTTCTTGCCGGTGCTGTGGTCGGGGGTGCTTTGCGACCAGTTCGAGAAGCGGCAGGTGGAGAGGCAGCCCATGCAGGCGATCTGGTCTTCGGTGATTTCCGCCGCTTTTTCGGGGGTCACGAAGATCAGG
Organism: Acetobacteraceae bacterium; assembly: GCA_027451405.1. Taxonomy (GTDB): domain Bacteria; phylum Pseudomonadota; class Alphaproteobacteria; order Acetobacterales; family Acetobacteraceae; genus DAIDJM01. The sequence goes on along the minus strand of DAIDJM010000028.1, from coordinate 7,228 downwards.
GTGGTATCGGGGGTACGGAGCGCCTCGGTGAAGCCTTGCTGTTCCCAGGCGAGGGCGCGGTCGCGGTCGCCGGGAGCGAGAAAGACGCGGCGGCGGCGGGGGCCCACATGGAATTCGGCGCTGTGTTCTCCGACCGGCTCGAGCGCGTAGGCCACCTGCCGTTCGTTGCGCTCCCGCAGCTCCTGGATGAAGCCGTTGTTCACGGCGCTCGAGTAGAAGCCGGTGGGGCTGAAATTGTTCAGAAAGACGTCGCCTTCGCGCAGATGCAGCAGGCGTTCCTTCCAGGCCTCAGGGATCGGGCTTTCGCGGGTCAGCAGCGGGCGGGTGCCGAACTGGAAGGCGATCGGGCCGAGATCGGGGTTGTCGATCCAGTCTTCCCATTCTTCGAGCCACCAGACACCGCCGGCCATGATGATCGGGACCTGGTCGAGGCCGAAGGTGCGCATGAGCTGGCGGAGCGCCAGCACGCGCGGGAAGGGGGCTTCGGGCTTGGCGGGGTCCTCGCTGTTGGAGAGGCCGTTATGGCCGCCGGCGAGCCAGGGATCCTCATAGACCACGCCGCCGAGCAGCTCGCCGACCTTGGAATAGGCGCGCTTCCACAGCGCGTTGAAGGCGCGCGCCGAGGAGACGATCGGGTAGTAATGCACACCGAATCGCGCCGCGATTTCCGAGAGTCGGTAGGGCATGCCGGCGCCACAGGTGATGCCGTTGATCAGCCCCTTCGCACTCTCCAGAATGCCGGTAATGACGCGTTCGGCGCCGCCCATCTCCCAGAGGATGTTGGCGTGGATGCGCGCCTTCGGCCCGCCGATATCGCGCGCCTTGCGCGCCTGCGCGATGCCGCCGGCAATCGCGTAGGCCACCAGCTCGTCGTGCCGGTCGCGCCGCGTGCGGCCATGGTAAACTTGCGGAATGATAGCGCCGCTGGCGTCATAGCTGTCGGCGTTGACCGCCGAGAGTGTGCCGACGCCACCCGCCGCCGCCCAGTGCCCGGCGGTGGTGCCGTTCGAGATCGCCACCCCCTTGCCGCCCTCGACGAGCGGCAGCACGTCCACCCCGCCCATACGGATTGCGTTGATCGCCTTCATCCGGTGGTCCGCATCCCTTCCCGTGTTCGGGCTGTCCGAACGATCATGAGCATGTAACAGTATATCCACATAATTGCACGTACCACCCGCGCCCGGCGACCCGCCCTTCTGGCGTTCGGCGGACGCGGGTGGTCATGCATCCAGGCATTCGGGACCGTCGGCCCTTCGTGCCGCCCGGTCAGACCGTCGGCTGCGGCGCCTCGGCCGGATCGCCGCCTTCGCGATCCCGCTCGCGGCGCCCGCCCTTGGGCCCGACCTTGTCGCTGATATCCTCGCCAGTCGCCTGGTCGACCACCCGCATCGACAGCTTCACCTTGCCGCGCTCGTCGAAGCCGATGACCTTGACCTTTACCGCGTCGCCGACATTGACCACGTCACTGGTCTTGGCCACGCGCCCCTGCGCCAGCTCGCTGATATGCACGAGCCCGTCGCGCGAGCCGAGGAAGTTCACGAAGGCTCCAAAATCGGCGGTCTTCACGACTTTGCCAGTGTAGATCACGCCGATCTCCGGCTCCGCCACGATGCCGCGGATCCAGTCGATCGCCTGCTGCGCCTGCGACTGGTCGGTGGCCGCGATTTTGATCGTGCCATCATCCTCGATGTCGATCTTGGTGCCGGTCTGCTCGACGATCTCGCGGATCACCTTGCCGCCGGTGCCGATCACCTCGCGGATCTTGTCCTTGGGCACGTTGATGATAGTGATGCGCGGCGCCGTCGCCGCGACGTCCGAACGCGCCCCAGTGATGGCCTTGGCCATCTCGCCCAGGATGTGCATCCGCCCGTCGCGGGCCTGTGCCAGCGCGACCTGCATGATCTCCGGCGTGATCGATGTGATCTTGATGTCCATCTGCAACGAAGTGACACCCTTCTCGGTGCCCGCGACCTTGAAGTCCATGTCGCCGAGATGGTCCTCGTCGCCGAGGATGTCCGAAAGAACCGCGAAACCACGATCCTCCTTGATCAGCCCCATCGCGATGCCGGCAACCGGGCGCGTCAGAGGCACGCCGGCATCCATCAGCGCGAGCGACGAGCCGCACACCGTTGCCATCGACGACGAGCCGTTGCTCTCGGTGATCTCGGAGACCACGCGCAGCGTGTAGGGAAAGACCTCCTTGGCCGGCAGCAGCGGATGGATCGCCCGCCAGGCGAGCTTGCCATGCCCGACCTCGCGCCGCCCGGGCGAACCCATGCGGCCCGTTTCGCCCACGGAATAGGGCGGGAAGTTGTAGTGCAGCATGAAGTGCTCACGGTATTCGCCGGCGAGCGCGTCGACGATCTGCTCATCCTGCCCGGTGCCCAGCGTTGCCACGCACAGTGCCTGGGTTTCGCCGCGAGTGAACAGCGCCGAGCCATGCGCGCGCGGCAGCACGCCGACCTCGGCGATGATCGGGCGCACCGTCCTGGTGTCGCGCCCGTCGATGCGCAGCCCCGTATCGAGGATGGCGTTGCGCACGATGTCTGCCTCGAGCTCCTTGAACAGCGCCTTGGCCTTGTCCGCCTCCAGTCCCTCGGCGGCGAGCCCCTCGGCGGCGGCCTTCTTGGCGGCGGCGACGGCGTCCTGGCGGACCTGCTTCTGCGGCTCGCGATAGGCCGCGGCCAGGCTCGCGCGGGCCAGCGCATCAACGCGCTCGGCCAGCTTTCTCTCCTCGGCACTGGGTTCCGGCAGCGGCCATGGGTCCTTCGCCGCCCGCTCGGCAAGCTCAATGATCGCCTGGATCACCGGCTGGAACGCGTCATGCCCGAACGTAACCGCCCCGAGCATCACGTCCTCGGGTAGTTCCTTCGCCTCACTCTCGACCATCAGCACGCCGTCCGACGTCCCGGCGACGACGAGTTCGAGCTCGGATATCGTGCGCTGTTCGGCGGTCGGGTTGAGCAGGTACTGCCCGTCCTTGTAGCCGACCCGCGCGGCGCCAACCGGGCCGAAGAAAGGAATCCCGGAGAGGGTCAGCGCTGCAGAGCAGCCGACCAAGGCGACGATGTCGGGATCGTTCTCGAGGTCATGGCTCAACACCGTCGCGATGACCTGCACCTCGTTACGGAATCCGTCCGGAAACAGCGGGCGGATCGGTCGGTCGATCAGACGCGAGATCAGCGTCTCGGCCTCGGACGGCCGGCCCTCGCGGCGGAAGAAACCGCCCGGAATCTTGCCGGCGGCGAAGGACTTCTCCTGGTAGTTGACGGTGAGCGGGAAGAAATCCTGCCCGGGCTTGGCGCTGCGCGCGCCGACCACGGTGCACAGCACAATGGTCTCGCCGTAGCGCGCCAACACGGCGCCGTCGGCCTGGCGGGCGATCTTGCCGGTCTCGAGGACGAGCTTGCGCCCGCCCCAGTCGATTTCCTTGCGGAAATGATTGAACATTCAAAACGTCCTTTCGAGCCGGCGCGGCGCTCCCCGGCCGATCGCGTTCCCTCTTCGGTCCTTCGTGGGGAAGGCGGCGACTCGGGCGGCATGGGGCGGCGACCTTGCAGGTCCGACCCCGAGGGGTCTGCCGCGTCGGCCCCGCCATGCGTGCCGCAGAGCGTCACGCAGAAAGGGCCAGACCATGTGGCCGGAGGCGCCGCCACGAAATCCCCACAGGCGGGAACGGTGACGACCTTCGGTCCGCCGCGCGGGCGGTGGCCCCGGGACCATCCCGGGGGTCGGCGTTGCCCCGCACCACCATGGCGCGGGGTTCGTCCGGCAGCCGGTGCATGCTCCTCACATGGGAGCAATGGCAACAACTGCCAGGGAACGGTTAGCGACGCAGATTGAGCCGCGCGATCAGGGCGTCGTAGCGGGCCTTGTCGCGATCGCGCAGGTAGTCGAGCAGCCGGCGCCGGCGCCCAACCAGCATCAGCAGGCCGCGGCGGCTGTGGAAGTCCTTAGCGTGCGTCTTGAGGTGCTCGGTGAGGTTGCCGATGCGCTCGGAGAGCAGGGCGACCTGGACCTCGGGGCTGCCGGTATCGCCCGGCTTGTTCGCATGATCGGCGATGAGCGCCTGGCGGCGCTCGGCGGTGATCGACATCGCAAAACTCCTCATCGTTTGGGGTTGCGCGCCCCTGGCCGGCAGAACGAGCGGCCGTGCCCATCGCGGGCTACAGCAGCCGCTCCGGCTTCAGCCACCCGTCTTCCAGGCGGCACAGGCCGAGGACGCGGCTCCCCGCCATGGCACGCACGATCCCACCCTCGGGATCGGCCGCGCCTGGAATCCGCCCCAGCAACGAGACCAGGCCTAGGGCCCGACCATGGCTGAGTTCGGCGGCCTCCGCTGCGGTCAGGGCCAGCGCCGGGATGTCGGCCAGCGCGGTCGCGACCGGAAGCAGCAGGTCCGGGGAAGCCGGCGCGGTATCCTCTCCTTCGAGCAGATTGTCCAGCACAAAGGCCTGCGCCTCGGTAAAGGGACCCACGCGCAGGCGGCGCAGCGCCGCGATATGCCCGACCGTGCCGACCGCGCGCGCGAGGTCGCGGGCGAGGCTGCGCATATAGACCCCCTTGCCCGAGGCGACCTCGAAGACCCCGCTATCGGCGTCCGGTCGCTCGATCAGCTCGAACCGATCGACCCGCGCTGGCCGCGGCGGCAGCTCCGGCGCCTGCCCGGCCCGCGCCAAGTCGTAGGCTCGCTCGCCGGCCACCTTGATCGCGGAATAGGCTGGCGGCACCTGCATGATCTCGCCCAGGAAAGCCGGCAACGCGGCACGGATCGCCGCGTCCGTCGGCCGTGCATCGGAGGTGGCGACGACCTGCCCGTCGGCGTCGTCGGTGTCGCGCGCGCTGCCGAAGCGCAGCGTGAAGCGGTACAGCTTGGTGCCGTCCATCACGTATGGCACGGTCTTGGTCGCCGCTCCGAAGGCGATCGGCAGCACGCCGGTCGCCAGCGGGTCGAGCGTGCCGCCATGGCCGGCCTTGCGCGCGTCGAAGCGCCGACGGAGACGGTTGACCATGTCGGTGCTGGTTGGACCGGCAGGCTTGTCGAGGATCAGCCAGCCGTCCAGCGCCCGGCCCTTCTGCCGGCGCATCGCTCAGCCGTTCCCGTCGTCGTCGTGCCGCGGCGTAAGGTCGCGCGCCACATCCGGCGAGCGCAGCAGCGCCTCGATCCCCGCCGCCCGGTCGAGCGTGGCATCCGCCACGAACACGATCTCGGGTGCCAGCCGCAGCTTGAGTGTGCGGGTAATGGCGCCGCGCAGATGCGGGGCGCCGCGGTTCAGCGCCGGCAGCAACGCGTCGACATCCGAGCGGCCCAGCCGAGTGACGTGCGCTGTCGCGCGCCGCAAATCGGGGCTCACGCTGACCCTCGTCACGGTGAGGTTCGCCCCCTCCAGCGCCGGGTCACGCAGCACGCCGCGCGCCAGCAGGCCGGCGAGTTCGTGGCGCATCGCCTCGGCTACCCGCAACTGCCGCTGCGAGGGCGCGCCCCTCGGTGCGGCGCCCTTCGATCCACCCTGGTTCAAGCCGCGATCAGCTCCGTCTCGAAGCACTCGACGACGTCGCCTTCCTTGAGGTCGTGGAAATGGGCGAAGGAGAGGCCGCACTCGTAGCCGCGCGCCACCTCGCGTACATCGTCCTTGAAGCGCTTGAGTTGCGACAGCTCGCCGGTGTGGATCACCACGCCCTCGCGCAACACGCGCACGCCGGCACCGCGCTTGACGACGCCTTCGGTGACCATGCAGCCCGCGACCTTGCCCACCTTGGTGATGTCGAAGATCTTGCGCACCTCGGCATAGCCCAGGAACTTCTCTCGCGCCTTCGGCGCCGTCTTGCCGCGCACCAGTTCGGTGACGTCGTCGGCGACGTCGTAGATGATCGAGTAGTAGCGAATATCGACGCCTTCGCGGCTCGCCAGGTCGCGCGCCTGCGAGGTCGCGCGCACGTTGAAGGCGAGGATGATCGCCGACGATGCCTTGGCGAGCTGCACGTCGCTCTCGGTGATCTGCCCGACGCCCGAGAGCAGTACGCGCACGCGCACCTCCTCGCTTGCCTGCTTCTGCACCACGGCGGTGAGCGCCTCGGCACTGCCCTGTACATCGGCCTTGATGACGACCGCGACTTCCTTCTGCTCGCCGGCCTGGATCTTGGCCAGCATCTGGTCGAGCGTGCCGCGTGCGACGCCCATGGCCCCCGCCGCCTTGTCGCGCACCTTGCGCTGGGGGAACTCGGAGATTTCGCGCGCCCGGCTCTCGTCCTCGACCGCTACGAACGGCTCGCCGGCGACCGGCACACCGGAGAGGCCGAGGATCTCGACCGGCATCGACGGACCCGCCTCCTTCAGCGATCGCCCCTTGTCGTCGAGCATCGCGCGCACGCGGCCCCACTCGGCGCCGGCGACGACGATGTCACCCTGGCTCAGCGTGCCCTTCTGCACCAGCACCGTCGCGACCGGCCCGCGGCCGCGATCCAGCCGGCTCTCGATCACCGCGCCTTCCGCGGCGCGCTTCGGGTTGGCCTTGAGGTCGAGCACCTCGGCCTGGAGCAGGATCGCCTCCTCCAGCTTGTCGAGCCCGGTCCGCTTCAGCGCCGAAACCTCGACGTCCTGGGTCTCACCGCCAAGCTGCTCGACCACGACCTCGTGGCTCAGCAGCGCCTGGCGCACCCGGTCGGGGTTCGCGTCCGGCTTGTCGATCTTGTTGATGGCGACGATCATCGGCGCACCTGCCGCCTTGGCGTGGCGGATCGCCTCGATGGTCTGGGGCATCACCCCGTCATCAGCGGCCACCACCAGCACCACGATGTCGGTCACCCCGGCGCCGCGCGCGCGCATCGCGGTGAACGCCTCGTGGCCCGGCGTGTCGAGGAAAGTGATGCGCGCGCCGGACGGAAGCTGCACTTGGTAGGCGCCGATATGCTGCGTGATCCCGCCCGCCTCGCCGCCCGCGACATCGGTCGCGCGCAACGCGTCGAGCAGGCTGGTCTTGCCGTGGTCGACATGGCCCATGACCGTCACCACCGGCGGACGTGTCAGCAGATCGCCCTCGGTATCGGTCGCGCCCTCGAGCCCGCTCTCCACGTCGTCCTCGGAGACGCGCCGCGCCCGGTGGCCGAATTCCTGGACGATCAGATCCGCCGTATCGGCGTCGAGCGACTGGGTGATGGTTGCCATCACCCCCATCTTCATCAACGCCTTGATCACGTCGCCGGTACGCGCGGCCATGCGCGCCGCCAG
>DAIDJM010000027.1 GCA_027451405.1 Acetobacteraceae bacterium | reverse complement strand
GATCGCGCAGATCCTGCCCGTAGGCCTTACCCTGGCTCCATCCCACAGCGCACCTCCGGCCATCAAACCGGAGACCGATGAATCACACAGCAAGCCCGTTCCGGAAGACCCGATTCCAGTCAGCCCGACCATGCTCTAGTCAGCCGTGGTGGCTACTGCGACTTTCTAAGGAAATGGGGTCTGGGGCCTTTCGGCCCCAGCGGAGTGCAGAGGCGGAGCCTCTGCCCGCCGGAGGCGCGCGAGTTATCGGGGAACAGCATGGCGGAGATCATCGCGGCGCGGACGACGGCACGGATCGAGGGCCCGTTCGTGGTGTTTTTGATCGGCATGCGGATCAACAAGCCTTTCAAGCTCGGGCAATGGCTGCCGGCGGTCCGGGCGATGGGGCGGATGATCGGGGAGCTGTATGCCGCGCCGGCGGAGGTGGGGTTCCTCGGTCATAGCGGGCTCGGGTGGCTGTCGATGGTGCAGTCTTGGCGCAGTTTCGAGCAGCTCGAGCGGTATGCGAGCAGCCGGGATCACGCGCATTGGCCGGCCTGGGTCGCATTCAATCGCCGGATGAAGAACAGCCGGGGCGATGTCGGCATCTGGCACGAGACCTACCGGGTCGGGCCGGGGGATTACGAGGCGATCTACAGCGGGATGCCGCCGCACGGGCTCGGCCGGGCCGGGCGGCGCGCGGCGCTGACGGAGGCGGACGAGAGCGCGCGGTTGCGGCTTGGGGCGTGAGCGGCCGCGGGGCTTCTACACACCCGCACCCCTTTCCTCGCCCGGAGGGCGAGGGGCTTCGAGCTCGTCAAGCGGCCAGCGGGGACGGGGCGGCAGGTCCAGGGGGGAGGTGAGGCCGGCGCGGAGGCGTTCGATGCCGGTCCAGGCGATCATGACCGCGTTGTCGCCGCAGAGGCGGGGGGGCGGAGCGATGAGGGGAAGGCCGGCGGCTTTCGCGACGGCTTCCAGCGCGGTGCGGATCGCGGTGTTGGCGGCGACGCCGCCGGCGGCGACGAGGGCGGTGGCGGCGGGCATTATCGCCAAAGCGTGGCGGGCGCGGTCGGCGAGCACGTCGGCGCAGGCGGCCTGGAAGCTCGCGGCGAGGTCGGGGGCGCGGGTGGGGTTGGCGTCGGCGAGGCGGGCGAGGGCGGTTTTGAGGCCCGAGAAGCTGAAATCGCAACCGGGGCGGCCGAGCAGCGGGCGGGGGAGCGGGAAGGCGGCGGCGTTGCCGGTCAAGGCCAGGCGTTCGAGGGCGGGGCCGCCGGGCCAGCCGAGGCCCAGGATCTTGGCGGCCTTGTCGAAGGCTTCGCCGACCGCGTCATCGATGGTGGTGCCGAGCGTGCGGTAGCGGCCGAGGGCTTCGACCGCGACGCATTGGCAATGGCCGCCGCTGATCAGCAGAAGCAAATAGGGGAAGGCGAGGCCGCCCGGGACAAGGCCGGGCAGGCGTGGGGTCAGCGCGTGGGCCTCCAGGTGGTTGATGCCGAGGAACGGACGGCGGGCGCCGATGGCCAGGCCTTTCGCGAGATTGCTGCCGACGATGAGGCCGCCGATCAGGCCGGGGCCGGAGGTGGCGGCGATGGCGGCGAGGTCGGTGTAGGCAAGGCCGGCTTTTTCCATCGTCCGGGCGAGCAGCGGCGGCAGCAGCTCGAGATGGGCGCGGGCGGCGATTTCGGGGACGACGCCGCCATAGGCTGTGTGTTCCGATTGGCTGTGGAGCGCTTCGGCGAGGATGTCGCCCTCCGGGCCGAGGATGGCGACCGCGGTTTCGTCACAGGAGGTCTCGATGCCGAGCACGGGGCCCGGCTTGCCGGGGATGGGGCTGGGGCTCAGAGTGTCGGCTTGGTTCATAGGGCGAGTCAGCGGTTCATTATGATTCTTAGGAAAAGGGGTCTGGGGACGTCGTGCCGAAGGCACGCCTTTGGCGTGAAGGCCCCAGTGGGGGTCCAGGGGGCAAAGCCCCCTGGCCTTTGCGTATGAGCGCGTCCGTCGCCTCCGACAACGCACCCCATCGCGGAAGGCGATTGCCGCTGAAGGTGGGGACCCGCGGGTCGCCTTTGGCTCTCACCCAAACGAGGGCCTTCATTGCCGAGATCGGGCGGTTTTGCGCCGCCGTGGCGGGGCCCTCGGCGGAGATGGCGTTCGAGGAACACATCATCCGCACGACCGGCGATTCGGTGCAGGACCGGAGGCTGGCCGAGATCGGCGGGAAGGGGCTGTTCGCCAAGGAAATCCACGAGGCGATGCTCGACCGGCGGATCGATTTCGCGGTACATTCGCTGAAGGATCTCGAGACCGCGCTGCCGGCGGGGATCGTGCTCGCCTGCACGCTCAAGCGCGAGGATGCGCGCGACGCGCTCATTCTGGGTCCCGATTGTTCGGCCCAGGATCCGGCCGATCCGTTCGCGTGCCTGAAGTCGGGGGCGCTGATCGGCACCTCGTCGGTGCGGCGGCAGTCGCAATTGTTGCATCGACGGCCGGATCTCAAGATCGCGCTGTTGCGGGGGAACGTGGCGACGCGGCTGGCGCGCACGGAGGCCGGGGATTTTTCGGCGAGCCTGCTGGCGCTGGCGGGCATGAAGCGGCTCGGGCTCGCGCAGCATGCCGGGGTCATTCTCGACCCGGAAGCGATGGTGCCGGCGGCGTGCCAGGGGATCGTGGGCGTCACGGTGCGGGAGACCGACCGGGATCTGCGGGAGCTGCTGGCGGGGATCGAGGACCGGGAGGCGCGGGCGGTGTCGATCGCCGAGCGGACGATGCTGGCGCTGCTCGATGGCAGTTGCCGGACGCCGATCGGCGGGCATGCGCGGATTTTGCCGGACGGGCGGCTGCATCTGACGGGACTGACGGCGCGGGCGGACGGGACGTTTCTGCTGAAGCGGAGTCTCACCGGCGATCCGGCGGACGCGGAGCGGATCGGCGCGGAGCTGGGCAATGAGCTGCGGCGCGACAGCCCGGCGGATTTGTTTGCCTGAGGCGTGCCTCCGGCGGCCCGGGCTCTGCCCGGGTCCCGCTGGGGCCGGAAGGCCCCAGACCCCGGTACTTCGGTGCGGGTTTAGAGGGTGGTTCTCATGCGGGCGACGCATGAGAACCACCCTCTAAACCCGCACCAAACGAGATGGGGTCTGGGGCCTTTCGGCCCCAGCGGAGTGCAGAGGCGGAGCCTCTGCCCGCCGGAGGCGCGCGGGGAGTCCTGATTACGCGCCCGGAAGAAGAGGCGATTGCTACTGCGGAACAAGTGACCGAGCGCGGCTTCGTGCCGATTGTTTCGCCTGTGATGCAGGTGGAAAAGCGGCGGCCGAAACTGCCCGCGCGGGTGGCGGGCATCGTCGTTGCGAGCGGTAATGCGATCGCGGCCCTGACGCCGGGGGATGTGCCGCTCTTCGCGGTGGGGGATGCGACTGCCGAGCGGGCGCGGGCGGCGGGGTTTGCAAACGTTTTCAGTGCCGGGCGGGATGCGGCGGCGCTGGGCGCGCTGGTGGCACAGGAGATGGCGCCGGGGGCGGGGCCTTTGCTGCTGGCGTCCGGGGCGCGGCAGGGCGGAGCGCTGGCGGCCGATCTGCGCGGGCGGGGATTTCGGGTGATCCGGCGCGTTTGTTACGCGGCTGGGCCGGTTTCGGTGTTTCCCGAGGCGGGGGCGGTCGCGCTCGAGCGGGGCGAGGTCGCGGGAGCGATCTTTTTGTCGGGGGAGACGGCGGCGGCGTTCGTGCGGCTGCTGCCGCGGCGGTTGCGGCCGATGCTGGGCGGTGTGGTGGCGGCGGCGATTGGAAAGGGGGCGGCGGACGCGCTAAAGCCGCTCGGCTGGCGGGACATCCGGATCGCGGCCCGCCCAACCCTAAGCGACGTCCTGGCGGTGCTATGACCCAATCCGATGAAAACCCGGCTGTGCCCGAGGCGCCGCACGAGCCGGAGGAATTGGTTCCCGAGAGCGTGGACGAGCCCGCGCATCTCTGGGGGCGCGATGTGGAGGTGACGGCGGAGACGGCGCATTCGCCGCTGCGCGATCCGCCGGCCGAGGCAGCGCCGGCGCGGGAGGCGCGGCCGGCGAAGCGGGGCGGCGGGCTCTCGACCTTCCTGCTGCTCGTGTGCCTGATCCTGGCCGGGGGGCTCGCCTACCTGCTGACGCAGCAGAAGCACGGGGCGGGGGCCGATGTGGCCGAGGTCGCGGCGCTCAAGCGCGAGGTCACCGCGGACAGCCAGGCGATCGCGCAGCTTCAGGGGCAGGTGCAGAACAATTCCGGTCTGTCCCAGCAGGTGCAGTCCCTGTCGGACCGGGTCGATCAGGTGGAGCGGGCGCAGGCGAGCGCGCCGGCGCCATCGGCCAACACCGATGATCTGGCGCGCAAGCTCGACGATTTGGGAAGCCGGGTGGCGGCGCTCGAGCAGCGGCCGGCGCCAGGGGTTCCGCCGGCGGCCGGGACCGATCAGGGCCAGGGCGGGCCGGCGGCCGACAATGGCGGGCAGACGGCGCAGGCGGCGCCTGGGTTCGGCGATCAGGGCGGGCCGGGGGAGCGCGCGGCGATGGCGCAGGTGCAGCAGAACATCGACTGGCTGAGCCAGCGGCTGACCCGGTTGGAGCAGGGGGCCGGGCGCGTGCAGAACGCGGCCGAGCGGGCCTCGCGGGTGGCGACGGCGGAGGCGGCCCAGGCGGCGCTGGCGGCCGGCCGGCCGGTCGGTGATGTGCCGGGGGCGCCGCCGGAAGTTGCGAAGTTCGCGACGACGGCGCCGCCCACCGAGGCCGATCTGCGGCGCAGTTTCGAGAAATACGCGGCGGCGGCGCGGGCGGCGGCGGTGCCGCACGGCGACAAGGCTTCGTTTCTGAGCCGGGCCTGGGCCCGGCTCGAGCGGGGCATCACGGTGCGGCAGGGCGACCAGGTTCTGCTCGGGGCACCGGAGGAGGGGGTGATCGAAGCGGCCGAGGAGGATGTGCATAACGGCGATCTGACGATGGCCGTGAAGACGCTCACCAAGCTGGAAGGCCCGCCGCGCGATGCGGTGCAGCCCTGGATCGATCAGACGAGCGCAGTGCTGGCGGCGCGGTCGGCGCTGGCGCAGATGGCGGCGCGCGGCTGATGCGGCACGTCCTGACATTCTTCCTGGTCGCGGCGATCGCGGTCGGGGGCGCGCTCTGGATCGCGCAGCTGCAGGGGCATGTGGCGCTGGAGGTGGCGGGGACGACGCTCTCGGCGCCGGCGCCCTGGGCCGTGGTGGCGGTGCTGGTTTTCGGGCTCTTGCTGTTCCTGCTCTACCGGCTCGGCGCGATGCTCCTCGGGATGGGCGGCGCGATCCGCAGGCGGGGGCAGGGGCGGAGCCGCTCGCGGGGCGAAGCCGCGGTGACGGACGCGCTCGTGGCCCTGGCCGCGCGCGAGCCCGAAGAGGCGAGGCGTGAGGCGGCGCGGGCGCGACGTTATCTCGGCGACACGCCGCAGACGCTGCTGGTGACGGCCTATGCCGCGTCGCTCGCCGGCGACAAGAAGGAGGCGGAGGCGGCGTTCGCGGCTCTGGCCGAGAACCGGCAGGGGGCGTTTCTCGGCTATCGCGGCCTGCTGCGGCAGGCGGTGGATGCGCAGGATTGGGAGCGGGCGGCGGAACTGGCGCGGGAGGCGGAAAAATCCCACCCGGGCACCAATTTCCTCTCGCAGGAACGCACCCATCTGGCGGTCCGGACCGGCAACTGGCGCGAGGCGCTCGAGATCAATCGCGGGCGCGAGCCGCATGCGGCGCTAGCCGCGGCCGCGGCCGAGCACGAGACCGATCCCGACGCCGCCCGCAAGCTCGCCAAGGAGGCTTGGAAGCGCGATCCGCTGCTGGCGCCGGCGGCGATCGCCTATGCGCGGCGCCTGCGGGAGCAGGGCCGTGAGCGGGTGGCGCAGGATGTGCTGAAGCGGAGCTTCGCCGCCAATCCGCATCCGGAGATCGCCGCCTTCGCGCTGGCCGCGACGCAGGATCGCGAGGCGCGGCTCAAGCTCGGGCGGGATCTCGTCTCCGGTGCGCCCGATAGCGGCGAGGCGCATCTGCTGATCGGGCAGCTTTCGCTCGATGCCGGGCACGCCGCGGAAGCGCACCGGCATGCGGAACTGGCCCTGAAAGCCGGGTTGGCGCAGCGGCGGACCTACCTGCTGCTGGCCGACTCGGCGGAAGCCATGGGGAGCGACGAAGTCCATCGCGCGGCGCATCTCGAGGCGCTGCGCCAGGCCGCGGCGGCCGAGCCGGATCCGGCCTGGACCTGCGAGGCCTGCGGTTCTCCGCAGGATGGGTGGCGGCCGGCCTGTCCCGTGTGCCACACGCCGGGTCGCATCCGCTGGGTGGTGCCGAGCGCGCAGCGGCGCATGGCCGCGGCGCTGCTGGAGCCGGCGGACGCGCTGCCGCTGGATCCCGGGAGGGCATGAGCGAGGCCGCGATCCTCGACCTTCCGGAAGCCGCGGCCGCGCGGCAGGTGCCGCTCGCGCTCGATCTCGACGGCACGGTGTGCCGGACCGACACATTGGTGGAGACCGCGCTCGCGCTGGCCGCGCACCGCAAGCGCGCCCTGCTGCGCGCGCTGCCGTCGCTCGGCCGCGGTCGCGCCGCGTTCAAGCACCGCCTGGCCGAGGCGTTTGTTCCGGACCCGGTATCGCTCGTCTATAATGAGGAAGTGCTGGCGCTCGCGCGCGCGGCGCGGGCAAGCGGGCGGCCGGTCTATCTGGTGACGGCCGCGGATCGCGTGGTCGCGGAGCGCGTCGCCGCGCATCTCGGCCTGTTCGACGGCGTGATCGCGAGCGAGCTGGGCCACAATCTCAAAGGGGCCGCGAAGGCGCGGGCGCTGGTCGGGCGGTTCGGCGAGCGCGGCTTCGATTACGCGGGCGATGCGCCGGCGGATCGCGCGGTGTGGCGGCATGCGGCGCGGGCGATTCTCGTCGCCGTCCCGGCATCGTTGCGCGACCGTGTGATCGCCGAAAGCGGTGCGGAGGTGACCGTGCTGGGCGAGGCGCCCGACTGGCGGGCGCGGTTCGATCTGCTGCGGCGGGAATTACGGCTGCATCAATGGTCGAAGAACGTGCTCGTGCTGCTGCCGGCTTTCGGCGCGCATCGCTGGGACACCCCGACACTGACGGCGGCTTCGGTTGCTTTCCTCGCCTTCAGCCTGTGTGCCTCGAGCGTCTATGTGCTGAACGATCTGCTCGATCTGGCGCATGACCGCAGGCACCGCACCAAACGTCACCGCCCCTTCGCGAGCGGCAGATTGCCGCTCCGGCTGGCGCCGGCGCTGCTCGGCGGCACGTTCTTCGGCGGGATCGTCCTGGCGTTGCTGCTGCCCTTCGCGTTCCTGCCGATGCTGCTGGGCTATTACGCGGTCACGCTCGGCTATTCCTTTGCGCTGAAACGACGCGCGGCGCTCGACGTGGTGACGCTCGCGGCGCTCTACACGGTGCGGGTGTTCGCCGGAGGGGCTGCGACCGGGATCGGCGTCTCGCCCTGGCTGCTCGCCTTCTCGATGTTCCTGTTCTTCGCACTGGCGATCGTGAAACGGCTGACCGAGATCACGCAGCATGTGCGGGCCGGCGGAACCGCCGGGATCGCCGGGCGCGGCTACCGGCCCGAGGATCTCGACATGCTGCGGGGGCTTGCTTCCGCCAGCGGAACCATGGCGGTGCTGGTGCTGGCGCTTTATGTGAACAGTCCGGAAGTGCGGGTGCTTTATGGGCGCCCGCAGGCGCTTTGGCTGCTGTGTCCGCTGCTGCTCTATTGGGTCAGCCGGCTGCTGATTCTCGCCAATCGCGGCGAGCTGCATGACGATCCGGTGGTGTTTGCGTTACGGGATCGGACCAGTCTGCTGGCTTTGGGGGTAGGCGTCGCGACGGTGGTGGCGGGGAGCGTTTAAAGAAAGTTTTCTTCTTTTTCTGAAGAAAAAGAAGCAAAAAGACTTTACCCGTTTGGGCGGGGTGGCTGGAACGCCCGTCAAATGCGAAAAAGTTTTTTTGGTTCTTTTTTTTCAAAAAAAGAACAAACCATGCGGCAGAGCGAAGCGACACTGACGGGGTGGGGACGGGCGAGCCGGTCGCGCATGCAGGCAGGCTGGCCGGCGCATGCCGACGAGGCCGCCGCGGCCCTCGCCGCGGGGCTGCAACATCGCGGCACGGTGTTCCGGGGCGCCGGTCGCTCCTATGGCGATTGCGCGGTGAATGGCGGCGGCGCCGCGCTGATGACCGAGCGGCTGGCGCGCATTCTCTCGTTCGACGAGCGGAGCGGCATTCTGACGGTCGAGCCGGGTGTCGATTTCCGCACGCTGCTGCGGGAGTTCCTGCCGCTCGGGTTCCTCGCGCCGGTGACGCCGGGGACCGGATTCGCTACCATCGGCGGCGCCGTCGCGCATGACGTGCATGGCAAAAACCATGAGACGGCCGGCAGCTTCGCGCAGCATGTGACGTCGCTGTCGCTGCTCCTGCCGGACGGTACGCGGCAGGAAGTGGAGCCGGGCAGCGAGCTGTTCGCGGCGACCGCCGGGGGGCTTGGGCTCACCGGGTTCATCACGCGAGTCTCGTTCCGGATGCAGAAAGTGCCGGGCAACACGGTGCGCGTGCGAGAGCGGCGCGTTGCCGATCTCGACGATTTCCTGGCATGCATGGAAGAGGCGGCGGGAGCCACCTATGCCGTGGGCTGGATCGACGGCACCGCGACGGGGGCGGCGCTCGGGCGAGGCATTCTGGAAACCGCGGAGCCGGATGCGGCGAACTTCGCGGACAGCGAACACGCTTTGCGGGTGCCGTTCGATTTTCCGGGCATTGCGCTCAACCCGTTCAGCGTGCGGACCTTCAACGCGCTCTACTACCGGCACGTGCCGCGCACGGGGCGGGAGCGCCGCGTGCATTACCGGCGGTTTCTCTATCCGCTCGACGCGCTGCACGATTGGAACCGGATCTACGGCCGGCGCGGCTTCTACCAGTTCCAGTGCGTGCTGCCGTTCGCGAGCGGGCCGGCGGCACTGACGGCGTTGCTCGAGATCATCGCCCGGTGCGGTCGGGCCTCTTTCCTGGCGGTCCTGAAACGAATGGGCGCGGGCCGGGCGGGGTATCTCTCGTTTCCGCAGCCGGGCTTCACGCTTGCCCTGGATTTTCCGGCCTGGGACGGCGTCGAGTCGCTGTATGCCGAGCTGTGCGGCATCGTGCTGCGCTATGGCGGGCGGGTCTATCTCGCCAAGGATGCGCTGCTCGATGGCGATATGTTCCGGCGGATGTATCCGGAATTTCCGGCCTTCCGCGAGGTTCTGAGCGAAATCGATCCGGAGGGTGCGATCCAGTCGGACATGGCGCGGCGCCTGCGGATCCGCGAGGCCTGAGCGGATGTTTCCGCGCTTCGTCGCGCAATTGCGGGCGGCGGGTCTGCCGGTCTCGATGACCGAGTTTCTCACGCTGATGGGCGCTATGCGGGCGGGTGTCGCCGCGTACCAGGTCGAGGATTTCTACGCGCTCGCGCGCGCGGCCCTGGTCAAGGACGAGTGGCATCTCGACCGGTTCGATCGCGTGTTCGCGGAGGTGTTTCGCGGGCTCGAACCTGCCCAGGGCGTGAGCCCGGTGGAATTGCCGGAGGACTGGCTGCGGAAGATCGCGGAGGCGCATCTATCGCCGGAGGAGATGGCGGCGGTCGAGGCGCTGGGCGGGTTCGACAAGCTGATGCAGACATTGCGGGAAAGGCTGGCCGAGCAGCAGGGGCGGCATCAGGGCGGCAATCGATGGGTCGGCACCGGGGGGACCTCGCCGTTCGGCGCCCATGGCTACAATCCTGAAGGGGTGAGGATCGGCCAGGCGGAAAGCCGGCACCGGCGTGCCGTCAAGGTTTGGGACCGGCGCGAATTCCGCGATCTCGACGGGGATGTGGAACTCGGCACGCGCGGCATGAAACTGGCGCTGCGCCGGTTGCGGCGGTTCGCCCGCACCGGTGCCGCCGTCGAGCTCGACATGGCGGGCACCATCCAGGCGACCGCCCATAACGGGGGCTCGCTCGACCTGCGGATGGTGCCGGAGCGGCACAATGCCGTGAAACTCCTGCTGCTGCTCGATGTGGGTGGATCGATGGACGATCACGTCCAGCAGTCGGAACAACTCTTCTCAGCGGTGCGCAGCGAGTTCAAGTATTACGCGCATTTCTATTTCCACAACTGCGTCTATGAGCGGTTGTGGCGCGAGAACCAGCGGCGCGAGTCGAGCGGGTTCGAGACGGAGACGCTGCTGCGCAGCTTCGGGCCGGATTACAAGCTGATCTTCGTCGGCGATGCGGCGATGAGCCCGTATGAGATCGTGCAGGCGGGCGGGAGCGTGGAGCATTGGAATGCGGAGCCGGGGCGCGTCTGGCTGGAGCGGCTGCTCGCGCATTTCCGTGGCGCGGCCTGGCTCAATCCGGTGCAGGACACCGCGTGGGATTATACGCCATCGACACGGATGCTGCGGGAGTTGTTGCAAGGGCGCATGTATCCGCTGACGCTCGCCGGGATCGAGGCGATGACGCGGGAATTGTCGCACTGAGGGATGTAGACAGCCTTCGCGGGCGGCGTGCCGGATTGCCTCCGGCGGCCAGGAAGGCTCTGCCTCCCTGGACCCTCCGCTGGGGCCGAAGGGCCCCAGACCTTATCACTTGAAGAGGCCGTTCCGGCAGCACGGCTGATTCAAAGTCATGGGGCCTGGGGCCTTCCGGCCCAGCTTGTACTGGGCAGAGCCCGGGCCGCCGGGGGCACGCCTCAACCGCGAATAGGCTTCCTGATCATGGATTGATCAGCGCGCTGATCGTGCCGAAGCCCTTCGGCGTGCCGACGCCGGTCACGAGGTCGTAGCCCGGTGTGCAGGGATATTTCCCGCTCTTGCCATGGATCGGGTCGTGAAACGCGGTCGGGTAGAGCGTGGCGTTGCCGGCGATTTTGTAGACGATCGGGTTCAGGAAGCCGAGCACCGGTTTGCCGAGCGCAACCGCTCTCTGGTTGGCCAGGGCGATGAAACCTGCCCAGATTGGCGACGCAAAACTCGTGCCGCCATAGCCGCCCGTGCAGGTGCCGTTGGCGCAGATTTCGAGTTGAAAGCCCGCGATCGCCGCAATGTCGGAAACGTTGCGCAGCGTGGTGGAGCCGTGGTTCGCGGTGGTGATGAAGGGCAGCTGGTAGGCGGGGATGGTGATGGTTTTGTCGAGCGAGGGGCCGCTTGCGCTGTCCGCCCAGCCCGTTTCGCGGGCATAGGTGCCGCCGGGTGTTTTGGTCGTCAGGTTGGTGCCCCCGACCGCGGTGATGTTCGCGTCCTCTTCCGGCCAGGGACCGCTTGCCAGCAGCGTCGAATAGTCGCCACTCGCAGTCAGGTTGGTCTGGCCCTGAAGCGCGAATTCCTTGAACAGGGCGTCGTCGGTCGCGAAATGCTTCGCCCAGCCCCAGGAGGTGCTGAGCACCTTGCTCGTATTGTCGGAGGCCATGCGGTTGAGCACGTCTTCCGCGGAGGAGCCGACATAGACCTGGACCTGGGCGAGGCCAGGCGCCATCGAGATCGCATATTCGATGTCGAGTGCCTGCTCGCTGTCGTCGCAGCCGGACCCGCAACCGAGGCCGAGACTGTCGGTCTGCACGCCGACGATCGGCACCGTGTTCGCGGCGCCGTAATGGCTGTTGAAAAAGAGGGTCACGTCGGCGACGTTGAAGCCCGCGAGCTCCATCAGCCCGATCGATTGTCCGGCGCCGGTGAGCGTGCCTTTGGGATAGTAGGCGGTGCGGATGTCGGAGCCAATGAAATAGCCGCCGGGGCCGGAGCCGGTCACACGCGCGGCCGGCGCGCCGGCGGGCGCATGAGCGAGACGCGAATAGGGCAGGACCGCGTTGTCGAGACCCATGATCTCGAGCAGCGGGACCGTGGTGTCGACCGAGGGTTCGCGGTCGGGGGCATAGAAGGTGCGGTTTTCGGTCGGGTGCTGGTAGAGGCCGATCGTCACGTGGAAGACGCGCTCGATGTCGGCGGCGCGCCCATCGACCTGCAGCAGGAAATGGTTCGGCGCATCGGCGCGAACGGTGAGACCCTGGGCGGCGAAGAAAGCGGCGGCCTGGCGGTAATCCTGCAGCGTCGGTCCGAAACGGTCGGTGAATTGCGCGACCGAGAGATAGTGGCGGAAACTGGGGCTGGCTGGGTCGTAGGTGGAGCGCAGCGCGGCGTCGAGCAGGGGTAGATGCCGGAGCGGCAGGCTGATGGAAAGATGCATCGGCAGGTCGGGGGCCGCGTCGCCGAGGCGGGGCGCGATCGCGTCGCGGACCAGCGGGGGCAGGGCCGGATTGAGCGCGGTGGCGGCTGTCGCGGAGGTGGCGGCGAGCAGTGTTGCGGCCGCGAAAAGCGAGGAGAGGCGCACGGATGTTGCCCTGTGATAATTGCGGACCGGCACCGTGCTTGGTTTTCGCCGGGCACGCAATCGCGCCCCATTAGACAGACCGGGGCCACCCCTCCAAACTGAAGGGGTCTGGGGCCTTCCGGCCCCAGTGGGGGTGCAGGGGGCAAAGCCCCCTGCCCGCCGGAGGCACAGGAGACCACCGCGTGAACGCTTGGGACAAAAGCCGCCTTCCTTCCCGCCACGTCACCGAGGGGCCGGGCCGCGCGCCGCATCGAAGCTACTATTACGCGATGGGACTGAACGCGGAGCAGATACAGCAGCCCTTCGTCGGCGTCGCGACCTGCTGGAACGAGGCGGCACCCTGCAACATTGCGCTTTCGAGACAGGCTCAGTCGGCGAAGCGCGGCGTGGCCGAAGCCGGCGGCACGCCCCGGGAATTCACCACCATCACGGTGACCGATGGCATCGCCATGGGGCATCAGGGGATGAAGGCCTCGCTGGTTTCGCGCGACGTGATCGCTGATTCGGTGGAGCTGACGGTCCGCGGCCACGGCTATGACGCGCTGGTGGGCCTTGCCGGCTGCGACAAGAGTTTGCCGGGCCTCATGATGGCGATGATCCGGCTGAACGTGCCGAGCGTGTTTTTGTATGGCGGCAGCATCAAGCCGGGTCATTTCCACGGCCGCGACGTGACCGTGCTCGATGTGTTCGAGGCGGTGGGACAGCATGCGGCCGGCAAGTTGCCGGAGGCCGAGCTGCTGGAGCTCGAACGGGTCGCCTGTCCGGGCGCGGGTGCCTGCGGCGGGCAGTTCACGGCGAACACGATGGCGATGGTGAGCGAGGCGATCGGGCTCGCGCTGCCAGGCTCGGCGGGCGCGCCGGCGGAGGAGGAGGGTCGGGATTCCTGGGCCGCCGCGAGCGGGCGCGCGGTGATGGATTTGTTGCGCAAAGGTATCCGGCCGCGCGATGTCGTCACGAGGCGCGCGCTCGAGAATGCCGCGGTCATCGTCGGCGCGACGGGTGGTTCCACGAATGCCGCGCTGCATCTGCCGGCGATCGCGCACGAGGCCGGGATTTCGTTTCCGATGGAGGAAGTGGCCGAGATCATGCGGCGCACGCCCTATATCGCCGATCTGAAGCCGGGCGGGCGCTATGTGGCGCTCGATGTGCACCGGATCGGCGGCGTGCCCGTCATTTTGCGCGCGCTGCTCGATGGCGGGCTGCTGCATGGCGACTGCCTCACCGTGAGCGGACGCACGCTGGCGGAGTCGCTCGAGGGGGTGCGGTTCCCCGAGGATCAGGACGTGGTGCGGCCGGTTTCGATGCCGCTTTCGCCCACGGGCGGCGTGGTGGGCCTGCGCGGATCGCTGGCACCCGAGGGCGCGATCGTCAAAGTGGCGGGCCTTGCTTCGCTGCGCTTCGAAGGCACGGCGCTTTGTTTCGATAGCGAGGAGGAAGCGTTCGCGGCGGTGCAGGCGCGGGCCTACAAGGCGGGCGACGTCATCGTCATCCGTTACGAGGGACCGAAAGGCGGACCCGGGATGCGCGAGATGCTGTCCACCACCGCGGCGATCTACGGCCAGGGCATGGGTCAGCAGGTGGCACTCGTGACCGATGGCCGGTTTTCGGGCGCCACGCGCGGGTTCTGCGTCGGTCATGTCGGGCCCGAGGCGGCCGTGGGGGGGCCGATCGCGCTGCTGCGCGACGGCGATCCGGTGGTGATCGATGCGGAGGCGGGACGGATCGATGTGGGGGTGAGCGAGGCGGAGATGGCGGCGCGGCGGGCGCAATGGACGCCCCGGCCCACCGGCTATGGCAGCGGCGCGATCTGGAAATTCGCGCAGCTCGCGGGACCGGCGCGGCTCGGCGCGGTGACGCATCCGGGGAAGGCGGGCGAGTCGGTCTGCTATGCCGACCTCTGAGCACGCGACTCCGCCGGGCGGGGCTCTGCCCCGCACCGGCCGGGGCCGGAAGGCTCCCGATGCCCGTTCTTTTGGACAGGCTCCGGGCTGAACCGCAGGGTTTTGTCCGAGCGAGGCCGTCTCGAACATTTCCAAATGTTATGTCTTGCTGTCTCCGTCTTCATCGCTCCGTCGCAACCTTGTACGATCGGTCCGTCTATGGATCGTCGACCGGGCCCGCCCGGGGGACGGATTGCACGAAGGAATTGACCATGACGAAATCCTCGATCGGCGGCGCGGCACTGCTCGCCACGACGCTGCTCGCCTCGGCGCCGGCGCTGGCGCAGACCGTCGCGCCGCCGCCGCCGCAGATGGAATACGGCGCGCCGCCCCCGGCGCCGGGCCCGGGTTACACGCTGATCCCGGGCTACTGGCGCTGGAACGGCTATCGCTATGTGTGGGTAGGCCGGCACTGGGTGGTGCGGCCGCCGCGTTACGGCCGCTGGGTCCCGGGGCATTGGCAACTCGGCGCCTACGGGCGGTGGCGCTGGATCCCGGGTCACTGGGTCTGATCGAAACGCCGGACCGGCGGGCACCCGCCCGCCGGTCTCAGCCTTCTTCGCGGAACGGCGCGTAGGCGGCGAGTTCCGCCATTTCCTGGCGCCTCACTTCGCGCTCCTGCTCGAGATAGTGCGCGATCGCCTGACGCAGGGCGCGATTGCCGATCCAGTGCGCGGAATAGGTCTCGGTGGGCACATAGCCGCGCTGGATCTTGTGCTCGCCCTGCGCGCCGGCTTCGACCCGGGCGAGACCCTGCTCGATCGCGAAGTCTATGGCGCGATAATAACAAAGTTCGAAATGCAGGAACGGGTGGTCGGCGAGCGTGCCCCAGTTGCGGCCATAGAGCGCGTCGGCGCCCATCAGATTGAGCGCGCCGGCCACCGGCTCGCTTCCCTCATAGGCCAGCATCAGCACGACCCGGTCGCCGAGACGCTCGCCGAGCATCGGGAAGAAGCGCTCGGTGAGATAGGCGCTGCCCCATTTGCGGTCCACGGTCGAGAGATAGAACCGATAGAAGGATTTCCATTGCGCCCGCGTGATCTCGGGCCCCCGCAGCGTGCGGAATTCGAGCCCGGTCGATTGCGCGTCACGGCGTTCGCGGCGGATGGATTTCCGCTTGCGGGACGCAAGTGCCGCGAGGAAATCGTCGAACGTCGCGTAATTCCGGTTATACCAATGATATTGAACGCCGAGGCGCTGTAGCCAGCCCGCCTCGCCGAGGGTGGCGTATTCGGACGCCGTGCAGAACGTAACGTGCGCGGAACTCAGTTCCATCTCGCCGGCGGCCCGGGCGAGCGCGTGGGCGAGCAGGGAGGGATCGGTTCCGGTATCCGGCGCGATGAGGAGACGCGGGCCGGGCACGGGGCTGAACGGAACCGCGATCTGCAGCTTCGGGTAATAGCGGCCGCCGGCCTGCTCGAAGGCCCGGGCCCAGCCATGGTCGAAGACATATTCGCCATAGGAGTGGGATTTCACATAGGCCGGGGCGCAGGCCAGGAGCCGGCCTTCGGCGTCGCGCACCGCGGCGTGCTGGGGAAGCCAGCCAGTGCGGGGGCTGGCCGAGGCGCTGTCTTCGAGCGCCGCCAGAAAGGCGTGGGAGACGAAAGGGTTGGCGGTGCCGGCGCACCTTTCCCAGTCGGTGGCGGGAAGCTCGTGGATCGAGCGGTGGAGGGTGAGCGAGAGGGTCGGGGTGCCGTCGGGCATGGAGGAGATATAGGGGTTCGCCTCCAGCGGGCAGGGGGCTTTGCCCCCTGCCACCCAATCTGGGGCTGGTGGGCCCCGGACTGCGCTACTTCGGGCCCGTGACGAGGGGCAGTTCGACGTAGCTGGCGGTGCTCACCGTGATGGTCGCCGGTTTGTAGGCGACGGCCGGCGCGGTGAAGATGCTGTCCACATAGGTTTGCGGGTTCCGGTCATAGAGCGGGAACCAGGTGGACTGGATCTGCACCATGATCTTGTGTCCCGGCAGAAAGACGTGGTTCGTCGTGGGCAGACCGAACCGGTAGGTCTGGTTCTGACCCGGCGGGATCGGGGCGGGATCGGAATAGGAATTGCGGTAGCGGCCCCGAAGGATGTCGGCAGAGACCATGAGCTGGTAGCCGCCGATCTCGGGAGTCTGGGGGACTTCGTCGGGGTAGACGTCGATCAGTTTGACGACGAAATCGCCGTCGGTGCCGGTGGTGGCGGCGACCAGGTTCGCGACCGGCTCGCCGGCGATCTGCACCGGTTTCTTGAGCGTATCGGTGGTGAAGGTCAGCACGTCGGGGCGGGTGGCGACGTTGCGCTGGTCGGTCGAGAGCCAGTTGCGCCAGGCATCGGCCTCGCCGTCGGGCAGCAGGTGCATCGGGCGGGGGATGAACGGCACGGGCTTGGCCGGGTCGGAGACGTAGGTGCCGGCGACGGTGCCCGAAGCCGGCACGTCAGCGAGCGAGGCAGCACCGTTCGGCAGCAAATGCAGTTGCGTGGGCGTAATCGGGCCGGCAGGCCAGGAATCGAACCGCTTCCAGTGGTTCGTGCCGGTCTGGAAGGCCGTCACCGGCGCCAGATTGAGAGGCGGTGCATCGTCTTTCAGGAAATGGTCGAGGAACGGCCGGAGGATGTGGCTGCGGAAATAAGCGCCGGTTTCCATGCCGAGCGGGATCGGCCCCAGATGGTCGCCGGCATCGAGTTCGCCGCCGTGATGCCAGGGGCCCATCGCCAGATAGACCATGTCGTTGTTGCGGTCCTTCGGCTTGATCGCCTTATAGACTGCGATGTCGCCGTAGATGTCCTCTTGGTCCCAAAGGCTGTGGACGAGCAGCACGGGAACCGTGAGCGGCTCCTTCGCGAGCAGCTTGTCAACGGCCTGCACCTGCCAGAAATCATCGTAGGCGGGGTGCTGCTCGAGCTTGTTCCAGAAGCCTAACTGGTCGTCGCCGTGCGATCTGGCGATCGCATCCGCATTGCCGTATTTGAGGAAGACGCTGTAATCATCATAGGCTTCAGGCCACCATTTGAGATCGCTCTTCCGGGTGGCCTCCTGTTCATACACGTAATTGACGGTGCCGTCCTGGCGGAAGGCGCCGCGGTGGAACCAGTCGTCGCCCATCCAGCCATCCACCATCGGGTTCATCGGCACGGCGACCTTCAGCGCCGGATGGGGGTGGAACAGGCTCATGAGCGTGGTCCAGCCATTGTAGGAGATGCCGATGGTGCCGACCCGGCCGTTGCTTTCGGGGATGTTCTTCACGAGCCAGTCGATCGTGTCGTAGGTGTCGGTCGGCTCGTCGATGCCGGAATGGTTGAGCGGTCCGACCGGCGGCCGGTTCATCAGATATTCGCCCTCGCTGCCATGCTTGCCGCGCACGTCCTGCACCACGCGGATATAGGTGCGGATCAGATCGGGATCCTCATTGTTGTCGTAGCCGTCTAGCGCCATGCGCAAATGGGCGCTGGCGGCACCGTCGCCGCCGTTGGGATCGCCGTAGGAGGTCAGTGCATCGGCGTCGTAAGGGGTGCGGGTGAGGAGGATGGGCGCGTGGGTGACCCGTTTCGGGATGAGGATGACCGTATGCAGCTTGACGCCGTCGCGCATGGGGATTTCCACGACGCGGCGCGTGTAGTCGTAGCTTGAAGTTTTCAGATCGAAATGGGCGGGGATCTCGCTGGGGACCGGCGCGGCGGCAACGAGCAGCGGGAGGGTTACGAGCAGGGCGGCTTTCAGGTTCATGCGGGCCTCCGGCGGGCAGGGGCTCTGCCCCTGCACCCCGCTGGGGCCGAAAGGCCCCAGACCCCTCTCATTGGAGTGGTGACACCCGGCGCGCGACTTGACAAGGGCGGTCTGGTCGCGGTTCGATTCATAAAAGCCTAACCGGCGCCAAGGTCCCCAACGGAAGAAAGTCTTTTTGTTACTCTTTCTTCAGAGAAAGAAGAGTCTTCCTTTCGTTACGCCGTCCGACCATGACAATGCTTGTATTTCTTGCCTGATCCGCAAGGGCATGGCGCATTCCGCGATACGCCACCCCAGGTCGTCGGGTCGTTCTGGTCGAATGGCACCTGTTGCACCATGGCCACCTGGATTGGGTCGGCTTCCGCGACGGCGATGCCGTTGCCCGGGGAGAGCGAGGGACCGCTTTCCAGAGCCGGCGCGAAGGGGGAGACCGGCGGGGGAGGGGGCTCGGCCGAGAGTTCGACGCGGGCCAGCGTGTTGACCACGCGTTCGCGGAGGTCGTCGAGCATGGTGTTGAACAGCGCGAAGGCCTCGCTCTTATATTCGTTGAGCGGGTCGCGCTGGCCGTAGGCGCGCAAGCCGATGCCCTGGCGGAGCTGGTCGAGCGCCAGGAGATGTTCCTTCCACACCGTGTCGAACATCTGCAGCAGCAGCGATTTTTCGACGAAGCGCATGATTTCGGGGCCAAACTTCTCGGCCTTGGCCCCAGCCACGGACTCGACCGCTTGTTCGATGCGTTCGCGAAGCGCGGTCTCCTCGATTCCCTCTTCGCGGCCCCATGCCTCGACCGGCAGGTCGAGATTGAAGATGCGCTTGATGTCGGCGGCGAGTTCGGCGGTTTCCCACTGCTCGGCGAACGCTTTTTCCGGCACCCGCCGCTCGACGAGGTCGGCGATGATCTCGCGGCGCATCTCGGCGACGGTTTCGGATACGTCCGCCGAGGACATGTATTCGCGGCGCTGCGAATAAACCTCGCGGCGCTGGTCGTTCATCACGTCATCGTATTTCAGCAGGTTTTTGCGCGTATCGAAGTTGCGCGCCTCGACCTTCTTTTGCGCTTTCTCGAGTGCCTTGTTGATCCAGGGGTGGACGATCGCTTCGCCTTCCTTGAGGCCGAGCCGCTGGAGCATGCTGCCCATCCGGTCGGAGCCGAAGATCCGCATGAGATCATCTTCGAGGCTGAGGAAGAAGCGGCTGGCGCCAGGGTCGCCCTGGCGGCCGCTACGGCCGCGCAACTGGTTGTCGATACGCCGGCTTTCGTGCCGCTCGGTGCCGATCACGAAGAGCCCGCCGGCTTTCTTCACCCGCTCGTGATTGCGCACGATTTCGGCGCGGATTTCAGCCTCCCGCGCGGCGCGGGCGGCGGGATCCTCGATACCGGGCAGCTCCTGCCGCAGGCGCATGTCGAGATTGCCGCCCAGTTTGATGTCCGTACCCCGGCCGGCCATGTTGGTGGCGATCGTGATAGCGCCCGGGGCGCCGGCCTGGGCGATGATCACGGCTTCCTGCTCGTGGAACCGGGCATTCAGCACCGAATGGGGGATTTTGCGCTTCTTGAGGATGTCACTGAGGATTTCGCTTTTTTCGATGCTGACCGTGCCCACCAGGACCGGTTGCTCGCGCTTGCGGGCCTCTTCGATGAGATCGCAGACCGCGTCGTATTTTTCCCGCGCGCTGCGGTAGACCTCGTCATCCTCGTCCCGCCGGTTCACCGGGACGTTGGTCGGAATCTCGACCACCTGGAGCTTGTAGATTTCCGCGAACTCGTCGGCCTCGGTCATGGCCGTGCCGGTCATGCCCGAGAGTTTCGGGAACAGCCGGAAATAATTCTGGAAAGTGATGGTCGCGAGCGTCTGGTTTTCCTGCTGGACCGTGACGTGCTCTTTCGCTTCGAGCGCCTGATGCAAGCCTTCCGAGTAGCGCCGTCCTTCCATCATGCGGCCGGTGAACTCGTCGATCAGCACGACCTTGTCGTCGCGCACGATGTAATCAACGTCGCGCGAGAAGAGCGTGTGGGCGCGGAGCGATTGCTGCACGTGATGCACCGCGGCGACATTGAATATGTCGTACATGTTGCCTTCGGTGATGACGCCGGCCTGGCGCAGCATTTCCTCCACCTGCTCCGAGCCGGGCTCGGTCAGGTGGACGGTTTTCATCTTCTCGTCTTTTTCGTAGGTGGAGACGTCGCGCACGAGCTCGCGCACCACCGCATCCACACGGCGATACAGGTCTGAACTGTCCTCCGCCGGGCCCGAAATGATCAGCGGGGTGCGCGCCTCGTCGATCAGGATGCTGTCCACCTCGTCGACGATCGCATGGTTGAACGGCCGCTGGACCATGTCCTCGAGCCGGTATTTCATGTTGTCGCGCAGGTAATCGAAGCCGAATTCATTGTTCTGGCCGTATGTGACGTCGCACTGGTAGGCCGCGCGGCGTTCGTCGTCGGACAGGCCATGCACGATGACGCCAGTGGTGAGCCCGAGGAAAGCGTAGACGCGGCCCATTTCCTCGGCGTCGCGGCGGGCGAGATAGTCGTTCACGGTGACGACATGGACGCCGCGGCCTTCGAGCGCGTTGAGATAGACGGCCAGTGTCGCGACGAGGGTTTTGCCTTCGCCGGTTTTCATCTCGGCGATCTTGCCGTCGTGCAGGACCATGCCGCCGATGAGCTGCACGTCGAAATGCCTCAGGCCGAGCGTGCGCCTGGCGGCCTCGCGCACCACGGCGAAGGCTTCCGGCAGGAGGTCGTCCAGCGTTTGCCCCGCGGCGAGCCGGGACCGGAACTCCGGCGTTTTGGCAGAGAGCTGCGCATCGTCGAGAGCCGCGATGGCGGGCTCCAGCGCGTTGATTTGCGGCACGCGACGCTGATAGGCCTTCAGCTGCCGGTCATTGGACGTGCCGAACACGGCACGGGCGAGAGTTCCGAACATGGGCGGGCCTTGGGGGAGGGGTGCTGCTCCGAGATAAGAGTGGCCGGAAGGCCGGTCAATGCGCGGCGCCCCTCCGCGCCGGCTACTTCAGGGTACCTGAGTATTGGTAGGTGACGTTCCGGCTGGTCAGGAAGCGGGCCGTCATGAACCGGCTCGCCCGCAGATGGTTCGGCAGGCGGAGATTGGGCACTGCGCCCCGGATCGTACTGGCGAAGGTCAGAACGAGGGTCGGCCCCGACTGGGTCGAGTAGGTCCCGATCTGGATCAACGACTGGCCGTTGACATTGCGGCGAATATCGATGGTGTCGAAGCACCCGAGGGCGCTCTGGCCACCGATCGAGGCGGCCAGGATCGGCGAAGCCGTGTTGGGATACTGGCAGGGGCCGCCGGCATAGACCATCTCCTCGCGCGGCTGGCTCGGGTTCGGCGTGCCCGGAAAATCGCGGTCCACGGTCACGGAAACGGGTAGCTTGGTGCCCACCGGGGGCCCGCCCTGGCTGCTCGTGACGGTCCCCGTGAAGTCATAGGTCACCGGCTGGACCGCGAGGGCGGCGGCGGGTGCGAGCAAGGCGGCTGTCACCGCGACGGCGAAATCCATGACTCTGTCCCCCGGGGCATCGTTGCCCCAGGGAAAAGCCGCTTGGCCTAGCGGGTTGCGCCCACCTGGCCGTGGCCTTCAGCCTCTGTGGACGTAGTGCCCCGTGCTGTGGCCCGCCGGCCGCAACACGAACCACGACTGCCTCCGGCGGGCAGAGGCGCCGCCTCTGCGCTCCGGTGGGGCCGGAAGGCCCCAGACCCCGTGACTTTAGGAACTCGCCTCATCCGGCCGGAGGTAGGTATCCGGGAAAACGCGCTCCGGTTTAATCGTCGCGCCTTCGCACCAACACCTCGCGCTTGCCGACATGATTGGCGGCGCTGACGATGCCCTCCTTTTCCATCTGCTCGATCAGCTTGGCGGCGCGGTTGTAGCCGATTTGCAAGTGCCGCTGCAGGAAGCTCGTGCTCGCTTTGCCTTCCCGCGACACGATATCGACCGCCTGATCGAACAGCCCCTTGTCGCCGTCGCCGAAGGCGCCGCCCGGGAGCATGGGCCCGATCGGTCCGGATTCCCCCTCCTCGAGGCTCTCCGTGACATCGTCGAGATAGACGGGCTCGCCCTGTTCGCGCAGGAACTCGACCACTTCTTCGACTTCGCGGTCTGTCACCAAGGGGCCGTGCACGCGCGTGATGCGGCCCCCGCCAGCCATATAGAGCATGTCGCCATGTCCGAGCAGCTGCTCGGAGCCCTGCTCGCCCAGGATGGTGCGGCTGTCGAACTTGCTGATCACCTGGAAGCTGATGCGGGTCGGGAAGTTTGCCTTGATGGTGCCCGTGATCACGTCGACCGACGGGCGCTGCGTCGCCATGATGACGTGAATGCCGGCCGCCCGCGCCATCTGTGCGAGGCGCTGCACGGCGGCCTCGATGTCCTTGCCGGCCACCATCATCAGATCGGCCATCTCGTCGATCACCACGACGATGAACGGCATCTGCTCGAGGCTTAGCGCCTGGTCCTCGAAGACCGGACGGTGGGTTTCGGGATCGTAGCCGGTCTGCACCCGGCGCGTGATCACCTCGCCGCGGGCGCGGGCTTCCTCGACGCGCTCGTTGTAGCCGCCGATATTGCGCACGCCGAGCTGGCTCATGGAGCGGTAGCGTCGCTCCATCTCGCGCACGACCCATTTCAGTGCAGAAACGGCCTTGGCGGGCTCGGTCACCACCGGCGCCATCAGATGCGGGATGCCCTCATAGACCGAGAGTTCCAGCATCTTCGGATCAATCAGGATCAGCCGGCACTGATCGGGCGGCAGGCGCATGAGCAGCGAGAGGATCATGGCATTGATCCCGACTGATTTGCCCGACCCGGTGGTGCCGGCGATCAGCAGATGCGGCATGCGCGCCAGATCGGTCACGATCGGCTCGCCGGCGATATCCTTGCCGAGAGCCAGGAGCAGCCTTCCCTGCTGGCGGGTCCAGGCCTCGCTCTCCAGCAGCTCGCTTAGGTAGACGGTCTCGCGCTTCGCATTGGGCACCTCGATGCCGATCACGTTGCGCCCCGGCACGGTCGCGATGCGCACCGCCGTCACCGACAGGCTGCGCGCCACGTCGTCGGCGAGCCCGATGACCCGCGCGCTGCGGATACCGGGCGCCGGTTCGAGCTCGTACATCGTCACGACAGGGCCGGGGCGAATCTCGCGGATGGCCCCCTGCACGCCGTAGTCGGCCAGCACCGACTCCAGCAGCCGGGCGTTGTTCTGCAGGCTCTCCTCGCTCGGCCCCACGCTGCCGCGGGCGGGGGCGGCCTTCAGCAGGGTGGTGGGCGGAAAGCGCCAGCCGGCATCCATCAGCGGCAGGCTCTCCTGGCGCGGGGGCGGTGAGCGGCGCGGCGACACCGTGACGTGCGGCCGCGCGGGAGCGGCTTTCGGGGTGGCCGGCAGGGCGTCGGCAGCGGGCTCGGCGCTCTCGAAGGCGGCCGGCTGGCGCAGAACCGGCGCGGCGGGTGTGGGCTCGCTCCGCCGGGTCGGGCGCATGGTGGCGGCCAGAGATGCGGCCCGGTGCGTGCCGGCGGCACCTACCCGGCCGATCATGCGCCAGTCGCCGAGGCTGAGACCGAAACCGGTCAAAGCGAGGCCGGTGCCCAGGAGCGCACCGGCCAGGAAGACGCAGAGGCTGCCGAGCGGCGCCAGCGCGTCGGGCAGGCTGCCGAGCGCCGCGTCGGCGAGAAGATGCCCGGCGGCGCCACCCAGCCCGGCATGGGTCGGCCAGTCGGTGGTGCTCGCGACGCTGAAGGCGGCGGACAGCGCCGGCACGGCGAGCGCGCTCGGCAGGAGCCGAAGCCAGACCGAGCCGAAGCCGCGATGCGTGCCGACGCGCCAGGCCCAGATCAGCAGCGCCAGGGCTGGGAGGCAGCCGGCCAGCCCGAACCCCTGCAGGAGCAGATCGGCAACGCTGGCGCCGATAGGCCCGGCGACGTTCGTGACCGGCTGCGAGGTCGCCGTGTTGAGCGACGGGTCGCGGGGATTGTAGGCGGCGAGCGCCAGGATCAGCGCGATGGCGAGAGCTGCGAGCCCGAGACCTGCCAGTTCCGCGAAGCGCCGCCGCATGAGCGTGCGGATGGCGGGCGAGACCAGGTGCCGTTCGGGGCGCCGCGCGGCCGAGGCGCGGGAGGCTTGGGCAGCGCGACCGCGGGCGACGGCTTCCATCGAGACTCCGGAAAGGCTGAGAGACTGCGCGAAGGCTAACCCGGAACCCGCTCGCGCGCCTACGATCTTTCGTGCCTTCCTCCGGCCTGCCGGTGGGTTGGCGCGCGCTGGTGCTGGGCTTCGCCGCGCCGGCAGGCTAACAGCCCCGCATGGCCGATCCGTTACCGCTCGCCCAGGCGCTGATCCGGTGCCGGTCGGTCACGCCGGCCGATGACGGCGCGCTCGCTTGGGTCGCGGCGCAGGCCGAGCGGCTGGGGTTCACGGTGACGCGGCTGGATTACGGCGTCACGGGCAATCTCTTCGCCCGCCTCGGCACCGAGGCACCTTGCTTCTGTTTTGCCGGCCATACCGACGTGGTGCCGCCCGGCGCCGGCTGGGCCGCCGATCCGTTTGGGGCCGCGGTGGAGGATGGCCGGCTGATCGGCCGCGGGGCGGTGGACATGAAGGGGGCGATCGCGGCGTTCCTCGCGGCATGCCAGACCTTCCTCGAGGCAGGGCCGCCGCGCGGGTCCATCGCGCTGCTGATCACAGGCGACGAGGAAGGCGACGCGGTGGACGGCACGGCGCGCGTGCTCGAATGGATGGCGTCGCACGGCCAGCGTCCCGATTTCACGTTGGTGGGCGAGCCCACCTGCCGGGCGCGGCTCGGCGACACGATCAAGATCGGCCGGCGCGGCAGCCTCAATGCCACGATCCGTGTCACCGGGCGGCAGGGCCACGTCGCTTATCCCGATCTCGCGGCCAATCCGATCCATCCGCTGATCGCGGCGCTCGCGGATCTGGCCGCGCGGGAGCTCGATGCGGGCACCGATTGGTTCGCGCCGTCTTCGCTGCAGATCACCTCGGTCGATGTCGGCAACGAGGCGCGGAACGTGATCCCCCCGGCGGCGGAGGCGCGGCTCAACATCCGGTTCAACGACCGGCACAGCGAGGCCAGCCTGGTCGCGTGGCTGCGGGAGACTCTGCTGCGCCATACGCCCGATGTGGCGCTGGAGACGCGGTGCGGCGCGCATCCGTTCCTGACCGCGCCGGGACCGTCGCTGAACCGGCTGCGGCGCGCGGTCGAGACCGGCACGGGGATGACGCCGTCCTTCGAGACCGGCGGCGGCACGTCGGACGCACGGTTCATCGCGCGGTATGGGGAGGTGGCGGAATTCGGGCTGGTCGGCACGACCATGCATCAGGTGGGGGAATGTGTTCCGGTGCCGGAACTGCGCCAGCTCTCGGTGGTTTATCAGGAGACGCTTCGGGAGTTTCTCTCGTGAGGCTGCCCTCCGGCGGGCAGGCGCCCGGCCCCTGCACCACGCTGGGGCCGAAAGGTCCCAGACCCGGTCCGTTTGGGGTCCCGGGCCTGGCGGTTCCCCGGAGACCAAGCCGATGACCTTCGAACGCGCGACAAGGCGATTCCCATTCAAGGGTCTCCTGCAACTCGCGATCTTCCAGCCGCGCGGCCTCAGCGAATTCGGCAGCGATGCCGATGCGTTCCTCACCAGCCTTGCCCCGTTCGTCGCCCTGATCCTGGTCGGCGCCGGCATCACGGCGCTTGCCGGCGAGCCGCGGGAAGGCGCGCTTCTTCTGCTCCGCGAACTCTGCCTGCTGCTCATGCCGCCGGTGGTGGCGGATCTGTTCTGCCGGTTCTGGAAGCGCTCGGCGCTGTGGGCCCGGTATGCGACCGTGCTCAACTGGTCGCTCTGGCTGCAGATGATGCTGCTGACTTTCCTCTATTCGGTGCTGGTGGCGGCGCGCGCCGGCGCCATTCCAGACTTGCTCGCGCTTGCCATCACCTTCACCGCCCCGCTCTATCTCATCGCGTTCCACTGGTTCGTCGCCCGCGTGTCGCTGTCGATCTCGCATGGGCGCGTGGCTTTGTTGCTGTTCACCAATGTCGTGCTCGGCGTCGCCATCCTGGCCGCCTCGCTCTACAACGTCTCCCCGGAGGCGCTGCGCCGCTCGCTCGAGTCGCCTCCGGATTCGCCGTCCGCGAACGGATCGACGCTGTAGCGCACCGCGGTCAGAGTGAGCCCTTCAGCGGGCGCGGTCGGTCCCGCTGCACGGCGGTCCGCCGCTTCGAGAATGTCGCGCACGCGCCTGGGCGGCCATTCGCCGAGCCCGACTTTCACGAGGGTGCCGGCCATGTTGCGCACCTGATGATGGAGGAAGCTCCGCGCTTCGGCGACGATCGACAGGATGTCGCCGTTGCGCTGGATATCGAGCCGGTCGAGCGTGCGCAGCGGCGATTTGGCCTGGCAGGAAGCGGCGCGAAACGAGGAGAAATCGTGTTTGCCGAGCAGATGCCGGGCTGCTTCCTGCATCGCCGCCGCGTCGAGCGGGCGCTTCACATGCCAAACCCGCCCGAGCGAAAGGGCCGGGCGTGCGGGCCTGTTGAGGATGTCATAGCGGTAGCAACGTCCGATCGCGGAGAAACGTGCGCTGAAATCCGGACCCACCGCCACGGCTTGCAGAACCGCGACGGCATGGGGCTGCATATGGAAATTGAGGGCAGCGATCAGCGACGGCGCGGCGATCGGCCGGGCCAGATCGATATGGGCGATCTGCGCGGCCGCATGCACGCCCGCATCGGTGCGTCCGGCGACGATGCTCGCGACCGGCGCGCCCTCGAGTTTGGCCGCTGCCGCCTCCAGCACTTCCTGCACCGACAGTCCGTTCGCCTGGCGCTGCCACCCGACGAAGCCGGCACCGTCATATTCGATCTTCAGCGCCCAGCGCTGTTTGGCTGCGCCGGGCTCCGTCTCGCTCACGCCCGTTGCATCTCAGTGATGGACCAGCCTCGCAACAACGCCTCGCCGCTCATGGCCGGGCGTCCGGCGCGCTGCACACGTGTCAGCCGGAGCGCCCCTTCGCCGCACGCCACCGTGAAGCTTGCGTCCAGTATCGTGCCTGGCACGCCGGCGGCTTGCGCTGGCTCGGCCGCGAGGATTTTGACGAGCTCGCCCTGCGCGAAGCCGAATGTGCCCGGCCAGGGATTGAGCGCGCGCACGCGCCGGTCGAGCGACGCCGCCGGCTGCCGCCAGTCGATTTTGCCGTCCTCGCGGGTGAGTTTCGGCGCGTAGCTGGCCCCCTCCGCAGGTTGCGGCACGGGCGCGGGCTGCTCGGCCAGCGCCCGCAGGATCAGCCGCGCGCCGATCTCCGCCAGCCGGTCGTGCAACTCGGGCGTCGTCATGCGCGGACCGATCGCCACCGCCTCGCGCAGCAGCATCGGCCCGGTATCGAGCCCCGCCTCCATCTGCATGATGGTGACGCCGCTTTCGGCATCGCCGGCCAGGATCGCGGCCTGGATCGGCGCTGCGCCCCGCCAGCGCGGCAGCAGGCTGGCATGGATGTTCAGGCAGCCGAGCCGGGGCGCCGCGAGGATCGGCGGCGGGAGAATGAGACCATAGGCGGCGACCACCGCCGCATCGAGGCCGAGGGCCAGGAAGGCCTCATGCTCCGCCACCTCGCGCCGCAGCCGCGCCGGATGGCGTACGGGGAGCCGGAGCCGCTCCGCTTCCTGGTGGACGGCGCTTTTTGCGACCATCTGCCCGCGCCCTGCCGGCCGCGGAGGCTGCGTGTAGACGCAAACGACCTCATGCGCGTCGGCAAGCGCCCGCAAGGCCGGCACCGCAAAGGCCGGACTGCCCATGAAGGCGAGGCGCATTGGGTCAGCCAGCCGCCTTCTGCTTCATCTCCTTGGCGAGCTTGCGCATGATCATGTTGCGCTTCAGGATCGAGAGGTGATCGACGAACAGGATGCCGTCGAGATGGTCGATCTCGTGCTGGATGCAGGCGGCCAGCAGCCCTTCGGCCTGGAGTTCCTGGCGCTTGCCGTCGAGATCGAGAAAGCCGACGCGCACTTCGCTCGGCCGGCTCACATCGGCATACTGGTTCGGCAGTGAAAGGCATCCCTCCTCGCGCGTCGTCCAGGTCTCGCTGACCGCGAGGATTTCGGGATTGATCAGCGTCAGCGGCGCGCATTGATTGTCGGGCATCAAATCGACGACCGCGACCCGCAGCAGGACGTTCACCTGGGTCGCTGCCAGCCCGATGCCCGGCGCTTTGTACATCGTGGCGAACATGCGGGGCACGAGTGCCCGGACCTGGTCCCAATCCTCGGGCCCGACCGGGCGGGCCTTGGTTTTGAGGCTCTTATGCGGCGCGATCAGGATCTCGAGCAGCGCCGGCTCGATGCTGCCGTCGGGGGTCATCGCCAAGATTTATCGCCGGTCGCGAGGAAGGGAAAGAGTGTTCTTTTTCTGAAGAAAAAGAACCAAAAAGACTTCACACGTATTGGACGGATGCCGCCTCAGCCCCTGTCCATAGGACAAAGTTTTTTGGTTCTTTTTTTTCAAAAAAAGAACAATAGTTTTCCGCGCATGTCCCGCCCCGACGCCCAGTTGCAAGCGGCAAACCTGGCCTTCCAAGCCGGCCGCCTGGCGGAAGCCGAACGCACGCTCCGGCGTCTGCTGCGGATCGATTCGCCGCCTTCCCAGGCCGCGCATTTGCTGGGGCTGGTTCTGCACGCTCAGGGCCGCGAAGCGCAGGCGCTGACTTTCCTCGATCGCGCCCGGCGCGAATCGCCCGACGACTCCCAAGTCGAGAACAATCGGGCGACCGTGCTCAACGCGCTGGGCAGGCCCGATGAAGCGCTGGCCGCGCTCGATCGCGCGCTCTTGCTGCGTGCCGACGATCCCGGCCTGCACTATAATCGCGGGAACACGCTGCTCTCGCTCGGCGACAATGACGCGGCACTCGCCGCGTTCGACCGCGCGATCGCGTTGCGCCCCGATTTCGCTCAGGCCTGGCAGAATCGCGGCGTCACGCTGACCCGTCTCGGCCGGCCGGTGGAGGCGCTCGAAACCTACGACCGGCTCATCGCGCTGATGCCGCATCCTCCGCCGGACGCGGCGACCGCCGATCTGCTGGCGGAGATCTGGGCCAACAAAGCCTGGGCGCTCGACCGGCTCAATCGGCGCCACGACGCGCTGGCGGCCTGCGATCGGGGGATCGCGCTCGCGCCGGACCTTCCGCTCCCGCATTGGAATGCGGCGCCGACGCTGCTTGCGATCGGTGACTATGAGCGCGGCTGGCAGGAATGGGAATGGCGCTGGCGCGACCCCAGTTTCCGGGTCCGGCGACGCGCATTCGCCGAGCCGCTCTGGCTCGGGCATGAGACGCTGCAAGGGCGGAGAATACTTCTGCACGCGGAACAGGGATTCGGCGACACGCTGCAATTCTGCCGCTACGTGCCGATGGTGAAGGCGCGCGGCGCGAGCGTGACGCTGGAGGTTCCGGCACCGCTCGAGCCGCTGATGCGAACGCTCGAGGGTCCGGACGTGTTGATCGCGGCCGGTCGGGCGCTGCCATCCTTCGATTATCAGACCCCGCTGATGAGCCTGCCGCTCGCCTTCGGCACGCGGATCGAGACGATCCCGGCGCGGGTTCCTTATCTGGCGGCCGATCCTGCGCGGCTTGCCCTCTGGCGCGAGCGTCTGGGGGAAAAGTGCCGCCTGCGCATCGGCCTCGCCTGGTCGGGCAATCCGGGGCTCGCCTCCGACGGCGTCCGCTCCGCGCCGCTCGCCGATCTCGCGCCTCTGTTTTACGGGGATATCGACTATGTCGCGGTGCAGAAGGATGTCCGCGCGCGCGACCGCGATGCCGTCGAGCGCTTCGGCATCCGCGTCTTCACCGACGAATTACGGGATTTCGCCGACACCGCGGCCCTGATCGCGCTCACCGATCTGGTGATCAGCGTCGATAGCGGGCCTGCGCATCTCGCGGGCGCGCTTGGGCATCCCGTCTGGCTTCTCCTCTATTGGGCCGCGGAGTGGCGCTGGCTCGAGGCGCGCGAGGACAGCCCCTGGTATCCCTCGGCGCGTTTGTTCCGGCAGCGCCGCCCGGGGGATTGGACAGAGCTCGCGGCCCGGGTGGGTGCCTGTCTCGGGCAGGGAGGGGCCGAGCGGCCGCCGGCTGAGCAAGGCGCCTGATTGACCTGGCGCAATGCGATTGCCCTCGCCGTGTCCGACATAAGCCGGCATGCGGCCATCGGTGCGCGGGATCGGGATGGCGGTCTGCGGGATCGTTCCGCTGCTTGCCTGTGCGGCCGCGGAACCGACGCGGCCGACGATGGCGGCGCCGCTTCCGCCGTCCGTCGTGGCGCCGGCACAGGCCTGGCCACCGGCGCGGATCGATGCCGAATTGGCGCGGCTGCGTGCCGCCGTCTCGGCCGAGCTCCCGCGCCGCGCGCGATGCGGGCAAGCCGGCGGACCGGAAGCGATCGGGTTGGCGGAGCGCGCGCTCGCGGTGAGCGGCTTTGTCATCGACCGGCCGCAATTGGTGGTCGTCGTGGACCGCAACCCGCGCAGCCAGTCACTGTGTGTTCTGCTCACGCAACGGGATACGCCCTGGCAGCCGATCACGGGCAGCCGTGTGTCGACGGGGCAGGCCGGCCGGCGGGGCTATTTTCTGACGCCGACGGGCGTGTTCCGGCATACGCCGGACGTGCTCGATTACCGTGCCGAGGGCACGTTCAATGAGAATCATATTCGTGGGCTCGGGCTCAAAGGCATGCGCGTCTGGGATTTCGGCTGGCAGCGCGCGACCAAGGGCTGGACCAAAGAGGATCCGGACGGCGAGATCCGTCTGTTGATGCATGCGACCGATCCGGATGTTCTCGAACGCCGTCTGGGCCGCCCGGCCTCGAAAGGCTGCGTGCGGGTTCCGGCCGCGATGAACCGCTTCCTCGATCGGCACGGCGTGCTGGATTCAGACTACGAGCGCGCAGCCATCGACGATCCGCGCTACGGCGCGGTGTTGCTGCCCGATCGGGACCCGACCCCGCTTGCCGGGGACACGCTCATCGTCGTGGACACTTCCGTCGTCCAGGAGGTTGCGCACGAACCTCAGAGCAACGCCAGCCTGACCGGAAACGGTCAGGCGGACGAGGTTGCTCGCTCAAACAAAGAGCTGGAGCGAGGCCGCCCCAGCTTGTCCCGGGCAGCGCCCGGGCCGCCATAGGCACGTTCGCCCTACTCTCCGGCCACCTCGTCCAGCATCACCGCGCTCACCGACGGCGGTTCGGGCTTTTCTTCTCGCAACAGGAAATTCCGCGCGAGCGCCCCATACAAAGCCCGCCGGCACACCAGCCGGGATGCGCCGAAGCCCAGGAAGGATGCCGCCATCAGCGGGATCGTCATGGCCTGGTTCTCGGTCATTTCCATCACGATCACGGCGCCGGTGATCGGCGCCTGCACCACGCCGGTGAAATAGGCGACCATGCCGAGCAGCACCACCGCGCCAGCGGGCGCCGGCACGAGATGGGACAAATACTGGCCGAGGCCGGCGCCGACGGCGAGCGCGGGGGCGAAAATGCCGCCCGGCACGCCTGAGAGGTAGCTGACCAGATTGGCGCCGAATTTCAGCACGGCGTAGCTGAGCGGCACATCGCCACGGCCCTCCACCAAGCTGCGCGCCTGGGCATAGCCCGTGCCATAGCTCGAACCGTTCGAGAGCAGCCCGAACAGCGCGATCAGCAAGCCGCAAATCGCGGCGAAGGCCAGCGGACGGTCCCGCATGAAGCGGCCGAGCGCGCCGGGCATGCCCTTGCCCGCGCGGACCAGCAGGGCGGCGAAGGCCCCGCCCGCCAGCCCGCCGACAACGCCGCACAGCAGAACCGCCCACCAGCCGGCATTGAACCCGAGCACCGCGTGGCTGATCCCGAAATAGGTGTAATTGCCCTGCAGGGCGAGGCTGACCACGCCGCCGACGATGACCGCGGTGAGGGAAAGGCCGGAGGTGCGCGCTTCGAAGGAATGGCTGAGCTCCTCGATCGCGAACACGACCCCGGCGAGCGGCGTGTTGAAGGCGGCCGCGATGCCGGCGGCGCCACCGGCCAGCACCAGCGCGTTCAGCATTTCGGTCCGCGGCAGGCGGAGCCATCGGCCGAGATTATACATGAGCGTGGCGCTGATCTGAACGGTTGGCCCTTCACGACCGATGGAGGCCCCGGACAGCAGGCCCAACAGCGTCAGGATCAATTTGCCGAAGGCGGTGCGGAGTTTCAGCAGGGCATTCATGTGCGCGCGGTCGCCGCTATGAATCGCGGCGATCACCTGAGGAATGCCGCTGCCCTGGGCCCCGGGAAATAACCGGCGGGTGAGAAACGCCGAAGCGATCAGGCCGAGCGGGGCCACCAGAAGCGGCAGAAACCGCGAGATGTGCAGGATTTTGAGAAATAGCCGGCCCGCCTCATCCGATAACCGGGCAAACACCAGTGCGATCAGCGCCACCAATACCGCCCCCAGCCAGAAGGCGATGCGGCGCAGCCATAGGCGCGGCGAGAAAAGCGGCAGGCGACGGATACGCTTGAGGGCGAGGGACGGCGACTTCACGGCAGGGGGCGGTCTTTCAGGGGCAAAGGGGCGAGTCTGACCCGAATTCCTTATCTGTTCTCTCAATCGTTAAGAATTCGTTCGTTTTCTGTTCAAGGCAAATCCGGGTGGGGTCATGGGGCCTGGTGGGGGTCGGCAAGCGCGGCAGAATGCCGGCGATACGGCGCCGCGGCAAGGCTTGAGTACGGGCCGGCCGTGTCTCAGTGTGAAAAGGAAAGTCCGGCAC
>DAIDJM010000026.1 GCA_027451405.1 Acetobacteraceae bacterium | reverse complement strand
CATCGCCGTGGCGAAAGCATCCGGTCGATCGCGCCGCCATGCCGCCAGCGCCGCCGGACCGGCGAGCGGAATCCCGCGCACGGCGTGCAGCCATGCGATGAACACGGCCCGTGCGCCCGACGCCTCCGCCTCGGACGCGGGGCGCCACTTCGTCATGGGCATGGATTGCGTGATTCCGGCACTTGATCCCCTGCGGGCGCGAAGGCTATATGCCCGCCTCCCGCCGGGGAAGCCGCATGCGACGCGGCAATCGGTTGTGGGGCCGTAGCTCAGTTGGGAGAGCGCCTGAATGGCATTCAGGAGGTCAGGGGTTCGATTCCCCTCGGCTCCACCATTCCCGGGTTCGCAGGCTTGTGAGTAGCCATTCCAGGGGCTTGCGCCATTCTGCGGCGATTGCGGGGGGCAGCTTTGGAATTGGACGTATTACTGGTCGAGGACGATGCGCTGATACTGGATAGCCTGGCCGAGGTTCTGGGCGATGCCGGCTTCAGCACCGTGCGTTCGGCCTCCGCAGAGGAGGCCTTGCGGCTGCTCGACGGCGAGGCGCCGGAAGTGCTGGTGACCGATATCAATCTCGGACCCGGTATGGATGGGCTGGCGCTCGGACGCGAGGTGCGCGCGCGACATCCCGAGATCGCGGTGGTATATATCAGCGGACGCTATCCGGGCGTGGCAGGCCTCTCCGCGCGCGAACGCTTCATGGCGAAGCCGTTCGGCGCAGCGGAATTCGTCCGCACGATCCGGGAGGCCAAAGCCGACGGTCAGGCCTGAACACCGACCGCCGGATCAAACGGAAAAATATTTTGCGGCGGGATTGAGCAACACCAGCGCACTCGTCGATTGCTCAGGATGCAGCTGAGACTCGTCGGAGAGTGAGACGCCGATGCGGCCGGCATCGAGCAGCTTAAGCAGGATTTCCTGATCCTCGAGCTTCGGACAGGCCGGATACCCGAACGAATAGCGGGAACCGCGATAGCCCTGGGCCAGCATGCGGTCCATGTCGCGATCGTCCTCGGCGGCAAAGCCGAGTTCGGCGCGGATACGCTTGTGGACGTATTCGGCGGTGGCTTCGGCTATTTCGACCGAGAGTCCATGCAGATAGAGATAGTCCTGGTAACGATTTTCCTCGAACCAGACCCGCGCCGTGTCGGAGGCGCGCTGGCCGACGGTGACCACCTGAAGGCCGATGACGTCGCGTTGAGCGTCATCGACATCGCGCACGAAGTCGGCGATGCAGTCGCCATCCTCGCGCGGCTGTCGGGGCAGCGTGAAACGGGCCAGCTCGGTTTCGCCATCGGTATCGAACAGGATAAGCTCGTTGCCCTGCCCCGCCGCCTTCCAGTAGCCGTAGATCGCCTGTGGCTCCAGAATGTTCTCCGTCTCGCAGAGTTCCAGCATGCGGCGCATCACGGGACGCAGCTCCTGCCGCGCCCAGCCGAGGAAATCCTCGAGACTGCGGCCCTGCTTGCGGAAACCCCATTGGAATTGGAACAGGCTGCGCTCGTTGAGGAACGGCACGACGGCGCGCGCCGGCGCGGCAAGGTGGCGCGGGCCCCAGAAAGGCGGTTGCGGCACGGGGAGGTTTTCGGTCAGGCGGCGGCGGCGGACCTGCACCGATTTGATGTCCACCGGACGGAAGGCGCGCTCGTCGGCGCGGCCGAGCTGGCGGGCCTTGCGGTTGGAACCCGAGCCGCGCTTGGCTTGGATGGCGCTGAGATAGTCGTCGAACGCGTTGCCGGTCACCTTCTCCATCAGGTCGAGCCCGTCGAACGCATCGCGCGCATAGGCGACGCGGCCACAGGCATAGGCGCGCACGCAATCCTCCTCGACATAGTTCCGGGTGAGCGCAGCGCCGCCCAGCAGCACCGGAATCTCGACGCCCTGGCGTGACATCTCCTCGAGATTCTCGCGCATCACCACCGTGGATTTCACCAGCAGTCCGGACATGCCGATCGCATGCGCGCGGTGTTCACGGGCGGCACTGAGCATCTCGGCCAGCTGCACCTTGATGCCGAGATTGACGACGCGATAGCCGTTGTTGGTCAGGATAATGTCGACGAGGTTCTTGCCGATATCGTGCACGTCGCCCTTGACGGTGGCAAGCACGATGGTGCCGCGCTCCTGACCTTCGATCCGTTCCATCATCGGCTCGAGAAAGGCGACGGCGGCTTTCATGGTCTCGGCGCTCTGCAGCACGAAGGGAAGCTGCATTTTGCCGGCGCCGAACAGTTCGCCGACTTCCTTCATGCCGTCGAGCAGCACCGTGTTGATGATGTCGAGCGGCGGGATTCGGGTGAGGGCCTCGTTCAGATCGTCCTCGATGCCCTTGCGGTCGCCGTCGATGATCCGGTCCCGCAATCGCTCCTCGGCCGTTTCGGCGCGACGGCGCTTGGCCGATTGCACGGCCTTGCGATCGGCGAACAGGGCAAGCATCGCCTGAAGCGGATCGTAACCTTCGCGGCGGCGGTCGAAGATCAGGTCCTCGGCGACGGCTATCTCCTCGGCCGCAAGCTGATGGAGCGGACGGATCTTGCTCACATGGACGATGGCACCCGTCATGCCGGCGCGCAGCGCGTGGTCGAGGAAGACCGAGTTGAGCACGGCGCGTGCCGCCGGATTGAGCCCGAAACTGACGTTCGAGAGGCCCAGGATGATCTGGACGTCGGGGAATCGCGCGCGGATGCGGGCGATCCCTTCCAGGGTCCATTCGGCGAGCTTGCGGTCGTCCTCATTCCCCGTGGCCACCGTGAAGGTGAGCGGGTCGATCAGCAGATCCGATGGGCGTAGCCCGTGGCGGGTGCAGGCGAAATCGACGAGCCGCTCGGCGATCTCGAGCTTGCGCTCGGGCGTTTTCGCCATGCCCTCCTCGTCGATGGTCAGCGCGATGACCGCAGCGCCGAAGCGCTTGGCAAGCGCGAGGCGGTCGGCAGCGGCGCGCTCGCCTTCCTCGAAATTGATCGAGTTGATGATGGGTTTGCCGCCATGCAGCTTGAGCGCGCGCTCGATGACTGCTGTCTCGGTGCTGTCGATCACCAGCGGCGCCGGCACGGCTTGCGTGAAGCGGCGCACGACCTCACTCATTTCCGCCATTTCGTCGCGGCCGACGAAGGCGGTGCAGAGATCGAGCGCGTTGGAGCCTTCCGCGACCTGCTCGCGGCCGAGCGCGACACAACCGTCCCAATCGTGGGCCGCCTGCAGCTCGCGCCAGCGCTTCGACCCGTTGGCGTTGCAGCGCTCGCCGATCGAGAAAAAACTGTTCTCCTGGCGCAGCGCAGCGGGCGTGTAGAGGCTCGCGACCGACGGGATCCAGACCGACTGCCGGGCCACCGGTGCGGGGCGGAAACCACCGCGCCGGCGCAGCATCGCGTCGAGAGCGGCGATGTGGGCGGGTTCGGTACCGCAACAGCCGCCGATGAGATTGAGTCCGTCCTCTTCGATGAAACGTTCGAGCCAGCTGGCGAGGTCCGCCGGGCTCAGCGGGTAGCGCGTGCGGCCATCGACCAGTTCGGGCAGGCCCGCGTTCGGCTGCACGCTGATCAGGCCGGGCCAGTTGCGCGACAGCCAGCGCACGTGCTCGGCCATTTCCTGTGGGCCGGTCGCGCAATTGAGGCCCATCAGCGGCACGTCGAGCGCTTCGATCACGGCCGCCGCAGCGGCGATATCGGTCCCGACCAGCAACGTGCCCGTGGTCTCGACCGTGACCTGCACGAAAATCGGCGTGTCTTGGCCGGCCTCGGTCCGGGCGATCTTGGCGCCGGCAACGGCGGCCTTGATCTGCAGCGGGTCCTGGCAGGTTTCGATCAGGATGGCATCGACGCCGCCATCGATCAGCCCGCGTGATTGCTCGGCCAGCGCCGCTTCGAGCGTGTCGAAATCAATGGCACCCAGGCTCGGCAGCTTCGTGCCGGGGCCGATCGCACCGAGCACATAGCGGTCACGGCCGTCGCAGAATGCCTCCGCGGCCTCGCGCGCGATCTCGGCCGACCGGCGCGCGATCTCGCGCGCCCGGCTCTCGAGGCCGAATTCGGCGAGCGTCACCGGGCTCGCGCCGAAGGTGTTGGTTTCGACCATGTCAGCGCCGGCGGCGAAATAACCTTGCGCGATGTCCCGCACGATATCGGGACGGGAAAGCGTCAGCACCTCGGTGCAATTTTCGCATCCGCAATAATCATGCTCGATGTCGAGCGTCAGCGCCTGCACATGGCTGCCGGTGCCGCCGTCGCAGAGCAGTACGCGCTCGCGGAGCGCTTGAAGCAGGGGCGTACGGGCCATTCAGACGGTCTCTTCTGTCAAAGCGGATTGCGT
Source organism: Acetobacteraceae bacterium (assembly GCA_027451405.1). Classification (GTDB taxonomy): domain Bacteria; phylum Pseudomonadota; class Alphaproteobacteria; order Acetobacterales; family Acetobacteraceae; genus DAIDJM01. The sequence continues at coordinate 3,140 of DAIDJM010000026.1, read as the reverse complement.
TGCGGTGGCGCGCCAGATGTGCACGGCAAGGCCGTTCCCGCCGGCGCCGACGGAGATCGGAGGCGGGGCAGCGAGGCCCACCTGTCGCAGCAGGCGGCACATTGTATCGGAATCGAAACCGAGTGCACGGTGGGCGAATCGTTCCCGGAATTCAGTGCGCGTATGAGGGGCCAGATCGACGATCGCGACGCGGCCGCCCGGTGCGAGCACGCGGCGCGCCTCGTGCAGCACCTGGGCGGGATCCTCCGCGTAGTGCAGCACCATCTGCAGCAGCACGAGATCGTAGGCGCTGTCATGCAGCGGCAGCGCATACATGTCCGCCTGGCGCACCGTGCAATGGGCGAGCTCGGGTTGCGCGAGACGCACGCGCGCAAGCGCCAGCATGGTGGGGCTCGCATCGATGCCGAGACCCGTCGAGATGCGGGGAGCGAGAAGCTCGAGCAACCGGCCGGTGCCAGTGCCGATATCGAGCGCGTGGCCGAGCGAAGCTTCGGGGAGCAAGGCCAGGAGCGCCTGTTCGACCTGCTCGGCGGAGAGGTCGAGGGCGCGCATCTCATCCCAATCCGCGCCGGCCCGGCGGAATTTCTCGGAGGCCTGGCGGGCGCGCTCGGCCAGAATCCGGGCAGCTCCCCGGCGATCGGCCGCGAGCCGCGGATCCCGATCATCGGCATGGCGTAGCAGGTCGCGCACGAGGGACGCCGGCGCGCCTTGGGCTAGGGCGAACCAGGCATGAGCTCCCTCGCGGGAGCGGACGAGCAGGCCCGCCTCGCAGAGCAGCCGCAAATGGCGCGAGAGACCCGGCTGCGACTGGCCGGTGATTTCGCAGAGCTCGTTGACGCAGAAAGCCCCGCGCGCGGCGAGCGCCAGCAGCCGCAGCCGCGTGGGCTCGGCGGCGGCGGCCAGGGCGGCGACCAGGGTTTCCATGCGCGCTTAATGATATGTATCGTTGCTTATATCAAGTGTCATGCACGCGACTATGACTTGACCCCCTCAATGCCCCGCGCGCTAATCGCGCGATCCCGGGGGAGCCTCACCCGAGCCGAGGCTGAGAGTCCGCAGGGCCGCCCTGAACCAGGGGCGGCGGCGCGGTGACCCTGAACGAACCTGATCCGGGTCATGCCGGCGGAGGGATGGGACATCGCGCCTCGCTCGCGCTTTCCGTCCCTCCGAAATGCGGAGGAAACTGGCCAGCGATGAACCACCAACCGAGGCTTGCCGGCGTCACGACCGGTCCAATCGAGGGCTCGCGCAAAATCTATGCGAGCCCCCCCGAGCGGCCGGACATCGCGGTGCCGTTCCGGGAAGTGGCGCTCGATCCGGCCGCCGGCGAAGCTGCGATCCGGCTGTACGACACGTCCGGCCCCTACACCGATCCGGCCGCCCATATCGATCTCGATGCCGGGCTCGCGCCGGTGCGCGCGCCCTGGCTCGCCGGCCGCGGCCTGCGCGCCGCCACCGCCCGCCCGGTCAGGCCCGAGGACAACAACGCGACCGGCGACCGGCTCGTGCCCCCCTGCCCCGCCGAGCGGACCGTGCGGATCGGCGAGCCCGGACGCCCGGTTACGCAACTGGAATATGCCCGCGCCGGCATCGTCACCGAAGAGATGATCTATGTGGCGCATCGCGAGAATCTCGGGCGCGCGGCGATGACAGAGGGTGCGCGTGAGCGTCGCGCCGACGGCGAGGATTTCGGCGCGGCACTGCCGGATTTCGTCACCCCCGAATTCGTGCGCGAGGAGATCGCCCGCGGCCGCGCGATCATCCCGGCCAACATCAATCATCCCGAGCTCGAGCCGGTGATCATCGGGCGCAATTTCCTGGTCAAGGTGAATGCGAATATCGGCAACTCCGCCGTCACCTCCACGGCCGCCGAGGAAGTCGAAAAGCTTGTCTGGGCGGTGCGCTGGGGCGCCGACACCGTGATGGACCTTTCCACCGGCCGCAACATCCACAATATCCGCGGCTGGATCCTCCGCAATTCGCCAGTGCCGATCGGCACCGTGCCGATCTACCAGGCGCTCGAGAAAGTCGGTGGCGAGCCGGAAAAACTCACCTGGGAGATTTTCCGCGACACGCTGATCGAGCAGGCCGAGCAGGGCGTGGACTACTTCACCATCCATGCCGGCGTGCGGCTGCGCTACATTCCGCTCACCGCCAAACGCGTCACCGGCATCGTCTCGCGCGGCGGCAGCATCATGGCGCGCTGGTGCCTGAGCCATCACCGCGAATCCTTCCTCTACGAGCATTTCGAGGAAATCTGCGACATCATGCGCGCCTATGATGTCTCCTTCTCGCTCGGCGACGGGCTCCGGCCGGGCTCGATCGCGGACGCCAACGACGCCGCGCAATTCGCCGAGCTCGAAACGCTCGGGGAACTGACTCAAATCGCCTGGCGCAAAGGGTGCCAGGTCATGATCGAAGGCCCCGGCCATGTGCCGATGCACAAGATCAAGGTGAATATGGACAAGCAGCTCGCCGAATGCGGCGAGGCGCCGTTCTACACGCTCGGGCCGCTCACCACCGATATCGCCCCCGGCTACGACCACATCACGTCAGCGATCGGCGCGGCCATGATCGGCTGGTTCGGCACCGCCATGCTCTGCTATGTCACGCCCAAGGAACATCTCGGCCTACCGAACCGCGACGACGTGAAAACCGGCGTCATCACCTACCGGATCGCGGCGCACGCCGCCGATCTGGCGAAAGGCCACCCCGCCGCGCGGCTACGCGACGATGCTCTGAGCCGGGCGCGGTTTTCCTTCCGCTGGCAGGACCAGTTCAACCTCTCCCTCGATCCCGACACGGCGCGGCTGTTCCACGACGAAACCCTGCCCAAGGAAGCGCACAAGACCGCGCATTTCTGCTCGATGTGCGGACCGAAATTCTGCTCAATGCAGATTACGCAGGATCTGCGCGCTGAGGCGGAGCGGCTGGCGGGGCTCGAGGCGCAGAGCGCGGCGTTTCGGGAGGCGGGCGGAGCGCTGTATGTGGAGGCTGGGGACTAGAGCATGGTCGGGCTGACTGGAATCGGGTCTTCCGGAACGGGCTTGCTGTGTGATTCATCGGTCTCCGGTTTGATGGCCGGAGGTGCGCTGTGGGATGGAGCCAGGGTAAGGCCTACGGGCAGGATCTGCGCGATC
>DAIDJM010000025.1 GCA_027451405.1 Acetobacteraceae bacterium | reverse complement strand
CCGGCGGCCAGCGTCGATCTGGCGCAGCGCCGCGGCCGCGGCTTCGGCCCCCTTGTTGGCGCCCTCGGCGCCCGCACGCGCTTCCGCCTGGGCCAGCGTGTCCACCGTCAGCAGCCCGGTGCCGAGCGCGATGCCGTAGGCCAGCGCGACGTCCATCAGCCCCTGCATGCTTGCCTGGCAGATGAACTCGTAGTGGTCGGTCTCGCCGCGCACGACGCAGCCGAGCGCGACGAACCCGTCGAAGCGCGTGCGCCCGCGCAGCGCGAGCCGGATCGCCTGTGCCAGCTCGAAGGCGCCGGCGACGTCCAGCACCTCGGCGCTCGCGCCGGCGGCGGCGATGATGCGCTGGGCGCCCGCGGTCAGCCCGTCGACCACCGCCTGATAGTAGGGCGCGCGCACGATGAGCAGATGCGGCGGCGGCCCGGTCACTTCGGGAGCGGCCACCGGGGCTGCGTCTTCGGTACTCATGGGGCGGGCCTTTCGATCGCGCGCTGTTCGATCACGTTGAGCCCGTAGCCTTCCAGGCCAATGATAGTGCGACGCGTATTCGAGAGCAGGATCATGTCGCGCACGCCGAGATCGAGCAGGATCTGCGCGCCGATGCCGTAATGGCGCAGCTCCGCCGGCGGGCGGGCGGCGGCGGCGAGCAGGCGCACGCGTTCGGAGAGCGCGGTCGGCGGCCGTTCGCGCAGCAGCACCACCACGCCGCGCCCGGCTGCGCCGATCATGCGCATCGCCCCGTGCAGGCTGGACAAATGCGGCCCGGCCAGCACGTCGTCGAGCAGGTCGACGGCGTGCATGCGCACGAGCACCGGCCCTGGCGCCGCGAGATCGCCCTTCACCAGCGCCAGATGCTCGGCGTACTCGACCGTGTTGGCATAGACCGCGAGCCGCCAGGCGCCGCCGATGCCCTGCATCAGCTCGCCTTCCTGGATGAGGCGTACCAGCCGCTCGGTGCGGCGCCGATAGGCGATCAGATCGGCGATCGTGCCGAGGCGGAGATTATGCGTCTGGGCGAAGGCAACCAGGTCCGGCAGCCGCGCCATGCTGCCGTCGTCGCGCATGATCTCGCAGATCACCCCGGCCGGGTTGAGCCCGGCGAGGCGGGCGATGTCCACCGCCGCCTCGGTATGCCCGGCGCGCACCAGTGTGCCGCCCTCGCGGGCCATCAGCGGGAAGACGTGACCCGGTGTGGCGATATCCGCCCGCCCGGCTTCGGGGTTGATGGCAACGGCGATGGTGTGGGCGCGGTCGGCGGCGGAGATGCCGGTGGTGACGCCCTCGCGCGCCTCGATCGAGACGGTGAACGCGGTCTGGTGGCGCGAGCTGTTGGACTGGCTCATCAGCGAGAGCCCGAGCTGCTCGACGCGGTGCTGCGTCAGCGCCAGGCAGATCAGGCCGCGGGCGTGCCGGGCCATGAAATTGATCGCCTCGGGCGTGGCGTACTGCGCCGGGATGACCAGGTCCCCCTCGTTTTCGCGGTCCTCGTCATCGACGAGGATGAACATGCGTCCCGCCCGCGCCTCCGCGATCAGCTCCTCGGCGGAGGAGATGTAGGCGGAAAGCTCGGCGGTGCGGGCGGTCTCGGTCATGCGCACTCCTGGAGGCGGGCGACATAGCGGGCGAGCAGGTCGATTTCGATATTCACCGCGTCGCCGGGCCGCAACGTGGCGAAACTGGTGACGGCGGCGGTGTGGGGAATGATGTTGACGCCGAATTCCGCGCCCTCGGCGCTGTTCACCGTCAGCGACACCCCGTCAACGGCGACGCTGCCCTTGACCGCGATGAAGCGCGCGAGCGAGGCGGGGACGCGGAAGCGCCAGCGCGTCGAGCCATGCTCCGCGACCGCGGCCAGCGCGGTGCCGACGCCATCGACATGGCCGGAGACGAGATGCCCGCCGAGCTCGTCGCCGAGGCGCAGCGCGCGCTCGAGATTGACCCGCGTGCCGGCGCGCCAGGTGCCGAGCGTGGTATGCGCCAGCGTCTCGGCGGAGGCCTGGACGGCGAAGGCGTCGGCCTCCGTGGCGATGACGGTGAGGCAGCAGCCGGAGCAGGCGATCGAGGCGCCAAGCGGGATCGCGCCCGTATCCGGCCACGGCGCCGCGATGACGAGGCGCATGTCCGCCGCCTCGCCGATCGGAACGATCTCGCGCACGGTGCCGAGCGCGCTGACGATGCCGGTGAACATCAGCCGTGCTCGCGGCGGAATTCGCTCAGCACGTCCTCGCCGAGCGGGCGGATGCGCTCACGCACGAAGCGTGGCATCGCGCCGAGCGAGCTGACGCCGAACCCCTGCGCCGCGGGCCAGCCATCGGCGCCCATCACGGTCGGGGCGTGGAACCAGACCAGACGGTCCACCAGATCCTCTCTCAGCAATGCGGCCGCGATCTGCGCGCCGCCTTCGACCAGAACGGCGTTGATGCCTGCCTCGGCCAGCGCCCGCAAGCCCAGGGCGATGTCGATGCCGGCATTGCTGCCCGGCACCTCGAACAGCCTCGCACCGAGCGCGGCGATGGCGCGGCGGCGCTCGGGGTCGGCGCCGTCGCGGTGGAGCAGCCAGGTCGCGGCCGCCGCGTGGGCGAGCACCCGGGCGGTGAGGGGCGTGCGCAAATGGCTGTCGGCGATGACCCGGATGCCAGCGGCGCGCTTGAAGCCGGCGAGGCGGCAGGTGAGCTCGGGATCGTCTGCGAGCAGCGTGCCGACGCCGGCGAGCACGGCGTCGTGCTCGCCGCGCAGGGCGTGGGCGGCGCGCCGCGCGGCCTCGCCGGTGATCCAGCGGCTCTCGCCGGCATGGGTGGCGATGCGCCCGTCCAGCGTCGAGGCCAGTTTCAGCGTCACCAGCGGACGGTTGTGCCGGACGCGGGTCAGGAAGCCTGCGGTCACCTGCGCCGCCTCGTCGGCGAGCACGCCCTCCGTGACGGCGACGCCGGCGGCGCGCAGCCGGGCGATGCCGGCGCCGTTCACGCGCGGATCGGGGTCGCGGATGGCGACGACGACGCGCGCGATGCCGGCCTCGATCAGCGCCTCCGCGCAGGGCGGGGTGCGGCCGTGATGGCAGCATGGCTCGAGCGTGACATAGGCGGTGGCGCCGCGGGCGGCGGGGCCGGCCATGGCGAGCGCCACGGTCTCGGCATGCGGTCGTCCACCGGGCGCGGTGGCGCCTTGTCCGACGATCCGGCCCTCGCGCGCCAGCACGCAGCCGACCGACGGGTTGGGCCAGGTGGTGCCGAGGGAGCGACGCGCAAGGGCGAGTGCCAGGCGCATCGGCGGGGGGAGATCGGCCATGCGGCCGGGGGTAGCAGAAAGACGCGGCGCCGGCGCGGGCGCCCGGGAAGCGGTGTGGCCTCCCAGGCCCCGAGACGCCCGACACTTACCAGAACAGGGCGATCACGGCGGTGGAGAAGCCGAGCGTCGCCAGCGTCACGCCGGCTTCGATTACGCCGAAGCTGGTCACGCCTTCGGCGGCAGCAACAAAGCCGAGCCAGATTTTGCGGACCGCCGGGAGGCGGATGGCGCGCGGGGCAGCCGGAGCGAACGCGATCGCGGGAGCCGAGAGAGCGAGGGCCTGAGACATGGTCCGGATCCTTTTTCGAGGGAGGCGTGATTGCCTCGACACAGAGACCTTGCCCCCGGACCCGGCCGGAAATCCTCAAGCTGGACATCAAGCGATATCAAGCGTTCTGAAAGACACGGCCGCTCAGGCCGGCGGGTCGAGCTCGCCCAAGAAGGCCTCGAAGTCCCGCGCCTCGCGGAAATCGCGGTAGACGCTGGCGAAGCGCACATAGGCGACCTCGTCCAGCTCGCGCAGCCGCGCCATGACCAGCTCGCCGATCTGGGCGCTCGTCACCTCGCCCTCGCCGGCGGTCTCGAGCTGTCGGACGATGCCGTTGACCATGCGCTCGACCCGGTCGGGCTCCACCGGGCGCTTGCGCAGCGCGATCCGGATCGAGCGGGCGAGCTTGTCGGCATCGAAGGGGACGCGGCGCCCGTCGGTCTTCACGACGGTCAGCTCGCGGAGCTGGACCCGCTCGACCGTCGTGAAGCGCTGGCCGCAATGCGGGCAGGAGCGACGGCGCCGGATCGCCGCCCCGTCCTCGGCCGGGCGGCTGTCCTTCACCTGCGTGTCCTCATGGCCGCAGAACGGGCAGCGCATGGCGGGCAAGCCTCGCACGGTTGATGCCGGAACCAGGGCTTGAACCGGGGCCGCGCCTGCCGCAAGGGGGCGGTTTGCGCGCCCCGGCCGGACCGGGCAGCATCCGCCACCCCGCCATGGCCCCGGATCCGATGAGCCTCACTCTGCCGAACCCGCTTTTTGCCCGGAAGTCGATCGCTTCGCTCACCGCCGAAGCCGAGCCCGGCACCCACAGCTTCAAACGCACGCTCGGGCCTTTGAGCCTGGTGGGGCTGGGGATCGGCGCCATCATCGGCGCCGGCATCTTCTCCCTCACCGGCACCGCCGCCGCGCACGATGCGGGACCCGCCATCACCATCAGCTTCATTATCGCCGCGATTGGCTGCGGCTTTGCCGGGCTCTGCTATTCGGAACTCTCCGGCATGATCCCGGTCGCCGGCTCCGCCTACACCTACGCCTATGCGTCGCTCGGTGAACTCGTGGCCTGGATCATCGGCTGGGAATTGACGCTGGAATATGCGGTGGGCGCCGCGACCGTTTCAGTCTCGTGGTCGACTTACGTGGCGAAATTGCTGGCCGGCTGGGGGCTCGCGCTGCCGCAATGGCTCACCAGCTCGCCGTTCGACGCGCATCCGGGGCTCGTGAACTTCCCGGCCGTTGCCATCATCGTGCTCGCTTCGCTGCTGCTGATCCGCGGCATTTCCGAATCGGCGAAGGTGAACGGCGCGATCGTGGCGCTGAAAGTGCTCGTCGTCTGCATCGTGATCGGCGTCGGCGCCTTCTACGTGCATCCGGGCAACTGGCAGCCGTTCGTGCCGCCGAACACCGGCAATTTCGGCGATTTCGGCTGGTCCGGCGTGCTGCGCGGCGCCGGCACGGTATTCTTCGCCTATATCGGTTTCGATGCGGTCAGCACCGCCGCGCAGGAGACCAAAAATCCCGGGCGCGACATGCCGATCGGCATGATGGGATCGCTCGCGATCTGCACGGTGCTCTATATCGGCTTTTCCCTCGTGCTGACCGGACTCCTGCCTTATACCGCGCTCGGCAGCGCCGCCCCCGTGGCCGACGCGATCGGCCAGACGCCCTTTCCGGTGCTGCGCTCGGTGGTCAATCTCGGCGCGATTCTGGGCCTCACCAGCGTGATCCTCGTCATGCTGCTCGGGCAAAGCCGCGTCTTCTATTCCATGGCGCGGGACGGTCTGCTGCCGCACCAATTCTCCGACGTGCACCCGGTCTATCGCACACCCTGGAAATGCAACATGATTTTCATGGTGTTCACTGGCGTGCTGGGTGGCCTGCTGCCGATCAAGGAGCTCGGCGAAATCACCAGCATGGGCACGCTGCTTGCCTTCGTGATCGTCTGCATCGGCGTGATGGTGCTGCGCCGCACCGACCCCCACCATGCCCGCGCCTTCCGTACACCGCTCGTGCCCTACGTGCCGATCGCCGGAATCGTCGTGTGCGGCGCCATGATGCTGGGCCTGCCGCGGTTGACCTGGGAATTGCTGTTCGTCTGGCTCGCCATCGGGCTCGTCATCTACGCGACCTACAGCCGCTCCCACAGCCATCTCCGCCGCGCTTCGGCCTGACACGCACATGACCATCAATCTCGGCCAGTTCCCCCGTACCCGCCTGCGGCGCAATCGCTTCGATGATGCGACCCGCCGGCTCGTCGCCGAACACCGGCTCGGCATCGACGATCTGATCTGGCCCATTTTCATCATCGAAGGTCACGGGCAGCGAATCCCGGTTACCTCCATGCCCGAAGTCGAGCGCGTCAGCCTCGACCTGCTGGCCGCGCACGTGCAGGACGCCGCCGAACTCGGTATCCCGGCAGTCGCGCTGTTTCCCGCCACACCGGCGGAAAAGAAGAACGCCGAAGGTACCGAGAGCGCCAATCCGGAAAACCTGATCAACCGCGCAGCACGCCTGCTCAAGCGCGAATACCCGCATCTGCTCATCGTGGGCGATGTCGCACTCGACCCCTACACCGATCACGGCCATGACGGCGTGATCCGCCGTGGCTACGTGGCGAACGACGACACGCTTGCTGCTCTCGTGAAACAGTCGCTCGTGCAGGCCGAAGCCGGCATGGACATCCTCGCCCCCTCCGACATGATGGACGGACGCATCGGCACCATCCGTGCCGCGCTCGATGAAGCCGGCCATATCCACACGCGGCTCATGAGCTACGCCGCGAAATACGCCTCCGCCTTCTACGGCCCGTTCCGCGACGCGGTCGGCTCGGGCAAATCGCTCACCGGCGACAAGAAAACCTATCAGATGGACCCGGCCAACACGGACGAGGCGCTGCGCGAAGTGGCGTTCGATCTCGCGGAGGGCGCCGACATGGTCATGGTGAAGCCCGGCATGCCCTATCTGGACATCGTGCGCCGGGTGCATGAGCGCTTCGGCGTGCCGACCTTCGTCTATCAGGTGTCGGGCGAGTACTCGATGATCATGGCCGCGGTGGAACGGGGATTTCTAGATCGCGAACGGGCGATTCTGGAAAGCCTGCTTGGGTTCAAGCGCGCGGGGGCGGCCGGAGTGTTGACCTATTTTGCGGTCGAGGCGGCCAAGGCCATGAAGAGCTGAGTCTTTTTTTCTGAAAAAAAGCCAAAAGACTTTTGCGTGTTGGAGGGAGTCGAACGGCGGAGCGGATGCGAGCGGCACTCAGCGTGGGATTTCCGCCGGTCGCCAGGGCGGATGCGCGGCTGCTGATCTTAGGAAGCCTGCCGGGGCCCGAGTCCCTTCGTGTATCGCAATATTACGCCTACCGTTTCAATCGGTTCTGGTGGATCATGGGTGAAATCGCCGGCGCTTCGCCCGATTTGCCCTATCCGGAACGTCTCGAACGGCTGATGGATCGCGGCATCGCGCTCTGGGACACTTGCCATGCCGCCGAACGGCCGGGTGCGCTGGATCAGCGCATCGTCCATTCGACCGTGGTGCCAAACGATTTCGTGGGTTTTTTCGACGCGCATCCCGCGGTCCGCGCGATTTTCTGCAACGGACAAAAATCGGCGCAGCTTTATCGCCGTCTCGTGCTGCCGGCACTGCCGCAACCGCTGGCAGCGATTCCCCCGACCTGCCTTCCCTCCACCAGCCCCGCTCACGCCGGGATGCCAGCTTCCGAAAAGCTGAAAATCTGGCGCGCCTCTCTGTCCCCCCACGTGAAGTGACGGGGTATGGGGCCTTATGGCCCCAGCGGGTCCAGGGCGGAGGCCTGGCCGCCGGAGGCGCCCATCCACCCGAACGTCCGCTCCACCGCGCGCCGCCACCCACTCAGCAAGGCCGCCCTTTCATCCGCGCCGATCCGCGGTTCCCAGCGCCGCTCCGCCTGCCACTGCGCGCGCAGCGTATCGGTGCTGTCCCACACACCGACCGCGAGCCCGGCCGCGTAGGCGGCACCGCGTGCGGTGGTTTCGATGACTGCAGGCCGCACCACGGGGAGGCCCAGGATGTCTGCCTGGATCTGCATGAGCAGCGCGCTTTTCACCATGCCGCCATCGACACGCAATTCCGACAGGGCAACGCGGGCGTCTTCGTGCATGGCCTGCATGATGTCGGCGGTCTGGAACGCGGCGGCTTCGAGGGCCGCGCGGCAGAGATGTTCGCGGCGGGCGTAGCGCGTGAGGCCGCCGATGATGCCGCGCGCGTCTTCACGCCAGTAGGGCGCATAGAGTCCCGAGAAGGCCGGGACGATGAACACGCCGCCATTGTCGGGGACGGATTGGGCGAGCCGGTCGAGCTCCTGCGCGTTCGCGACGAGCTCGAGATTGTCGCGCAGCCATTGTACGAGCGCACCGGTGATGGCGATCGAGCCTTCGAGCGCGTAATGAGGGGGTGCGTCGCCGAGCTGATAGGCGACGGTCGTGATCAGGCCGGCGCTCGAGGCGATTGGCTCGGCTCCGGTATTGAGCAGCAGAAAGTTCCCGGTGCCGTAGGTGTTTTTCGCGTCTCCCGGCATGAAGCAGGCCTGACCGACCAGCGCGGCCTGCTGGTCGCCCAGCAGGCCGGTGACCGGAATGCCCGCCAGTTCGTGGCGCGCTTCGCCGATCATGCCGGCGCTGGAGACGATGCGCGGCAGACAGGGGCGCGGCACGCGAAACAGCGCCAGAAGGGCCTCGCTCCAGTCCAGCGTGCGGAGATTCATGAGTTGCGTGCGACTGGCGTTGGTGACGTCGGTGACGTGCTGGCCGGTGAGGCGCCAGGCGAGAAAACTGTCCATCGTGCCGAAGAGCGCGTCGCCCGCTTCGGCGCGGGCGCGGGCTTGCGGCACGTGGTCGAGCAGCCATTGCAGTTTGAGGGCGGAAAAATAACTGGCGAGCGGCAACCCGGTCTCGGCGCGCAGCCGGTCTTTGCCGCCCTGTGCCGCATAGTCGGCGACGAGCCGGTCCACGCGTGTATCCTGCCAGACGATCGCGGGATGGAGCGGCACGCCGGTATGCCGGTCCCAGAGCAGCGTGGTCTCGCGCTGGTTGGTGATGCCGATCGCGGCCAGGTCGCGCGCGGTGAGGTCGGCGCGGATCAGCGCTTCCGCGGCGGTCTGACGGACGTGGCGGAAGATTTCCTCGGGATCGTGCTCCACCCAGCCCGGTTGCGGCGTCAGCTGCGCATGCTGTTTCTGCGCCATCGACACGGTGCGGCCGCGCTCGTCGAAAATGATGAAGCGCGAGCTGGTCGTGCCTTGATCGATCGCGCCGACATATCGCGCCGCCGGCATCAGCCCGGCACGCTGACGAGCAGGCGCATGCTGCGCAGATCGTGGATCGCGCCGTCGGTGTAGGTGTGGCCGGGCGGGGGCGCGTGGTCGCGGGCGAGCCAGCGCAGATCGGGCCGCAGAAGGTCGATCCGGCATACGCCCCAGTCCGGGAACGCGCGCGTCTCGCGATCGAGTTCCCAGGCGAGCAGCACGTCGGTGTGCCTCGGGTCGCGTTCGATCTCGGCGAAGAGCGCCTGGACGGCCTGCCGGTCGCCCTCCAGCGTCTGGGCGAAGTAGCCGCCGTCGAACAGCAGCGCGCCGGTGATCCCCAGCCTCTGATTCTTGGCGGCGGCGCGGGCGATGAGCCGGCCGACCGGGCTGGTCTCGCGGTCCGCGGGCCCTTCGATCAGCGACCGGCTGCGATAACAGAGCACATGCACGGGCTGCCCGGCTCCGGAATGGGCGAGAAGGGCCTCGTCGCTTTCGGTCATCGTGTCTGGGGCCGCGACGGTGGCGGGAAGGCGGCCGCAGGGTGGTGCGGCTCCGCCCCTGGCCCAGAAAGCCATTTTCGCCCATAACCGGCCGTATGACGACCCCCGAGCCCTGGTCCCCGGCGAGTTGGCGCCGCTGCCCGGCACGGCAACTGCCTGCCTATCCGGATCCCGTGGCCATGGCGGCCGCCGAGACGCGGCTGGCCGGCTATCCCCCGCTCGTGTTCGCGGGCGAGGCGCGGCGGCTCAAATCGGCACTGGCGCTGGCGGCCGAGGGCCGCGCCTTCGTTCTTCAGGGTGGCGATTGCGCCGAGAGCTTCGCGGACTTCACCGCCAATTCCGTGCGCGACACGTTCCGGGTCCTGCTGCAGATGGCGGCCGTGCTGACTTTCGGGGCGACCGTGCCGGTCGTGAAGATCGGCCGCATGGCCGGTCAGTTCGCGAAGCCGCGCTCGGCCGACACCGAGCAGCAGAACGGCGCGGAGCTGCCCAGCTATCGCGGCGACATCATCAACGGCCCGGAATTCACGGAAGCGGCCCGGGTGCCCGATCCGGCGCGGATGGAGACCGCTTATTTCCAGTCCGCCGGGCGGCTCAACCTGCTGCGCGCCTTCGCCTCCGGCGGCTATGCCGATCTGCACCAGGTGCATCGCTGGAATCTCGATTTCGTGGCGCGCTCGCCGCTGGCGGCCCGCTACCGCGACCTCGCCGACCGGATCGACGAGACGCTCGGCTTCATGGCGGCCTGCGGGATCGGCAGCAGCTCGGCGCAGGTGCGCGAAACCGAGTTCTACACGAGCCACGAAGCCCTGCTGCTGCCCTATGAGCAGGCGCTGACGCGCGTCGATTCGACGAGCGGCGAGTGGTATGGCTGCTCGGCGCATTTCCTCTGGTGCGGCGAACGCACGCGGCAGCCGGATGGTGCCCACCTGGAATATCTGCGCGGGATCCGCAATCCGGTCGGCCTCAAGGTCGGTCCCGGCATGCAGCCGGACGAATTGCTGCGGCTGATCGACATCCTCTCGCCGTCGAACGAGCCGGGAAGGCTCACGCTCATCACGCGCATGGGAGCCGAGCGCGTGCGCGCCGCGCTGCCGCCGCTGCTGCGCGCGGTTCGGCGGGAGGGAAGGCTGGTTGCCTGGCTCTGCGATCCCATGCACGGCAACACGATCTCGACGGCCAGCCAGGTGAAGACGCGCAGCTTCGAGGCGATCCTCGCAGAACTGCGCGGTTTCTTCGACGCGCATGGCGAGGCCGGCACGAAGCCGGGAGGCGTGCATGTGGAAATGACGGGTCAGCCCGTGACGGAATGCGTGGGTGGCGCGCACCGACTGACCGAGGCCGATTTGTCCGCGCGCTACGAAACATTTTGCGATCCCCGCCTGAATGCGGAACAATCGCTGGAGCTCGCCTTTCTCGTGGCCGAGGAATTGAAGGTCCGCCGCGGCAACGCGGCTGCCTCTGCCATCGCGGCGCAGTGAGCAACGATGTCTGGGGCCCGTCGGCCCCAGCTTGCGCGCCATCGGGTGCGGCACCGGGGCGGACACCGGCCTGGCACCCCGAAACCTTCGCCGCCCGCCTCCCCTTCCTGCGCCGCCGCGCCTTGCTTGCCGATTCCGTGCGCGCTTTTTTCCGGGCCCGCCACTACACCGAGGTGGAAACCCCCTACGCCGTCCCCGCGCCCGGCGAGGAAGTGCATCTCTGCGCTTTCGAAACGCGCTATCGCGACACGGCGGGCCGCGCACGAAAACTCTGGCTGCATACCAGCCCCGAATTCGCGATGAAGCGCCTGCTGGTGGCAGGCGCTGGTCCGATTTTCCAATTGGCCCGCGTCTGGCGCAATGAAGAGGGCAGTGCGCTGCATGCCCCGGAATTCACGATGCTCGAATGGTATCGGCCCGGCGCGACGCTCGATCAGCTGATCGAGGAGACGGCGGCGCTGCTTGCCGCGGTGCTGCCGCCGCGGTTGCCGCTCCGCAACATCCCCATCGCGCCGGTCGAACGCATGACCGTGGCCGAGGCGTTCGCGCGCCATACCGGGGCGGACGTGCTCGCGACCGAGGGCGACGCTGCTTTGCTGGCCGCGCAATCGGGTGCGCGGTTGCGCGCGGGCGAGAGCTGGGAGGATCTGTTCTTCCGCCTGCTGCTTGAGCGAATCGAGCCGCATCTCGGCCGCGACGGTCCAACCTTCCTCACACACTTTCCGGCGAGCCAGGCAGCCCTAGCCAGACGCGACCGTGCCGACCCGCGTGTGGCTTTACGTTACGAATTGTTTCTCGGTGGGATGGAACTCGCGAACGCGTTCGAGGAGCTCACCGACGCGAAGGAGCAGCGGGCCCGCTTTCTGGCCGATCGCGAGCGGCGCCGTGAGCTCCGAGGCAGCGAAGACTGGCCTTTGGACGAGGATTTTCTGGACGCCCTGGCGCACGGCATGCCGGCCTGTTCCGGCATCGCGCTCGGCTTCGACCGGCTGGCGATGCTGGCCTCCGGAGCCACGGACATCGCGCAGGTGCTGTGGTTGCCGGGGCTCGCGCGGGCCATATAATTCGCGGGCGACGCTGCATGGTTGCAGCCGTCCCGGAGCCGAACAAACGGATGCGCAAGACGCTCTTCCTGGCCGGTATTCTCGCACTGGCCGGCTGCGCCTACCCGAACCCGCAGCATGTGGCGCAGCTCAACGCCTTGGTCGGCAAATCGGAGACCGACCTCATCCGCACGTATGGCGTGCCAAACCGGGTCTATGATTCGGGGGGCAATCGCTTCCTCGCCTACGATCGCAGCCGAATCGAGACCATTCCGGGCGACCCGGGCTTTGGTCCCTATTGGGGCGGCCCCTATTGGGGAGGATGGGGCTGGGGCGGATGGGGTGGATTCCCGCCCGAGATCGTGCAGCGCCAGTGCGAGACCACGTTCGAACTGACCGCCGGCCTCGTGAAAAGCTGGTCGCTTCGCGGCAACGCCTGTTGAAGGGTTTGGCGTGCTGAAGAGCCGGCGCCCGGTCCGGCCGGTGCGCGTCGGATTGCCGGCGTCAGGTGCGGCGGAGTTCCCGGGTCCCGTAGCAATGATGGCGGCTGCAGCCGCCATGCGCGTGGCCGTGCATGACGGCCAGATGCAGGCTGATGTTCGCGCTATGGTGCGCGGACGCCACATGCTGGGACGCGAGATGCACGAAAGTCAGGTGGCCGCCGTGATGGCGGCGCCATGAAACGCTGTGCGGCCGCAGCGGAGCGGCTTCGGCCGAGGCGATCAGGGAAGGAATATGAAAGCGCGGCACCGGGCGGCGCTCCACCGGGACGCCAAGCTGCACGAAACTATCGTCGAGCAGCGTTGCCATATGCACGTCGCGCTCGGCATTGGAGCCGGCGCCCATGACCACGCCGATGAGCCGCACGCCGCCGCGCACCGCCGAGGTCACGAGGTTATGGCCCGAGGCTACCGTATAGCCGGTCTTCAGTCCGTCGGCGCCCTGATAATCCGTCAGCATATGGTCGTGGTTCGGGATGATCCGACCCCGGAACATGAACTCGGGAACGCTGAAATAGTGGTAGTATTCGGGGAAATCCTGAATCAGGTGATGCGCGAGCACGGCGAGGTCGCGCGCCGTGGTGACCTGCGCGGAATCGGGCAGACCGGAGGCATTGCGGAACGTGGTGTGCGTCATGCCGAGCGCGCGGGCGCGCAAGGTCATCATCTGCGCGAAACGGCTCTCGCTGCCGCCGATGCGCTCGCCGAGGGCGCACGCGACATCATTGGCCGATTTGGTGACGATCGCGAGGATCGCTTCCTGCACGGTGATCGCGCTGCCGGGCGCCAAGCCGAGCTTGGAAGGCTCCATCGAGGCCGCATGGGCCGACACGGGCACCGCCTCGTTCAGTGACAGCCGGCCTTCGCGCATGGCCTCGAACGCCATGTAGAGCGTCATGAGCTTGGTGAGGCTCGCGGGATAACGTGGCGCGTCGGCGTTCACAGCCTCGGTGACGCGGCCCGTTCCGTTGTCCACGACGATCGAGGCGTAGCGGTAGGAGCCGACCTGTGCCTGCGCGACCGCCGGGGCCACCGCGGCGAACAGGCCTGCCAGCACCGCTTTCCGCAACCCTGCCGCCATACGGGCGCCCCACCCCTGAGCTTTCCTGAAATTCACCTTAGCCGCCGGGATTCCTGCATGTCCAGCGATCTAGCGCACGTTGACGCTAAGCAACCGTAACTTGCTGGCTTAAACCGACCCGCTCGGCGCCGGATGAGCGGCCGTCCACCCTTTGTGCACCGCACCATTTTACCTTGACGTCTCCCCACGCTTCCCGTATCGAGCAATGTTGCAGTGCACAACACATGGCCGCCGCCGTGACGGGCGGACCTGGATCAGAGGGAGCCATCACATGTTGAACACCGCCGAACAGATCGTCAGCTTCGGGCAGGGCAATCTCCACGCCGTCGCGCAGTCCGGCGAGGCGCTCGCCAGCGGCTGTCAGGACATCGCGCGCCAGGTGGTGACCACGGCGCAGGCGAGCCTCGAGGAGGGTCTCGCCCATTTCCGCGCCGTGACCCAGGCCAAGTCGCTACAGGAAGCGCTGGAGCTGCAGAACCGTGCGGCCCGCGCCTGGGTCGAGCGGGTGGTGTCGGATAGCGGGAAGCTCACGGAACACTCGATCCGGGTGGCCGGCCAGGCTTACGCGCCGCTTTCCGCCCGATTCGAGGCGGCCATCGAGGCCTTCGCCGTCCGCTGAACCGCGAGCGGGGCCGGGCCTGGCGAGCGCCACCCCGGTCCCTCGCGCAAGAGGCAACTGGCAACCGATCCCGGGCTTCCGATATCATCGGCATGGGACCCGGCGATCAGGCATGAGCGAAAACGACCGACGAGGCAGTGACGGACCGAACACCGGCGTTGTGGTGCGCGCCCGGCCAAAGACGCGCAAGCCGGCCATGTACAAGGTCCTGATGCTGAACGACGACTACACGCCGATGGAATTCGTCGTGCATGTGCTCGAGCGCTTCTTCCAGAAGACGCGCGAGGAAGCGACCCGCATCATGCTGCACGTGCACCGCCGCGGAGTCGGCGTGTGCGGCGTCTATACCTATGAAGTCGCCGAGACGAAGGTGACGCAGGTGATGGACCTGGCACGCCAAAATCAGCATCCGCTGCAGTGCACGATCGAGAAGGAATAGGCATGCGCGGCGGCGCCCGGCTGCCCGTGCGGGCAGGGGTTAGCGAAAGGCCGCGCCTTTCCTACATAATCCCTCGAACCGGCGCCCCGGTTGATACGATTTCACTATGCTGGCGCCCCGACTTCCGGCCATCCTGCCGCTCGCGACGGGCACCGGCGGCCAGGCCTGGCCCGACGCGAAGGAGCGTCACCATCCATGCTGTCACGGAACCTCGAACAGACTCTCCATCGCTCGCTCTCGTTCGCGAGCGAGCGCCGGCATGAGTATGCGACGCTCGAACACCTCCTGCTGGGCCTGGCGGACGACAGCGACGCCGCCACCGTGCTCCGCGCCTGCGGCGTCGATCTCGACAAGCTGCGCCAGGATCTCACCGAGTTCCTCGACAAGGACCTCTCGGGCCTGACCACCGACCGCGCCACCGAGCCGAAACCGACCGCCGGGTTCCAGCGGGTCGTGCAGCGCGCGGCGATTCACGTGCAGAGCTCCGGCCGCGACGAGGTCACCGGTGCAAACGTGCTCGTCGCGCTGTTCAGCGAGCGCGAAAGCCATGCCGTCTATTTCTTGCAGCTGCAGGACATGACGCGGCTCGACGCGGTCAATTTCATCAGCCACGGCATCGCGAAAGCGCCCGGCCGCGGCAGCCAGCGGCCGAGCCAGGCGTCGGGCAGCGACCAGCACGGCGAGAGCGAGCGGGAGGAGAAACCGTCCCGCCGCAATCAGGACGCGCTCAGCACCTACTGCGTGAATCTCAACAAGAAGGCGACGGCGGGAAAAATCGATCCGCTGATCGGGCGCGAGACGGAAATCGAGCGCACGATCCAGATTCTGTGCCGGCGCACCAAGAACAACCCGCTTTATGTCGGCGATCCGGGCGTGGGCAAGACGGCGATCGCCGAAGGCCTGGCCAAGCGCATCGTCGAAGGCGACGTGCCCGAAGTGCTCGCCAAATCGACGATCTACGCGCTCGATATGGGCGCCCTGCTCGCCGGCACCCGCTATCGCGGGGATTTCGAGGAGCGGCTCAAGGCCGTGGTCACCGAGCTCGAAGGTCAGCCAGGAGCGGTGCTGTTCATCGACGAGATCCACACCGTGATCGGTGCCGGTGCGACGAGCGGCGGGGCCATGGACGCCAGCAACCTGCTCAAGCCCGCGCTGGCAAGCGGCAGCCTGCGCTGCATCGGCAGCACGACCTACAAGGAATTCCGCAATTATTTCGAGAAGGACCGCGCGCTCGTCCGGCGCTTCCAGAAGATCGACGTCAACGAGCCGTCCGTCGAGGACACGGTGAAGATCCTCAAAGGGCTCAAGACGAATTACGAGAAGCACCACAAGGTGCGTTACACGGACGAGGCGATTCGGGCCGCGGTCGAGCTCTCGGCTAAATATATCAACGACCGCAAACTGCCTGACAAGGCGATCGACGTGATCGACGAGGTGGGTGCCTCGCGGATGTTGCTCCCGGAGAACAAGCGCCGGCGCACGGTGACTTTGCGCGACGTCGAGGAGATCGTGGCCAAGATCGCGCGCATCCCACCGAAGAGCGTCAGCGCCGACGACAAGGAAACGCTGCGCAATCTCGAGCGCGACCTCAAGGCGATGGTGTTCGGTCAGGACCGCGCGATCGAGGCGCTGGCCGCCGCCATCAAGCTGTCACGGGCAGGTCTGCGGGACGCCGAAAAGCCGATCGGCAATTACCTCTTCTCGGGTCCGACCGGCGTCGGCAAAACCGAGGTCGCCAGGCAATTGGCGGCGACCCTCGGGATCGAGCTGATCCGCTTCGACATGTCCGAATACATGGAGCGTCACAGCATCAGCCGCCTGATCGGCGCACCGCCCGGCTATGTCGGGTTCGATCAAGGGGGACTGCTCACGGATGCGGTGGACCAGCACCCGCACGCGGTGCTGCTGCTCGATGAAATCGAGAAGGCCCATCAGGATCTCTACAACATCCTGCTGCAGGTCATGGATCACGGGAAACTCACCGACCATAACGGCAAGACGGTCGATTTCCGCAACGTGATCCTCATCATGACGACCAATGCGGGTGCCTCCGATCTCGCCAAGGAAGCGATCGGCTTCGGCCGCACCGTGCGCGAAGGCGAGGACGAGGAAGCGATCAAGCGCCTCTTCACGCCCGAATTCCGCAACCGGCTCGATGCCGTCATCACCTTCGCCGGCCTCACGCCGGAGGTGGTCGGCAACGTGGTCGAGAAATTCGTGATGCAGCTCGAGGCACAGCTCGCCGACCGCAACGTCACGATCGAGCTCTCCTCGGCAGCGAAGGAGTGGCTGGCCGAACGCGGCTACGACCGCCTGTATGGGGCGCGGCCCCTGGCTCGGGTGATCCAGGAGCACATCAAGAAGCCGCTGGCTGAGGAGTTGCTGTTCGGGCGGCTGGCCCGTGGGGGGGCCGTGAAGGTCACGGTGAAGGACGGCAAGCTCGATTTCGAGTTTGCCGAATCCACCCCGCCGGCGCTGTCCAAGCCCGACGATGGCGGCGAGGGCACTGCCGAGCGCGAGCCCGAGATCGTCGAGTAGGCCCATCGCGGGGGAGCTTGCCTCCCCCGCCCGCCCGCCTCTACTTAACCCCAGGTTGGAGGAGGACACGGATCGTGAAAGCGACCTGGAACGGCGCCGTATTGGCCGAGAGCGATGATATCGTCACCGTAGAGGGCAACGCTTACTTCCCGCGCACTTCGATAGATTGCAGCTACTTCCAGGAGAGCCCGACCCATACGGTTTGCCCCTGGAAAGGAACCGCCTCCTATTACTCAGTGGTCGTAAACGGTCACGAGAACCGCGATGCGGCATGGTATTACCCGGACCCGAAACCTGCCGCGGAGGAGATCCGCGGGCGGATCGCTTTCTGGAAAGGAGTCAAGGTCACGCCTTGAACCGTTTCGGTCCGTCACCCATTCGACGGGCATCACCAAGGGCCTGTTGCCTCTGATCGCGTAATCACCCAGGGCTTTGCCCCTGCCCCCACTGGGGCCGAAAAGGCCCCAGGCTTTTTTTCAGAAAATCGCCTCAGCGAGAGCGGCTTATCGGCCACAAACGGGCGGCAGGATCGTTTTGTCCCACCGATAAAGCCCGTGCCGCACCAATCCGAGGCCGGCATTGTGCGTTTCTCCGGCGGAAAAGCCGGGGACATTCGAATGCGCTATCCAAGGTGGAACAGCTTCCTTGCCATCTTCACCTTTCTCGCCGGGCTCGCCGCAACGGCAGCTCACGCGACCGATGTGCTCACCTTTCACAACGACGATTATCGAAGCGGCTGGAACAATACTGAAACGACACTGACGCGCGCCAACGTCTCGGGGCTCGCGCTGCAGAAGAGTGTCGCCCTCGACGCCCAGGTCGACGCCCAACCGCTCGTCGTCACCGGCCAAGCCATTTCCGGACAGGGCACGCACGACGTCGTCTATGTCGCAACCGAGAACGACACTGTCTATGCGATTGATGCCTATAGCGGACAGATTCTGCTGACACGCTCGCTGGGCACGCCGGTGCCAATGCAAAATCTACCCGGACAATGCAACAACAACAGTAATATCGTCGGCATAAGTTCAACGCCGGTGATCGACCGGAGCGCGGGACGCCTCTTCGTGATGGCCTACACCGAGGAGAGTTCGGGACCCGCTTATCGGCTGCACGCACTCGATCTCTCGACGCTGGCCGATGCGGTGGCGCCCGCTCTCGCGAGTGCCACCGCATCCCTCACCAGCGGCACCTACACATTCTCCGCCTATGCCAGCCGGCAGCGCGCTGCGTTGTTGGAGGCCAATGGCAATATTTATGCGGGTTTCGCCAGCTGGTGCGACCTGGACGGCAATATCTCACGCGGCTGGCTGCTCGGCTGGAATGCCGCGTCCCTTGCCCCGCTCGGCAGCGCCGAACTCACGGACCGACGAGCCACCGCGCCAAACAATTTCTTCCAAAGCTCGATCTGGATGTCTGGTTCCGGCCCCGTCGCGGATTCGAGCGGCAACATCTATTTTGCTACCGGAAATTCCGATCAGAGCGGCAAGACATTCAACAAGACAAACAATCCGGCTGATAGCATACTACGTCTCTCCCCCGATCTCTCGACCGTGGAGGGGGAATTCTTTCCGACCTATCCCGGTAGCGACACCGTCTACTGGCACGACGTCACGGATAACGACCTCGGTGGCTCGGGGCTTCTGCTCATACCACCCCAGCCGAATCTCGCGCGCACGCTCATTGTCGGCGGCGGCGACGGGCTCGGACCTTTCTATGTGCTGGATGCCAACGATCTCGGCCTCAACGGACGCGGCCTCGCCGAAATCACCAACAACAATTGCTGGTGTACGCACAGCTATTTCACGACACCCCTCGGATACGGGCGGCTGGTCACCAGCTCCGGCAATGCCGTCACGGTCTATCGTTTCGCTGTAGGCAGCACCGGCCATATCGCGCTCAGGCAAGTCAGTCAGTCACAGCCGATTTACGCCGCCGCCCAGGACGACGGCGGCCAGAATGTCGGCTTCTTCACGTCGGTGAGCTCGAACGGCACCAAGAACGTGATCGTCTGGGCCGTCTCGCGCCCCACGCTCGATACCAGCAATACGATGACCCTTTACGCAATCAATCCGGCGAAGGGCAGCACGCTGACGTCCCTCCCGGCCGGGACCTGGCCCTATACCGGCGGCAACGCGAACACGGTGCCCGTGGTCGCGAACGGCCATGTCTATGTGGCATCCTACCAGCAGCTCGCCATTTTCGGGCTGGGCGCGCCCGCCACCGCCGTAGCCCTCGCCAACCCCGTGGCGCCGCCCCGCCCGCCGCTGCCGCCCGGCGAGCACGGCGTTACCGGAATTGTGACCGCGATCAACGGCACAGTCATCCAGTTGCAAGACCGGAATAGCCGTACGCTGACGATCGATCTCGGGCCCGCGCTCCGCGACTATCTGTCGGTCGCGCCGCGCCTCGGCCGCCCACTCCTCGTGCGCTACCGCACAGGCAGCGGCGGCACGCTGGTCGCCGTGAACGCGCTGAAGGCGAAATCACGCGCCTTCTGGGAGCCAGACCAGAACTGACGCCGAGACCCAAGGTCGGCGGCGCGACGATCGCCGCCCTCCTGCGTTCCCTCTCTCGGCATGAGCGAGACCGGAGTGTGCACGGAGCAGATCGGGTGCCCGGATTGCGGCGCAATCCAGGCTCTGCCGCCCATCCGCTCGGGCCGGTTGCGCTGTTTCCGCTGCCGCGCCGTGCTCGAGCGCGCGACCGGCCGGCCCGCCGGCGCCGCGCTCGCTTTCTCGACAGCGACACTGCTTTTTTTGATCCCAGCCAATCTCCTCATGCTGCTCGGGGTCTATCGCGACGGCGTTTCGCTCAGCGTCGGTCTCGACGCCGGGGTCGCGACCATCTGGCACCAAGGCTGGGCGGTGACGGCGATCACCGTCGCGCTTTTCGCGATCCTGTTTCCGTTCCTCCGCTTCGGTCTGCTCTGCGCCGCGCTGGCGCCCGTGGTCCTGGGTCGACCCCAGCGCTGGTGCGGACAAGCCTTCCGCTACGCGGAAGCGCTCGATGTCTGGTCGATGCCCGATGTGTTTCTGGTGGGCGTCGCGATCGGCTACAGCCGGCTGGCGGTACTGACGAAAGTCGATATCGGTGCCGGGGGCTGGTGTTATGTGGCCGCCGCGATCCTGGCGATGCTCACGCGCGCCACCATCGAGCGCCGCCGCGTATGGCGCAGCATCGCCAATCCCCCGGCCGCAGCCGGCCCCGACTCGCTGGCCTGCTCGAGCTGTGAACTCCTTCTGACTCCGGAACATGAAGGCCGGCGCTGCCCACGCTGCGCGGCCCCTATCCGCCGCCGCCGGCCGCTCGCGATGCAATATGCGCTGGCCCTCACCATCGCGGGCTTGCTCTTCTATCCGGTCGCGAATCTCTATCCCATGAGCGAGCTCGATTGGTTCGCCGGCAAATCGGCACATTGGCTGTTCACGGCGGTGATCAAGCTGCTCCAGGCCAATCTCTACGTGCTTGGCGCCTCGGTCTTCATCACCAGCATCACGATCCCTTTCGTCAAGCTGGCCGGCATTCTCTATCTTTGCCTCTCCGTGCGCCGCCGCTCGCGTCGGCATCTGGTGTTCAAAACGCGGTTCTACCGCGCCATCGACGAGCTCGGCCGCTGGTCCACCATGGATGTCTTCACCATCGTGGTCTATCTGCCGCTGCTGCAGTTCGGGTCTCTGGCGAGCGCGAAAGTCGGAATCGGAATGCCGGCTTTGCTGGCGGTCGTCGTGCTCACCATGCTTGCCTCCCGGGCGTTTGATCCCCGTCTGCTCTGGGACGCGGCGGAGTCGGCACCCGCATGATCGAGCCGCCGCGCGCCGAACTTCACCGAAGCTGGTGGCCGGGCTGGATCTGGTCGGTGCCGCTCGCCGCCCTGCTGGTGGTCGCCTGGCTATTGATCCGCAGCCTCACGCAGGGCGGCCCGTCGGTGACGGTCATCTTCCCGGAAATCGCCAACCTGCGTCCGGGTGACACCAAAGTCACGTTCGAGGGATACGATGTCGGCACGGTCGAAAGCGTCAAGCTTCAGCCCGATCTCAAGCACATGCGCGCGACCCTCAGCCTGCATGGCGACATGGCCGGCCATCTCGGGAAAGGCACGAAATTCTGGATCATCGGCGACAATCTTTCGCTCTCCAACATCTCGGCGATCCGCTCGATGATCACCGGTCTCACGGTCGGTATCTACCCGAGCCCCGGCGGCAAGCAGAAACGCTACGAAGCCCAGAGCGGGCCGCCACCCCTGCCCTACGGCGCCGAGGGCACGCGCTACACACTGTATGCTCCACAAATCGGCTCGGTGCAGCGCGGCACCGAAATTCTGTTTCATGATCAAAAGGTCGGTCAGGTGGTGGCCACTCATATGGAGGGTGGGAGCGGGTTCATGATCGACGTCTTCGTGCAGTGCCCGAACGATGCGCTGGTGCGGGCCGGCACGCGTTTCTGGCGCGCGGGGCCGGTGCAGATCACGCATGGAGGCGGAGGCACCGCGATCCACTTCCAATCCGTGCCGGCGCTATTCGGCGGCGCGATTGCCTTCGACACGCCGGGCGGCCCGCAAGCGGGCGTCGCGGCGCGGCCTGGCCGGGACTTCGCGCTTTACGATTCGCAGGATGAGGCCGAGAGCGCGCCGGACGCCGAAAGCGTCGAGTACCACGCAGTATTCCATCAGGCTACCGGTGTCCCCAAGGTCGGCGCGCCGGTTACGATGCTGGGAAAACGGGTCGGCTCCGTCACGCGGGCCGCACTGCAATACGATCCCAAGGCGGGCGCGATGCAGGTCGCGGTCACGCTGGCGCTCGATCCGCGCGACATCGCGCTTTCGATTGGACGCTGGAGCGATCCGCACACCCAGATGCGCGACATGATGCAGCGGCTTGTAGCCGCCGGATTGCACGCCGCGCTGTCCGTCTCGCCGCCGGTGATCGGCGGGCAGCAAATCGCACTCGAGGTGACGCCGGGTGAACCCGGCACGCTCGGGTCCGGTCCGGTTCCGGAACTACCCGTCCGCGAGGGCGGCGGCGGCATCACCGGCATCACCGCCGGCGTGAATGCGGTGGTCGCCAAAATCGACGCGATGCCGCTCGACGCGATCGGTCGCAATCTGCGCGACATCTCGGCACATCTCGCCAAGTTGACCCGTTCGCCCGCGCTGCTCGACACAATTCACCATATCGACCGCACGAGCGCGAGCCTGCAGCGCGTGGCCGCCGAAGCGCGTACCCAGCTGCCGGCCACGATGCGCGATCTGCGCGAGACCGTCGGACAGGCGCAGCAATCGCTCGGTGCCGCGCGCAACCTGCTCTCGGCACGAGGGGGCGCCACCGCGGCGCCGGGCAGCGCGGATCTGCCGGAGGCGCTCGGGGAGATCTCGCGTGCGGCGCGCGCGCTCCGTGAACTCGCCGACTATCTCGACCGGCACCCGGCCTCCGTGGTCCTCGGGCGCAGCGGCCCATGATTGCCTTGCTCGCGCTCCTGCTGCTGTTGGCCGGCTGCGGCGGCGGCACCCCAACCCGGTTTTATGCGCTCGTCCCGGCGCCGGCCCCGCACGCCGCCGCCGGCTGTCCAGGCCCGCCGCTGGGCGTTGATCGCGTCTCGCTGCCCGACGCACTCGATCGGCAGGAACTGGTCAGACTCGGCGATGGCGGTCAGCTCCAGCTGAGCGGCGAGCAACGCTGGGCCGGCCCACTCGACAGCATGATCCAGCACACGCTTGCCCAGGATCTCCGGCAGCGCCTGCCCAGTCGCTTGGTGCTGCTGCCGGGCGACCCCTCCCCGCCCGGCGGCATCGATCAGATCGCCGTGGTCGTGGAACGGTTCGCCCCTGGCCCGGGCGCGAGCGTGACGCTGCAGGCCGATTGGAGCCGCCGTTCGCGTCAAGGTCAGGCGAGCGCCGCCCGCCCGGAGCGGATCGCGGTCCCGGCCCCCGGCGGCGATCCGGCCCTGCCGATGAGCCAGGCACTCGGGGCGCTGGCCGACAGGATCGTGGCCTCGCTCTGCGCTTGATGGGCATTGCTGTGGGGGGCTGGTGCGGGCGGTCGGGGTCGAACCGACACTCTGTTGCCAGAACCGGATTTTGAGTCCGGCGCGTCTGCCAATTCCGCCACGCCCGCACAACCTGATACTCTAGCCTGCTTTCATCAGGTCGGCAAACCCTGTCGTTCCGATGATGAAATGCAACAAAAGCTTCAACTATCCGGCCTCGACAGGGTTCCCTTCGGCGTTAATTACGCGCCGGGC
Source organism: Acetobacteraceae bacterium (assembly GCA_027451405.1). Classification (GTDB taxonomy): domain Bacteria; phylum Pseudomonadota; class Alphaproteobacteria; order Acetobacterales; family Acetobacteraceae; genus DAIDJM01. Next base: position 16,044 of record DAIDJM010000025.1, on the reverse strand, counting down.
TAAGCCGCCCGACAGCGTGCGGCAGACGCGCCGCGCGGACGGTCGCGGTGCCCGAGGGGAATTGCACATGACACGCAAGCCGTGGCTCAGGGCGTCCTGCGCCTTCTTCACGAGTGCCGCGCTGATCGCGCCCAGCGTCGCCTGTGCGGCTACGCCGGAGACGCGCATCGCGCCGAAATCCAGCGCCTATGTCGCCAGCAACATCGTGCCCGAGTCGGCCGAACCGCGCCTTTCGCGCACACAGAAGCTCGCGCTGCTGCGCCAGAAAATCAAATACGTGTTCGTCCTGTTCCAGGAGAACCGTTCGTTCGACCAGTATTTCGGCACCTACCCGGGCGCCAACGGCCTGTTCTATCCCAACGGCACGCCAACCTTTGCGAAACAGCCGATCGTGACCGTGGTAAACAACCAGAACACAATTTCCGCGATCTCGACTTTCAAGGTGCCGAACAGCGTCACCGTGACCGGCACCAACACCCAGGTGCCGATCTATCCGGCCGACCTCGACAGCGTCGACCACTCGCATGCCGGTGTCGTGAACGACATCGATTACGCGAACGGCGTGACCAAGAACGATCGGTACGCGCTTAACGAGGAAGGCCTGACGACCGACGCGAGCGGCAACATCGTGTCGCGTTCGACCGGTGCGCCGCTGTCCTCGCTGCCAACGCTGACCGAGTTCCAGGTGCAGCGCGGCGAGCTGGTCATGAGCCACCTCGATTGCGACGCGGCGCCATTCCTGTGGCAATACGCCGACCGCTTCGCCATGTTCGACAATTTCCACATGACCATCAACGGACCGTCCGCCCCGAACGCGGTCTCGCTGATCGCCGGCCAGACCGGCCTTACGGAGTGGGCGAAGCACCCCAGCCTTTCCAATGCGGGAGTGATCGGCACCTCGCTGGCCTCCACCGGCGGTGTGCCGCTCGTCAACGACCAGGGTCCGTTCGCCGGCTCCAATTTCGACACCTCGCCGATCAAGCCGCCCTACGGTCCGAACGACGTGCCGGCCAGCGCGCCGACGCTCAATCAGACTTACGCGTCGCTGCCGCTTTCCTTCATGGGCAGTAACATCAATAAGATCATCAAGCACGATCAGAACCCTGCGCTCGATCTGCTCGATGTGCAAAGCGACATCGCGACCGTCGCGTCGAAGGACGCGCCGGTGCACTGGGGCTGGTATCAGGAGGGCTACGGGCTGGAGCCGACCGACGTGACCGGGGTCGCGACGCATGCGACCTACATCACGCACCATAACGGGCCGCAATATTTCGGCTATGTCGGCGACAACCCCGTCGAGCAGCAGCATCTGCACGCGCTTGGCAATTTCATCCAGGACGTGACGAACCAGGCTCTGCCAGCCAAGGGTGGGGTCTTTTACGTGCGTGGCGGTTACGGCAACAATGACGGGCTGATCCCGGTCGATCCGAGCGCCAACGTACAGCGGGCGTTCGTCGGCAGCGACGATCATCCTGGCTACTCAGACGGCCAGATTGCAGAGTCCCTCCTCGCCGACAGCATCAACGCCATCGCGGCCAGCCCTTACTGGGCCCACAGCGCGATCATCATCACCTATGACGAAACCGACGGCTATTTCGACCACGTTCCGGAGTCGATCCGCGTGAACGATCCGTTCGGCAACCCGCTCTCGGGCGGCCCGCGGATCCCGGCCATCGTCATCTCGCCCTTCGCGAAGGTGCACGCGATCTCCAGCAAATACGCGGAGCACAGCTCGGTGATCAAATTCATCGACGAGCTGTTCAACCTCGTGCCGCTGCAAAGACTGCCGGACGAGGCAAACGCCGAGGCGATCGCGACCAATACCATCCAGCCGAACATGGGACCGATCGATGCCGATCCGTCGATCAGCGACCTGACGGAAGTGTTCGACAATGCGCGCCTGAGCGGAACGGCGGCGCCGCTGCCGCCGGCCTTTGCGGAGATCCCGCGGAACGCCGTGCTGTCACTGCCGCATTACGGCGGCCAGGGCTGCGAATTCCTGCAGATCGTGCCGACCGACTATGTCAACGGGGGGATCGTCGATCCGGCGCCGATCGACTTCAACCCGCGTCCCGGAACCTCGCCGGGCATCCCGACCTCGGGCACCTGGACGCCATAACGCCGACGCATACGCCGACCAGGCTGGGGGGACCTCGTGTCCCCCCAGTTTTTTTCATGCGGAACCGCAAACATGATCGCCCGCCTTTTCGCCGCCGCGCTCCTCCTCGCCGGTCTGACGCAGACTGCGCTCGCCGGTCCCACGCTCGATCAGGTTCGCGCGGCCGGTGCGCTCGCCTGCGGCACCGTCGACGAACTCAACGACGAAACGCTCGATGACACGCATGGCAATCTTTCGGCGCTCGGCGCCGATTTCTGCCAGGCACTCGGCGCCGCCATCCTCGGCCCCGGCCATGTCGCCCTGCAAACCTTCCCCACCGAGGCACTCGCCTATGATGCGCTCGCACATGGTCGCATCGCGGTGCTGTTCGGTGCCACACCCGATCCCGGGATCGCCAAACATGACGATTTGACCTACCTCACGCCCCTCTATTTCGATGCGCAGGGCGTCATGGTCCACAAGGACCGGGGAATCGCATCGCTGCATGACCTCGCCGGCAAGTCGGTCTGCTTCATTGCCAACACGGACGCCGAAATTCAGCTCCATCGCGCGGCCGATCGCCTCGGCCTCAAGGGTATCTATTTTCCTTTCACCGAGGTCGGCGAAATGGAAGCCGCCCTGGTCGATGGTCATTGCGATGCCCAAACCGGCGATCTCTCGAGACTTGCCTTCGATCGCAGCCTTTTTCATGGTATGCGCAACGATTTCGTGATGCTGCCGGACCGGCTCAGCCTCGACCCCTGGGCGCCGGTCGTACGGTCGGGCGATGCCGAATGGGCACGGATCGTCGATTGGGTGGGTTATGCCCTGATCGAAGCTGCCGCCAACGACGTGACGAAGGCCAATGCCGCCGACCAGCGACACAGCGCCGATCCCACCGTGCAGTCCCTTGTGGGCGTGCGGCGCGGGGTGAACTGGGGCCTGGGGCTCGCGGACGATTGGTCGTTCAAGGCGCTGTCCGCCACCGGCAATTATGACGAGATCATCGATCGCGATGTCGGGCCGCACTCCGTGCTGCGTCTCGATCCGGGCCCGAATCGGCCCTGGACCGAGGGCGGGATGCTCTGGTCGCCTCCGTTCCGTTGACCGCTAGAGCGGGATGCGTACGGCTCATTGAAAGCCATGGGGTCTGGGGCCTTTCGGCCCCAGCGGATCCCCGGCAGAGCCCGGGCTGCCGGAGGCACGCCTCAACCGAAACCTACTCCGCTCCAGAGCATCCCTCAATATTCGAACTGATACGATAACCCAACATAGCTGCCGGGATCGTTCTGCGGCGTCGCACCCTGCGTGCTGCCGCCGGTGCCGAACTGCGTATCCAGCTTCAGCCGGCGTGTGAGGTCGATCTGCACCTGCGCCTGTGTTCCGCCGCCGCCCGAGGTCGCCTGTTTCGCGCCGACATAGACGCCGCGCGCGACATATCGCCCGGCTTCCACGCTGGCGCCGGCACCATTCGTTCCACCACCGACCGACAGGCGATCGAGCCCGAGACCCTTGCGGATGGACGATAGCGGGCCGCCGCCGCCGCCCGTCACACCGGAAATCTCGGCCAGCGCCGCGCCGATCTCGGCAATCTGCAGCGGGCTCAGGCTCGACATGCTCTGACCAAACAGCAGGTGCGCCAGCACCTCGTCCTGCGGCAATTCCGGAAGGCTCGAAAGCCCGATTTTCGGTGCATCTGCGTAACCGGTGATGGTCAGCGTTGCGGTGATCCCGCCCTGGCTGCTCTCGGCGACGAAATTGATCGTCGGGTCGATCTTGCCAGTCACGCCGGCGCCGTTGAAACCGACCTCGCCCTGGGTGAAATCCAGGGTCGTGCCCGCGAGCGAGAACTGGCCGCGTCGCATTTGGAAGCCGCCGGAGATCTGCGGCGCGGTCACCGTGCCGGCCACTTTCAGGCGCCCGCCCAGTTCCGCATCGAGCCCGTGCCCGCGCACGAAAATCGCCTGCGGCGCGTCGACCGTAATACCGAGAGCAACCACGGAGGGCGGGGCCGGCGGGGCCGGGGGCGGTGGCTTCTGGCCGGCACGGCGGACATTCAGCACCGCGACCGAAGGCGGGAAACTATCCGGAATATGGATGTCGGCACGACGCACCTTGATCTGCCCGCCGGCATCGAGCTTGCCCTGCATCTGGCCCTGGACCGCGAGGTCCGCGTCGATCGTCGCGGTCAGCAGATCGCTTGCGAGCGGGCGAGCATTCTGAGCGCGCAGATGGATATCGACCGGCATCGGCGCCGCCAGCCCGACCGTGCCGCTCGCGGTGATCGTGCCGGGCGCCGCATCGGCGGAGAAGCTCGCAAGCTCAATGGTTTTGCCCGTGGCCCTGATGCGGGCCGCCATGTTCGTCAGATGCAGCCCTTGCACGTAATCCTGGACCTCGCCCCCGGACAGGGTGGCGCTGCCGGTGAAATCGGGCTGCCCGACCGGGCCGGTCGCGGTGACGTCCAGGGCGAGCCGACCCTGAGCGCGCCGCCCGCCAGCCTGCAGGATCGGATCGAGCAGGGTCAGGTCGAGCGCGCCGGAGGTGCGTATATCGAGCGCGCCACCCGCGCCAAGCGGCGCCGTGCCGCCGGCTGCCAGCCGCAATTTCGGTCCAGCATCGACATGGGCGTCGATGCCCGCGCTCTTCCCGTGAAGATCGACGCGCAGCCGCGCATTCGCGGCAGGCAAGGAAGCGCCCGGCCCGGAGAGCACGCGCAATCCCAGTGCGGCGACACGCACGGTCCCCGTGGGTGCAGCGGTGGTGCCATGCAGCTGCGCATCGGCCGAGAGCACGCCCTGCGCGTTCAGCGCCGGCACGAAGGGCTTGGCAAGCGACGGGGTGACGTTGCGCAGGCTCGCCGTGAGATCGAGTGCCGGGGAAAGCTCGCCCGACAGCGCGACCGACGCATCGCCCACCGCAAGGCGGAGCCGATCGATCTTCGTCTCCTTTCCGAAATCGATCCGGCAGGGAGCCGCCAGCCGCGCGGCGATCCCATGCGCATCGGCAGTCAGCGTGCGCAGCCGCAGCGATTTCGCCTTCGCATCGAGCACCGCGCTCGTGGCCGCCTCGAGATCGGCGCCAGCCACATGGTGAAGCACGGTGCTCGCATCGAGCGCCAGCGCGTTCGCTCGACCTTTCGCGGTGGCGCGCACCCGGCCCGAGATCGCGCCACTCGACACGCCGTCGGCGACCAGTCCGATATCGAGGTCGGGATCGGAATCGGCGCCGGTGACGGTTCCGGTGATGGCGAGCCGTTCGACACCGCTTCCCGCGGCGCCCAAGCCACGCCCCTCCACGTCGATCCGCGTTTCGGGCCGCGCCGGATCGCCTCGGGAGACGAGCGAGGCCGTGAGCCCGCCCGCCAGCTTCTGTCCGGATAACGCATCCAGATCAGCCAGTTGCGCAATGCGGACGTGCAGGTCGCCAAGCGGAATGAGGGCCCCCGGCGCGAGTTGGAGATTGGCGTCCGCAGTCACGGATTTCCAGCGTGCCTCGGAAATCGTCGCGGCAAGCCCGCCCTTCGGTTCGCGCTGCACGTTGGCCTGCAGCCGCAGATCGGACCCGGCGACCCGCCCGCTCGCGCGCAGCGCCGCGACCGGCGCCTTCGGCAGCCCGGTGGCGTGCAGACTGGCCGTGAGCGGGCCTGGCGCCATCGCGCGCGTGCCGACAGTCCCGTCGAGGTCGGCATCGACCGCGAAACCATCGAGCGGGCCGCGAACTTGACCGGAAGCGCGCAAGCCGCCGCGCGCATCGGGCGCGAGCGGGGCGAGATCGGCGATGGCGAGATGCCACGCGAAATTGAGCGTGTCCGCTTTCGTGCCGGCCAGATCCGCATGCAGATCGCTCCCATCCACCGCGAGCGAGCGGATGGTGAGGCGCTGTCCCGCAAGCTGCACCTCGCCGCGGATCGTCGCCTTGCCGAGCAGCGCCGGTACGGGCGCCTGTCCCCCGGTGATGTCGAGGGTGGAGTCGAGCCGCGCATCCGTGACGGAACCGCTGCGCGCCGCCCGGAGCGAGACTTGCGCGTGCCCGGCGAGCTGCGCGCCGCCCGCGGCCGCGAGCGGCGCCAGATCCGGCACGCTCGCCGTCAGATCGAGCGAAGGCGCAGCTCCCAGATGCGCGACGCCGTCCGCCGCCAGCAGCGGATGTGCAACACGGAAGCGCAACGTCCGCTCCGGCGCGGCGAGGTCGGCATCGGCCGTGAGCGCAATCGGCGCGGCGGCAAACAGATTGGGCTTGGAACCGGGGATGCGCAGGCCCGTCAGCTCGGCGGCGAGATGCGCCGCACCGCGATTGCCCGAGAGCTCAGCGGTGAGCGTCGCCAGCGCGACACCCTCGGCTTGCAATTGCGTGATCGCAACATGCCCGCTGGCCTCCGGCGCCGTCCAGGGCCCATGCGCGTGCGCATGAATGGCAACACTCTGCCAGGCAATCCCCGGCCCCGGACGCATGGAGGGCGCATCCACGTCGAGGTCGAGCGCCAGCTGCTTGGCCGCGAGATCGATCGACCCGTTCGCCGCCGCCCGCAAGGGCCCGGCCGTGGCCCGCAGCGTGGCGCGCTCACTCTGTTTCGGACCCACGATGGCCGCATCGATCGCGAGCGCACCGAGATTGGGCAGTTTTGCCACGGTCTCGACCAGCCCGTGCGGCGGCTCGTGCAGCTCGAGCCGACCATCCACGCCGCCATTCGCGGCCAGCGCCGCGTGGAGCGTGTATTCGCCGGGGAAGTCGAGGCGCGTGACCGTGAGCGCGATCGACCCATGTTGCAGGGACGCAACGTTAGCGCTGCCGGCGAGCCGTAGTACTGCCGGCGCGCCGGCCACCGCAGCACCGATCTCGGCCCGCGGAACATCGAGCGATTGCAGCCTGACGCTGACCGGCAGGGAAAAGCCCGACGATGCCTTCGATCCGGTCTTTGCCGGGCCCGGCACCGGCAGGCGCGCCATCGCGACGGATGCGGCGGCCAATTTCTGAGCCGAAAACACGCCGCCCAGGAGCGCCGTCGGCGACCAGTCGAGCGCCACGTCGTTCGCGCTGAACCACACGCCTTTCGCATCGATCAGCTCGAGCCGGCCAAGCCGCAGCGCCTGGGGAAAGGTTCCATGCAGATCGAAGAGCCGCACGGTGCCGCCGGTGAGCGACGCCGTCTGCTGCACGATCAGATGCCGGCCGAAGCTGGTATTGAAAAGGACGAGCAGAGCGGCAACCAGCACGAGCGGAACGCCGGCCAGCAGACCGACAATCCAGCGAAGGATCTTCCGCGCCCGGCGCCAGCGGCGTGGCCGCGCCGGCGGCTGCTCAGCGTCCGGCATCAAAACGCCTGTCCCAGGCCGAGATAGAGCTCGAAACTGTCGCCACCGGGGGGCCTGTTCACCGGAACGGCGACATCGACCCGGATCGGGCCGATCGGGGTGTAGTAGCGCAATCCCGCGCCCACGCCTTCGCGGAGCGTGCCTTGAAACGGTGCGTTGCCGGCGCTCACCTGGGCCGCATCGAGGAACACTACGCCTCCCACCGGCCCCCAGATGCGCTGGCGGAACTCGATGGTGGCCGCATCGATGGCGGCGCCGCCGATCGGGTTGTTGTCGGGAAACAGCGGACCCACCGACTGGTAGCGGAAGCCGCGCACGGTCGCCGTGCCACCGCCATAGAAACGCTGATCCGGCGGCAGATCGAAATTGGTGGCTCCCTGCGCACTGCCCACGAGCCCGCGCAACGCCAGAACGCTGCGCCCGGGCGCCGTCAGGCCAAGCCGGGCGAAATCGAAATAGGTGGCCGCCGTGCCCTGCAGGATCACGAACGTGGCATCCGGCGGCCCAAGCGACTCGGTGGGCGAAACGCTGAAATTGGCGCGGATTCCGTGCAGCGGATCGTCGAGCGGATTGGACAGGCCCGTGCTGTCGTAGGTTGCGTTCACCGGGAGTGCGACGAGCGTGTAGTTGCGGGTCACGCCCTCCTGGAGGATGCGCTCATATTCGCCGGTGAGCCCCAGGCTGCCGGTCCATTCCTTCGAGAATTTGCGCCGCAGCGTGACGCCGGCGGTCTCCGCGGTCTGATCGTAGGCGTCGAGATTTTGCTTGAGCGCGCCGAGGTCGAATTCGATCTGCTGATCGCGGGCCCAGAAATCCGGCTTAATCAGTGCAGCCGTGATCGAGTAGCCGAGTCCCTTGACCGCGTTGCCGCCCAGTCCGGTCGCGATCGCCGAGAGGTTGAGCTGCTCGGCATTGCCGAACAGGTTGCGGTCCGACCAGGTGACGCCGACGCTGCCGCCGAGATCGGTCGAGTAGCCGGCGGTAAAGCCGACCGCGTGGCGTTTGCGCTCGGTCACGTCGAACACCAGCGGAATGCGTCCGCTTGCATCGAGATGCCGACCCGCATGCACCTCGACGCCGGAGAACACCCCGAGCGAGGCGAGATCCTGTCGCGCCGCCTCGATCTTGCTCGGCTGGTAGAGTTGGCCGGAATGAATCAGCAATCGCCGGCGCACGAACCGCTCGTTCACGCCCTTCAGACCCGTGAAGCGGATGTCGCCGATATCGACACGCGGGCCGGCATGCACGTCGAAGGTCACGTCGAGCACATGCTGGCCTGGATGCTCGACGGCTTCCGGCGGCGGGATGCTGGCCAGCGCATACCCGTCCTCCTGCAACGCGTTCAACATGCGCCCGCCCGCCGCGAGCACCGTCGCCGCCACGGCCGGGTCGCCCGGGTGCAGGCCGAGCGCGTGCCGCGCCACCGCGGGCACGTCGCCCCGCAACTCGATCCGGCCCAGGTGGAAAAGTGGCCCCAGGGTCGGCGCGATATGCACCGGCACCGGCGGTTTGTCCGGCTGCGCCGCGAGCCAGGTCGGCAGGTTCGGGTCGCTCAGCGGATGGCCACCGATCGTGATGGCGATCGTGCCATCATAATAGCCGAAGCTGCCGAGCACGGTCTCGAGACGGCTTTGGTCCTGGCGCGCACGCGCGACCAGCGCGAACGGCCCCGCCGGCGCCTTGCCGCGCAACGTCTTGAGTTGCGCGCTGCCGGCAAGCGCCGCGTCGAGGTCGCCATGCCCGGTCGGGCGCAGCGCCACCTTGTAGGAAACCGGATCGGCGGCGAGCGCGGCGACCGGCAGCAGCACCAGGAGAAGGCCGCGCCACATGCGGCACGGTTAACGCAACTGCGTTCGAAAGTGTCCAGCCCACCCGCAGAATCAGATCACGACGCCGGCCGGGCGCGCCGCACCACGCTCAGCACGGCCACGCCGAACAGCGCCGCCGCCCCCGTGAAGACCGCGAGCACGATCCGCAGCCGGAAGCCGATATCCTCCGCCTCCCGCACGGCCTCCGGCAGCAATTGCAGCCGGGCCTCGGTCACGCGCGCGGCGAGCCCGTCGGCGGGCCCATCGAGCACGCGGGCACTCTCGCCCAACAGCGGCCGGAGGGAGTCGCGCTGCGCCGGCGAGGCCCCCAGCACCTGCGCGAGCGCCGCATCGCGCGACGCGGCCCGCTCGATCGGAATCTGCGCCGCGAAGATCGCGAAGGCACCGACCAGCCCGAGCACCCCAAACGCGGTCACGAGAAAGCCGGTCCAGGCGCCGCCATCATCTTTCATGAGCCGCCCTCGGCTTGACAGGTTTGGGGGGCGCCGGTATCCGCGCCGCTCCATAGCTCGGGCGGAGGCCGCCCGCGCGCTCGATCGGGTGTGTCATGAAGATCCGTAACAGCCTTCGCGCCGCCAAGACCCGCGACAAGGATTGCCGCGTGGTGCGCCGCCGCGGCCGCGTCTACGTGATCAACAAGAAAAACCCAAGAATGAAGGCCCGCCAGGGCTAAGAACGGGGTCCGGGGCCCGTTGGCCCCAGCGGGTCCAGGGTAGACGCCCTGGCCGCCGGAGGCGAGCCGATGCAAACCCGCTTCTCCGCGGCGCAACTCGAGGATCCGGATACAAGCGCCAGCGAATCCGTTCTGCGCACCTGCGTCCATTGCGGCTTCTGCACCGCCACGTGCCCCACCTTCGTGCTGCTCGGCGATGAGCGCGATTCGCCCCGTGGCCGTATCTACCTCATCCAGTCGATGCTGGAGCGGGGCGGCGCCCCGGATGCCGACACGGTTCGGCATGTCGATCGCTGCCTTACCTGCCTGTCCTGTATGACGACCTGCCCCTCGGGCGTGAACTACCTTCACCTGGTCGACCATGCGCGCGCCGAGATCGAACGCCGCTACCGCCGTCCCTGGCATGATCGCGCGCTCCGCGCGGTGCTGGCCTATGTTCTGCCCCGCCCGGGACTGTTGCACGCCGCCCTCGAGGCTGCCCGCCTGACAAGACCCCTCGCGACTTTCCTGCCCCGCCAGGGCGTGCTTGCCGAACGGCTCCAGGCGATGTTCGCGCTGGCCCCCATGCGGCTGCCCGACGCGGGGCGATCGGCCCGTCCCGGCATTCACGCGGCCCAGGGCGAGCGCCGCGCGCGCGTGGCATTGCTCACCGGCTGCGCGCAGAGCGTGCTCGCACCGCACATCAACGAGGCCACGATCCGTCTGCTGACGAGGCTCGGTGTCGAAGTGGTGGTGACGCCCGGCATCCGCTGCTGCGGCGCGCTCACCCAGCACATGGGCAAGCGGGAGGAAGCGGAGGCCGCGATGCGCGCGGCGATCGAGGCCTGGCATGCCGAGATCGGCCGGTCGGGGCTCGATGCGATCCTCGTCAACACGTCTGGCTGCGGTACCACGATCAAGGAATACGGCCACCTGTTCCGGACAGCCGAGCCCGGTCTGCGCGCCCGCGCCGAAGCGGTCGCCGCCCGCGCCCAGGACATCACCGAATTCCTCGACCGGTTCGGCTATACCCCCACCCGCGAGCCATCCGGCCTGCGCGTCGCCTACCACGCCGCCTGCAGCCTTCAGCACGGCCAGCAGGTGCGGGCCGCGCCCAAGCGACTGCTCGAGACCGCCGGCTTCGAGGTGGTCGAACCGCGCGAGGCGCATCTCTGCTGCGGCTCAGCCGGCACCTACAATCTGCTCCAGCCCGCCGTCGCGCAGCGCCTGCGCGGGCGGAAGCTCGACAACATCGCGGAGACCGAGCCCGATCTGATCGCCAGCGGCAATCTGGGGTGTCTCAATCAGCTCGCGGGCCCATATCCCGCCTTGCACACGGTCGAGTTGCTGGACTGGATGGCCGGCGGACCGGTGCCGGAGGCGATCGCGGGCATGACCAAGCCGCACACAGCAAGCCGGGGTTTGGCCGGGGCGGCGATGGCCGCCGTAGCCGCGCTGTTGATCGGCGCGGCGCCGGAGAGCGCGATGCTCGACGCGCTGAAAGCGGCGCCGGATCGCGCCGCCGCTGCTCAGCTGGAGGCGCAGATCCAGCAGGCCTGGCACGACCAGGCGACCGAGGCGGTGCAGGTGCTCGAGGACGAGGCGCTCGCTTCGGTACATATGGGCCAGACCCAGGAGGCGCTGAAGGATTGCGACGCGGCGATCGACATGCAGCCCCAGCTCGCCGATCTGTGGCGCCGGCGCGGCGAGGTGCGGTTCGTGCTCGGCGACGACGTGGGCGCCGCGGCGGATCTGGCGCAGTCGCTGGCGCGGGAGCCGAGGCTGTATCCGGCGTTTGCCGATCTGTCGCGGCTCGAGGAAGCGCGCGGCAACAACCGCGAGGCGCTCGCCGCCTGGAAGAAATATCTCGAGCTCGATCCGCAGGCGGAGGGCGGCGGCGAAAGGCTCCACGATTTGACGGTGAAAGTGGAGGGGCAGGCGCTGTAGGGCGCGCGCCGGTACTGCTAGAGCCTAGTCAGAGACGAAAAGGGTCTGGGGCCTACCGGCCCCAGTGGGGTGCAGGGGCAAAGTCCCTGCCCGCCGGAGGCAAAACGTGACAGACGAATCCGACAAGACGCTGCTGCCGGTCACGCTCGAGGAGGAGATGCAGCGCTCCTACCTCGATTACGCAATGTCGGTGATCGTGAGCCGCGCGCTCCCCGACGCGCGCGACGGGCTCAAGCCCGTGCATCGCCGCATCCTCTACGGCATGCAGGAACAGGGCAACACCGCCGACAAGCCCTACCGCAAATCCGCCCGCATCGTCGGCGACGTGATGGGTAAATACCACCCGCACGGCGATTCCGCGATCTACGACGCCGCCGTTCGCATGGCGCAACCATTCTCCATGCGCGTGCCGCTGATCGACGGGCAAGGCAATTTCGGCAGCGTGGATGGCGATCCGCCGGCGGCGATGCGGTATACGGAAGTTCGTCTGGCGCGGGCCGCGTCGTTCCTGCTCGCCGACATCGATCGCGACACCGTCGACTTCACGCCGAATTACGACGAAAGCGAGCAGGAGCCGCGGGTCCTTCCCGCGGCTTTCCCAAACCTGCTCGTCAACGGCGCGGAAGGCATCGCCGTCGGCATGGCGACGCGCATCCCGCCGCACAATCCGGGCGAGATCATCGACGCGACACTCGCGCTGATCGAGGATCCGGCGATCTCGCTCGAAGCCCTGATGAAGATCGTGCCGGGCCCCGATTTCCCGACCGGCGGCATCGTGCTCGGCCGCTCGGGAATCCGCAGTGCGTTCGAGACCGGCCGCGGCAGCATCGTGATCCGCGCCCGCGCCGAATTCGAGGAAATCCGCCGCGACCGCACGGCCATCATCGTCACCGAACTGCCCTACCAGGTGAACAAGGCGACGCTGCAGGAACGCATCGCCGAGCTTGTGCGCGCCAAGCAGATCGAAGGCATCGGCGACATCCGCGACGAGAGCGATCGCACCGGCATGCGCGTGGTGATCGAGCTCAAGCGCGACGCGACACCGGAGGTGGTGCTGAACCAGCTCTTCCGTTTCACGCAGATGCAGCTCTCCTTCGGCGTGAACATGCTGGCGCTGGATCAGGGCCGCCCGCGCACGCTCGGCCTTCGCGACGCGCTGCAGAGCTTCATTCATTTCCGTGAGGAGGTGATTCTCCGGCGCAGCCGGCACGATCTCGCCCGCGCTCGCGAGCGGGGCCATCTGCTGGTCGGCTACTCGATCGCGGTCGCCAATATCGACGCGGTGATCGCGCTGATCCGCGCCAGCGCGGATGCCGCCGCGGCGCGCGAAGCCCTGCTGGCGCGCGACTGGCCGGCTGCCGACGTGGCCCCCCTGCTCGCGCTCATCGAGGATGCCGGCAACGTGGTGCGCGACGGCACCGTGCGCCTCACCGACGCACAGGCCCGCGGCATTCTCGATCTGCGCCTGCAGCGACTGACCGGCCTCGAGCGCGAAAAGATCGCCGCCGAACTCACCGAGGTCGCTGCAAAAATCCAGGAATTGCTGGAGATCATCGCGAGCCGCCCGCGCCGGCTCGAAGTCATGCGCGAGGAGTTGCTGCGCGTGCGCGCCGAGCTGGCGGCACCGCGGCTCACCGCGATCGTCGATGCGGTGGCCGATCAGGACGATGAGAGCCTGATCGAGCCCGGTCAGATGGTGGTCACGATCACCCGCGACGGGTTCATCAAGCGCACCCCGCTCGAGACATTCCGGGCGCAGAACCGTGGCGGCCGGGGCCGCACCGCCGCCTCGACGCGCGGCGACGACATCGTGAGCCGGAGCTTCATCGCGCACACGCACCAGTTCGTGTTGTTCTTCTCCAGCGCCGGCCGCGCGTTCCGGGAAAAAATCTGGCGTCTTCCCGAAGCTTCACCCACCGCCAAAGGCCGCGCGCTGGTCAATCTGCTGCCCGAACTCGGAAGCGATCAGGTCACCGCGGTGCTGCCGCTGCCGCAGGACGAAGGCCTCTGGGACAGCCTGCATCTCGTCTTTGCAACCGCGAGCGGCACCGTGCGCCGCAATCGCCTGTCCGATTTCGGCCGGGTGCGGGCGAGCGGCCTGATCGCCATGAAGCTCGACGAGGGCGATCGCCTCATCGGCGTCGCGACCTGCCGCGAGGGCGACGACGTATTCCTCGCGACCAAACTTGGCCGCTGTATCCGTTTCCAGATCACCGACGATACGCTGCGCGTGTTCGCCGGGCGCGAAAGCGCGGGCGTGCGCGGCATCAAGCTTGGGCGCGGCGACGAGGTGAACTCGCTGGCCGTGCTACAGCATGTCGAAGCCACCGTCGCAGAACGCGCCGCCTATCTTCGCGTTGCGGCGCAACGGCGCCGGAGCAGCGGCTACGAGGAGGAGGCGGCCGAGGTCGCCGCCGAAGCCGGCGAGAGCGAAGAGGAAGCCGTCCAGGATTTCGCGCTCTCCGCCGATCGGATCGCCGAGATGGAGGCCCGCGAGCAAAATCTGCTCACCGTCACCAACGGCGGTTTCGGCAAGCGCAGCTCCGCCTACGATTACCGGGTCTCCGGACGCGGAGGCAGTGGAATCACCAATATCCTGTTGTCGCCCCGAAACGGCACCGAGGCGGTCGCCACTTTCCCGGTGCATTCCGGAGAAGACGTGATGCTGGTCACCGATTCCGGCCGGCTGATCCGGCTCCCCGCCGACCAGGTCCGGATCACCTCGCGTTCGGCCATGGGCGTCACGCTGTTCCGGCTGGACGAGGGTGAACGCGTCACCAGCGTCTTCTCCGTTGTCGAAGAACCGAGCGAAGACGTCCCGGAAGGCGAGGATCTCGGTGGCTGAGCGGATCGCGCTCTATCCCGGCACCTTCGACCCGATCACGAACGGCCATATCGACGTGATCGGGCGCGCTGCGCGTCTCGTCGACAAGCTCGTGGTCGGCGTCGCCCGCAACATCGGCAAGGGACCGCTATTTCCCATGAGAGAGCGCCTTGAGCTTGTCCGCGAAGAGTGCGGCAAGGTCGCCCAGCACACCCACACGGCGATCGAGGTCGAAGCCTTCGACACGCTGCTGATCGAGTTCGCACGCAGCCATGGTGCTTCGATGATCGTGCGCGGGCTTCGCGCGGTCTCGGATTTCGATTACGAGTTCCAGATGGCCGGCATGAACTACCGGCTCGATCCGGACATCGAGACCGTGTTCCTCATGGCCAGCGAACGTCACCAATTCATCTCTTCGCGCTTCGTCAAGGAAATCGCCCGCTTGGGCGGCGATATCTCGAGCTTCGTGCCCGCCTTGACGCTCGAGCGCACGCTCGCGCGCGTGCGCCAGGATGGGGGAACCGCACATGCTGAGACGTAGAGTTTTTGCCCTTTTGACAGGAGTTCTCATGAGCACGGCCGCCTCCGCCCAGTCGGACACCAGTCCGAAACTGGATCCGCAGAACACGGTCTATCTCGACCTCAAATACGGCCGCGTCGTCATCGAACTGCGCCCCGACCTCGCTCCCAAACATGTCGAGCGCATCAAGCTGCTCTGCCACGAGCATTTCTACGACAACACGCCCTTCCACCGCGTGATCCCGGGCTTCATGGCGCAAGGCGGCGACCCGACCGGCACCGGCCAGGGCGGCAGTCCCTACCCGAATCTCCCGGCCGAATTCACCGACCGCGCCAACTTCCTGCGCGGCACAGTCGGCGCCGCCCGCACCGCCGACCCGAACAGCGCGAACAGCCAGTTCTTCATCATGTTCGCCCCCTCGCCCCACCTCGACGGGCAGTATACGATCTGGGGTCAGGTGGTCAGCGGCATGCAATATGTCGACCAGATCAAGGCCGGCGACGACAGTTCTGGAACCGTGCAGAATCCGGATCGCATCATCAGGATGCGGCTGGCATCCGAGGAAGATAAGTAGGCTTCGACGCGCCTCCGGCGGGCAGGGGCTTTGCCCCTGCACCCCACTGGGGCCGAAAGGCCCCAGACCCCTTCCTATTTTGAAGTTTTAGAGCGGTGCCGCGGAGGGTGGAATCGCTTTTGGGATTCCGGCGCGGTCCTGTGGTGTGATTCATAGGTCTCCGGTATCACCGGAGGTTCTGATGAGCTGGCGGCGCGGGCAAACCTACTCGCAGGATTTGCGGGATCGCGTGCTGAAGGCGGAAGGCAGCGCGCGTCACGTAGCGGCGCGTTTTGGGGTTAGCGT
>DAIDJM010000024.1 GCA_027451405.1 Acetobacteraceae bacterium | reverse complement strand
CTCTTCTCAAGATCAACGTAGGAGAAAAGCTCTCCCGACCGCTTATCCGCTCCGCGCTTCTTTCCCTCGGCCATATCCCATGGCCTTGATTGAATCATGCGGGTATCGGCAGAGCCACCGACTTTTTCAACAACCTGCTAGGCGATCAGCATCCGCCGCTGCCGCCAGAGCGCCGCCAGCAACACCCGCCCCCGCGGCAACGACGCGGTCGCTGCCGCCGTCACGCCATAGACGACCACGAGCATCACGCCGAGCGCCGCCAGCGCGGGCAAGTGCGCGAAGGCCGGAATCTCCCGCAGCATTGCCATGGCCGACCCAGCTGCGATCAGGCCGAACACCACCGGCGCCACCGTACTGAACAGCGATGCCAGCGTCACGGGCCCGCGCCGCGTCGCCCCCCAAAGCTGCACGCCCTGCACGAACGGCGAGAAGGCGGCCAGCGAAGCGGCCACCCCATCGGGCCCGCCGCCGATGCCGCAAATCACGGCAGCGACCACACCGAGTGAGCTCGCCACCCCATAGCGCAATTGTTCGCGCACCCGCCCCTGGCTCACGAACAGCCAGTACGCGCAAAGCCCGAACGGCCCCAGCATGGTCGCAAGCGCCAGGCGCGAAATCACCGGCGCCGCCGCGCTCCACGAATTTCCGAGCAGGATCGTCACCAGCAATTTCGCGTCGAACGAAACCCAAAGCAGGCCCGGCGCCACCACGAGCAGCATCGAGCCGAGCAGCATGCGCGTCGCCTGCCCGTAGCGCGCATCCTGCCCCGCCAGCCGCGACAGCAGCGACACCGCGACCCGCGAGACCGGCAAACTGAGCTGCCACCAGGGGACCGACACCAATTTGTTGCCACGATCAAACAGACCGAGCGCCGCACTGCCCGCGATGCGGCCAAGCAAAATGCCGGCCAGGTAATTCTCCGCGTAGCCGAGCAGGTTGAAACCCGTGAGATGCCCGCCGAAGCGCAGCATGGACCAGACCTTCGCCGCCCGCCACGGCGCGCAGGGCCGCCAGTCGGTGAACCACCAGGCCAGCGTGGCGACCGTCAGCGCATTCCCGAGCTGCATGATCACCAGCGACCAATAGCCGCAGCCCAGCGACGCGGCCGTTAGCCCCGCGCCGGCCGCCACCGCCGCGCAAGCGATATCGATCATCGCCAGCTCGGAAAATCGCATATGACGATTCATGAGCGCGATCGGCTGCGAGGCGACCCCGCTCAGCAGCAACAACGCGCCGCACGCCATCATCACCGGCGTCAGTTTCGGCTCGTGATAAAAAGACGCCGCCAGACCTGCGAACGCCATGACCAGCACCGCGAGCGCGAAGCTGATCGCGAGATTCACCCAGAACAGCCCTGACGATTCCCGCTCGGTCAACGTCGGCCGCTGCACCGTCGCCTGACCGAGCCCGAGATCGTTGAAAATCTGCACGAACCCCAGCACGGGGGCCGCCATCGCCACCAGCCCGAACTCCGCCGGATCGAGCCAATGCGCGAGCGCGACCTGGCTGCCGAATTGCAGCACGAACCGGACGCCTTGAGACCCGAGCGTCGCCACCGCGCCCCGCACCGACCGCTGCTTGAGGATCTCGGCGCTGGCCGCGAACGGGACGGCTCCCGCCTGCAACTCCGGCCCCAACACACTTCCGTCGGCGGTCCCGTCCAAAGCCGGTTGGACGTCCTCCAGCGTGTCAGCCATCCAGCACCGGCACCGGGACAGGCGAGAGCGGACTGGCTCCCCACAACAGGCAGGTCGTGAACGCGCCGCCGGCCGTCCGGCGAATTCGGTAGGCGGTCCGCTTCGCTGGTCCAGCCAGATGCAGCGCGCCGAGCGGCCGGAACGGCGTGCGAGGCTCGCAGAAAGCCCCCGCCTGATCGTTCCACATCGGAATACCGCGGTCGCAGATCCAATTGTTGATAGGCGGCAACAGGCAGGTTTTCAGCTCATAGCGTCGGCTGTGCAACGCCTCGTTCAGCGCGAACTGGTCGTGCGGAACGAGCGCACCGCTCCGCCTGATCGCCCGAGCATAGCAATCAGCCCAGGCCGCCCAATGCGGCGCGTCTGCCCGGATGGCGAAGAAGCCGGCATTGACATGCGGCCGGGACAGCAGCCAGGCAGCTTTGCCGATACCGTAACCTTTCACGAAATGCTTGGCCGTCCACGCCAGAAGCCAGGGTTGAAACCGGTAGTTCCGCGTCACCTCGTGCGCGATTGCCATGCCGTGCCGCCGGGCGCCGGCAACGTAGTTGTCGAACACGCCTTCATCCTGCAGCCAGACATCCGAATCAATCCACACATAGACATCAAAGCCCGGAAAATATTCCGGCAGGAATGGCCGCGCCAGGAAGGAGCGGAGAGACGCCGGCTGGGTTTCCGCAGCAATCCCGAAATGCCCGCCGGGCTCCGCGAGCCACAATCCCAGCGCCGCGAGCCGGGTTCGGTCCGAGGCCGCCAGTCCGATATCGAAACAGGCATAGTGTACGTCGGCGCGCTGCCGGGTGGTCCGCAGGGATGCCAGCAAGCCTTCCAGAAACGGAAGAAAGCGCGAGTCGGCAGCGGTGACCACCAGGATCCTGTTCGCCCCCGCCTCCATCACGCCACTCGCTGTCCAGCGAATTCGCCGAATTGGGCAGGGCGGCTATCGAGAAACCGCGCTGCACGCCCGGCCACCCGCCGCAGCAGCAATGTCCAACAGACGGGACTCACGACCACGGCGCGCAGGGCAGACGCGAACCTGCCGCAGTGGGCCAGCTTTTGTGCCTCGATATAGGCGATCATGGCTTCGTATTGCCGTCCGCGGCGCTCGAGCATCCGCACGAACTCGCTCTCTCCCGCGTCCGCCAACTCCTCAATCAGCTTGCGATTGAGCGCCAGGGCCGGCCGGTAATCGTACCGCCACGCCCCCGCCCCGGTACTGGTCCAGCGGCGCGAGCGCGCGCCGAACGGCATCGTCCAGAAATACAACGCATCGCTGACCAGCACGGCCCGTCCCCCTTTTTGGAAGCAATGCATGAGAAATACGAAATCCTCGGCGAGACGGCTCTCTTCGCGATAAGCCAGCCGGTTCCGTTCGACGAAATCCCGTCGGATTACCGGCTTGAGAATGCCGAAATCGAAATCCGCGAATGTATCGGCGCCGGATAGGAGATCCGACCGCCCGAGCAGCCGCGGCTCCCGCCCGGTCGCGAACGCCGTGCGCACCGCCTCTCCGAACCCTTCGCCGCCGACGCCGGAATCGACATAGACGAGATTGTCGGCGGCCATTTCCACATCATGGGATTCAGCCGCGGAGATGAGGCGCTCCAGCCGGTCGGGTGCATAGGCGTCATCGGCATCCAGAACGGCGAGAAAATCCCCCCGCGCGCGCTGCGCAAGTTCATTCATGACCCGCGGCTTGCCACGATTTTCAGCGAAACGATGCAGCCTGATGCGCCCATCTTCCTCGGAAAGCTGGGCCACGATCCGCGCGCCGGAATCGGTCGACGCATCGTCTCCGACGAGGATTTCGAGATCCACCAGGCTCTGCCGCATCGCCGAACGCAGACAGCGCTCGATGGTACCCGCGCTATTGTACAGCGGGATGATGACGCTCACGCGGATCATAGGTCGAGAATCCGTTCCGGTCGCAACTGGCCACGGCAGAGGTCGCCAAGTGCCACGAGATTTCCGTGCAACCGTCCCCGCCGGTCAACATGCGGTTCCGGACGCACGGCCCGGGTCACGTTCCGAGCCAGATTACGCCCGATACTGTAGCCGACGCGATGCGGCGGATAGCTTCCCTTCTGCAACAGGTAGAGCGGGTTCGCCACTTGCGAATAGCCAAGACGCTTGCCCGATGCTCGACCCGATTTCGTACCCAGATGCACGCCGCGCGCATGCTGCACCTCCGCCAGCACCCCGTGCCGCTTGAGGCGATAGGAAAAATCCATATCCTCCGACCACGCATACAGGGGCAGCCGCTCATCGAAGGCGAGCCCGCGCTCGCGCACGGTCGAAAGACGAACCATCATGTTGCAACCATACAAATGCGGCGCCGCGCACCATTGAGGTGTATCCGACTCTACCCTGTCGTCCGCCAGCATCGCTTGTCCCTCAGCGAGCGATATGCCCGGTCCGCGGGTGCCGTCGGCGATCAGGCTGCCGGACGCGCCCACGATCTCCGGATTGTCGGCAAAGCAGGCGGCCATGCGCTCGATGTAATCCGGTGCCACGAGAAAATCGTCATCCAGAAATAACAACAGGTGGAGATCGAACGCGGCGGCGATGAGTTGGTTCCGCTGGAGTGTCAATCCACGCCGGCCCTCCATGAGAACGCTGCCGGCGGGGCACGGCACGCCGCGGAGATCGTCCGGCGTCGCATAACATACGAAGAGACGATCCGGAGAGCGACGCTGGGCGCGCAGATTGGCCAGTGTCCCGGCGAGGATATCCGGCCGGCCGGTGGTCGCGATCGCCACCCCGACGGTGAGTCCGCGAACCTCATGATGAAGCGCCCGCGCCTCGGGCACCGTACTCTGAAGTGTCATGTAGCCCTCTGACAAATGCGTGATCAACCGCTCTGAAGGGCGAACGCGAGTCCGGCGGAAGTGGTTGTCGTCGTGAACGATCAAGCGGCAAACACGCACCGCCCATCCTGTGTCCGGCTCGCCACGGGAGCGAAGCGGGGCCCCGCCGGGCGGAACTTTCCCCCGGCAGGCTCGTAGAGCCGTGGCGCAAAGACGCGGCACCGCAGCCCGTTCCGCGCATGCTGAACTTCATCGGCCTGGAGCCAACCCTCGATGGCGATAATCGCAGAGCTGCACCCTGGCGGTCTGCATCCCAAGCCCGTAATCCTTCGATCCCATCGGCGCCGCTTGGCAGTCGCGTTCCGCGCGTCGGCGATCTGGTCGGCTTTGTTCGCCGCCGACACGGTGGCGTTCATGCTGTGCCTGTTCGCGTGGCGTGCGCTCGGCTTCCCGGTGCCGGTCGAGCTGCAACCATGGCTGGCCGTCGTATTGGCCGGCCTGCTGACCTATTTCATTGCGCAGCGGCACTATGCCCGCCGCATTCCGGGGTGGCACGAACTGAGCGATCTGCTCTGCGCCACGGTCATCGCCTCGAGCGTCTCGCTCCTGGTCGATCTCCTTTTGCGCGGCGGCGAAAGCGGGCTTGTCCTCTGCGCCGTCTGGCTACCCTTCCCCGCCTTGGCGTCCGCGAGCCGGCATCTGACCCGGCGATTTCTCGAACATCTCGGGATTTGGCAAATCCCCGTCCTGTTCGTCGGTGGACGCGACAGCGAGCGGGCGATGGCCGCGCTCCGCTCGGATCCCACCCTCGGCTACCGGGTCGTCGCCTCGATCGCACCGGAGGCGCTGCGCCGTGGCGGACGCCGTCTGCTGATCGAGCATCGTGCGGAAATGCTCGTCCTCGCTGGCGATTTCTGGGAAGCCACCGAGCGCCCCACGCTTGAACGGCTGATACGCGATCGCGTCCGATTTGCCGTAGCGCCACGTTGCGAGGGACTTCCGGTTCTCGGCTATGAGGAAACGCGCTTCGTCGGACACGAGGTCGTCTTACACTGCTACCGCAACAACCTAGCGAAGCCCGCGGCACGCGGATTGAAGATGGTGTTCGACCTGGTGGCGGCCGCGGCGCTGACGTTTCTGCTCGGCCCCCTTCTCCTGGCGATCGCCATGCTCGTCCGATTGGATGGCGGGCCTGCATTGTTTGCCCACGAGCGCATCGGCGCCGGCGGCGCGCCGTTCCGCTGCTTCAAATTCCGGACCATGGTCGAAGCCTCGGACCTCGTCCTTCAGCAGCATCTGGAGAGCAACCCGGAAGCCGCGGCGGAATGGCGCGCCACCCAGAAGTTGCGCGACGATCCGCGGGTCACCTGGATCGGACGGATTTTGCGCAAATCAAGTCTGGACGAGCTCCCGCAGCTGCTGAACGTGCTGCGCCTCGAGATGAGCCTGGTGGGCCCACGTCCGATCGTGGCCCGCGAAATCCCGCGCTACGGCGAGGATATCGCCTACTATTACGAAACACGTCCTGGAATCACCGGGCTTTGGCAGGTGAGCGGCCGCAGCAGCACGTCCTACCAGTACCGTGTTGAACTCGATCGCTGGTACGTCAAGAACTGGACTATCTGGCAGGATCTCACCATCCTGCTGCGGACCATTCCGGCGGTCCTGGCGGCACGGGGCGCTTGCTGACATGCGCCGCCCTTCCTTCCTCGCGCGCCTGGCCGAAGCATGGCGTTCTCTGTTCGGCAGCGCCAGGCGCACGGAATTGCGCCCCGAGATGAGCCGCGCCCGGTCTCCGGCGGCCGCGCGCCGGGCGCCGCGGCCCTCCGCCTCGGCGACCGAGATTTTCACTCCCACGCGGCCCAGGACGGCACGTCGCAAGCTCGTAGGACGCGCTCCAGAACTCGCGCGGATCCTCGATGCGCTGCGTCATGACGGTGCCCATGTCGTGCTTTATTCCGAGCGCGGACGGGGCAAGACCTCGCTTGCCAATTTAGTAGCAACGAAATTGCGGGCAGGCGGCATCGTCGTCGTACGCCATGCCTGCGAAGCCGACAGCGACTATGACACGATCTTCCGGGCGCTGGCTGCCGATCTCCCCCACACGCTCGTGGCGAGCGCGGCGGGCGAAGAACAATGGCTGCCCGCGGGCCCGCTCCGCCCGCAGGATATCGCGGACTTCGCCAATCGGCTTGCCTGCCCCCAACTCGTCTGCATCATCGACGAATTCGACCGCGTGCGCGACGAAGGCACTCGGACGCGCCTTGCCGATACCATCAAGCTTCTCTCCGATACCGCACGCCCCGTGCAATTCATGATCGTCGGTGTCGCGGCGACACTCGAACACATCATCGGCCAGCACCCCTCGATCCAGCGCAACATCGTGCCCGTCCATCTGCCTCTGCTGAGCGACGCCGAAATCACCGCGATGCTGGTCGACGGCGGACGGGAAATCGGACTTACATTCGGGCAGCAGGTCATTCTGTTCGTGCTCGGGCTTGCGCGCGGCATGCCCTATATGGCCCAGCTTCTGGGCCTCCGACTCAGCCAGTCGGCGCTGAACCGGGGTGCCGGCGAAGTCGACGCCACCGATCTCGCGCTCTGCATCGACCGCATGATCGACGACGCCCAATCGGGTATCGGTCTTCGTTACGCTGAAATTACCTCCGGCGCCCGGGACCGCGACATGGTCCTGACGCTCCGCGCCGTCGCGACCGCCCCGCAGGATCGTTTCGGCTGCTTGCAAGCCACGCGTGACGGGGCGACCGCCACGATCGATCGCCAGCGCGTCTCCGTGGCCTCGGTCGATCGCCTTCTCGATGGCGGCATTCTGCAACCGACGGCCGATCCCACGCTGCTGCGCATCGGGGATCGCCCGCTGATGTATCATGTCCTGCTACTGGCTTTGCGCGACAGTGTCGCCACCGCGGCCGAGCGCGCGCGAGCAGATCGGGCGACCGATCTGCAAAGCCTCGGCGCCGCCGCCGACTGACCCGACGGGGGATGAGATGGATATTCCGATCGACACCGGACTTCGACTGCCACATGAAGGGCAAACACGGGATCGCGTCTACGCCTGGAAGATCGCGCGTCGCGCCGCGCCGCCGGTCGTTGCCGGCATGGCGCTGGGTGCCGTCCTCGCCTACGGACTCGCGAGCACCCAGCCCAAATCCTACACCGCTCACGCCGCACTCGCGATCGATGGCGCGCAAATTGCCATCCCGGAATTGAGTGGCGCGCTGCGCAGTGACAATCCCCCCGACCCGATGCCCTGGGTGCGTACGGAAGTGCAGGCGCTGACCGGCCGGCAATTGCTGATGGCGTCAATCGCCGACATGCATCTCGACCGCGACCCCGAATTCAATCCGGCGCTGCGGAAGCCCGGCTGGTTCGATCACGTGAAGGCCTGGCTGAAATCTTTGGTTCCCCATCAAAAATCGACGTCTTCGAACGATGAGGACGAAATCGTCCAAGCAGTCAATCATCGCCTTGTCATCAGTCAGGATAACCGCAGTCTCGTCATCGGCATCGATTTCTCGGCGCGAGATCCGAAGATCGCGTCCGGCTTCGTCGACACCCTGATCCACAATTATGTGGCCAAGCGCGCCGCCGATCGCGAAGCCGTCAATTTGGGCGCCAACGCGGATCTCGCCCACCGCGTCGAACAGGTGAGGCAACAAATCGCCGCCATCGAGCAGCGGATGCGCGACCTGAGGAGCTCGACACAGGTGGTTGGTCTGCGCGCCGGCAGCGTCGGACAGCAGCAACTCGAAGACCTGGCGACCGCAGCGGCGCATGCCACGCTGGAGCGCATGCAGCTCGAAGCCACGCTCGCCCGCGCCAACAGCCTCGCGGCGCAAGGAAACCCAGGCGAACTGGCTTCCGTGCTGGGCTCCGAGACGATCTCCCGGCTACGCGACCGCGAGGCCGTCGCCGCCGGCCGCGCCGCCGATCTTTCCGCTCGCTTCGGCTCGGCCTATCCCGAAGTCCGCAGCGCGGAAGCCGATCTTTCCGCCACGCGCCGGGAACTCTCCGGAGAGGTGCAGCGCATCCTCGCCTCGCTGCAAACCCAATTGCGCGTCGCCCGCGCGCACGAACGCGACGTGCAGCAGCAACTCGATGCGGCCCGCGCCTCGAGCGTCAAGGCGCAGAACGTGGAAGCCGAAATCGATCAGCTCAAGCAGGACGCGGCGACGCAGCGCAGCCTCTACCGCACGCTGCTCGACCGCGAGCAGCAGACCGTCGCACAACCGCCGGCCGCCCGCACGCCGGACATCCGGATCCTCAGTCTCGCAACGCCTCCGGAACATCCCTCCGCCCCCAACATGAAGCTCGCCGCCGGCTTCGGCGCGCTGGCCGGAGGTCTTCTGGGCTTTGCCGGATGGATCAGCGCGCAATCGGTGAAAGATCCGATTGATCCCGCCCGTTTCGCCGCCGCCACGGGCGCCGATCCGCTTCTCACCGTGCGGCGGCGGCGCTCCGGCCTCGCATCGCGCGTCATCGAGGAGCCCCGGGGCGAGGAGGCCGAAGCGCTTCGTCTGTTTCGCTCTCGCCTACGTGCCGCTCCGCGCGCACGGGCCGCGCGTGTGCTCGGCTTCGTCGGCGGACGGGATGTTCGTTACGCGAGCGACGCCGCCCTCGCCTTCGCCCGCACCGCGGCACTCGACGGAAGGCATGTCTTGTTCGTCGATTTCGGACCCGGCCAGGGCAGCGCCCCGCCGGCGCTCCCCGACGAGCCCGAGGGCGATTGGCGCGAGGGGCTCTGGTCCGACGCGCTTCCGTCGCTCGCCCGCCTGGGCGGTGGCGCGCGTTCCGCCGAGACCCTGGAAGGTCAGGAAATCGCGCTGGAAAACCTGCTCGCCGAGGCGCGCGAGGAGTACGAGCTGATCGTGCTCACCGGTCAGGCCGGCGAAGCGGGTTCGGCACTCGCGTCGCGCAGCGATGTCCCGGTGCTGGTGGTCGATCCTGGACTGCCCTCGCGCGATGCCGAACCGGTCGCGCGCACGCTCCGCTCCGCGCGCGGCGCGCTCGCCGCCCTCATCCTGACCACCTGATTCCTCATGTGGGAGATTTTCGCCGGGCTTGGCCTCGCGTTGATCGCGCTCGCCGCCCATCCGTTCCTGACCTACGCACCGAGCCTCGCTTGGCTGCGGCGCCGACATGGCCGCCCGATCTCGCCCATCGAGGGGTGGCGCCCGTCCGGTGTCGCGGTATGCGTCTGCGCTTATAATGAGGCCGCCACGATCGCCGGCCGCGTCGAGAATCTGCTCGCCGCGCGGGCCCACATGCCGGACCTCGACATCGCCATTTATGTCGATGGCGCCAGCGATGGCACGATGGCGGCACTTGCACCCTATGCGGGCCGCATCCGGATCGATCATTGCACCGATCGGCACGGCAAGACGTTTGGCATGAACCGGCTTGTCGCCGGCTGCGACGCCGAGATCATCGTCTTCAGCGATGCCAATGTGTGTTTCGCCAGCGATGCGATCCCGAACCTCCTCGCCCCGTTTGCCGACCCCGAGGTGGGGTGCGTCTGCGGCCACCTTCAATACGATGACGGAACGCCAGGTCACGCCGCGGCGAAGGTGGGTTCGTTCTACTGGCGGCTCGAGGAGCGCATCAAGGCGCTCGAGAGCGACACGGGCTCGGTGATGGGCGCGGACGGCTCGATTTTCGCCATCCGCCGGTCGCTCCATACTCCCCCGCCGCCCGATCTGATCGACGACATGTTCGTCTCTTTCTCGGTTTTGCTGCAAGGAAAACGGATCGTGCGCGCGGCCGACGCCGTCGCGAACGAACCGCCGGTGGCGCAGGCCGACGAAGAGTTCCGCCGCAAGATTCGCATCGCTTGCCAGGCCATGAACGTCCACCGGGCGCTCTGGCCACACCTGCGCCGCATGGCGGCGCTCGATCTCTACAAATATGTTTCGCACAAATGGCTACGCTGGCACGCCGCCTATCTGGCCGGAGCGGGCGTCGTCTTCCTGCTGCTCGCCACGGCGATGGCGGGCTTCGCTACGCTGGCGCTTGCCGGCCTCCTGCTGACGGCAGCAGCCGGCTACGTGAGTCTGGTCATCCGTCCGCGGCCATTCGCCACCCTCACCAACATCGCGCTGGCGCTCGTCGCCACCGCGATCGGGGTCGCGCAATCCTTCCGGGGCCTGCGCTTCCAGACCTGGACGCCACCCGCCACCGCGCGCCTTCCCCTGCATTCCGGCGCCGGGGATTGATCATGCGCATATCGCTGGTCGACCCTTCGCTGTTCACGCTGCCCTATGACCGCGCGCTCGCCTCTGCCCTGCACCGCGCAGGCGACGCGGTCATCCTGCACGGCCGCCCTCTGCGTCCCGATGACGGCGATCCCGGCGACATCGCGCTGCGGCCCGACTTTTATCCGTTATCGGAACATGCGCGCGCGCGGCGGCTTCCGGCGCCGCTCCGGCTCGGTCTCAAAGGAGCGGACCACGCCGCGTCGCTGCTGCGTTTCGCCGCCGCGCTGCGCGCCTGCCACCCCGACATCATCCATGTGCAATGGCTGCCGCTGCCCTGGCTGGATGCGCCGATGCTGCGCTGGCTCCAGCGCGTCGCCCCTTTGGTCATGACGGTGCACGACACCTGCCCTTTCAACGGCAATCCGGCGGCTTCCCTTCAGCGCATAGGCTTCCATCGCGCGCTCAAAATCTTCGACCGGCTCATCGTGCACACGGATCAAGGCCGATCGAGGCTGCAGGCCATGGGAATTCCCAGCGCGCGCATCGCCGTGATCCCGCACGGGCCGCTCGCCGAACCACGCGCCGCGTCCGCGCCCGACACGGGGCATGTCCAATTCCTGCTGTTCGGAAAGATCAAGCCCTACAAAGGCGCGGATCTGCTGATCGAGGCTTTCGGCCGGCTGCCGGCTGCGCTTCGCGATCGCGCGAGACTGCGCATCGTAGGCCAGCCCCACATGCCGCTCGATCCGCTGCTTCGGCGCGCGTCCGAACTCGGCGTCGGCACGCATATGCGAATCGAGCCTGATTTCGTCGCGGACAGCGATATTCGCGCGCTGTTCGGTCCCACGACGGTCGCCGTCTTCCCCTACCGGGAAATCGAGGCGAGCGGCGTGCTCTCGCTCGCCATCGCCCATGGCACGCCGATTCTCGCCAGCCGGCTCGGCGCCTTTGCGGAAATGCTGACCCACGGCACGCACGGCCTGCTGTTCGAACCCGGCGATATCGACGGCCTGGCCGACGCGTTGGCCCATGCCATCACCGATGCCGCCTGGCGGGCGAGCGCCGGAACCGCGGTTCGTGCGTTGGCCGATACGATGCCGAGCTGGACCGATATTGCCGATCGGACCCGCCTTCTTTATCGGGACGTCCGCCGGACCGGTCGCATCGGCATCACGACGCCGATCGCCTATCCCGCCCAACGCGGGCTGTCATGACGGCGGCGGCCCCGCGCAGCGCGGTCATCTTCCGCACCCATTTCTGGGATCCGTTCGTCGAGCGTCAATTCCACCGAATTCGCGCGCGGTCCGAAGGTTGCGACCTGTTCGTGCTCATCGACGAGACCGCCGGACCCGCCGGACCGATCCCTCACGACCATGTCCTGAGCATCACGGCACCGGATTTGCTGGCGCAGGGCTACGCGGATGCCGGCACCGGCCATTTGCTCTGGTTCAACGGCGATTACCCGATCTACGCTCTCCTCGATCTCGCGCCCGGCTACGATTCCTACATCGTCTGCGAATATGACGCGATCATCTCGCTCGATCTGGCGTCGTTTGCGGCGCAGGCCGCTCGCGAAGCGATCGACTTCGTCGGACTCAGCAAAGGCGAGCCAACGCCCCAGTGGTACTGGTTGCCGACCTGTCTCGCCGCCTACCCGGACCACGACATTCGGCATCAACTCATCTGCATCGCGCTCTTCTCTGCCGCCGCGCTCCGCCATCTTCGCGAGCGCCGGCTGGCGCTGTCGGCGGATTTCAAGGAAGGAAAGCTGTCCGCCTGGCCGATGTGCGAAGGCTTCATTCCGACCGAACTGGCCCTCGCCGGCATGCGCATGGCCGAACTCTCGCGGTTCGGCGACACCACCCGCTACGACCACTGGCCGCCTTATCTCGAGGACGATCCGGAAACACGAACCCCGCGCGGCTTCATCCATCCGGTCCTCGACCCGCCGCGCTACATCGAAAGCCTCCTCAAATATCACGTCGGCATAAGCGGTTATCTCGATCCGAACAGCCTGTTCCACCGCAAGCTCCGCCGCTTGCCGGCGCCGCTCTACCTCCAGGCCGTAACCCGCAGTTTCGCTGAAAAAATGACCCGCAATCTGCGCCGTGCCCTGGCCCCGGCGGGTCATGCATGACCGGGCTGCGGCAATTCCGCTACGTGATCGCCGGCAGCGGCTTCTTCGGGGCGACCATCGCTGAACGGATCGCGACCGTGCTCGGGGCGCCGGTCCTCGTCCTCGAGCGGCGCCATCATCTGGGCGGCAACAGCCATTCCGAAATCGACCCGGAGACCGGCATCGAATATCATCGTTACGGCAGCCATCTATTCCATACCTCGAATGCCGAGGTCTGGTCCTGGATACGCCGCTTCTCCGACTTCACCCACTACCGCCATCGCGTCCTGACCCGGCACAAGGGACGCATGTACACCATGCCGATCAACCTGATGACGCTCAACCGCTTCTTCGACCTCGATCTCACCCCGGCCCAGGCCGCGGGCTTCGTCGGTGAGCTGACCGCGCGCGAAGCCGTCACCCAGCCTCGCAACCTAGAGGAGAAGGCGGTCTCACAGATCGGCCGCGCGCTCTACGATGCGTTCATCCGTGGCTATACGGCGAAGCAATGGGAGACCGACCCGCGGACGCTCCCGGCCGAGACCATCAAGCGCCTGCCGGTCCGCCTCAACTACAACGATTTCTATTTCAGCGACCTCTACGAGGGACTTCCGGCCGCCGGCTATCACGCCATTTTCGATCGCATCTTCGCCGACCGGCGCATCACCGCTCTCTGCGATTGCGACTTCTTCGATGTGCGCGACCAGCTCAATCCGGAGGCCCTCATCGTCTATACTGGCCCGATCGACCGCTATTTCGGCTATCGCTGCGGCGAACTCGGCTGGCGCACTCTGGATTTCGAAATCGAGCGGCCCCCGGTTGCCGACTTTCAAGGCGCCGCCGTCGTGAACTACCCCGACCCGGACGTGCGCTGGACGCGCATCCACGAATTCCGCCACCTTCACCCTGAGCGACGCTACCGAAACGACGTCACCCTCATCATGCGCGAATATTCGCGCTTCGCCGGCCGGGGCGACGAGCCTTATTATCCGATCGATACGAGAGCGGATGCCGGCCGCTACGCGGAATACGCGCGCCTCGCCGAGGCCGAAAGCCGCGTGATCTTCGGCGGCCGGCTCGGCACCTATCGCTATCTCGACATGCACCAGGCGATCGCCGCCGCGCTCAGGACGTTCGAGACGAAAATCGCCCCGCACGCCGCCCAGTTCGCCGCCTGACCCCCGCGCGGGGCTTGCCTCGGTTCCCGACCCACCCGACATCGACCGCGCCGAAGCCCGAGCGGACCCGCCGGTCGCCGCCGTTCGACGTCCCTCCGGCCACGGAACGGACCGCCTGCCCACCATGGCAGTGGTCGCCGCCGCCCGCCCACCGCACATACCGGCGAGGGAGACAGCGCGATGACAGACGCTTCCAACGCCGGTCTCGACTCCATCTCGCGCGCGTTCAGCGCGGCCTTGGATCGGCGCCGCAACCAGATCGTGACCGTCGCCGGCAACCATGGCCGCGCCAGCGGCTTCGCCTGGTCCGCCGACCTCATCGTCACCGCCGACGAGGCGCTTGGCGAGAGTGACAGCTTCACCATCCTGCTCGCCGGCGGCGCGCAGCGCGAGGCGCGGCTCGCCGGCCGCGATCCGGCGACCGACATCGCCGTTCTGCGTGTGCAACAAGCGGACCTCGCCCCGGTCTCGGCGGAGGCGCCGCCGCCGCCGCCGGCGCCCGGCGCGCTCGTGCTCGCCGCCGGCGCCTGTCAGGGCGAACCGCTGGCCGCGCTCGGCATCGTCGCGTCGCTCGGGCCCGAATGGGAATCCATGCGCGGCGGACGTATCGATGCGCGTGTGGAACTGGATCTCCGGCTCAGGCGCGAGGCGGAAGGCGGTCTCGTCCTCGACGCGCAGGGCCGCGCGCTCGGCATGGCCGTGTTCGGCCCGCGCCGCCGCGTGCTGCTGATCCCGGCGGCGACGCTGCACCGGGTCGTGCCCGCGCTCGAGCGTCACGGCCGCATCCCGCGCGGCCGTCTCGGTCTCGCGCTCAAGCCCGTGCGCGCCGACGGCGATGGTTGCGAGGCCGCCATGATCATCAGCGTCGAGCCCGGCAGCGCCGCCGAGGCCGCCGGTCTGCGGCAAGGCGACGTGATCGTCACCTGGAACGGCCAGCCCTTCCCCGGCATCGCCGCCATGTTGCGCGCGCTCGGCCCCGACAGCGTCGGGCAGGCCGTGACACTCGGCCTGCGCCGCGCCGGCGAGCCGCGCAGCATCAGCCTCACGGTGGGCGGGTGAGCGGCAGCGACGGCGCCGAACCGCCCCTGGTCGTGGCACTCCGGGTCCGCGACCCGGCGCTCGCCGCGCGGGCGGCCGCCCGGCTCGCCGCCGTGCCCGGCCTGCGCCTCGCCGCCGACGGCGAGCCCGCCGAACTCGCCCTCATCGCCGAGACCCTGCCCGCCGACCGCGCCACCGGCTTGACCGCGCGCGAGCTCGAGGTCGTGGAATTGCTGAGCGAGGGCGCCTCCAACAAGGAAATCGCCCGCCGTCTCGGCATCTCGGTGCACACCGCCAAGTTCCATGTCGGGCAGCTGCTCGAGAAGCTCGACGCGGTCGGCCGCACGGACGCGGTGGCCGAGGCGGCGCGCCGCGGCGTCATCCGTCTCTGAGGGTTGCGGCCCCAGCCCCCGCGGACTAATCAGGCGCGGCTCATGGCCCCGGCGCTGCTGTAGCTCAGTGGTAGAGCACTCCCTTGGTAAGGGAGAGGTCGTGAGTTCAATCCTCACCAGCAGCACCATGGAACCCGACGCCCGCAAACCTCGCCCCGCGTTGACCCCGGAAGCCGAGCAGGCCCGCGCCACCCGTCTCGAGCGCGAGGCCGCCGCGCTCCGGGAAAATCTCCGCCGCCGCAAGGCCCAGGCCCGCGAGCGCGAAGCCGGGACGCCCGAATGCCCGTGATGCCCGACAGCTGGATCCGCGCCCGCGCGCGCGATCACGGCATGATCGAGCCTTTCGTCGAGACCCAGAAGCGGGAGGGCGTGATTTCCTACGGCCTCTCGAGCTACGGCTACGACGCCCGCGTCGCCGACGAATTCCGCATCTTCACCAACGTGGACAGCGCCATCGTCGATCCGAAGGATTTCCGCGCGGAAAGTTTCGTCACCCGCAAGGGCGATGTCGCGATCATCCCGCCGAACAGCTTCGCCCTCGCCCACACGGTCGAATATTTCCGCATCCCGCGCGACGTGCTCGTGATCTGCCTCGGCAAATCCACCTATGCGCGCTGCGGCATCATCGTGAACGTCACCCCGCTCGAGCCCGAATGGGAAGGCCAGGTCACGATCGAAATCAGCAACACCACCCCGTTGCCCGCGCGCATCTACGCCAACGAAGGCATCTGCCAGTTCCTGTTCCTGCAGGGCAGCGCCCCGCCGGAAGTGAGCTACCGCGACAAGGCCGGCAAATACATGCACCAGCGCGGCGTGGCGCTGCCCAAACTCTGACGTCAGGGCCCGGCGCCTCCCCTGCCGCGGGCAGGCAAATCCCTTAAACTGCCCGCATGGACCGAATCCGAATCCGCGGCGGCCGCCCCCTCGACGGCGAAATCCTCATCCACGGCGCCAAGAACGCCGCCCTGCCGCTCATGGCCGCCGGCCTGCTCACCGACGAGCGCCTGATCCTCTCGAACGTCCCGCTGCTCGCCGACATCGAAACCATGGCGATCCTGCTCGCCCAGCACGGCATCGCCACCGACCGGATCGGCAATGACGGCCGCATCCTCTCGCTGGGCGGCCCCATCACGAGCACGCTCGCCCCCTACGACATCGTGCGCAAAATGCGCGCCTCGATCCTCGTGCTCGGCCCGCTGCTGGCCCGCTGCCGCGAGGCCCAGGTCTCGCTCCCCGGCGGCTGCGCCATCGGCGCCCGGCCCGTCGACCTGCATCTCAAGGGTCTCGAACAGATGGGCGCCGAGATCCGCCTCGATGGCGGCTACGTCCATGCCCGCGCGCCCGCGGGCCTGCGCGGCGCCGACATCCTCTTCCCCTCGGTCTCGGTCGGCGCCACCGAGAATCTGCTGATGGCCGCCTCCCTCGCGGACGGCGTCACCACGCTCGCCAATGCCGCCCGCGAGCCGGAAATCTGCGACCTCGCCCTCTGCCTCACCGCCATGGGCGCCAGGATCGACGGCATCGGCTCCGGCAAGCTGACGATCGAGGGCGTCCCCCGCCTGCACGGCGCCGAACACCCGATCGTCCCCGACCGCATCGAGGCCGGCACCTATGCCTGCGCCGCCGCCATCGCCGGCGGCAGCGTCACGCTCGCCGGCGCCCGCCTCGACCATCTGGCCGCGCTCGCCACCCCGCTCGCCGAAGCCGGCGTCGAGCTCAGCGAGCACGAACGGGGCGTCGCCGTCCGCCGCCTCGACGGTCTGCACGGCACCGACGTGAAGACCGAGCCCTATCCCGGCTTCCCCACCGACATGCAGGCCCAGTTCATGAGCCTGATGTGCGTGGCCGAGGGCGCCGCGATGATCACCGAGACGATTTTCGAGAACCGCTTCATGCACGCGCCCGAGCTCAACCGCATGGGCGCCCGCATCAATGTCCACGGCGCCTCGGCCATCGTGCGCGGCGTCCCCGCGCTCCAGGGCGCGCCCGTCATGGCCACCGACCTGCGCGCCTCGGTCTCGCTGGTGCTTGCCGGACTCGCGGCGCAGGGCGAAACCATCGTGAACCGTGTCTACCATCTGGATCGGGGTTACGAAGCCGTCGAGCGGCAACTCGCGGCCTGCGGCGCCGATATCGAGCGGCTGACGGACTGAACGCCTGGGGGCTCTGATGAAACTGCGATTGTTGGCGTTGTGCGCCGCCGGCCTGGCGCTCTCCGGCTGCTACGTGGCGCCGCCCCCGGGGCCCGGCTATCGGGGCTGCCCCTACCCGTATCACTGGATACCCGGCCATTACGGCGTGTACGGACGCTGGCATCCGGGTCATTGCGGCTGAGGCGCGTCGCCGGGGGCAGGGCTCTGCCCGGTCCCCGGGGGCAGACGGTTTCGTCGATCAAGAGGCAGAACCTCTGGCCGCCGGAGGCGCAGGGTGATACCGCCTCGCCCGCCATGCGTCCCCTTGTCCTCGCCGTCCCGAAAGGCCGCATCCTTGCCGAATGCGGCCCGCTCCTCGCCCGCGCCGGCATCATGCCGGCCCCCGACTATACCGACGAGGACAGCCGCCGGCTCCGCTTCCCCACCGACCATCCCGGCCTCGACGTCATCCGCGTCCGCCCGTTCGACGTCGCCACTTTCGTCGCCTACGGCGCCGCCGAGCTCGGCATCTGCGGCGGCGACGTGCTCATGGAGTTCGACTACCCCGACATCTACGCGCCGCTCGATCTCGGCATCGGCGCCTGCCGCATCAGCGTCGCCGCCCCGGAATCCGACACGCCGGAGGATCCGCGCCGCTGGTCCGCGGTCCGCGTCGCCACCAAATATCCCGCCGTCGCGCGGCGCCATTTCGCCGCCCGCGGAATCGCCGCCGAAGTCGTGCATCTCAACGGCGCCATGGAGATCGCCCCGGGCCTCGGCCTCGCCCGCCTGATCGTCGACCTCGTCCAGACCGGCTCCACGCTCCGCGCCAACGGACTCCGCGAAACCGAAGTGATCGCCGACGTCACCAGCCGGCTGATCGTCAACCGCACCGCGCTCAAGACCGACCCCGAGCGCGTCGGCGCCTGGATCGCCCGCTTCCGCAGCGCGATCGAAGCCCAGCCGGAAGCCGCGTGATTCGCCTCTCGACCGGCGAGCCGGACTTCGCGCCCCGCTTCGCCGCCCTCCTCCAGCAATCCCGCGACACCACCGCGCGCCTCGATGCCGAGGTCGCCGCGATCCTCGCCGCGGTGCGGGCCGACGGCGACCGCGCCCTCTGCGACTTCACCGCCCGCTTCGACCGCAACCCCGTGACAGCCGAAACCCTCCGCGTCACCGAGCCCGAGATCGACGCCGCCCTGGCCACGCTCGACCCCGCCCTCCTCGCCGCCCTCGATCTCGCCGCCACCCGCATCGAGACCTTCCACTGCGCGCAGCGCCCCGTGGACATGCAGATGCATGACGATGAGGGCGTCACCATGGGCCTGCGCTGGACCGCGCTCGACGCCGCCGGCCTCTACGTTCCGGGCGGCAAGGCGGCCTACCCGTCCTCGGTGCTGATGAACGCGATCCCGGCCCGCATCGCCGGCGTCCCCCGCATCGCGATGTGCACCCCCGCCCCCGGCGGCCAGCTCAACCCGCTCGTGCTCGCCGCCGCCCGCCGCGCCGGGGTCGGCGAGATCTACCGGGTCGGCGGCGCCCAGGCCGTCGCGGCGCTGGCCTACGGCACCGGGACGATCACCCCAGTCGACCGCATCGTCGGCCCCGGCAATGCCTGGGTCGCCGAGGCCAAGCGCCAGGTCTTCGGCCGCGTCGGCATCGATTCGGTCGCCGGCCCCTCCGAGGTCGTGATCCTGGCCGACGCCGCCAACGACCCGGAGCGGGTCGCCATCGACCTGCTCGCCCAGGCCGAGCACGACGAAGCCGCGCAAGCCATCCTCATCACCGACGACGCCCGATTCGCCGACGCGGTCGCCGACGCCGTCACGCGCGCCATCCCGGCCCTGCCCCGCGCCGACATCGCCGGCGCGAGCTGGCGCGACCATGGCGCGATCCTGCTGGTCGCGGACTGGGAAGAGGCCGCCGCACTCACCGACCGGCTCGCCCCCGAACATCTGCAGATCATGGTGGCCGACCCGGCCCCGCTCTTCGCCCGCATCCGCCACGCCGGCGCCATCTTCGTGGGCCCGCACACGCCCGAAGCGCTCGGCGACTACATCGCCGGCCCCAACCACGTGCTCCCCACCGGCCGCACCGCGCGTTTCTCGAGCGGCCTCTCGATCTTCGACTTCCTCAAACGCACCACCTGGATCGAAGCCCGGCCCGCCTCGATCCGGGCGCTCGCCCCCGCCGCCATCCGCCTCGCCGAAGCCGAGGGCCTCACCGCCCACGCCCGCAGCCTCGCCGACCGCCTCGCCGCGTGCTGAGCGCCGGGCCGACGCGCGCGTCCCAAGCCTTGACCCGGCCCCACCCCGCGACCACAACGCCGCCACGCCACACACCACGAGGTCTGAGTGCCGAAAGAAGACATGATCGAGTTCAGCGGCGTCGTCACCGAGCTGCTGCCCAACGCCATGTTCCGCGTGAAGCTGGACACCAACGACCACATCATCCTCGCCCATACGAGCGGCAAGATGCGCAAGAACCGCATCCGCGTCCTCGCCGGCGACCGGGTGAACGTGGAAATGACCCCCTACGACCTCACCAAGGGCCGCATCACGTTCCGCTTCAAGTGACGCCGCCGGCCCGCGCTTGGCCCCGCTGATCCTCGCCTCCGCGAGTCCCCGCCGGCTCGCCCTCCTCGCCCAGCTCGGCATCGAACCCGACCGCATCGCGCCCGCCGCGATCGACGAGACGCCCCTCCCGGGCGAACTCCCCCGCCCCCTCGCCCGCCGGCTCGCCCGCGCCAAGGCCGAAGCCGCCGCCGAACCCGGCGCCTATACGCTGGCCGCCGATACGGTGGTGGCCGCCGGCCGCCGCATCCTCCCCAAACCCGCGACCCTGGTCGAAGCCGAGCGCTGCCTCCGCCTGCTCTCGGGCCGGCGCCACCGCGTCTATACGGCCATTGCCCTGATCGACCCCGCGGGCCGCCTTCGCGAGCGCCTCTGCGAAAGCATCGTCACCTTCGCCCGCCTCAGCGATGCCGCGCGCCGCGCCTACCTCGCGAGCGGCGAGTGGCAGGGCAAGGCCGGCGGCTACGCGATCCAGGGCCTTGCCGCCGGGTTCGTGCGGGCGCTCTCGGGCAGCTATTCGGGGGTGGTGGGGCTGCCGCTCTACGAGACCGCCCAATTGCTGCAGGGGCTGGGGTGGCGCGCCGCCGGCGGCCAGGGCGCCGCCCTGGACCTGCTGGGGCCAGAGGCCCCAGACTCCATCACTTGAAGGCCAGCGCGATCCATCTCTGGGCGAGCCCCGGTGAACGCCGCCTCGCCCTGACCGGCCCCGGCGGGCTCGAACATTACCAGATCTGGCGCCCCGGCCAGCGCTTCCAGCCGGGCGAGCTTCACCAGGCCCGGGTCGCCGCCATCGTCCCCGCCATGGCCGGCCGCTTCGTCACCCTCGACGGCGCGGAAGCCTTCCTCCCCGACACTGAAACCGAGGGCGCGCCCGGCATCGGCGCCTGGCTCACGGTCCGCATCCTCCGCGCCCCCCAAGGCGGCAAAGGCCCCCGCGTCACCGCCCGCGTCCCCCAGCAGCCGATCGACCGGCTGGGCCTGCTCGAGCCTGCCCCCGGTCCTCTCGCCGAACTCGCCGCCCTCCACCCCGGGGCGCCGATCCAGGTCGCCTCCCACGCGCTCCTGGCCCAATTCGCCGCCGCCTATCCCGGCCGCCTCACCCGCGCGGACCCCGACCCGGACCTGCTCGACGAAACCGAAGCCCTGGAAACCCCCGAGACCACGCTGCCCGGCGGGCTGCGCGCCACCATCACCCCCACCCCGGCCCTCACCGCCATCGACCTCGACATGGCGGCCGCCACCGCCGGGCGCGCCCCCAAACCCGCCGCGCAATTCGCCGCCAACCGGGCCGCCCTCCCGGCGCTGGCCCGCCAGATCCGGCTCCGCAACCTCTCGGGCGCCATCCTGATCGATTTCGCCGGCCTGCCCGCCAGACGCCGCAGCGCCCTCGGCCCCGACCTCGATGCCGCCCTCGCCGCCGACCCGCTCCGCCCCCGCCTGCTCGGCTTCACCCGGCTGGGCCTCGCCGAAATCGTGCGCCCCCGCCGCTACCCCCCGCTCCACGAGCTGCTCGCCGGCCCCCACGCGGCCGCGCTCGCCGCGCTGCGCGAGGCCACCCGCCGCGCTCCGGCCGCGCTGACGCTCCGCGCCGCGCCCGCCGTCATCGCGGCCCTGGACGGCGACCCGCTCGCAAGGGAAGAGGCCGCACACCATACCGGGAGTCTCACCCTCCGCGCCGACCCCACACTCGGCGCCTGCACCTGGATGCTGGAGACGCCCGTTGCCGGATAGCGCCACCCCATGCCCGATCTGCCGCAAGCCCGCGGACCCCGCGCGACACCCGTTCTGCTCGCCGCGCTGCGCGGAAATCGATCTCGGCCGCTGGCTGACCGGCCAGTATGCGATCCCCGGCCCCCTCGCCGACGCGACCGAAGACACCGGCGCGGCTTGATCCCCCCTCGCCCCTGGGCTAACCACCCCGCCCGGCGCCCAGGTAGCTCAGTTGGTAGAGCATGCGACTGAAAATCGCAGTGTCGGTGGTTCGATTCCGCCCCTGGGCACCACGCCTTTCCCTGTCGATCGGAACGCGGTTTCGTTGAGGCGCGCCTCCGGCGGCCCGGGCTCTGCCCGGGACCCGCTGGGGCTGAAAAAGCCAAGCTGGCCGAGACGATTTTCTAAAGTAGTGGGGTCTGGGGCCTTTCGGCCCCAGCGGGCTCGCCATCGTGTGCGCCATCGGTTCAAGCACCGATGGCGAGGGGCAGAGCCCTGCCCGCCGGAGGCGCCCGCCACTCGCCCGCGCTTCAGTTGAGATATCCCCGCTCCGCCCGCTCAAGGGCACAGCGGTCGAAAATCGTGATCCTCGACCGGTCGATGGCGATCGCGCCGCGTTGCCGCAGCACGGCCAGGCCACGGCAGACCGTTTCGATCGTCAAACCCAGATAATCCGCGATGTCGGTCCGGTTCATCGGCAGGTCGATCGTTCCCTCCGCGCCGAGCCGCTCGTTCATTTCGATCAGGAAGCAGGCGATGCGCTCGCTCGCCGTCATCCGCCCCAGCAGGATCAGACGATCGAGTGTCCGGCGCATGCGATCGACGGCATGCTGCCGAAGCTCGATCGCAACGCAGGGTTGTCGCGCCGCCAGCTCCTGGAGCGCGCTGACCCGGACGCACAAGGCCCGGGTCGGGCTCACCGCCTCGGCGCCGAACCTGCCGCGCCCGATATCGTCGCGATCGAACAGATCGCCCGCCATCAGGAACTCGCCGATCTGACGGCGGCCGTCTCGCCACTGGCGGACCGTCCGGACGCATCCGCTGACGATCCAGAACGCAAAATCCGGCACCCCCTCCTGCGCCACGATCTCCTCCTGGCGCCGGTATTGCCGGATGCGAAAAACCGGCAGCAGCAGGTCGGGCGAGGCGCAACGCGCGAACGCCGGAAACCGCTCGCCGGGAACGGACGGGTCCGCCGGCCGGCCAGTCGCGGACTCGAAACGTCCGTAGCCCGCCGTCATTTCCTGGATTCCGTGCCTGTCCTCCATGACCGGCCTCGGCTTCGCCCGCGCGCCGCGCGGCTCAGGGACTCGCGGCAACCGCGTGCATCGCGGTCGCCGCCGGCGCATTGGCCATCAACAGCATCAGCACGTCGAGCAGGGCCAGCAACTTCGAAAGGCTGAACGGCTTTTCGACGAAGGCATACGATTGTCCGCTTTGCCCGCCATCACCGCTCAGCATGAGAAATCCGTGCTGCGGCAACTCGTCGGCGAGAATGTGCCCGAGTTCCGCGCCGTTCATCCCGCTGCCGAGATGGTGGTCCGAAATCACCACCCACCGCCGGGGCGTCTTCCGGAGCAGCCGGATCGCCGACTCTCCCGTATCCACCGAGGAAACCGCGAAGCCTTCCTCGTGCAGGCAGATCGCCAGCGTGTCCCGCATCGAACGGTCGTCATCGACGATCAGAACCGGAAATTGCTCGCGGCCGTGAGCATGGGCAGGCATGGCGGATTGCGCTTTCACCTCGACAAATCCTCCGAGAATGGCCTTGCGCGCGATTGGCCTTTTGGTTGAAGAAACGATCCCGGACCGTCTTTCCGAGCCTTGTCCCGGGACCCAGCGTATTTCGCATCCAAAAGCCGGTCACGGGACAGTGACGGATTTCCTCTAGGTATTCCTACCGATGTACCGCGCGGATCGCCCGCCGCTCGCGTTTCGGCCTTGCGCGACGCCTTGCGATTCCGGAACATGGTGCAAGCGGGCATCCCGACCCGCCGGTGCGTGACCCATGGACGAAATCCGCAGCCAGCCACCTCGGCCGGCCGGCGCCGGCGGCACCGAGACGACGGAAGCGCAGGCTTCCATCCCCGTCGTCGCGATCGGCGCGTCTGCCGGAGGGCTCGAGCCGATCGGGCGGCTGCTGTCCGCGCTGCCGGCCGGAACCGGCCTCGCCTTCGTCGTCATCCAGCATCTCGATCCGGCAAGCCCCAGCGCGCTCACCGCCCTGCTCGCCCGGCGCACTACCCTGCCGGTCGAGACGGCAACCCACGCCACCCGGATCGCGCCCGGCCATGTCTATGTGATTCCGCCCCACGCCTATCTCACGCTCGCCGGCCCGGCGCTCCACCTCGCCGAGCCCGGCGAGCGGAAGCCGGTCATGCCGATCGACGTGTTCCTGCGATCCCTGGCCCAGGAACGCGGGCCGCGCGGCATCGGCATCCTCCTCTCCGGCACGGGCACCGATGGCGCGGCAGGGCTGCAGGCCCTGCGCGAGGCCGGTGGCCTGACGCTCGTGCAGGACCCGCAGGAGGCCGGGTTCGACGGGATGCCGCGGCACGCGATGGAGGTGGCGCACCCCGATTTCGTCCTGCCCGTCGCCGAGATGCCGGCCGTTCTGGCCCGCTACGCCTCCCACGCCTATGTCACCGCCCAGCCCGCGCCGGCACCCCCGGAAGGGCCGGCCGCGCCCGAGCCGACGCTCGCCGACTTCGTCGACGCCATCAAATCCGGCACGGGCATGGATTTCCACCTCTACAAGACCGGAACCTTGCAGCGACGCATCGAACGCCGCCTCGCGCTGCATGGGATCGCCAGCCGCCGGGACTATCTGGCGCAGCTGCGCCGCGATCCGGCCGAAGCCGGAGCCCTGGCCAGGGACCTGCTGATCAACGTCACCCGCTTCTTCCGCGACCCCGATTGTTTCGCGCTG
This sequence comes from Acetobacteraceae bacterium, assembly GCA_027451405.1. Taxonomy (GTDB): domain Bacteria; phylum Pseudomonadota; class Alphaproteobacteria; order Acetobacterales; family Acetobacteraceae; genus DAIDJM01. The sequence continues at coordinate 50,292 of DAIDJM010000024.1, read as the reverse complement.
CTCGGCGAGCGCGTCGCCGCCGCCCTGCGCGACCATCTACCCGACCGCATGTTTCGCGCCTGGGTCGCCGGCTGCAGCACCGGGGAGGAAGCCTATTCCCTCGCCATTCTGCTCACGGAACGCATGGCCGCGGCGGGCCTGCGCGCCGGCATCCAGATCTTCGCGACCGATATCGACGAGGACGCGCTCGAGACCGCGCGCGCCGGGATCTACCCGGACAGCATCCGCCACGACCTCACCGCCGACCGGCTCGCCCGGTTTTTTTCCCCCGAAGGCGGCCGCTTCCGCGTCAGCATGGAATTGCGCCGCCTGATCACCTTCAGCCGGCACGACGTGCTCCACGACCCGCCGTTCTCTCGCCTCGACCTCGTCTGCTGCCGCAACGTGCTGATTTATTTCGTGCCCGAGGCGCAACGCCAGGCGCTCGCCGCCTTCGATTTCGCGCTTCTCAAGGGTGGCCTGCTGCTGCTCGGCTCGGCCGGATCGGTCAATGCCGCGCCAGGCCTGTTCGAGCCGCTTGACGAGAAATCGCGCATCTACCGCAAACGCGTGCCGGAGGCGCCGGACGAGGGTGACCCCGAGGTCACCGAGCTCCGCCGGCAACTCACCGAGACCCGCCGCGAGCTCGACCGCACGATCGCCGAACTGCGCGAGGCGAACGAAAGCCTCAAATCCAAGAACGAAGAGGCGATGTCGCTGAACGAGGAATATCTCTCGACCAACGAGGAGCTCGAATCCTCCAAGGAGGAGCTGCAATCGCTCAACGAGGAACTGACCACGCTCAACAATCAGCTTCAGAAAACGCTCGAACACGAGCAGCAGATGTCGAACGACCTCACGAACCTGCTGAACAGTTCGTCGGTCGCAACCATATTGCTCGACAGCGATCTCAACATCAAGATATTCAATCCCCCGATGCGGGCCCTGTTCTCGCTGATCGAGGCCGATGTGGGCCGGCCGCTCGCCGACCTGTCCCCCAAATTCGCCGATCCCGATCTCACCGCCGATGCCAGGGCGGCGCGCTCGTCGGGCGCGTCGCGCGAGCGCGAAATCCGCGCCGCGTCGGGCGCCTGGTACATGCGCTCGGTCATGCCTTATCGCAACGAAACCGGCGGCATCCGCGGCGCCGTCGTCACCTTCACCGACGTCACCCGCCTCAAGCACGAACAGGCCGCCACCAGCGACGCGCATCGCCTCACCGAAACCGTGGTCGAGATGGCCACCGAGCCGATGGCGGCGATCGGCGAGGATTTCCGTCTGATCTCGGCCAACCAACCGTTCTGCGCCGCCTTCGGCATCCATCCCGACCAGCGCGGCAAACTGTCCCTGCGCGACTTCCAGTCGCCGGTGCTGACGCACCCGACGCTGCTCGAGATCGTCGGGCAGTTCCTGACCGGCGGCCAGAATGCCGGCAGCCAGCAGGTCACGGTCACCCAGAGCCAGGGCGAGCAGGACATCTGGCAGGCGACGGTCCGCGCCTTCCGCGCGCCGCCGCAGGAACCCGTCGTGCTGCTCGCCCTCGAGAACATCACCGGCCGGACGCACATCGTCCGCCAGCAATTGCAATTGCTGATCGATGCGCTTCCGACACCCACGCTGGCCACCGACCCGCAGGGCCGCATCCGCTTCGTCAGCCGCCAGACCGAAGCCCTGTTCGGATACGCCAAGGCCGAACTGCTCGGCCATACCATCGACCGGCTGATCCCGCCCGAGTTCCGGGAGCGGCACCGCGGCCTCCATGCCGCTTTCCTGCAGACATCCGAGCCGCGCGCGATGGGCGCGGGACTGGCCATCCTCGGCCTCGCGAAGGACGGCACCCGGCTTCCGCTCGATATCGGCCTCAGCCCCGTGGAGACGGCCGACGGCAAGCTCGTGCTCGCGGCGATCCACGATCTGCGCGAGTTCAAGCGCGGCGAGGCCGAGCGGGAACGGTTGCGCGCGCAACTCACCGCCGATCTCGCCGACATGCAGCGCCTGCACGACATGGCGACCCGGCTCGCCGGAACCGCCGACCTGCCGGCGATGCTCGACGAAATCCTGAGCACGATGATCGGCGTGCAGGGTGCCGATTTCGGCAACATCCAGCTTTACGACAGCAAGACCGGAACGCTCCGGATCGCCGTGCAGAAGGGCTTCTCCGCTCCCTTCCTCGCGCATTTCGGCGTCGCGCGCACCGGCGACGGCTCGGTTTGCGGCCGCGCGCTCGAGGCGCGCACCCGCGTGGTCGTCACCGATGTCGAGCAGGACGCGGCATTCGCGCCGCATCGCGCCGCCGCGGCCGAGGCGGGTTTCCGGGCGGTTCAGTCCACCCCGATCTTCGCGCGCGACGGCACGATCGAGGGGATGATCTCGACCCATTTCCGCAACCCCCACACCCCCTCCGAGCGCGATCTGCGGATCACCGATCTCTACATGCGGATGGCGGCCGAACTGATCGAACGCTCGCAGGCCGAAGCCGCGCTCCGCGCCGCGCGCCAGGCCGCCGACGAGGCCAGCCGCGCCAAGTCGCGCTTCCTCGCCGCGGCGAGCCACGATCTCCGCCAGCCGCTACAGACTCTGGAATTGCTGCACGGCGTCCTCGAACAGCAGATCGTAAGCCCCCAGGCCCGCACGACGCTCCTGCAGATCGGCCCGGCCACCAGCCGGATGGGCGAGCTGATCGACTCGCTCCTCGATCTCGATCAGATCGAGACCGGCAGCCTCAAGCTCGAAATAACCGATATCTCGGTGGAGCCGCTGCTCACCCGCGCGGTCGCCGAATTCGCGCCGCTCGCTTCGGCCAAGGGACTCGATCTGCGCTGCGTGCCGCGGCCGGCCGTCATCCGCGGCGACCGCCGGCTCCTCGTCCGCATCCTCGGCAATCTGCTCTCCAACGCCATCAAATATACCGACGAGGGGCGGATCCTGGTCGGCTGCCGCCAGCGCGGCGAAGGCTTGCGGATCGAGGTATGGGACACCGGCATCGGCATCCCGGCCGACCGGATCAGCGACGTGTTCGGCGAATTCGATCGCGTCCAGCCCGCCGACGGCGGCAAGGCCGGCCTCGGCCTCGGTTTGCACATCGTCAAGCGCTTCGCCGATTTGTTGGGCTACGAAATCGATATCCGCTCCAACCCGGGCCGCGGAACGATGCTCGCGCTCGTCGTCCGCCATGCGGATTTCGCCGATATCCCCGGCCCCGCCCCGGCCGGCCCGCCCGCGGCGAGCGCCAGCCCATCGGTGCTGCTCGTCGAGGATGACGACGTCCAGCGCGATGCGCTGCGCGCCCTGCTGGAACTGAAAGGCTACCGGGTGACCGCGGCGCGAACGAGCACCGACGCGATGGCCCGCCTGCGCCGCGCGCCGGCAGACCGGCCCCACGTCATCGTCACCGACTTCAATCTTCCGGACGGCATCTTCGGCACCGATCTCGTCCGGCAGGTCCGCGACGAGCTCAACGCCGAGATTCCGGCGCTGATCCTGAGCGGCCGGCGCCCCGACACGGCGCTTTCCCCCGCCAAGGCCGACGACCTCCAGTTCCTCGGCAAGCCGGTCAAGCCGTCGCGGCTCCTGGCCGCCGTCGAAAGCCTCGCGCAACGTTCCCTGCCCGATTGGCAGCCATGGGCCGGCGACGGGGGACAATGGCCGCAGCTGCGATCCCTGCCCCGCGCCGACGCCGATATTGCCGTCATCGACGACGATGCCGGGGTCCGCGACGCCACCCGGGTCGCCCTCGAAGCCCATGGTTACCGGATCGAAACTTTCCCCTCCGCCGAAACCTTTCTCGCCGACCCCGGCCATGACCGGTTCCGCTGCCTGCTGGTGGATGTGTCCCTGCCCGGCATCGGCGGACTGGAATTGCAGCGCCGGCTGAAATCCGAGCCCCGCCAGCCCTGCATCATTTTCCTCACCGGCACCGGCGAGCTTCCGGTCGCCGTGGAAGCGATGCGCGAGGGCGCCGCCGATTTCCTCCAAAAGCCCGTGGGCAGCGCCGACCTCGCCGAGAGCGTGGCGCGCGCGCTGGAGAAGGAGACCGAAACGATCCCGCCGCAGACGAACCAGGCCGACATCGCCGCCCGGCTCGCGACGCTCACCCACCGGGAGCGCGAGATCCTCGACCGCATCGTGGTCGGCCAGCTCAACAAGAACATCGCCGCCGATCTCGGCATCAGCGAACGCACGACCGAACATCACCGCCAGAACGTGATGCGCAAAATGGGCGTGAAATCGCTCGCGATGCTGGTCCGGTCCATGACCGGCCTCACCACCCCGGTCTGAGCCTCAGGCCGGCGCCAGCGCCCCCTCGCCCGCCGGCACGCCGTCCCACATCAGGCGGGGATCGAAACTTTCCGCTGCCAGCATGGTGAGGATCACCACCGAGCAGAAAGCCACCGCCCCGATCCCCGGCTCGATCGTCACCACCGCCCCGAACCGCACCAGCGCGCCCAGCAGCGCCTCCATGAAAATATCGATCATCGACCAGCGGCCGATCCAGTTGACGAACAGATAGAGCCGTGTCCGCTGCCTGAGCGACGCGGTCCAGCCCATCTGCGTCATGATCAGCATCGCCGCAAGCCCGATGATCTTGACGAGCGGCACCAGGATGCTGGCGAAGAACACCAGCGCCGCCAGCGGATACATATGCGAGGCCAGCAATTCCTCGACGCCGCCGAGTATCGTGCTCGGCGCGCCGGCGCCGTTCTGCACCACGCTGAGCACGGGATAGAAATTGGCCGGCACATACATCACGGCGGCGGCAATCAGCAGCGCCCAGCAACGCGCGATGCTGTCGGGCTTGCGCTCATGCAGCGCCGAGCCGCAGCGCAGGCATTGCCGGTGATCCGATGCCTGCACCAGCCCGCATGTTTCGCAAGCCACCACCTCTCCCGAGGCCAGCACGTGCGGTGGGAGCGGCGGGATTCCATCCGGCTCGATCCGCTCGAGCGCCTCCCACACCGCCTCGCGGTCGAGCGCCGCGTCCGCCCAGATCATCGTGACCGTCAGCGCCAGCAGCGCGAAAACGCCGTTCTCGAGCGTGATCCTGACCAATCCGCCCAGCTTCACGTAGGCGACGAAAACGCCGAAGACGAATACCTCGATCATCGACCAGGGACCGAGCCGCTCCACCCAGACGAAGACACGGCGCAGATGCCGCGGCGGATGCGCCGCCCGCAATCCCGCCAGCACCACGATCGTGCCGATCAGTTTCGCGAACGGTGCGAGCACGGTCGTGAACAGCACCGCCGCGGCCAGTTCCGGCATGCCGCGCCGGGTGAGCTCCTCCGGTCCCGAAAACAGCCCGGCCTGCGCGGAAATTCCGCTGGCCTCCACCCGCATCATGGTCGTCAGGCAAACGATGATGAGCAGAACGAGCGCCCCGACACTCAAGGCGAGACTGCGCTCGATCGGATCGCGGCGTCCGCGCCGCAACGTCACCCCACAACGCGAGCAGAGCGCAGCCGTGCCCGGCGCCAGCGCGGGCACACGCTGCAAGCGTCCGCAACATTCACAAGCTTGCAGCACGAGAGCGGGGAGTGGAAGAAAGCGCGCTCCGCGCCTGCCGCAGCATCGCGGCGGTCCCATCCGCCAACTGTCCGATCGCGGCACTCACCGCCTCGACATGCGCGAGCGTCGTGGCATTCGCCACCGGCACGCGAAACGCAAAACTACGCACGATCGGCGGCGCGTCGCTCCGTTCCACCTGCGCCTGCGCGAGCAGCACCAGCATACCGCCGCCATCCTGATCGAGCTGAGTGATGTTCACGGTGAGCGTCGCATCCGGTGCCGGCACCACCACGCCGGTTTCGGCGAACACGGCGGTCCCCGGCAGCCGCTGCCCGAGCTCCTGCGCAAGCACCCGCGTGAGCATCGGCCCGAGCGCCTCGCCCCACCAATCGTTCGACTCCAGGGTGAAACGGTACCCCGCCGAAGACTGCACGATCGACTGCCGGTCGAGATAGCGCGCGAGCCCGACCTGGCGCAGCTCCACGATCCCCGGCCCGCCCCCGAGCGCCGGCCCCGGCACCACCGACACCGCATAGAGATTGGGCTTCACCGACCCGCAACCGGCGAGCGCGCCGCCCGCCGCCAGCAACCCGAGGCCTCGGCGCGTGAGCATCGCCATCATTCCGCCCCCGCCGCGGTGCGGCCGCGGATCAGGGCATCGGGATGCGACGCCAGCAGATCCGCGAGCGCCCGGATCGACCGGACCGCATCGGTGAGTTCGGTCATCAGCCGGCTCAGATCGCGCGCGAATTTCGCGCGGTCGCCATAGCCGGTGTTCAGCCCGAGCATGAGCCGGTTGGTGTTGTCCAGCGTCCCTTCCAGATCGAGTGCGATCTGCGGCAGCCGCTTGAACGCCGGACCCGAACTGGATTTCAGCCCGCCCATCACATCCCGCGCGCTCGCGAGCGTCGCAGTCAGCGCACTCAGCGAACGCTCGAGCTGCGGCCCGCTCGTCAGCGTGTCGAAATTGCGGACAATGGCCGCGACATCCTGCCCGATCTTGTCGAACGGAATCGTATTCACCTTGGTGAGCAACGCGGTCGCCCCCGATTCGATCCCGCTCAGCCCGCCCTCGTTGACCGCGGGAATCACGAACCGGCCATTTCGTTGCACCATCTTCTCGACCGGAACATCCTTGACCAGTGCCAGCACCAGCGACATCTGGCCGGTGATCAGGCTGGTGCTCTGCAGACTGGCCCGCAGACCGCGATCGAGAAGAACCTGCATGCCCTGCTCGGGCGTCGCGTAGGCCCGCTTGCCGACGCCGATGATCCGTTCGGGCTGCACCTCGAATTCCACCGGGGCGATGAAATCCTGCTTGTCCGGATCGTAGGTCACCGCCACCGAGGTCACGTGGCCGACCTTGAACCCGTGCAGCGTCACCTCGCTGCCGGGCGCCACGCCGCGCACCGATCCGCTGAAATAGGCGACGCACCGTATGCTGCGCCGGAACGACGCCGCATCCGCCGCCTCGCGATCGGCATAGAGCGGAAACATCGTGCGGCGTGCCGCGGCCGGCGGCGCGCTCTGATCGAGCGTCTCGAAGGCGATGCCGCCGAGCAGAATCGCCTTCAGCGACTCGACCTCGATGCTGAGCCCCGCACCGCTCATATCCACCTTGATCCCCGATGCCGCCCAGAACCGCGTGGAGCTGTTCACATACTGGTCGAACGGCTTGCGCACGAAAACATGCAGCGTGGCGCTGTCCGCCATGTCACCGAGATCCCAGCCCAGCACCTGGCCCACCGAAAGGTCACGATAGAAAACCGGCGAGCCGAGCGAAATCGACGCGAGCTTGGCCGCCCGGACGAGATAGGTCGTTCCCGGAACATCGGCCTCCATCACGGGCGGATCCTCGAGGCCCACGAAATGCGTGCGCCCATGCCGCGCCGAGGTGCCGGGGCGCATCTCGATATACGGACCCGAAAGCAGCGTCCCGATGCCGCGCAGGCTGCCCGCGAACAATTCCGGCTTCACCACCCAGAACACGCTGTCGTCGCTGAGCAGGTTGCGGATCGCGCTGGTCGTCGCCACCCTCACCAGCACCCGGCTGTGATCCGGCGAGAAATCCAGCCGCTGCACGGTGCCGATCGTGATTCCCTTGAATTTGAGCGCGGACTCGCCGGTCTTGAGCCCCTCCGCCGCCTTGAAGGACAGGGTGAGCGTCGGCCCCTCCTTCGAATACGTATCCCAGGCGAGATAAATCCCGATCGCGATCGCCAGCAGCGGAATGATCCAGATGACCGGAATCCGCCGGCGCCTCTCGGTCACGCGCGACTCGGGAACCGCGAATTCCGCGCCGGTCATCACCATCCCTTCCGGACGCCGTCACACAGGCCGGCGCCGACAGCACGGCAGCCTCGCGCGAAACGGTAGGGCGCGCGCCGCACACCGGACTATGCGCTTTCGGCACCGCCCGGCGGTCCTATCCGCCCTCCCCGGTCTGCCGGACGGCCACCCGATCGAACGCCCAATTCCGCACCAGCACCGAAAAGACGAAAGCGGTCGACAATCCGAACAGCAAGGAACCGTTCAGCGCCTCGAGCGCGCCGAGCAGCCGCCAATGCTCGACGATGTCGATATCGGAGTTGCCATACGTAGTGAGCGCGCCGAGCGAAAACAGGATCGCGCCATGCAGGTGCGGGAGCGCGCCCAGGAGCCGGTAGGCAAGCGCCCACAGAAACGCCTCGAGCCCGTGCAGCACGGTCAGCATCAGGATCACCGCGCTGGTGATCACGGGCGCCCGCGCATGACCGGCCCAGGGCGGAAGTCTTCGCTCTACTTTTGTAACGACCCGGAGATCGATCAGGATCAATCCCGAGACATGCAGCATCACGCAGGCAAGAATGAGGCCGATGCCGCAGAACCAGGAGCTGGCCCACGAGCCGAGTTCATCGAACGACTCCAAGCCGGATATCCACTCAAGCCCGCGCCGATGGCGGGTCCGGCCCACACCTAACCGGGCGGAACCCCGGGGCAATATGCCGAAACGGCACGGCTTCCTTGGGCCCGGCCGCGCGCCGGGCTATAAGATCGCGGCCAACCCCGGAGGCAGGAACCGCCATGGCGAACGCTGGCCCGACATTCCGCCCCTGGATGGTCCTGAGCCTCGCCCTGCTGACCGCCGCCGCCCCGTCTCCGCTCACGGGCGACGCCGTCCGCCACCGTCTCGCCACCGGCGACCGCGACTTTTCCGGCCAGAACCTCGCCGGCGCCGACCTCACCGGCCTCGATTTCTCCGGCGCCAACCTCTCGCGCGCCAACCTCGCCGGCGCCAACCTCTACCGCGTGAAACTCGTGGGCGCCGACCTCACCGGCGCCAATCTCCGCGGCGCCAATCTCCGCGGCGTGTGGATCATGCGCGCCCGCTTCGACCACGCCAACCTCCACGCCGCCCAGATGCCCACCATCGTCACATCCTACGGCATGGAAAATCAGCCCGACCTCGCCGCCAGTTTCGTCGCCGCCGACCTCTCCGACACCAGCGGCACCATCCATTACAGTTTCGACGATATGCGCGGCGCCAATCTCCGCGGTGCCCGATACGGCGTGAACATGGCCAACCAGTCGATGGGCCTGCTCCGCAGCGAATTCGACAGCGCCCACCTGGAAAACGCCGATTTCACCGGCGCCGATCTCGGCCGCAACACGTTCCGCTACGCCCACCTCGAACACGCCACCTTCCGCAACGCCAACCTGACGCACGCGGACTTCACCGGCGCCTATCTGACCGGAACCGATTTCACGGGGGCGAAGCTCGATGGTGCGATTTTTGATGAGCCGTTGAAAGGGAAGTGAAAGGATTCTTCTTTTTCTGAAGAAAAAGAAGCAAAAAGACTTTTTCTCGTATTAGATCGAGGCCGGAACCAGCACCTTCCAAATACGAGAAAGTTTTTTTGGTTCTTTTTTTTCAAAAAAAGAACAACCTTCCCCTAATCCGCCGCCTCCGCATACTCGGACACCGGCGCGCACGTACACACCAGGTTCCGGTCCCCAAAGGCGTTATCCACCCGCTTCACCGGCGGCCAGTATTTCGTTCCGGCCACGACACCCGCCGGATAGACCGCTTCGCGTCGCGAATAGGGATGCGGCCACGCCTCGGCCACGAGTTCCTCGGCCGTGTGCGGCGCATTCCGCAGCACATTGTCGCTCCGGTCCGCGCGCCCTTCGGCGATCGCAGCGATTTCCGCGCGGATCGCGATCATCGCCTCGCAAAACCGGTCGAGTTCGGCGAGCGGCTCGCTTTCGGTCGGCTCCACCATGAGCGTGCCCGGCACCGGCCAGGACATGGTCGGCGCGTGCATGCCGTAATCCTGCAACCGCTTCGCGATGTCCTCCACCGTGATGCCGGCCTCGTTCTGGAAATGCCGGCAATCGAGGATGCATTCATGCGCCACGTAGCCGCTCTCGCCCGTGTAGAGAATCGGGTAGTGCGGCCGCAGCCGGGCCGCCACGTAATTCGCGGCCAGGATCGCCGTCTCGGTCGCCGCGCGCAGCCCTTCCGCGCCCATCATCCGGATATAGGCGTAGCTGATCGGCAGGATGCCGGCGCTGCCGAACGGCGCGCTCGCCACCGGCCCGATTCCGGTGAGCGGCCCCGCATCCGCGCGGAACGGATGGTTGGGCAGGAACGGCGCCAGATGCGCGGCAACCGCGATCGGACCGATCCCGGGCCCGCCGCCGCCATGCGGAATGCAGAACGTCTTGTGCAGATTGAGATGGCACACATCTGCGCCGACGATCGCCGGGCTCGTCAGACCGAGCTGCGCATTGAGATTGGCGCCATCGAGATAGACCTGCCCGCCGCAGGCATGCACGATCGCGCAGATGTCCCGGATCTGTCCTTCGAACACGCCATGCGTGCTCGGGAACGTCACCATCAGCGCGGCGAGCCGATCGGCGTGCTGAAGTGCCTTCGCTTTCAGGTCCGAAACATCGATGTTGCCGCGCGGATCGCACCCCACCACCACCACGCGCAGCCCCGCCATGGTGGCGCTCGCCGGATTGGTTCCGTGCGCGCTCGCCGGAATGAGGCAGATATCGCGCTCGCCCTCGCCCTTCGAGCGATGATAGGCGCGGATTGCGAGCAGCCCGGCATATTCGCCCTGGCTTCCCGCGTTCGGCTGCAGGCTCACCGCCGAAAATCCCGTCACCACCGCGAGCCAGCGCGAGAGCCGGTCGATCAGCGTGCTGTAGCCCCGCGTCTGATCCGGCGGCGCGAACGGGTGCATGTCGGCGAATTCCGGCCAGGTCACCGGCATCATCTCGGACGTCGCGTTCAGCTTCATCGTGCAGGAGCCGAGCGGGATCATGCCGCGATTGAGCGCGATGTCGCGATCCTCGAGCTGCCTGAGATAGCGCAGCATCCCGTGCTCGCTGTGATGCGAAGCGAAAACCGGATGGCGCAGAAAATCCGATTGCCGCGCGAGCGACGCCGGAATCGAGTCCGGTGCCTCACGCAGGGCGCCCCCGAGCACGCCGGCCAGCGCCTGCAGTTCCGCCGGCGTCACGGTCTCGTCGAGCGCGATCGCGACCCCGGTCGCATCGAGCCGCCGCAGATTGAACCCGGCCTCGAGCGCGCTCTGCATCAGCGCGTCGGCCCGCTCGCCCGCCTCGATCGCGATCGTGTCGAAGAACGCTGTTGACCGCAGCGACATTCCCGCCCGGACCGCGGCCACGCCGAGACACCGCGCGGCGAAATTGACCCGCCGCGCGATGCGCCGCAGCCCCTCGGGCCCGTGCCAGATCGCATAGAACGCGGCGATCACCGCGAGCAGCACCTGCGCCGTGCAGATATTGCTGGTCGCCTTGTCGCGCCGGATATGCTGCTCGCGCGTCTGCAGCGCGAGCCTGAGCGCCGGCCGCCCCGCCGCATCCTGACTGACGCCCACCAGCCGCCCCGGCATATGCCGCTTATAGGCCTCGCGCGTCGCGAAAAACGCCGCATGCGGCCCGCCGAATCCCATCGGCACGCCGAAGCGCTGGGCGCTGCCGACCACGATATCCGCCCCCATCTCGCCCGGCGGCGTCAGCAGCACGAGCGACAGAAGATCGGCCGCCACGATCGCGAGCGCGCCCGCCGCGTGCGCGGCCTCTATCTCTGCCTGCAACGAACGCACCGCGCCCGAACTGCCCGGATATTGCAGCACGACCGCGAACGCGCCCGCGCCCGCGATGGCGCCCGTATCCTCCGGCGCGAATTCGACGATCTCCCACCCGAGCGGCCGCGCCCGCGTCCGCAGCACCGCCAGACTCTGCGGGTGCAGATCCGCCGCCACCGCGATCCGGCTGGATTTCTGCCGCGCCACCGCCCGCGCCAGGCTCACCGCCTCGGCCACCGCCGTGCCCTCGTCGAGCAGCGACGCGTTCGCGACATCCATCGCGGTCAGATCGGTGATCATGGTCTGGAAATTCAGCAGCGCCTCGAGCCGGCCCTGCGAAATCTCCGCCTGATAGGGCGTGTAGGCGGTGTACCAGCCGGGATTTTCCAGCACGTTGCGCTGGATCACCGGCGGCAGCCGCGTGCCGTGATAGCCGCAGCCGATCAGCGACCGGTAGCGCGCATTCTGGGCCGCGATCCCGCGCAGTTCGGCCAGCATCTCGGCCTCGCCCGCCGGCGCCGGAAGATCGAGCGCGCCCGCGAGCCGGATCGCCGCCGGCACCGCCCGCGCCGCGAGCTCGTCGAGGCTCGCCGCCCCCACCACCCGCAACATGCGGTCGATCTCGCCGGGCCGCGGCCCGATATGACGGGAAGCGAACGATTCGGCGTCGAGCTCGGAAAGGTCCGCTTCCGTCTGCATCACAGAGTCTCCAGGAATGCCTCGTAGCTCTCCTCATCGAGGAGCTGCTCAAACTGCGCGTCGTCTTCCGGTTCCATGCGCCAGAACCAGCCTTCGCCGGCCGGATCGCGATTGATCAGCCCGGGATCCTCGACGATCGCCTCGTTCACTTCGGCGATGCGCCCGGCGAGCGGCGCGAACACGTCGTTCGCCGCCTTCGTGCTCTCCACGGTCGCGCAGGATTCGCCTTCCGCCACCTCGCGATCCACGGCCGGCAATTCGACGAACACGATGTCGCCGAGCGCCTCCTGCGCGTGATCGGTGATGCCGATCGTCAGCGTGCCATCCTCTTCGAGGCGCACCCATTCATGGTCTTTCGTATAGCGGATCTCTGCCATGGCGGTCCTCTAACGGGCAAAGCGATGGGGAACGAAGGGCAGCGCCACCACCTGCGCCGGCAGACGTTGCCCCCGGACCTCGATCCCGAGCGCCGTGCCGGGGACCGCGAGGTCGCGGCGAACGTAACCCATGGCAATCGGGCCGCCCAAGCTCGGCGCGAAGCCGCCCGAGGTCACGATTCCCGCCTCGCTCCCATCCGGCGCCGCAATGGCCGCCCCGCCCCGCGCGATCGCCCGTCCCTCGGGCCGGAGTCCCACGCGGCAGCGCGGCGCACCCTGCGCGAGCTGGTCCGCGATCGGCTCGGCGCCGGGAAAATCGCGCGCCGCCCGCCGCCGCTTGCCGATCGTCCAGGCAAGCCCCGCCTCCACCGGCGTCGTCACCTCGTCGATATCGTTGCCATAGAGGCAAAGTCCCGCCTCGAGCCGCAGCGTATCCCGCGCCGCAAGTCCGGCCGGCAAAACCTCGGGCTCGGCCAGCAGCGCCTCCGCGACCGCCACCGCCCCCTCGCCCGCGCAGGCAATCTCGAACCCGTCCTCACCGGTATAGCCCGACCGGCTCACCCGGCACGCGACACCCGCGATCGCCACCTCGGCCAGCCCCAGGAACGGCAGCGCCACCGCGGCCGGCGCATGCCGCGCCATCACCGCAGCGGCCTCGGGCCCCTGCAGCGCGAGCAGCGCGCGCCCCTCGCCATGTTCCACCGCCGCATCGCCGAACGCCTGCCGCAGATGCGCGAGATCGGCAGCCGCCCGCGCCGCGTTGACGATCATCACGAAACCGTCCGGCCAATGCGCCACCATCACGTCGTCGAGGATCCCGCCGGCCTCGTTCAGCAGCAGCGTGTAGCGCTGCCGCCCCGGTGCGAGCCCCGCGATATCGCCCGGCACGAGCGTCTCGATCTCCCCGGCCGTCACGCGCAGCGTCACCTGCCCCATATGCGAGACATCGAACAACGCCGCCTGCGTGCGCGCCGCCCGATGTTCCGCGAGCGCACCTTCATACTGCACCGGCAGCGACCAGCCCGCGAACCCGACCATGCGCCCGCCGAGCCGGCGGTGCAGCGTATCGAGCGGCGACAGTTTCAATGGCGAATCGGACAGGGAACGGCTCCGGGTCAGCGAATGCCGGTCACCCGGCGACAGCCGACCCCCCTCTGTCCGTGAACCTGAGAGATTCGAGCGTGCCCGGGCATGTGTCTGGCCCCGGGTGCGCCCTTACTCCTTCGGTGCGGCGCCAAACCGGCGCCGGCTTTCCAGAGGCCTCGACCCCTATCGAGCGGTCCTTTTGCCTGAGCGTTTCCGGGGGCCGGTTGCGCCTTCGGCGGCGGCTCGCGGCCGCTGCTCTCCCGCTTGGGGTCAGTGAAGCGAATGGAGTATGGCGACGCTGCCGTGCCCTGTCCAGCGCGGACGCCGCCGGCACGGGGGATACAGCCATGAGTTCGGGCCGATCCTGGCGCCAAGACGCCCCCGTCTGGCTGCTGCTGGCCCTCCTGCCGGTCGCCGCCCACCTGCCGGCGCTCAGCGGAATGTTCCGTTTCGACCCGATCTATTCCGTCTCCGGCCTCGTCACGCCCGGCAGCCCGGGCCTCCTCGCCGGCCTGCCCTGGATCGACGGCAATGCCGGCGTCACCACCGAAGCGCTCGGCGCGCTCGCCGCCCGCGACTGGCTCTCCGGCATCGTCCCCTGGTGGAACCCCTATTCCGGTATCGGCCTGCCGCTCGCCGCCGAAGGCCAGACCACCGCCTTCTTCCTCCCCTTCGGTCTGCTGCTGGCGCTGCCGCACGGCCTGCTGCTGCTGCGCATGATCCTGATGGCGCTGGCCGGCTTCTTCACACTGGCCCTGCTGCGCCGCCTCGGCCTCGCCCGCGCCCCGGCGCTCGCCGGCGCCATCCTGTTCGAGCTGAACGGCACCTTCGCCTGGTTCGCCCACGGCCCGATCCTGCCGGTCGCCTTCCTGCCGCTCATGCTGCTCGGCCTCGAACAGGCCCGCGACCCGGAGCGGGCCCCCCCGCGCCTCCGGCGGCCAGGGGCTTTGCCCCTGGACCCCACTGGGGCCGGAAGGCCCCAGACCCCATCCGTTTGGCGAACCGTCCCGCCCGCGCTGATCCTCGGCACCGCCTGGACCTTCCTCGCCGGCTTCCCCGAAACCGCGGCGCTCGACCTCGCCTTCGCCGGACTCTGGGCCACGCTCCGCCTATGGCAGGCCCGGGGCGCCCGCCTGGCCTATGCCTGGCGTGCCGGCGCCGCCACGCTCTGCGGCCTGCTGCTCGCCGCCCCCGCCATCTGGTCCTTCCTCGAGGCCCTGCCCCGCGAATTCCTGGGATGGCACGGCAGCCTCGTGGGCGGTGGCTGGCGGGCCGGCGTCGCCGGCCTGATGCTCTTTCCCTACAGTCAGGGCGGCCTGCTCGCGACCCACCTCCAGCACATAGATGGTTCGGCCGCTTGGTATCGGCTCGGCGGCACGGTCCCGCTGCTCCCGGCCTGTCTGGCGCTCGCCGCGCTGCGGCGCCGCGGCCCCGACAATGCCCTGCGCTGGACCTTGTTCGGCTGGATTCTGCTCACAGGCAGTCGCGCCGTACGTTTCCCGCCCACGACCGCGTTGTTCGCGCACCTCCCGCTGCTCCACGAGGCCGCAATCCATCTCTACATGATGCCGAGCTGGTCGATGGCCGCCGCCATTCTGACTTCCCTCACGCTTCAGGACTGGCGGGAAGGCGTCCGCCCAAACTGGACCATCCCGCTTCTTTTCCTGGCCCCGCTCGCCGCCCTGTCCCTGGTCTGGTCCGCGCCGCAAATCGCAGCCGCCCCCCACGCGCTCGCCGCCGGCTCGATCCTGCTATCCCTGGGACTTGTTCTTGCCGCGTATCTTCTCACCCGGCGCCCCGCGGCTCCACCCCGCACAGCTTCGCTCGTCGCCGCGCTCGGTGCCCAGGCGCTGGCCATTCCGATGATCGCGCTTCTCGCCGGCCCGCACGGCGCCCGCGTCGACACCGAGGCGATCCGCTTCCTGCAAGCCCACACCGGCCTTTCCCGGATCGCCACCTTCAGCCCGTTCTGGGCCAATTACGGCGCCATGTTCGGCGTGCCGGAGATCAATCACAATTATCTGCCCCTGCCGCAAAACTGGGTCGATGCGGTGCATGCGCGTTTCATGCCCCGCAGCGACGGCATCAATTTCCAATTCGCCACCCGCGATCTCGCGACCCTGCCCCGCATCGCGCCCGCGCTGCGCGACGCCGGCGTCCGCTATATCCTGACTTATCCCGGCATAATGCCGTCGATCGCGCTCCCGCTCGTCTTCAGCGACAGCGTCATGTCGATCTGGCAACTGCCCGATCCGGCACCCTACTGGACCGCGCCCGGCTGCCACATCGCCGGCTCCCGCACCGACATCGTCACCGATTGCCCACAACCCGCGACACTCATCCGCCGCGAACTCGCCTGGCCCGGCTGGACCGCCCGCATCAACGGCCAACCCACCCCGCTCGGCACGCAAGACCTGTTCCAGACCCTCGACCTGCCCGCCGGCCGATCGCACATCGCTTTCGCCTACGCCCCACCAGGCGCGCTCTGGGCCTGGCTCGCCGCCGCCGCCGGCGCGCTCGGCCTCGCCCTCGCCACCCTCTACTCCGGCAGCGGAATGAACTCCTGGTCGTCCGCCTGGGGCAGCCGCATCCGCCCCGCCCGCCAATCCGCGCGCGCCTGCGCGATCCGCTCGCGCGAGGACGAAACAAAGTTCCACTCGACATAGCGCGGCCCCAGCTTCTCACCCCCCAGCACCATCACCGCCGAATCCTGCAAAGCCCGCAATACCGGCGCCGACCCGGGCGCGAACACCAGCATCGTCCCGCTGCCGAACGTTCGATGCTCCGCCTCGATCTCCCCCGACGCGACATAAGCCGCGCGCTCCGCGTGCCCGGTCGGCACCTCCGCCCGCGCCCCCGCCCGCAACGCCCAATGAATATAAACCATCGGCGAGAAAACCCGTGCCGGCGCCGTCATCCCGAACGCGCTCCCCGCCACCAGCCGCGCCACCACCCCCGGCCCCTCGATCTCGGGCAAATCTTCCATCGCATGATGGGAGAAATCCGGCGCCGTCTCCTCCTCCCCCTCCGGCAACGCCACCCAGGACTGAATCCCGTGCAGCCGGTCGCCCTGCAGCCGCGCCCGCTCGAACCGTTCGGAGTGCGTAATGCCGCGCCCGGCCGTCATCCAGTTCACCTCGCCCGCACGGATCGCCTGCACCGTGCCGAGACTGTCCCGGTGCATGATCTCGCCCTCGAACAAATAGGTCACCGTCGCAAGCCCGATATGCGGATGCGGCCGCACATCGACGCTTTTCGGAATCCCCGCCGGAAAATCCGCCGGCCCCATATGGTCGAAAAACACGAACGGCCCGACCATCCGCCGCGGCGCGGCGGGCAGCACGCGGCCCACTTCGAAACCGCCCAGGTTTTTGCGGTGGCTTTCCAGGACGAGATCAATCATGCGTCTTGCCTCCGGCGGGCAGAGGCTCCGCCTCTGCACTCCGCTGGGGCCGAAAGGCCCCAGACCCCGTATACTTTGGAGGGTTGGATTGGCCTTGCCTACCTTTTGGATGGTCATGGCGTTTGGCGCCGCTTTGGCGGCCGGCGCGCCGCCGCTCGTCCTCGATCGGACGATCGCGCTGCCCGAGGTGACCGGCCGGATCGATCACCTGGCATTCGATCCGGCCCGGGGCCAGCTGCTCGTCGCCGAGCTCGGCAACGATACCGTCGACGTGATCGACCTCCATCGCGGCACGCTGATCCGGCGGCTCACCGGCTTCCACGAACCCCAGGGCATCGGCTACGCGCCGCGGACCGACACCATCGCCATCGCCAATGGCGGCGACGGCACCGTCCGCCTGCTCCGCGGCAGCGATGACGCACCGATCGCCACCACCCCACTCGGCAGCGATGCCGACGATATCCGCGTCGATCCGCAAAGCGGCGCCTTTCTCGTGGGCTACGGCGAAGGCGGCATCGCCACGCTCAACCCGGCCAACGGCGCGCTTCTCGCGCAAATCCCCCTCCCGGCCCACCCGGAAGGCTTCCAGCTCGACCCGGCAAGCCGGCGCCTTTTCGTGAACATCCCCGACTCGCAACAAATCGCCGTGCTCGACCCTGGCGCCCGCAAGCCCCTCACCACCTGGCGCACGCCCGACCTCCGCGGCAATTTCCCGATGGCCCTCGCCGATGGCGGCAAAACCGTCATCGTCGCATTCCGCGATCCGGCCAGACTGGTCGCCCTGAACGCCGCCGACGGCACCATCCGGGCCAGCCTCGACACGTGCGGCGACGCCGACGACGTCTTCACCGACGAAAAGCGCAAACGTCTCTATGTCAGTTGCGGCGAAGGCTTCGTCGATGTCTTCGCGACCGATCGCACCCCCTACCGCCCGATCGGCCGCATCGCGACGAAATCCGGCGCCCGCACCTCGCTCTTCGTGCCGGAAATCGACCGGCTCATCGTCGCCGCCCGCGCCAATCTTTTCGGCTACGGAACCGGCGCAGAAATTCTCGTGCTGCGCCCCAACTGATCGGCCTGGCCTCCGGCGGCCAGGGGCTTTGCCCCTGGACCCCACTGGGGCCAAAAGGGCCCAGACCCCATCACTTTGCAGCGTGGCGCTGGCCACAGAGGGTCCTGGGCAATACCCTGGCTTCAATGCGATGGTGGATGCTCAAGAGCGGTTGTACGTTGCAACAGGGGGTCACCGCCGCCCCCAAGGGAGAGCCATTCCGGATGACGGACTCAGAGCGCCTGGTGCTGGCACTCCGTAACATCAAGCCCAGGAAATCAGAAGACCCAGCCTGGCGTCGCCCGCCCGCTGTTCGCGTCATCGATTGCGTTCTGTCCCTTAACCGCGACTATGACAGGTTTCTGGTTCCGCGGCTCAACAGTTTTGAAAAAAATCATCCTCAAGTACGGAAGATTTCGGACTTGGAATCTGCGCTTTCGGCATACGAGTCGCCACACGCCTTTGTCTGCGCTACTCTTTGTTACAACCACAAAGATCGCGCCAATACACTTGCCGGAGTGGCTAAATGGACATTGACAATCAGTGGGACTGGAGACGGCGAGTCTCAGCTCAGGAACATGGAATCGTGGGCCGAAAGCGCTGCATTCCACGATCAGCAAACTCCCAGAATACGAGGTTTTGGATTGGCAGGATTTCAATACCTTCGGATGCTGTTCGGCGCGAACACGACAAAGCCGGACATACGGATCCGGCAATGGGTTGGCGACGTAACCGGGGGGCCTGTCACAGCCGTCAGAGCGCTGCAGCTCCTTGAGGAGGCCGCTGCGAAGGCTGGAGTCTCTCTACGGGACGCGGATACGACGATTTGGGAGCAATCTGCGCGTTCACGCCACCGCTCCGGAGCGGCCGCGGCAACGACCTCGGATTGCGGAACTAACCCCGTCGCCCACAAATAGCGGGGTCTGGGGCCTACCGGCCCCAGCGGGGTGCAGGGGCAGAGCCCCTGCCCGCCGGCGGCATCCCCCTAAATATAATATTCCGCGAGCGGCTTGAACCCGTTGAAGCCCGTCGTCGCGTAAGTCGTCACATAGGCCCCGGCCGCATGAAACCGCACGCGGTCACCCGCCGCGAGCGCCATCGGCATCCGGTAACCGGCCTTCTCATAAAGCGTGTCCGCGCTGTCGCAGGTCGGCCCCGCAATGATTACCGGCCCGTCCGGCCCGCCATCATGCGGCGTCGTGATCCGGTATTTGGTGGCCTCCCCTTCGGTCTCCGAGAGTCCGCCGAACCGGCCGATATCGAGGTACACCCAGCGCACCGGATCGTTCCTGCCGCGCCGGCTGACGAGCACGACCTCGCTCTCAAGCATGCCCGCATCCCCCACCAGCAACCGCCCGGGCTCGACCAGGATTTCCGGTATTCTGTTTCCGAAATGGAAAGCCAGTGCATGGTGCAACCGCTCGCCGAACGCCCCGATATCCGGCACATCCTCCTGATAGCGCGTCGGAAACCCGCCCCCGAGATTGATCATCCGGAGCGAGATGCCGGCGCGTTCGAGATCGTCGAACAGCATCGCCGCCTGCCCGATCGCCGCCTCGTGCGCCTCGGTGCTGGTCTGCTGGCTCCCAGCATGGAACGACACCCCATAGGGTTCGAGCCCGAGTTCGGCCGCCCGCACCAGCAATTCGGCCGCATGCGCCGGATCGCAGCCGAATTTCCGCGCCAGCGGAAACACCGCCCCATCGGTGCCCACCCCGAGGCGGCAGAACACCCGCGCCCCCGGCGCATGCTCGGCGATCTTTTCCAGTTCGGCTTCGCAATCGAACACGAAAAGCCGGATCCCCGCCTCGAACGCCCGCCGGATCGCGGTAGCCTTCTTGATCGTATTGCCAAACGAAATCCGCTCCGGCGCCGCCCCCGCCGCCAGGCAAAACTCGATCTCCTCGACGCTCGCCGCATCGAAATGGCTGCCCAGCCCCACCAGCCGCCGCAGAATCGGCGCCGCCGGATTGGCCTTCAACGCATAGAAGATCCGCGCCTCCGGAAAGGCCGCGCGAGCCGTCCGGAAATTCTCTTCCACCCGATCGAGATCGACCACCAGACAGGGGGTCTGCGGCGCCTGCTCATCGAGAAAATGCTGGGCTTTTTGGGTCACGCGATCCAGTCCCGCACGGGTCGGTCCACGCCGCCTGTCTAGACAGCCCAAACGGTTTCGCCAACCCCGGCCGCCACCCCGCACCCATGGTTGAGAGCCTTCCTCATTCCTTTCTCATCCCCGCCGGGACTGCTAGGGTAGCTGTCGGCCTCGAACAGCCTGGTCACCGTCGGGACTTCGGGCGTGCCGCTGCGAGCGACCCGCGCTTTGCCCGCAGCAAACCCCACGGAGCAGGCTTTGGCACGCGAACTCATTCTGCATATCGGCGTCACCAAGACCGGTTCGACCTCGATCCAGCACAGCGTGGCTCAGCTTCGCGACCAGCTCGCGGCCAGGCAGGTGTTCTATCCCATGCCGCTCGGCCGGATCGACCATCACCCGCTGGCTGCCGTCTTCGCCGGTGCTGCCGGCGCGAGCGGCTCCGGTCTTTCCACGCGGCTCGGTTCGTTTCGCGACTCCTTCAAAGCCGAACTCGACTCCATGCCATCGGGAACCACGCGCTGCATTATCACGAGCGAACATTTCAGCGTATTGCCGCGCAGACGGCAGGTTCAGGCGCTAGCCGATTTTCTCATGCCCTATTTCGACTCCGCCCGCGTGATCGTCTACCTGCGGCGTCAGGATGAGCATGTCGCCAGCGCCTACAATCAATATCTGCGTAACGGCGTCGCGGTCGAGCCGGCCCTGTTCCGTGAAGGTGCCGACGGCAACCAGCGGCGTCGCTACCTCAACTACAAAGCCCTGCTGCACCGTTTTGCGGCCGCATTCGGTGCCCGCTCGATCCGCCCCCGAATCTTCGCCCGCGATGCGCTGGCCGCCGCCGGAGGCGACGTCGTCACCGATTTCCTGCAAGCCGCCGGGATCGATGTTCCGGCTCCGGAAACGCCTGGCTTGCGCGAACGGAATCTCAGCATAAACCTCGAAGGACAGGCCATTTTGCTGGCCGCCCTGAAGCGCCGGGCCGCGCAGCCAGATGCCGATTCCGAACCCGACGCCCAGTGGCGCATACTCTGCGATTGGGTCACGCAAGTGCTGCCTGGCCGGGGCTGGCGTCCCACCCGCGACGAGGCGCGCAACTTCATTGAGCACTTCGCGGAAACGAATGAGGCCGTCCGGCGCGCCTATTTTCCGCAACGGGCGACCCTGTTCAGCACCGATTTCTCGAACTTCCCCGAGACGGAGACCAGGCCCACGCCGGAGACGCTGTTCGAGAATGCACTCACCCTCGTGCTTCACGCCACCGCTGCGCACGTTAGCCGGGAATTTTGGCATCAGATGACGCTGTTCCGCGCTCACAAACGTGCCGGCGACCGCGACGGCATGCGGTCAGCGCTGGAACGGGCGATCAGGCTGGATCCCAACAAGATCGAAGCAAAATTGCAGCTCGCAAAGCTTTTTTTCGAAGACGGAAAATTCTCCATGGCGCGGGATCATGCGCAGGCCGCGCTCCTGATCCGGCCAGGATTGCGCGCCGCTGCCAAGATCAAGCAAGCCGCTGAACGCAGCCTGGCCGCCCGACTCTGAACGCAGCCACGATCGACCCCTGCGGATCGGACGTCGCGCAATTGGTCCGAAAGCCCTTCCGCCCCCCATAAGGGCGAAAAAGCCCCACCCTTTCGCGCGGGCTGCACGGCACCCGGAGCAGCGAAGCCATAAGCTCTCGAAAAGCGAGTGGCGGGTCCCAAGCGTGGGGCGCACCGGCTTCAGGGCTCGCGCTCGCGGCAACCGGCGTCTATGAGCACCGCCTATGAACACGGGGCGCGCCTCCGGCAGCCAGGAGCAACCCCCCTGGCCGCCGGAAGCGCGCCACCCCACCCGAGCCCCCCGAGAAGCGCCCTCGATGAACATCCGCAACATCGCCATCATCGCCCATGTCGATCATGGCAAGACCACGCTGGTCGACCAGCTGCTCCGCCAGTCCGGCGCCTTCCGCGAGCACCAGCAGGTCGCCGAACGCGCGCTCGACCGCAACGATCTCGAGCGCGAGCGCGGCATCACCATCCTCGCCAAATGCGCCAGCGTCAGCTGGGCCGACACCCGCATCAACCTGGTCGACACCCCCGGCCACGCCGATTTCGGCGGCGAGGTCGAGCGCATCCTCAACATGGTCGACGGCGCCATCGTCCTCGTCGACGCCGCCGAAGGCGTGCTGCCCCAGACCAAATTCGTCGTCGGCAAGGCGCTCGCCCGCGGCCTCCGCCCCATCGTCGTCGTCAACAAGGTCGATCGCGGCGACGCCCGCCCCGACGAGGTCCACACCGAGATCTTCGACCTCTTCGCGGCACTTGGCGCCACCGACGAGCAGCTCGACTTCCCGATGCTCTACGCCTCCGGCCGCCAGGGCTGGGCCGACACCGCGCTCGACGGCCCCCGCCGCGACCTGGCCCCGCTCTTCGACCTCGTGCTCGCCCACGTCCCGGCCCCCGCGCTCGACGCGGAGGCGCCCTTCGCGATGGTCGCCTCGATCCTCGAATACGACCCCTATCTCGGCCGCGTGCTCACCGGCCGCATCGAGCAGGGCTCGGCCCGCCTCAACATGCCGGTCCGCGTGCTCCGCCCCGACGGCAGCGCCATCGAATCCGGCCGCCTCACCAAGCTGCTCGGCTTCCGCGGCCTCGAGCGCGTCCCCGTGGACGCCGCCGAGGCCGGCGACATCATCGCCATCGCCGGCCTCGCCGACGCCACCATCCCCGACACGATCGCCGCCCCCGAACTCGCCGCCGCCCTCCCCGCGATCCCGGTCGACCCGCCCACCCTCGCCATGACCTTCCGCGTCAATGACGGCCCGCTCGGCGGCCGCGAGGGCAAGAAGGTCACCTCCCGCCAGATCCGCGACCGCCTCCTGCGCGAGGCCGAGGGCAATGTCGCGATCCGCGTCACCGACGCGCAGGAGACCGAAGCCTTCGAGGTCGCCGGCCGCGGCGAGCTCCAGCTCGGCGTGCTGATCGAGACGATGCGCCGCGAGGGTTTCGAGCTCACCATCGGCCGCCCCCGCGTGCTCACCCGCCAGAATCCCGACACCGGCGCGCGCGAGGAACCGTTCGAGGACGTGCTGGTCGATGTCGACGAACCCTATGCCGGCGTGGTCGTCGAAAAACTCAGCCGCCGCAAAGGCGTGCTCCAGGACATGCGCCCCTCGGGCGGCGACAAGGTGCGCCTCGCCTTCCGCATCCCGAGCCGCGGCCTGATCGGCTATCATGGCGAATTCCTCACCGACACGCGCGGCACCGGCGTCATGAACCGGCTCTTCGCCGGCTACGAGCCCTGGGCCGGGCCCATCGAGGGCCGCCGCGCCGGCTCGCTCATCAGTTCCGAGAACGGAACTGCGGTCCACTACGCGCTCTTCTACCTGCAGGAACGCGGCACGCTCTTCGTCGAGCCGGGCGAGGCCGTCTATGTCGGCATGATCCTCGGCGAGCACAGCCGCGGCTCCGATCTCGACGTCAACCCGATCAAGGAGAAAAAACTCACCAACATCCGCGCCGCCGGCAAGGACGACGCGATGCTGCTGATCCCGCCGCGCCGCATGTCGCTCGAACAGGCGATCGCCTATATCGAGGACGACGAACTCGTCGAGGTGACGCCGGGCGCGGTGCGGCTGCGCAAGCGCTATCTCGATCCGCATGAGCGCAAGCGGATGGAGCGGAAGACGGAAACAGCCGCATAAGGAAAAGAGATGTTCTTTTTTTGAAAAAAAAGAACCAAAAAAACTTTTCACCTGAACGAGGTGGTTGACGCATCGGACGTGCGCTTCAACCTCCACAGTCCCAAAGAAAAAAAGTCTTTTTGCTTCTTTTTCTTCAGAAAAAGAAGACCTTTTCCGCCTCCCTTGGCAACCCCGTTCCGCCTGCTAGGCTCGCAACGGTCACCATTCGGGGGAACCCATGCGCCTACCTCTCGCCATTCTCGCGGCTGCGCTGCCCGCGTCGGCTCTGGCCCAAAGCTGGACCGCTAAAGCCGGCCCTGGTGCCGCCGTCACGGGCCAGGAGCTGCTCACCGACGGCAGCGTGCTCGTCCAGGGCGTCAACCGCGGCACCTGGTGGAAGCTCACGCCCGACAATCAGGGCAGTTACGTCAACGGCACCTGGTCTCAGATCGCCTCGATGCCCGCCGGCTACGCGCCGCTCTACCGCGCTGCCGCGGTCCTGCCCGATGGCAGGCTGATCGTGAACGGCGGCGAATATAACGGCACCAGCACCGGCGTCTGGACCACGCTCGGCGCGATCTACGATCCGGCGACCAATGCCTGGACCTCCGTCGCCCCGCCCGCCGGCTGGACCACGATCGGCGACGCGCAGAGCATCGTGCGCCCCAACGGCACCTACATGCTCGCCAATTGCTGCACCGCGCAGCAGGCCATTCTCAATGCCAAGACACTGACTTGGACCGCGGTCAACACCGCGGCCAAGGCCGATATCAACGACGAGGAAGGCTGGACCCTGCTCCCCGGCGCCCGCGGCATCCTCACCGTCGACACCAACGACACCAGCGATCTCAAACACACCGAAATCTTCAGCAAGGGTGTCTGGAGTTTCGCCGGCGACACGGTCGCCGAGCTCCCCGACCTCACCGCCTCGGGCGGCGGCAGCCATGAAATGGGCCCGCAAGTGCTGCGGCCGAACGGCACCGTCTTCGCCGCCGGCGCCACCGGCCATACCGGCATCTATACGATCAAAACCGGCACCTGGTCCGCCGGCCCTGACTTCCCGACCAGCAGCAGCGGCCAGCTCGACGTCGCCGACGGCCCCGCCGCCCTCGAACCGAGCGGCCGCGTGATCGTCGCCGCCAGCCCCGGCGTGTTCAACAAACCCACCAGTTTCTATGAATTCACGGGCACCGCGCTCAATCCGCTCCCGGCCTACACGGGCGCCGCCAAGCAGCCTTCCTACACGCTCAATTTCCTCGTGCTGCCCACGGGCCAGATCATGGTCACCGACCAGACCGGAACGGTGCAATTCTTCACCCCGGCGGGCGCGCCCAATGCCGGATCCGTGCCGCATATCGGCTCGTTTCCAGCGACCGTCACCCGCGGCACCTCATTCATGATCTCCGGCACGCTCTTCAGCGGCAGAAGCCAGGGCGCCGCCTACGGCGACGATTACCAGAGCGCCACCAACTACCCGCTCGTGCGCGTCACCAACACCGCGACCGGCCACGTCGCCTACGCCAAGACGAGGGGCTTCAGCTCGCTCGCGCTCGGCAATCCCAAGACCGTCACCGCGCACGTCGTCATACCCACCAACGCCGAGACCGGCGCGAGCACGCTAGCGGTGGTGACCAACGGCATCGCCTCAGCGCCGGTCACTGTGATCGTTCAGTAGCGGCGATTCCTCCTTCTCAGGAGACAAAGCCAAGCGCTTTTACGTGCCGGGCGACGGCGGAATTACAGCAGCGTCAGCCTGACCGGAAGCGGTCAGGCTGACGAAGCTTCGAACATAGAGGGCTCGAGCGGGATGCGTCTGGGTTGAGGGTCGCCTCACCATTCCTGGGCCTTGCTCGGGACCCGCTGCGGCCGAAATGCCCCAAGCCCCACGATTTCCAATAAGCGGCGCCGGACCAGGCGATTTTTCAAATGCCGAGGTCTGGGGCCTTTCGGCTCCAGCGGCGCGCGGAGGCGGAGACTCTGGCCGCCGGAGGCAGTCGTGATAAGTCAATCTGAACGCACGTTTTAACAAACTGTGCTGGCTGAAGCGACTTCTGACGTAATCGGGTCGGGGTCCCTCCGACCAAAGTGGGCTCGCCATCGCGTGCGCCATCGATTCAACAACCGATCACGAGGGGGCAAAGCCCCAGCCTTCGCGGGAAGGTCGCGCGCCACGGCCACGATCGCGTCCGCGAGCCGGCAATAGACCATGCGGTCGTAGTGCGCGATGCCAATCTGGATCTCGTCCTCGCTGTGGATCACGTCCGTGAAGCGTACCAGCCCTACCCACGGCAGATCGGCGGCGATGCACTCGACCCAGGCCCGGTAGGCGGTGATTTCCGGAAGCGTCTTGAGCACGCCGTCGCGGCTCCGGAGACGATCATCATCGAGCACGAGGATGAGCCGGCTGCCTACGGGAATCCGCGCGAACAGCGCGGTCATGGCCGGGGCAAACGCCTCGGGCGTGTCGGGGCGGACGGATACGTAATGTTTCTGCATATGCGCGAGCGCGGCATCCACTTGTCGCCTCGCCACCGGCGAGATTTTCAGGTCCTCGAGCTTGCGCATATCCATGCGAGTCGGGGCTGCCATGTTCACGAGAATCGACGACTCGATCTCGACCCGCAGTTCCAGCCCGTGCTCACGGTGGCGATAGCGGCGGCCCTGCATGGCGTCGAAGCCGCCGCTGAAGACAAACAGCGTTCCCGGTGGCGCGGGATCGAAATAGCGGCTGGCCATGCGGTCCGGCGGCACCCCGAGCGCGCCCATCTCCGCCTCGATGACCTCCGGCCGCGCATCCGCCATGGCGATCAGCAGCGGCGCGCTGTTCTGGCGCACGAACAACCCTCCCGCCGCGAAATTGCCGAACAGCTCGATCTGCGGCGCATGCATCGAGAGGTAATGGCCGACCGCGTTGGCCTCGCAGCCGCCATTGACGCGCACGAGCGGCGCGACCGGCGGGACCGGCGGGCCCGCGTCATCCAGCGAGGAGACCAGCCGTATCCAATCCACTTCTCGCTCCGAGCGCAGATCGGTCAGCACCTCGCCGGACACCTCGATCTCGGGTGAACCCAGCCAGCGATAGACCCACAGCTCGACCAGCATACCGAGCGTGCGGCACGAGAAGCAGAAATGCACGAGACCGCGCCGCTTGGTCCGTTTGCTCCGGTTGGTCACGCAATAAAAACCGACGAACCCGTAATCGCCATACCGGTCCCGCACTCGCACCAGTCCGGCCTGGTTGCGGAAGCTGTTGATCTCCGCCAGCAGCGCCTCCCGCGCGGCCTGCGGATCCTCGGGCAGGCGCCGCTTCGTGAAATTGAGCTGGTTCGTTCTATTGATCAGCTCGACCGCCCGGTCGATATGCTCTTCGACCGCGAATTCAATATACACCTGCACGTCGCAACTGCGCAGGAAGGCGCTGTTGTCGCTGCCGGCCTGCCGTTCGTCGCGCCGCTTCTGTTCGAGCAGCCGATATTGCTGAAGGCGCGTCAGATCCGGGTCGCTCTTGCCGCGAAACCGCGGGTCGTCCGGCATCGCGGCAATGAAGCGTTCGTCCGCGACCTGCAAGCCCGGAACACAGGCCTGCGCCTCGGCAAGATTGTTGGGATTGTCGTCGACGAACAAAACGGTCGCGGGACGCAATCCGATCGCCTCGATCATCGCGGCGATCCGCATCCCCTTCGGTTCCCACGAGATACTGGGAAACACGAAATAGTCGCGGATACCACGCTCCTCGAGAATTCCGAGAACCGTCGCTTCGTCGTTCTTTGAGCAGATCGAGCTGATGATGCCGCGGCGAGCGAGTTCCACGACGAGTTCGTGATGCTCGGCGACGTATTCGCGAATGCCGCCCTCGGTCAGCGTTCCCCGCCAGAAAGTCTCATCCAGATCCCAGATGACGAGGCGAACCGGTTCGGTCACGGGACACTCCCCTTTGGCGGGAGCAGGAGCTATCATATCAACAATAGGCTGCCAAACGTGTTCGCGTGGCAGCCAGCGACCACCCTCCGCCGGCGCGGCCCGCGCGAACCCCGCTCCGCCGCCACCGATCCGCCAGGTCGGCCGCCAGCTCGATCTCCACCGTGACAAGCGCGGCTGCGCAGCCCGCTTTACCCGGCAAGCATATGCCCGAGCGGGATCAGCCCTACCCAGGCATCCCCGGCGATATGCGGCTCCGTCCCGGACATCGTCGGGAACCGCTCCGGCGTCGCGAAGGCAGACATCGCCCCCGCAGCCCGAGGCAGCCCCGCCGCGACCTCGTGCAACCCAGCCCCGGCCGTCACCACCGGGGGATCGGGCACAGCCCGGAGCCCGCTCACCGACCCGATCGCCAGCGCCTGCGCCGCCGCGAACGCCACGCTCTGCACCGTCAGCTTCGCGCCGATCAGCGCCGCGGCCTTGTTGTCAGTAGATAATGTTCCTGCCGCGGCGAGACTCCCGGTCACGTCGAGCGTCCCGCCAGCGGCAATCACGCTGCCGGTCTCAGCGACGCTGCCCTTCTCGGTGCCAAACCCGCTGAGCGTGCCCGTTTGCACGACCGCCAGCGATGTCGCGGTCAGCGTGGCACGCGCCAGCGACACCTGGCCTGCATCCGACAGCGTTTTGGCGGCAACCGACAAAGCCCCGGCAGCGCCGATCGCGAGGCTGCCTCCGGCGGCAATGGTCGTCAGACTCGCGCCGATATTCGTGAAGCTGCTGCGGTTGCCGCCGAGCTGCCCCGCGCCGGTGATGAGATTGTTGCTGTTCACCAGCGGGAAGTAGAGCGCGTTGCCAAAGAAGCTGTTGTTCGCGTTGTCGGTCATCGTGAGGGTGCCGCCGCCGGTCAGCGTCACGCTCTGGCTTGCAAGCCAGAGCGCGGTACCGTTGCCCAGCGAATCGATCGTCAGATTGCCGGTATTGCCGATCGTGCCGGCGGGATAGGCGGTCGTGCCATTCACCACATCGACGCTGCCAGCGACCGTGATGGCGCCGATGCCCGGCTCGCTGCCGTCGAGCTGCATTCCGCGGCCGCGTCACGCGCCGGGTCTATCGTGCACCCGGCAGAAAAATCCTGGCGAATTCCGAATTCGGTGCGCTCCGGCGAATTTCGCGCCGGACGGCCGAAAGGCCCCCCCGGCAATTCAGAAAATCGCCTCGTCCGACAAGACCTGTTCGAAGTCGTGGGATCGGGGGCCGTTCGGCCCCAGCTTGTCCCGGGCAGAGCCCGGGCCGCCGGCGGCACGCCTCCGCCTGGACGCATCCCGCGTCAACGCCGGCCGAACAACTTCTCGATCTCCTCCCGCGACAGCCGCAAAAACGTCGGCCGTCCATGGCTGCAGGTCGCCGCCCGCGGCGTCGCCTCCATCTGCCGCAGCAGCGCCGCCATCTCCGCCAGCGACAGCCGCCGCCCCGACCGGATGCTCCCATGACAGGCCATCCGCGCGATCACCGCATCGAGCCGCGCTTCCAGCGCCGTCGTCTCCCCCGACGCCTCGAGCTCGTCGGCGATGTCGCGCACGAGCGGCGCCGGATCGGCCGCCCCCAGCAGCGCCGGCAGCGCCCGCACCAGCACCGCCCCCGCCCCGAACGGTTCGAGCTCGAGCCCGAGCCGCGCCAGCGCCGCCGCCGCCTCGCCCACGCGCCGCGCCGCGCCCTCCGGCAGATCGACCACCGCCGGCACCAGCAGTGGCTGCGCCCGCGCCCCGCCCGTGACAAGCTGCGCCGCCAGCGCCTCCTGCGTCAGCCGCTCATGCGCCGCGTGCTGATCGACCAGCACGAGCGCCCCGTCCGCCGTCACCGACACGACATAGGTGTCGAGCACCTGCGCGACCGGCGCCCCCAGCGGATGCTCCGGCGGCGGCGCCTCCGCCACGAAATTCCGCGCCGCAGGCGCCGCCGCGAACGGCAGCGCCGCCTCCGCCATCCCCGGAGACACGGGCGCCGGCGCGCGCAGCGCCAGCCCCGGCCGCATGGCGGGCGCCCAGCCCACCCGCGGCGCCGCCATCCCGGCCCCCGCGCCGAGCGCCCGCTGCACCGCGCCGATGATCAGCCCCCGCACCGCGTCCGGATCGCGGAAGCGCAGCTCGCTCTTGGCCGGATGCACGTTCACATCGAGCCCCTCGGGCGGCAGATCGAGCCAGAGCGCCGCCACCGGATAGCGCCCCGCCTCGATCACGCCGCGATAGGCGATGCGCAGCGCCGTCCGCAGCATCGGATCGGCCACCGGCCGCCCATTTACCACGAGCGAAATCCCAGCCGCACTCGCCCGCGTCACCGAAGGCGGGGCGGCGAACCCGGCGAGCCGCAGCTCCCCCCTCTCGCCCTCGACCGGCAGCAGCGCCGCCCCATCCCCGCCCAGCAGCGCGCCGGTCCGCGCCGCCCGCGCCTCGGCCGGCCGCTCGATCGCGACCCGCCCCTCGACCGTCACCCGGAACGCGACCCCGGGCGCGGCGAAGGCCAGCCGCCGCACCGCGGCCTCGGCCGCCTCCGCCTCGCTCCGCGCGCTTTTGAGGAATTTCCGCCGCGCCGGCGTCGCGAAGAACAGATCCTCGACCAAAGCGAGCGTGCCCGCCGTGCCCGCGCTCGGCACGACCGGCCCCACCGCCCCGCCCTCCACCGTGATCCGGTGGGCGGAATCGGCCCCGTGCGGCCGCGAGATCAGCGTCAGCCGCGCCGCCGCCCCGATCGAGGGCAGCGCCTCGCCGCGAAACCCCAAGGTCGCGATCCGCACCAGATCGCCCTCGGGCAGCTTGCTCGTGCAATGGCGCTGCACCGCGAGCGGCAGCTCGGAAGCCGCGATCCCGGCCCCGTCGTCGCGCACGAGGGTGCGCGCGACCCCGCCCCCCTCGATCGCCACCTCGATGCGCCGCGCCCCGGCATCGAGCGCATTCTCGACCAGCTCCTTGGCCACCGCCGCCGGCCGCTCGATCACCTCGCCCGCGGCGATCTGGTTCACCAGCCCGGTCGGCAACTGCCGGATGGAGCCCGTGAAGACATCGGGTCTGGCGGCCATCTGACGGTCGGTCTCGGCGCTCCGGGGCTCACGCAAGGACGTGCGCTCCGCTCCGCTGCTCCAGAACCACCGCCAGCTGACGTGCCATACCGAATGTCTTCACAGGCCCACGGCGACCGGAAGACCCGACTCTTCCACTCGCCACCCCACCGTAAGGGCGGTTTCCTAGAGCAACATCAAAGAGCCTAGAGCGTGTTTGAAAACCGGTCAGGATTTGTCGGCTGGCGGTGATTTTTGCGCGCCGGAGCGCAGCCAATCGCCATCAGCCGGCCGCCAGAACCGGTTCTCCAATACGCTCTAGAAAATCCCGAGAATGCCGCCGGTATTCTTTTTCGGCTGAATGATCGGCGTCTCGCCCACGGTCGGCGGCTGCCCGAGCGCCGCGTCCTCGCGCAGCCGCTCGGCCTCTTTGGCCGGATCGAGCAGCGTGCCGGCCGGCGGCGGCGACTGCCAGAACATCAGTTGCTGCGTGAAGCCCTGGCGCGGCCGGTCGAGCTGCACTTCCGCATTCACCTGGTCGCGGATATTGGCCGGCGCCGGCGGACCCGCCTGCGCCACCAGCGCCTGCTGCCCGGCGCTCTCGGGCCCGGCGGTGCTGGTGAGCGCGGTATCGGGCGCCAGCGCCGCTTCGGCCGCCTGCTGCGCCGTCATCTCCTGCGGCCGCGGCGCCCCCGGCCGCGGCGGCGAGAGCGTGTAATCCGGCGGCATCGAGAGCGGCGCGCGCGTGGTCACCGTGAACTCGTCCGGCACGTCGCGCGTGAGCCCGAACGTGCGATCGAGATCGCCCCCGCACGCGGCAAGCAGCATCGGCAGAACCAGGCAGAATCCCAGGCGGCGCATCCCCGGGCTCTTACTGCCTCGGGTCAAATCCCCGCAAGCGTTCAGCCCGCCGCCCGCCGCCCGCTCACCATCCCTTCCAGCAGCAACACCGCGACCCCGATGACGATCGCCGAATCCCCGACATTGAACACATACGGAAACGGGTCCCAGGCGCCCCAGTGCAGATGCAGGAAATCCACCACCCGCCCGAACCGGAACCGGTCCGCCACATTGCCGAGCGCGCCCCCGGCGATCGCGCCGATCGCCGCCGCCACCCAAGCCGCCTCGGCGCGCCGCAGCCAGGCGAGCAGCGCCACCACCACCGCGATTGCGATCGCCGCCAGCCCCATTTCGCCCCAGAAACTGCCCGCCTGCAGCAGCCCGAACGTCACCCCGTGATTCCACACCAGTGTCAGATCGAGCAGCCGCGGAATCACCGGCACATCGAACCGTCCGGCGAGATCGAGCCCGCCCAGCACCCAGGCCTTGCTCGCCTGGTCCGCCGCCAGCACCACGAGGGCCACCCCGAGCCCAAGGATCACCCGCCCGCGCTGCGTCATGCCGTCGCCGTGCAGCCGAGCGCCGCCACCGCATCGGCGCAGCGCAGACAGAGCGCGTCGGCCCCGACCTCCGGCAGCACGCGCCAGCAGCGCGCGCATTTCGCCCCCGGCGCCGGCCGCACCCGCACCCCCTCGCCATCCACCGTGGCACCCGACACGATCGCCACCTCCGCCCAGCGCTCCGCGTCCAGCAGCGTGCCCGCCTCGCCGCCGATCTCGATCGCCGCCTGCAGCGACGACCCGATCGTGCCCGCCTCGCGGGCCGCCTCGAGCGCGCCGGTCACGTCGCGCCTGGCCTCGCGGATGCGCCGCCACTCCGCCTCGATCGCCGGATCGTGCCAATCCACCGGGATCGCCGGGAAAAGCTCGAGATGCACGCTGGCACTCTCCCCGAACCGCGCGACCCAGGCCTCTTCCGCCGTGAACACCAGCACCGGCGCGAGCCACGTGCAGAGACAGCGATGCAGATCGTCGAGCAGCGTGCGCACCGCCCGCCGCCGCACGCTGTCCGGCCGGTCGCAA
Source organism: Acetobacteraceae bacterium (assembly GCA_027451405.1). Taxonomy (GTDB): domain Bacteria; phylum Pseudomonadota; class Alphaproteobacteria; order Acetobacterales; family Acetobacteraceae; genus DAIDJM01. The sequence goes on along the minus strand of DAIDJM010000024.1, from coordinate 17,437 downwards.
TAGAGCGAATCCTTGCGGATATCGAAATAGAAGGCCGAGAGATCGGCAGCACAGAACGCGTGCAGCTCGGGATAGAACCCGGTCCAGTCATGCGTCGCGACCGCCCGCGCGAGTGCCGCCCCGAGCACTGCCAGCCGGTGCCGGATATAGCGCTCGAGACCCGGCAATTCGTCATGCGCCACGCGCTCGCTCTCGGCAAACCCGTCGAGCCCGCCCAGGATCCAGCGCAGCGTGTTGCGCAGCCGCCGATACAGCTCGGCCTGCTGTTTCAAAATTTCCGGCCCGATCCGCTGATCCTCCTCGAGATCGGTATTCATCACCCAAAGCCGCAATATATCGGCACCAAACTGGTCGATCACGCTCTGCGGCGCGATCACGTTGCCGAGCGACTTGCTCATCTTGCGCCCCTGCGCATCGAGCGTGAACCCGTGCGTCAGCACCGCGCGGAACGGCGCCGCCCCGCGCGAGCCGATCGCCTCGAGCAGCGAGGATTGAAACCACCCGCGATGCTGATCGGACCCTTCGAGATAGAGATCGGCAGGCCAGGGCAGCCCGCGCGCCTCCAGCGTGAAAGCGTGCGTCGATCCGCTCTCGAACCAGACATCGACGATGTCGCGCACCTGCTCCCAATCTTCCGGATCGCGCCCGTTGCCCAGGAAGCGCGAAGGCGGCGAGGAAAACCACGCATCCGCGCCCTCGCTCTCGAACGCCGCCACCACCCGCGCCACCACCTCCGGATCGCGCAGCACCTCGCCGGTCTCGCGATGCACGAACACCGGAATCGGCACGCCCCAGGCGCGCTGCCGCGAGATGCACCAATCCGGCCGCTGCCCCACCATGGCCGCGATCCGCCGCCGCGCCGCCTCCGGCACGAAGCGCGTCGCCTCGATCGCCTCGAGCGCCCGCGCCCGGATCCGCTCGGGCCCATCCATCCGGATGAACCATTGCGGCGTCGCCCGGAAAATCAGCGGCGCCTTCGACCGCCAGGAATGCGGGTAGCTGTGCACGAGCACACCCCGCGCCACGAGCCCGCCCGCCTCGGCGAGCGCCGCGCACACCGGATCGGCCGCGCGGAACACATGCAGCCCCGCGAACAGCGGAATTTGTTTCACATAGGTGCCATCGTCAGCCACCGTCGGCGGCACGCCGATACCATGTGCGCGGCAGAGCGCGAAATCGTCCTCGCCATGCCCCGGCGCCATATGCACGAACCCGGTGCCCTGCTCGGTGGTGACGAACTCCCCCGCGAGCAGCGGCACGTCGAATTCATAGCCCCGCCCGCGCAGCGGATGAGCACAAACCAGCCCCGCCAGTTCCGCACCCGGATAGACATGCACCACATGATGCAGCGTGATCCCCGCATCGCGCAGATAATCGGGCAGCAATTTCAGCGCCACCAGCACGCGCTCGCCCACGCGCGACAGGCTCTCCTCCGCCACCCCATCGACGCGCACCAGCGCGTATTCGATCTCCGGCCCATAGGCGATCGCCCGGTTGCCCGGCATGGTCCAGGGCGTCGTGGTCCAGATCACCACCGATGCGCCCTCGAAATGCCCCGGCGTGACCACCGCAAACCGCACCCAAATCGTCGTGCTGCGATGCTCCGCATATTCCACTTCGGCCTCCGCGAGCGCGGTCTTCTCCACCACGCTCCACATCACCGGCCGCAAGCCCCGATAGAGCGCCCCGTTCAGCACGAACCGCCCGATCTCCCCCGCGATCGCCGCCTCGGCGGAAAAATCCATCGTCGCGTAACGATGGTCCCAGTCCCCCAGCACCCCGAGCCGCTGGAACTCCGCCGCCTGCACCCCAAGCCACCGCTCCGCATGCGCGCGGCACTCGGCGCGGAAATCGAGCAGCGCCACCTCGTCCTTGTTGCGCCCCGACTTCCGATACTGCTCCTCGATCTGCCACTCGATCGGCAGCCCATGGCAATCCCATCCGGGCACGTAATACGCGTCCCGCCCCGCCATCTGCTGCGCGCGATTGATCACGTCCTTGAGGATCTTGTTCAGCGCATGACCAATATGGATATGCCCGTTCGCATAAGGCGGCCCATCATGCAGAATGAACCGCTCCCGCCCCGCGCCCTGCGCGCGCAGCCGCGCGAACAGCCCCATCCGCTCCCAACGCGCCAGCATCGCCGGCTCGCGCTTCGGCAACTCGCCCCGCATCGGAAAATCGGTGCGCGGCAGAAAGACCGTCGCGCGATAGTCGGTTTCGCTCATCGAAAACTTCCAGAAAAGAATCTTCTTTTTCTGAAGAAAAAGAAGCAAAAAGACTTTTCGCTTTTCACCGGACCCCGCACCGCCTCGTCACATGCGAAAACCGGCGCTGCCGGCACGGCGCCAACAGAGAAAAGTTTTTTGGTTCTTTTTTTCAAAAAAGAACACCCTTCGCCTCTGCCGCATCCACCGCAATCTGCGCCCGCAAAGCCTCCAGCGACTCGAACTTCCGCTCGCTCCGCAAAAACCGGTGCAGCTCCACCGCGATCGCCTGCCCGTAGAGATCGCCCTCGAAATCGAACAGATGCGCTTCCAGCCGGCTCTCCGCCCCGCTCGCGACCGTCGGCCGCCGCCCGATATTCGCGACCCCGCGCTTCGCACTCCCGTCGCCGAGCCGCACCCGCACGGCATAAACCCCCCGCGCCGGCTCCAGATGTTCGCCCAGCGCCACATTCGCGGTCGGAAACCCGATCGTGCGCCCGCGCCGGTCCCCTTCCGCCACCACGCCGGCGATGCTCCAGGCCCGGCCAAGCTCCGCATTGGCCCGCTCCGGATACCCGTCCTGCAGCGCCCGCCGGATGCGCGTCGAGGAAAGCGGCCCCTGCGCATCGGCCAGCGGCGGCACCACCGTGAGCCCGATCCCGAGCCGCTCCGCCGCCGTCGCGAGAAACCCCACATCCCCCGCCCGCCGGTGCCCGAACGCAAAATCCGGCCCGCAGGCCAGATGCGCCGCCCCGAGCCCGCGATGCAGCACCTCGCCCACGAACGCCTCCGCGCTCAGCTCCGAGAAGGCCCGGTCGAACGGCAGCTGGTAGAGGATCGCCACCCCAAGCCCCGCCAGCGCCGCCGCCCGCTCGCCCGCCAGCGTCAGCCGGAACGGCGGATCGTCCGGCCGGAATACCCGCCGCGGATGCGGCTCGAACGTCAGCACCGCCAGCGCCCGGTCCGGCCGCGCGGCATGCGCGCTGCGGATCAGATGCGCGTGTCCGCGATGCACCCCGTCGAAATTGCCGAGCGCGACCGTGGCCCCGCGCGCCGCTTCGGGCAGTCCGCGCCAGCCCTCGAAAACCTGCATGGGCGCGCCTTGTCGGGCACAACCCCTCCCCTGACAAGCCACGGCATCTGTTGCCGAAAAGCGTCACGAGACGGTCATGACACAGAGCCGTGAAGCTCATGCTTGACAGTTGCAAATCTTCCCCCCCGCGCCCAGATGGGGGTCAGCACACGGAGCGGCCATCCCCCCGTGCCGCTTACGAGGTGCGAAAGGCGGCGTAGCCACCCCCCGGCTACGCCGCCACGTACCTTGTCTGGTCGTAAATCGGGTCTGGCGGCCGTCTGACGGCGCTTCGCTGCGCTCCGGTGCTCACGGCCGTGGAGGCCGCTCCGCTCCGTTGCTCGCGAAGCACCGCCAGCCGACTCACCAGACCCGATTTCCGCCTCAGACAATCCGGGGCCTTCGCAGGGCGCCCCGGCATCGTATAGTCCTGCAATGCGCATCGGGATCGCCGGAATTGCCGGCCGCATGGGCCGCAGCGTCGCCGCGCTCGTGCCCGGATCGGGCGCCACCCTCGCGGGCGGCATCCTGCTCGCCGGCGAGCGCCCGCCCGACGGCATCGCCGTCTATGGCAGCATCGAGAGCCTGGTCGCCGCCTGCGACGTGCTCATCGACTTCACCCACCCCTCCGCCGTCCCCGACCACGCCGCCGCCTGCGCCGCCACCAGCACCGCCTGGGTGCTCGGCACCACCGGCCTCGACCCCGCCGAACAACGCGACGTGAACCACGCCGCCGACCGCGTCCCCGTCGTCCAGGCCGCCAATTTTTCCCCCGGCGTCACGCTCCTCCTGGCGCTGGCCGCCGCTGCCGCCCGCATCCTCCCGCCCGACACCCACGACGCCGAAATCGTCGAAATGCACCACCGCCAGAAGCTCGATGCCCCCTCCGGCACCGCGCTCGCCCTGGCCCGCGCCATCGCCGCCGCCCGCGACCAGACCGACACCCCCTTCGCCGACGCCAACCGCACCGGCCAGCGCGGTCGCGAAATCGGCATAGCGAGCCTGCGCGGCGGCCAGGTAATCGGCGAGCACAGCGTCATCTTCGCCGCCGCCGAGGAGCAGATCATCCTCACCCACCGCGCCTTCGACCGCCGCATCTTCGCCCAAGGCGCCATCCGCGCGGCCATCTGGACCCAGAACCGCGCCCCAGGCCTCTACTCGATGACGGACGTACTCGGTATCGCCACCCCATGAACTTCACGTCCGACAACGCGGCCCCCGTGAGCCCGGAAATCCTCGCGGCGCTGGCCGCCGCCAACGACGGCCCCGCCCCCTCCTACGGCGCCGATTCCTGGACCGCCCGCTTCCGCGAGAAAATCGCGTCGCTGTTCGGCCCGCAGGCGATCGCCCACCCGGTCGCCACCGGAACCGCCGCCAACGCGCTCGCGCTGGCCACCATCGTCCGCCCCTACGGCGCCGTGCTCTGCGCCGAGGAAGCCCACATCGCCTCCGACGAGTGCGGCGCCCCCGAATTTTACATGGGCGGCGCCAAGCTGATCCCGCTCCCCTCGCGCGACGGCAAGATCCGCCCTGCCCAGATCGACGCCGCCATGGCCCGCGCCCGCGACGGCGGCGTCCACCACGTGCTCCCCGAAGCGGTCAGCCTCACCCAGGCCACCGAATGGGGCACGATCTACCAACCGGACGAAATCGCCGCGATCGCCGCCGCCTGCCGCCGCCACGGCCTGGCGCTCCACATGGACGGCGCCCGCTTCGCCAACGCGCTCGTGACGCTCGGCTGCCCCCCCGCCGCCATCGGCCCCGAGGCCGGCGTGGACGTGCTGAGCTTCGGCGCGACCAAAAACGGCGCGCTCGCCGCCGAGGCGGTGATCTTCTTCAACCCCAAACTCGCCGACGGCTTCGAACGCCGCCGCAAACGCGCCGGCCAGCTCTGGTCCAAGATGCGCTACCTCTCGGCCCAGCTCGACGCCTATCTCGAAAGCGACCTCTGGCTCCGCAACGCCCGCCAGGCCAACGACATGGCCGGCCGCCTCGCCGCCGGCCTCGGCCCCCATGTGATCCACCCGGTCGAAGCCAACGAACTCTTCCTCACCCTCCCCGAACCCCAGATCGCCGCCCTCGAATCCGCCGGCGCCCGCTTCTACCGCTGGGTCGCCGTCGAAGGCGTCCCCAACCCCGTCATCCGCCTGGTCACCAGCTTCGCCACCACCGAAACCGACGTGGACCGCTTCCTGAAACTGTTCGCCGCGCAAAAACTCGCCGCCTGACGGGGCCCCTCCCCGTCATTGCGAGCCGGGGAAGCCGGCGCGGCAATCCAGCGCCTCGCCACGCGAAAGCCGCCTCATCGGGTCCCCACCACGCCTCCGGCGGCCAGGGGCCTTGCCCCTGGACCCCACTGGGGCCGAAAGGCCCCAGACCCCACACAATGAGAGTGGAACGCCCCGAATCATGACCGACATGCCTCGACGGCAGCTATGATTCGCTTAGCCGCCTTCTCGGCATCAATTACCGGGTCATCTGCCTCAGGGCTCAGTCTATAGGCCTTGAGAAAGTTGGCTATGCGCTCATCGCTTCCCGCTGGGGGCGTGGAACGACCAAGCGAAGTTACCTCAGACTTTGGCATGCGCGTTCCTCCCCGCCCGAGTCTCTTTCCTATATAGGAAATCCTGGTTATTCTTTACATCGAAATAGTGCTTACGCTTGATCCAGATCAGTCCATCAGACTTCGTGATCACGGCAACGTCAACCGGACCCCCAACCGACTCCAGTGAAGGGCCGACCTTTCTTCTTAGAGAGGTCAACTCCACCAAAGCGTGTGCCATGTCAGCCATATCTTCCTTGGGAAGCGCCCTTACCACGTCGATTATCGGTTCTATGACTTTCCGATAACGATAGTCCCGGAATTCCTCGCGGAATTTTTTCAAGATAGTTTCGTTGTCTTTCCGTTGCAGGGCGGCTTCAACAACCCTCGCGTCTGGGTCGATAACGTAACTATTAACAAGGCCATCAGATTTACTGTCAAGCATTTCCTTAAGCAAAACATTAAGAAAGGTGACGTGGCGTGCAGCAATGCCTTCCATAAAAAGCTGGAACATATCTTTCTGAGCAAACGGAATTATTGCGGTCTTTCTCTGGTCCGCCGCGTTGGTGTTTAGCTCGAAGGATCTCCATTGCCGGACGCACAACTCGTCTTTCCCGTCGACCGTATACGTCAAAACGCTTCCGAAAAACTCCTTTTTACCATAGCCCGCGACGACAACTCCCGTTGAGAAGTCGGACTCCACATTTCTGCGGTAAAACTCATATATTGCAGCCGTCAAATCCTTTAAAAGCCGAGCGGTTATAACCTCAGAAAACACTTCCCTCGCGAACGGCCCGATTATTTTATCCGAGCATAAGTCACTAAACTGCTTTAACGTCGGCGCGCAATCGATTTCCACGAAATCCTGCTGTAATTTTTGGGCGCGTTTCCGACAAGCATCGGACAACACTTTACGAAACTCGGTCTTCGACTTGTATTCGGGTAAATCCCTCTTTATCTCCTCGATTTGGTCAAGAATCAGTCCCCACTGCGCGCGCTCACTAACTTCATCAGCAACGAATCTGTTATCCCGCAAAAAGCCCACCAGATCGGTTGCGCAATCCTCAACGGTATCAAACTCAACAAATGCTCTCTCGACTCGAAAGGTTTTAATGATTGTTTCCCAAGGGAATCCAGAAAACTCAGCAGCCCCATAGATCATGACCGCAATGTCATTATGAGGACCAAGGGAGAAGAGCTTGTTGCCACCCTTCCAAACCTTTTTTTTGCCGGTCGTTACAGCGCTGTCCGCAGCCAAGGCAATTGCTTGCCGATTTATTATCGCAATTTCCGCAGTCATGCGCAGGTTCCGCCAACCAAGAGCCCATTAGTTTAATGGTCGATTCTCAATCGATGCAACCAAAATTGGGCCCGCCCGAACCAGATGTGAGCCCGCAAACACGCTCCACAGACCGGAACGAAACGGGGTCTGGGGCCTTTCGGCCCCAGCGGGTCCCGGGCAGAGCCCGGGCCGCCGGAGGCACGCCTCAACAAAACGCCCCCCCCTTCACTCCCCGAACTTCCCCACGAGCTCCGCGATCCGCTCCGGATCGCTCTGCTCCATCACCCGCCGCGCGAACCGTGCGCAGTCATCGATTGAGACCCCCCGCACCGCCTGTTTCACCCGCGGAACCGAGCCGGCGTTCATGCTGAAGCTGCGGATGCCGAGCCCGAGCAGGAGCGGCGTCAGAAGCGGATTGGCCGCCATCTCCCCGCACACCGAGACCGGCATACGCAGCCGCAGCGCCGCCTCGGTCGCGAACTGGATGAGCCGCAGCACCGCCGGGTGCAGCGGGTCGTACAGCGGTGCCACATCCGCCGCCGCGCGGTCCACCGCGAGCGCGTACATCGCCAGATCGTTCGTCCCGATCGCGAAGAAATCCGCCTCCAGCGCCAGCGCGTCGGCGGCGAGCGCTGCCCCCGGCGTCTCGATCATGATGCCAAGTTCGGGCAGCTTTTCCGGCAGCTTCTCGCCCCGCCGGCGCAACCGCCGCGCCACCCGCTCGTAGATTTCCCGCGCCGCCCGCACCTCGGTGACATTGGTAACCATCGGCAACAAAACCCGCACCGGCCCGGCCCGCGCCGCGAGCAGGATCGCCGCCAGTTGCGTCTCGAAAAGATCGAGATGCCGCAGCAGCAACCGCAAGCCCCGCACGCCGAGCGCCGGATTGTGATCGAGCGTATCCGGCACCAGCCCGCGCGCCGCGAGCGCCTCGATATCCTTCTCCCCGCCCCAGTCCAGCACGCGGATGGTCACCCCGTCCCCATCCATCGCCTCGATCACCGCGCGGTAGGTGTCCGCCTGGGCCTGCTCGTCCGGCAGCGTCTCGCGGTTCATGAACAGGAATTCGGTGCGGAACAGCCCGATCCCGGACGCGCCCGAGGCCGCCACCAGCGGCAGTTCCGCCAGCAATTCGAGATTGCTCTGCAGCTCCACCGGCTCCTGATCGGTGGTGATGGCCGGCAGCCGCCGCAGCCGCGAGAGCCGCTGCCGCTCCCGCGCCAGTGCCGCGATCCCTTGTTTCGCATCAGCAACCGTCCGCGGCAGCGGGCTCAGCGTGACACACCCCGCCTCGCCATCGACCACCGCGAGCCGCGCGCTCTTCGCCCCCGCGAGCAGCCCGGCCGCACCCATCACCGCCGGCACGCCGAGCGCCCGCAGCATGATCGCGGTATGCCCCTGCACGCCGCCCTCCTCGGTCGCGATGCCGGCGATCCGTCCCGGATCGATCAGCGCCGCGTCGGAGGGCCGCAGCATCTCCGCGAACAGGATCGCGCCCTGCGGCACGTTGGCGAAATTGCGAAACGGCGCCTGCACCAGGTTGCGCAACAGACGCCGCCCGGTCTCGCGGATCTCGTCGGCCCGCCGCTGCCGGCTCTCGGCCTCGTCGTCGCGCCGGGCTCCCGCCGGCCCGAGCATCGCCGCGGCCAGCGCCTCCACCTCGTCCATCACCGCGGTCTCGGCCGTCACGCGCTGCTCGGCGATCCGCCGCCGCACCTCCCGCATCAGCCGCGAATGGCCCAGCATATGCGCATAGGCATCGATCAGCGGCGCGATTTCCTGCTCGCCTTCCTCGGGCAACACCGAGAGCCGCACGCGCAACTTGCCGAGCTGCTTCTGCGAGCGCGCGACCGAGGCGGCAAGACGTTGCAGCTCCGCATCTACAGCGTCGGCCTCGATGGTGCCGCGCGCCACCTCGAGCGCCGGCTCGCGCGCGGTGAAAATGGGCCCGATCGCGATGCCGGCGCTGACGCCGATGCCGGAAAGCCGCCGCTCGCGTGGCGGCGCGGGTCGCCGCGACTCAGTCCTGCTCATGGAAGCCGGACTCGATGAGACCGGCCAGACCATCGAGCGCCTCATGCGCATCGAACCCCGTCGCGCGCAGCTCGATCGTGGACCCCATGCCGGCCCCCAGCATCATGAGCCCCATGATGGACCGCGCCGAGACCGCCTGCCCATCCCGCACCACCTCGACATTCGAGGAATAGCGCTCCGCCGCGGTGACGAGCTTGGCGGCGGCGCGCGCATGCAGCCCGCGCCGGTTCACGATCGTCACCTGCCGGGTGACGACAACCTCCCCTTCGCCGCTCATTCGTGAGACTGGCCTCCAGCGGGCAGGGGCTTTGCCCCCTCGCCATTGGTGCTTGGTCCAATGGCGCACCATTGGCGAGCCCATTGGGGCCGAAAGGCCCCAAACCCCATCACTTCAGCCCGCCTCAAGCCCTCTGAGCGTGTTTGAGAACCGGTTATGGCGAGTCGGCTGGCGGCGATTTTCGAGCACCGGAGCGGAGCGGGCTTGATGCCCGTGAGCACCGGAGCGCAGGAAATCGCCGTCAGACGGCCGCCAGAACCGGTTCTCAAGCACGCTCGCTCAGGCCTGCGCCTTGATGGCTGGAATCGGCACTGGCGACGGCTCCGCCGCCCCATTCCGCGGATCGAGCTTGCACAGATTGGGCGTCGCCCCGCTCCCCATCACGTGCGATGCCGCCGCGATATATTTCCGCCCCGCCGCCTCGGCCCAGCCCACGCATTCATCGAGCGTATGGTGCGACCGCACCTTCGCCAGCTTCACCAGCATCGGCAGATTGACGCCGGCGATCACCTCCACCCCCCCGCGCTCCATCATCGAGATCGCGAGATTGCTCGGCGTCCCCCCATACATGTCGGTGAGCAGCACCACGCCGTCGCCGCAATCGACGCTTTCGATGGTGCGCTGGATCGCCAGCCGGGTCGCTTCCACATCGTCCTCGGCGCCGATGCAGATGGTCCCCACGCCGCGCTGCGGTCCGACCACGTGCTCCATGGCCTTGCGCAACTCTTCGGCCAACCGCCCGTGGGTGACCAGAACCATACCGATCATTGCGTCGATCAGGCCTCCTGCGCCTGCACCGTCTCGCGCGGCCCCGCCTTCGTCGCGCCGCCCTCCTCCGCCATCCAGCGATGCAAGCCGGTGTCGGGTCCCTGCCGTGCCGTCCTGTTCATGTCGCGATGGACCACTGTCACGCGCCAGGGAGGTGTCCCGCCGCCTGGCTCCAGCCTGCGCGCGAGAACTTCCACCAGATGAACGCTCCTATGCCGCCCCCCCGTGCACCCGATGGCGACGCTCGCGTATTTCTTGCCTTCGCGTACGAAGCGCGGCAAGAGCAGACCTAACAGATCGGTTATCTTCTCCACGAACGGCTCGTAGTCCGGGTCCGCCTCGACATAAGCGCCAACGCTCGGATCGAGGCCGGTCCGGTCCCGTAAGATGGGATCGTAGTGGGGATTCCGCAGGAAGCGCGCATCGAAGACCAGATCTGCTTCCCGCGGCACACCGGCGGGGTAGGAAAACGAGATCAGCGACACGGTCATCGGCGGCACACCCCCCGGCACCGCGCCGAACAGCGCCTCCACCCGCCCGCGCATCGCCGGCAACGGCATCTCGGACGTGTCGATCACCAAATCCGCCGCCTCGCGCAGCGGCGCCAGCATCGCCGTCTCGGCGGCGATCCCGTCCGTCACCTGCCCGCGCGGCGCCATCGGATGCCGCCGCCGCGTCTCGGTGAAGCGCCGCAGCAGCACCGCCTCGTCCGCCGCCGCGAACACCAGCTCCGGCCGCAGCCCCGGCATGCCGCGCAGCCGCGCCATCACGGCGAGCACCGCCCGCGCATCGAAGCCACGGCTGCGCGCATCCACGCCCACCGCCATCGGCCCCTCGCCGCGCCCGACCAGCTCCTCCATCAGCAGCAACGGCGGATTGTCCACCGCCTCGTAGCCGCAATCCTCGAGCACCCGCAGGATGCTGGCCTTGCCCGCGCCCGAAAGCCCGGTCACCACCACCACCCGCCTTGCCTCGGACCCGCTCACGCGAACGCCCCGGCCACGCTCGCCACCCGCCCGAGCGCGCAATCGAGCGCCAGCGCCACCCGCGCCGCCGCCGAAGCCGCTCCCGCCTCGATCCACACCAGCGGCAGCCCGAACCGCGCATCCCGCGCCGCCGCCGGCAACCGCTCGCCCGGCCCGAGCTCGACCACGAGCCGCAACCGCGCCGCCGCCTCATGCCGCAACCGGACCAAGCCCAGCCCCCGCACTTCCAGAAGCCCCGCCAGCCTTGCCGGCGCGCTCGCTACACCATCCCGCACGATCACGCGATCATCCGCGACGAGCGTGAAGCCGAGCCCGATCAGCCGCAGCGCCAGGTCCGACTTGCCCGCCCCGGGCGGCCCGAGCAGCAACACGCCCTCTCCCTCCCGCGCCACACAGGTCCCGTGCAGGCTCTCGCTCACCGCCGCGCTCCGGCCCGATGCCGCCCAACGCGAGCCTCGCGCCGCCGTTGCCCGCCCATCAAGCCGCTTTCGGCAGGCGCACGACGAACCGCGCGCCCAGCACCCGCCCCGACTCGTCCCGCCGGTTCTCGGCCGAAATCCGCCCGTGCAGCGCCTCCACGATCTGCCGGCTGATCGACAGCCCGAGCCCCGAATGTTTGCCGAAACTCTCGCCCACCGGCCGCTCGGAATAAAACCGGTCGAACACATGGTCGAGATTCCCGTCCGGAATACCCTGACCCTCGTCCTCCACCGCGATCTCCACCATCGCCCCGGTCTCCCGCGCCCGCGCCACGATGCGCCCGTTCGGCGGCGAAAAACTCTCCGCGTTCGCGATCAGGTTGCGCAGCACCTGCACGAGCCGCCCCTCCACCCCCTCGACGCAGAGCCTTCCCGCCGGCAGATCCGCCACCACCACCGGCCCGTCCTGCCGCCGCGTCGCCTCCGAAATCTCGGCCAGCGTCCGGATGATCTTCGCCACGTCCACCGGCTCGGTCACCGCGCGCGACAATTCCGCATCCACCCGGCTCGCATCCGAAATATCGCTGATCAGCCGGTCGAGCCGCTGCACGTCGTCCTGCATGATCCGCAACAGCCGCGCCTGCGCGCGCGCATCCTCCACCCGGCGCAGCGTATCGATCGCGCTCCGGATCGAGCTCAGCGGGTTCTTGATCTCGTGCGCGACATCGGCCGCGAACCGCTCGATCGCATCCATCCGCGCCCACAGCGCCGACGCCGACGCCGCCAGCGCCTGCCCCAGCTCGCCCACCTCATCGCGACGTCGCAACAAATTCCGCGGCACCGCCCCCGCCCGCCCGCGCCCCTCGCGCATATCGTGCGCCGCCTCCGCCAGCCGCAGGATCGGCCGCGCGATGGTCAGCGACATGTACCACGACAGCAAAACCGTCAGCAGCAGCGCCAGCAGAAACAGCTCGACGATCGAGACGCGCACGGCAATCAGCGAATTATCCACCTCCCGCGCGTCGCGCGTCAGCAGCACGATCCCCACCGTATGCCGGTCCCGCTCCACCGGTTCCGATACCGTAACCAGAAGCCGCCCGTCCGAGGTCCGCCGGATATAAGGCGGCATCTCATGGCTGTCGTCGCTGCTCGAAAGCCGGATCTCCTCGCGCACGTCCGGCTGCCACTCCACCCCCGCCCCGTTTGCCGCCAGCGACAATTGCGGCGCATGCTGATGCGGCAGCACCCGGGTCAGCCAGTCATAGACCTGGCCCACGATCCCCACGACCGTCCCGCGCGGCGTCGGCGGCGGCAGCGGCTCGGTCGTCACCGCCCCTCCCGCCCCCGGCCGCACCCGGCTGTCCGCGATCAGCGCCCCGTCCGGCGCATAGATCTTCGCCTCCGCGTTCGGCGTGGGCTCGGTCAGCCGCCGCAGCAGCGGCCGCGCGATCTCCGGGATCAGCACCGGATTGTTCGGATCGGTCACCCGCACCGCGCTCTCGCCGAGCGCCCCGGCATAAATCCGCGCCTGCTCCCGCAGCGCGCTGACCTCCGCCTCCAGCAGGCCGTCCTGATACTGGTCGAGATACAGCACCGCCGCCAGCAGCAGCGCCAGCGGCACCAGATTGACGAGCAGGATCCGCCGCAGCAGCGGCGAGACCCACCGCTCCCGCCGCGGCGGGCGCGTCACGGTAGGCGCGATCGTGCCGCTGGCGTCGGGCATGGCGACTATCTGCACAGCGCAGGGCTGGAAATCCAGGGCGGCTTCTATATGACGCGCGATCCGGCAGGCCCCGCGCCCGCCGCATCGCCCCCAACCTCACGGGCCCGCCCCGCCGGACCCCTCAACCCAGAGGACCGACCCCGCTTGGCCTTCAAGTTCGACTCCTTCCAGGACCGCGCGAAAGCCGCGGCCGAGGCCCGCCAGGCCATGCTCGAGCGCTTCCGCAAAGCCCCCGGCCCCGACGATCCCCGGGTCCAGGCCCATATCGAGGAACGCAAGCGCGTCGCCGAAGCCCGCGCCGCCCGCGCCGCCGAGCGCGAGCGCATCCGCGCCGAGGAAGAAGCCCGCCGCGCCGCCGAAGCCGCCGCCGCCGAAGCCGCCCGCCGCGCCGCCGAGGAAGCCGCCGCCGAAGCCGCCCGCCTGCGCGACGAAGCCATCCGCGCGGAGCGGAAGGCGATCCGGGATGCGAAATACGCGGCGCGTAAGGCCCGGCAGCGTTGATTTCTTTGGGGCGTGCCTCCGGCGGGCAGAGGCTCTGCCTCTGCACTCCGCTGGGGCCGAAAGGCCCCAGACCCCATTACTTCAGATGACCCCGGCTGCATCAACGCGTATGTAAAGTAACGGGGTCTGGGGCCCTATGGCCCCAGCGGGTCCCGGGCAGAGCCCGGGCCGCCGGAGGCAATCCTCAAATGGCCCGGCTCGACGAACTCTTCGCAGACAAGCTCGCCGCCCTAGCCCGCGCCGGCCGCCGCCGCACCCTCACCCCCGTCGCCCAGACCGCCCCCGCCCGCCTCCTCCGCGACGGCCAGCCGCTCATCGACTTTTCCAGCAACGACTATCTCGGCCTGGCCACCCACCCGGCCCTCATCGAAGGCGCCCGCGCCGCCGCCGCCCGCTACGGCACCGGCGCCGGCGCCTCCCGCCTCGTCACCGGCACCCACGACCTCCACCTCGAAATCGAATCCCGCATCGCCGCCCTCAAAGGCCAGGAAGCCGCCCTCATCCTCGCCTCCGGCTGGCAGGCCAACGCCTCCATCCTCCCCGCCCTGCTCCGCGCCACCGGCCCCGAAACCACCCTCTTCAGCGACGCGCTCAACCACGCGAGCCTCATCCACGGCATCCGCGCCGCCGGCATCAAACCGACGATCTACCCCCACAACGACCTCACTGCCCTCGACGCGAGCCTCGCCGCCGCCCCGCCCGGCCCCAAAATCATCGTCACCGAATCCGTCTTCTCGATGGACGGCGACACCCCCGACCTCCCCCGCCTCCGCGCCCTCGCCGACCGCCACGACGCCTTCCTCTATCTCGACGAAGCCCACGCCACCGGCGCCCTCGGCCCCGCCGGCGCCGGCCTCTCCCACCTCGCCGCCCCCGACCTCGTCATGGGCACCTTCAGCAAGGCGCTCGGCAGCTTCGGCGCCTTCGTCGCCGGCAGCCGCCCCCTGATCGACTACCTCACCAACGCCTGCAGCGGCTTCGTCTACACCACCGCCCTCCCCCCACCCGTCCTCGGCGCCATCACCGCCGCCCTCGACCTTCTCCCCACGCTGGACGAAGCCCGCACCCGCCTCGCCACCAACGCCACCCGCCTCCGCACCGAACTCGCCGCCCTAGGCATCGACACCGCCGCCAGCACCACACAAATCATCCCCGCCATCATCGGCGAAGAATCCGCCGCCCTCACCCTCGCGACCCACCTCCGCGAAGCCGGCCTCCTCGCCATCCCCATCCGCCCCCCCACGGTCCCGCCGGGCACCAGCCGCCTCCGCGTCGCCCTCTCCGCCGCCCACACGGACGCCGACCTGGAACAACTCGCGGCGGCGATGAAATCCCTCTGGCTGCATCGAGCCGCATAAAACGCGCCTCCGGCGGGCAGAGGCTCCGCCTCTGCACTCCGCTGGGGCCGAAAGGCCCCAGACCCCGCAAGCCCTCTCCCCTTCGGGGAGAGGGTTGGGTGAGGGGTCGTGGACCAAGACGCCGCCGGCCCGCCAGAGACTTGCCCCTGCAGAATTGACAATAAAAACGATGTCCGCATAATTACGACGCAATCAAGCTCGGTCGCGGGCCAGTCGGAAAGGTGGAAAGAGCCTAATCATGTCCATGACTCAGTTTACGCTCAGCGCAGCCGCGCTGGCGCTGTGCGCAAGCACGGCACTCGCCGCGCCCGCAATCTCACTTCACCCGAGCCAGACCCAGCCCGGCGGCAACGTGGCCGTCGATGGCAGCGGCTTCGCCGCCTCGGAACCGGTTAATATCTAAATCGACACGACCAACATACAACTCACCGCCAGCAATGCCAGCGGCGGCTTCAAGCAGACCATCACCGTGCCCACCACCTTGCAGCCGGGCAAGCACAACGTCACCGCCGTCGGTGAGGTCAGCAACACCGCCGCAACCGCTGTCCTGCTGAATTTGTGGGATTGGGGCATGGCAGGGTTCAACAGCCAGCAGACCTATAACAACCCCAACGAAACCGCCATCACCAGCGCAACTGTTACCAAGCTCGCGCCATTATGGCACGTGGACATACCGCTTGGCCTCTTTTTCAGGCAAGCTGTTTGGGGCTCACCGGTTGTCTCAGGGGGCATTCTTTATATACCTGCCAACAATGGCGGGGCTGGTGGCACCGTCGGCGTCGGTGAAGTCATTGCCCTGGACGCGTTGACCGGGGCACAGCACTGGACAGCCACCCTGCCTGGGATGATCTACACGAGTCTGGCAGCGGCAAACGGCATCGTTTACGCAGCCAGCGGCAATATGCTGACCGCGCTGAACGGCAAGACCGGCAAAATTCTCTGGCAGCAACCCGTGGCCACGCCGAGCTCGTACCCCGGCTATCCACCCACCTGCGGCATCACGCTCGACAGTGGCAAGCTGTATTTCCCTGGCAACGATGGCACATTATCGGCCTTCGCCGCCAAAACGGGTTCGCTTCTGTGGTCCGCCGCCACGGATTCCGCTCTCTGCGCGCCGCCTTCCGTCTGGAACGGTCAGGTCTATGTCGATTCCCTCGCGGGCACGCTCTACCAGTTCAAGGCGACCACTGGCCAGCTCGTCAACAGCGTCGCCGGCTCCAACACTGGCTATGCAAATTTCACGGCCATCGCAGACAACGCACTGATCGATTTCAATGTGGCCTCAACTTTCGCGACATACGGATTGGGAACCCTGACGCCGATTGTGCCCCCAACTTCAATTGACGCGTATATTTACGCGATCCAGGGAACATCAGGCTTCGCCGGAAACAGCATACTCGATCTCACAAACGGCGCCTTAGCAACAAGCGGCAACTGCCCCGGTGACAGCCTTGCTTCCATTGCCGGCTCGATCGTTTGGGAACGCTACCAGAACGATAACGTGACACCCTATCAATCTGTATTGGCGGCGTGTGATCCCAGCACAGGGAACCTGCTGTGGCAGGGCAACGAGTGGACAGCGGGCGATCCAAATTTGTACTACATTACTTCCATACGCAACCCGATTATCGCCAATGGCGTCGTCTATGATATCGTCGCCAGCCTTGAATTCATCGGCACGACGCCGGGCTATGCCCATGTCAACGCGTTTTCGGTCAACGGTACCGCGCCCTACAGCATGGCAACCCCACCCGCGCCCAACCTCGCCGATCTCCACCCCGATCCTCGCCTGCACATAACCAACTAAGCGCCGCCGCGCCTCCCCGGCATCGATAATTTTCTATGCCGGGGAGAGTGATTTCCCCGAATCCGCGACGGCTGGCGCGATGACTGCCAATCGGCTGGTCGTTGACCGCCACACCGCCGAAGGCCGCAGTCTGGGGCAAAAAGCCGGAGAGGCGTCATTCCGTTTCTCCGGCTCTCCCGGCATCAGACTGCCGACTCCCGCAGCATCTTCGCCCGCGCCTCCAAGTCGAACCACATACCTTGATCGGATGTGTGGCGAGCGACGGCGGTGATGCCTTGGCTGTCTCGCCTTCCGAGAAGCCGCGCTTGCCCACGAACTCACTCCGGGCATCGTCGGTGCGGGGTCGATCTTCTCCCGCGCCGCCTTGATGAAACCCGGGACTGGCACCGGCCACGGCAACACCCCCCCCAACCCCACCTTGCGCCCCCACCCCAACCGCCCCCACCCTCGCCCGCCAAACC
>DAIDJM010000023.1 GCA_027451405.1 Acetobacteraceae bacterium | reverse complement strand
AAACGTAGGACACACTGACCAGGAGCTGCTTGGCGACCTGACCAACCGACGAGCCGCCGTCGAACAGCGCGAAGACACGATCGCGCAGATCCTGCCCGTAGGCCTTACCCTGGCTCCATCCCACAGCGCACCTCCGGCCATCAAACCGGAGACCGATGAATCACACAGCAAGCCCGTTCCGGAAGACCCGATTCCAGTCAGCCCGACCATGCTCTAAAAACGTCCCGCCCTTATGTTACGATTTCCGAATAAGAAAATGATGACTTGAACCCGATAAGAAAAAGCCCCTCCGACCGGCACGGTCAAACAGCGAGAAGTCTTTTTGCTTCTTTTTCTTCAGAAAAAGAAGACCTTTTCTCCGCAGCCCGCACCCAGCATCAGGCGATCGGCTCCACATGCGGCAGGGTCGCTCCCGCACGGGGGGTGAATCGCTGCATCACCTGCTCCGCGCTGATCGGTTCCGAGAAATAATAACCCTGCCCCCACGCGCACCCGAGTTCGGCCAGCCGGCGGGCCTGCGCGGCGCTCGCCACCCCTTCGGCCGATACCGAGATTCCGAGCGCGCCTCCCAGCGCCACCACGGCCCGCAGAATGGCAAGGTCGCTGCCGGACTCGTCCAGATGGCAAACGAAGCTCCGGTCGATCTTGAGCCGGTCGAAGGTAAAGCTGCGCAGCACCGCGAGCGAGGAGTAGCCCACACCGAAATCGTCGATGGCAAGCTGATGTCCGCCGGCGCGCAGGCGGCGCAGCACCTCGAACGGCTTGCCGCCGGATTCGAGCATCACGGACTCGGTGATTTCGAGCTCGATCCTGGCCGGCGCCACGTCACGGCGCGCCAATATCTCGCGAACCCGTTCCGGGAGCGATTCGTCACGAAGCTGAATCGGCGACAGATTGACCGCGACCGTGATCTGCGGCGGGAGATTACGGGCCAGGTCCGCCGCCGAGGCGAGCACGAACATGCCGATGGTGTCGATCATGCCGCCCTGCTCCGCCAGCGGCACGAAGGCGGCCGGCATCATCAGTCCGCGGGTCGGATGGCACCAGCGGACCAGGGCCTCCAGTGCCACCAGATCGCCGGTGCGCAGATCGTGCACCGGCTGATAGACGACGAAAATCTCTCCGTTCTGCACCGCCTGACGGAGATCGCCTGCGATCAGCCGCCGGTCCAGCAGGGCGGTGTCCTCCTGGCCGTCATAGAGGCGCCAGGTGCCGCGCCCGGCCGCCTTGGCCCGGTAGAGCGCCAGATCGGCGTTGCGGTAGATCGTCTCGGACTCCCGGCCATGGTCGGGCACGATGGCGATGCCGATGCTGATGCCGGTCCGCAAACGCAACTCGCCGACGGCGAACGGCCGCGCGAGGGTCTCGAGAATGCGCTCCGCGATCGCCACGGCATCCGGCTCGCGCTCGATGTCGGCCAGCACCGCGAACTCATCCCCCCCGAGCCGCGCCACCACGGCCTCGGGCCGCAGCGCAGACCGCAGCCGTTGCGCCACGATGCGCAACACGGCGTCCCCGACATCGTGCCCGTGACCGTCGTTGATCGCCTTGAACTCGTCGAGGTCGAGACAGAAGAGCGCGGTCCGGTTGCGTGTGCCGTTGCCGACGCAAGTCGCCAGGGCCGCGGAAAACTCGTTCCGGTTGAACAATCCCGTCAGCGGGTCGTGCCGCGCCAGATGCGCGAGCTGCTGGCGTGTCGCGTAGGCCGAGGTGACGTCGGAGCCCACTCCGCGGTAACCGGTGAATCGTCCGCCCTCTCCGAAGAGCGGCTTGCCGGTCAGCGCCCACCAGCGCCGCTCGCCACCGATGCAGACCGGCACGATCTGTTCGCGGAACGGCCGCCGCCGCTCGATGGCCTCCTCCAGCGCGCACAGCGGATCGATCGCGGTCGGCCCACCGCCATCGGGCGCCTGATGCGCCCTCAGCAGATCCAAGAAGCCGATTTCGAGTGCGCGCATATCGCTCCGCATGACCTCGGCGAAGCGTTCCGAGATATGCCGCAGCACCAGCGCCCCATCGGTTTCCCAGAGCCAGTCGCTGGCGCTCTCCTCGAAATCCCGCAGCAGGATGCCGATCGTCTCGGCATGCTGCTCGAGCCGCGCCATGGCGAGATTCCGCTCCAGGACCTTTCGGTCGAAGGTCAAAATCACGCCGAACGTGAGAAGCGCATAGAAGCTGAGGCACGCCAGCGGTGCCGCCGTGAACAGCGTCCCGCTCGCATAGAGGACCGCGTATCCGCCGATCGTCATCGGCACCCAGAAAGAGAGCGCGTAGAGCGCCGGCCCTCCGAACAGCGCCGTGGACATGAAGCCACTCGGCAGGCTCGCGACCATGGCCCGCTCGACGGTCCCGCTCAGACGCATCAGCGCGACCAGCGTGACCGACCACGCGATTCCCAGAAGGAATCGCATGATCAGCAGCCGGTGCATCGAGCCGAACACGTTGCTGCCTTCCCGCCGCTGCCGCCGCCACCGGCAGGCCAGCCAGAAAAGGGTCGCGTATCCCGAGAACACCGCGGCGAAGCCCGCCTGCAGCAGGGGATCGCCCCGATGCGTCCAGTACGCCGCATACAGCACCAGGGCGATGATCATGCCGACCGGGACGGTGCCCATCGTCGTCCGTAACCAATCGTCAACCTGCGTGACCTCGATGCGCTCCGCGAGGTCGCGCGAGATGCCCTCGGGCACGAACAGCATGCGCCGCTGCAGATGACGGAAAACGCCTCGGATCAGTCGCTCCATGGCCCTATGCCGACACGCAAGCCTTTCGTATCACGGCCGGCGCGATCCGGCGAACACCGAACCGTCGCGCTGCCCCCTCTCTCCGCCCGCGCCCGCCGGTCGATCCAGGACGAAGCGCCGCCCGGTCCGTGCTGCGGACTGCATCACGCCGCCAGCTTCTCGCGCTCCCGAACGGCCGGACGCGCGGACGCGGCGGGCATGAGTCGCACCGGAGACACGGGGGTGGGCCGAGGGGTGGCGACCAAAGAGCGCCGCACGCTTTCCGGGGAACGCGTGCTGTCGAACATCGGCACCGGCAGGCCGGCGACGAAATCCTCATAGAGCGCATCATCGGGCGACACCGGCAGCATCGGCATGGCATCGCGCAAAGCCTCGGTGCTGGCCGCCATGCGCGCCATCAAAGCGGTCTCGAATTTGAGTTTCGGATACGGTCTCGCATCCGTTATTTGTTCAAATCCCAACCGGCGATAAATCGGAATGTGATGGCGCCGGACCGCGCATACGGCGCCGTTCACTTGAAGATGCCACATCACATAACCGGCCGCCATGAACAGGGCCAAGGCGACATCGCGCTGTCCGGTGACGCTGGGATCGGTGGCCAGGCGCATGATTTCCACGATTCGGGGCCGCCGGCTCACGCCGGCACCGGGAATCATCAGGTTCGCGATCTCAGGGCCGAACACCTCCATCGCCGGCAGCGTTGACGTTTCGTCGTCGAAGCTGTCAGGCGCATGCAGGCAGATGCGAACGGTGCCGACCGGCCGTTCGTCCTTGTACAGTACTGTCACGGTCGTCGTCGGGAAATGATCACACGGATCGCTGAACAGACAATCCTCGCGAGGGTCGATATAACCGTGCGAGGCATAAGCCCGATGCCTGACCGCCCAAGCGTCCTTCAAGACGTCGGGCGTTTGGGCAAGCCTGGCGATGAGCGCGGAATTCTCGCTCAGATTCAAACCAGTTTCCGGGCATTGTCCAAAATTTGGTCCCACAACCTGTAAATTCATTTTTTTCTCCACCGTTGAAGGCACGTTGCTGCACGGCACGCGTGGCACGCAAACAACGTACATGCGAAAGGTGAGAAACAATCCAACAGATTCGTCGAAAAACGCGGAAAGAAGCGCTGTGCGGCGTAACCGCCCCGTTGCGGACGAACATCCGGACGCCGTCTGCGCGAATCCTGCGCATAAGTTTTGCTTAAGAAACGTCTGTGATCCGCGCGCGCCCGAGCGCGACGACGCGAAGGCGAATCGCTGGATTGGCTTCCGGGGTCCAGGGAGGCTCTGCCTCCCTGGACCCTCCGCTGGGGCCGAAAGGCCCCAGACCCCGTCTTTTAAGGAAGCCGTTCAGGCAGCATGGCCCGCTCCACGTCTGGGATCTGGGCCTTTCGGCCGCGGGAGGCACGACTCGACCGGGACGCCGTATCCCGCTCCGTCCGGTTCGAGAACGGCCTGCTGCGTCCGCTCCGCGCGCGCGCCGAGCGCGGCCTTGGGCCACGCCGCGCCGCCGGCGCCCCCGCGCTCGTGGCTGGGTCGCCGATCACATCCCGCGTCGTAGCCGCCCCGCAGGTATCGGCCGTGACGGCCGCGCCAAACCTGCGCGTCCATTTCGTTGCGAAGTCAAAGTAGGCGTCGCTTTCCGGGGCGTTTTCCTCGGAAGAACAATGTGCCCCTTCTTCCGGCAGCCCCTCACCCCCGCGCCGCCACCTTCCCCCCGGTTTTCTTCGCAGGCGCCTTCTTCGCGGGCGTCTTCTTATTGGCGTTCGCGGCCTTGGCCTTCCCTTTCGGCTTCAGCAACTTGCCTTTCTCAGCCAGCAGCGAGAGCGCCTGATCGAGTGTCACTTCGTCCAGGCTTTCGGTTTTGGGCAAGTTGGCGACCACCTTGCCGTGCTGCACGTAGGGTCCGAAGCGCCCGCGGCGGACCTGCACGGGCTCGCCGTCCTTCGGGTGCGGCCCGAGTACGCGGATGCTCGCCATTTTACGCGCCAGCACATCGACCGCGCGATTGACGCCAATCGAGAGGATATCGTCGTCGGGATCGAGCGAGCCGAAAATCGAGCCCATTTTTACGTAAGGGCCGAACCGCCCGAGGCCGGCTTCCATCGGCAGCCCGGTTTCCGGATGCAGGCCGATGCGGCGTGGCAGCGAGAGCAGGCCGAGCGCCTGTTCGAGCGTGATGGATTCGCCATCGACGCCTTTCGGCAGCGAGGTGCGCTTCGGTTTCGCCTTCTTGTCCGCCGGATCGGGTTCGCCCTGCTGCACATAGAGCCCGTAGGGGCCGCGCCGGACGGTGATGTCCTCGCCGCTCTCGGGATGTTTCCCGAGCGTGCGCATGCCCTCCTTCAGTGTGTCGTCGCCGTTCTCGCCATCGACCGCGAAGCGCCGGGTGAACTGGCAATCCGGATAATTCGAGCAGCCGATGAAACTGCCGTAGCGCCCGAGCTTGAGCCCGAGCCGCCCGTTGCCGCAGGCGGGGCACAGCCTGGGATCGGACCCGTCCGCCTTGGGCGGGAAGAAATGCGGGCCGAGTTCGCGATCGAGCGCCGCGACCACGTCCGAGATCTTCAGATCCTTGGTCTGCTCGACGGCGCTCGAGAATTCCTGCCAGAAGGCATGCATCAGCGCCCGCCAGTCGAGCCTGCCGTCGGAGACCTCGTCGAGTTTTTCCTCGAGACCGGCGGTGAACCCGGTCTCGACATAGCGCTCGAAGAAACTCACCAGGAAGGCGGTCACCAGCCGGCCGCGATCCTCGGGGATCAGCCGCCGGCTCTCGAGCCGGACATAGTTGCGGTCCCGCAGCGTCGCCAGGATCGAGGCATAGGTGGAGGGCCGGCCGATGCCGACCTCCTCCATCTTCTTCACCAGGCTCGCCTCCGAATAGCGCGGCGGCGGCTGGGTGAAATGCTGCGTCGCCGCCACCGGCCCGTGGCGCAGCGCCTCGCGTTCCGCGAGCGGCGGCAGGATGCGGCTTTCCTCGTCCTCGTCCTCGTCCGAGCCTTCGCGATAGAGCTTCAGGAACCCGTCGAAGGCGAGCACCGAGCCGGTGGCGCGCAGCCGCGTGCCGCCGCTCGCGATCTCGACGATCACCTGATCGAGCTCGGCCGACTGCATCTGGCTCGCGACCGCGCGGCGCCAGATCAGCTCATAGAGTTTCTGCTGGTCGGGACTCAGGAATCGCGCGGTCTCGGCGGGCGTGCGATCGACATCGGTCGGCCGGATCGCCTCGTGCGCCTCCTGCGCGTTCTTGGCCTTGGTGCTGTAGTGCCGGGCCGTCGCGGGGACGTAATCGGCGCCGAACGCGTGGCCTACATGGGAGCGGATGGCGCCGATCGCCTCGGCCGCCATCTGCACGCCGTCGGTCCGCATATAGGTGATGAGGCCGACCGTCTCGCCGCCAATATCGACACCCTCGTAGAGCTGCTGGGCGAGGCGCATCGTCGCCTGCGCGCCGAGCCCGAGTTTACGCGATGCCTCCTGCTGCAGGGTGGAGGTGGTGAAGGGGGCGGGCGGATTGCGCCTGGTGCGTTTGCGCTCGACCTCGGCGACCGTGAACGAGCCTGCCTGCACCGCTTCGCGCGCCGCCGCGGCGGTCGCCGCGTCCTTGAGGTCGAATTGCTCGAGCCTGCGCCCATCCAGATGCGTCAGCCGCGCGGTGAAGGGAGCGCCGTGGGGCGTGGTGAAACGGGCCTCGACCGTCCAGTACTCGCGGTTGACGAAGGCCTCGATCTCCGCCTCGCGCTCGCAGATCAGGCGCAGCGCCACGGACTGCACGCGCCCCGCGCTGCGGCTGCCCGGCAGCTTGCGCCACAGCACCGGCGAGAGCGTGAAGCCCACCAGATAGTCGAGCGCCCGGCGCGCCAGATAGGCCTCGATCAGCGGCTGATCGAGCTCGCGCGGATGCGCCATCGCGGACGTCACCGCCGAGCGGGTGATCTCGTTGAAGGTGACCCGCCGCACCTGCTTGCCGGCCAGCGCGTTGCGCTTCGCCAGCATGTCGCGCACATGCCAGGAAATCGCCTCGCCCTCGCGATCGGGGTCGGTCGCGAGATACAGCGTCGCGGCGCCCTTCATCGCCTTGGCGATGGCCGCGACCTGCCGCTCGCCGCGCTCATCCGCCTCCCAGTCCATGGCGAAGCTCTCGTCCGGGCGGACGGAGCCGTCCTTCGCCGGCAGATCGCGCACATGCCCGAAGCTCGCCAGCACCGTGAAATTGCTGCCGAGATACTTGTTGATCGTCTTGGCCTTGGCCGGTGATTCAACGACGACGACGTCGGTCATGGGGTGGCCGCGTTGGGTCCTTCAGAATTCGTGTTCGGTAAGGGCCACACGGTTTCCCGGCAGCGATTCGATGCGGCCGGCGGCCTCCAGCTCCATCAGGACGGCCATGACGACGGCGGCGGAGCACTGGCACCGGCGGATGAGGTCGTCAACGGGGGTTGGTGAGGCCGACATCAATTCAAGCAGTTGCGGCCCAATCTTCGCGTGAAGTGTCGGATCGTTCCAGTCCGGTGCCGGTTCTTCCAGCGC
This sequence comes from Acetobacteraceae bacterium, assembly GCA_027451405.1. GTDB lineage: Bacteria > Pseudomonadota > Alphaproteobacteria > Acetobacterales > Acetobacteraceae > DAIDJM01. Next base: position 5,264 of record DAIDJM010000023.1, on the reverse strand, counting down.
CTGGCGGGCAGGCTCGCGGCGGCTCCCGCGGGCCGCCACGCCCTCCAATTCGCCGATGATGTCGGCCGCCGTCTCCACCAGATGCGCCAGCCCCTCGCGGATCAGGTTATTGGTGCCGCGGGCCCGCGGGTCGAGCGGCGTGCCGGGCACCGCGAACACCTCGCGGTTGGCCTCGACCGCGAGGCGCGCGGTCAGCAGGCTGCCCGAGCGCGGTGCCGCCTCCACCACCACGGTGCCGAGGCTGATGCCGGCGATGATGCGGTTGCGGCGGGGAAAGGCGCGGCCGAGCGGGGCGGTGCCGAGCGGCGACTCGGCAAGCACGGCACCCGCGCCCGCGATGCGCTCCTGCAGCGCCGCGTTTTCCGGCGGGTAGGGAATGTCGAGCCCACCGGCGACGCACGCGATGGTGGTGCCGCCGAGCGCGGGCGCGCCATGGCGGGCAGGGCTCAGCGCGCCCTCGTGCGCCGCGGTGTCGATGCCGCGCGCCAGGCCGGAGACGACCACGAAGCCAGCCCGGGCGAGATCGGCGGCGAGCATCTCGGCGATGCGCTGGCCGTTGGCCGAGGCATTACGGCTGCCGACAATGGCGACCGAGCGCCGCGCAAGCACGCCGGGATCGCCCAGACAGGCGAGCAGCGGCGGCGCGTCTTCGGTCTCGGCCAGGAGGGCGGGATAGAGCCCTTCGCCAAGGACCAGGAAGCGTCCGCCGCGCCGTTCAAGCGCCGCGATCTCGGCCTCGGCCTCGCCGCGCGTGGGGACGCGCGGAGGCGTCTCGCGCCCGCCGGCGCGCGCCAGCCCCGCCAGCTCGCCCAGCGCCGCCGCCGCCGTCCCGAAGCGCGCCAGCAGACGCCGCCAGGCGATCGGCCCCACCCCCTCGGCCCGCGCCAGGCGCAGCGCGTCAACCAGCTCGGATCTGCCGGGCCGTGCCGGGCCCCTGGATGCCGGTGTGGCGTCGGCCGGGGTGCCGCTCACGCGCCGCGGCCGATGCGCGGCTCCGTGCCCGCGAGCAGACGCGCGATGTTGGCGTGGTGGCGGATGAAGACCAGCACGGCCATGACCACAACCGTGGCGATCGCCGCCCTTGGCTGGCCGAGCAGCCAGGCCAGCAACGGCGCCGCGGCGGAGGCCACCAGCGCGCTCGCCGAGGAGATGCGCATCACCACCGCGACGGCAAGCCAGAGCAGGGCGGCGATGCTGGCCACCGCCGGCATCGCGGCCAGCAGCACGCCAAAGCCGGTCGCCACACCCTTGCCGCCGCGGAAACGCAGCCAGACCGGGAACATGTGCCCGAGCACGGCCGCGAGGCCACCGAGCAGAGCGCCGGTTTCGCCCGCGGCCAGCCGACCGGCGAGCACCGCCATCGCGCCCTTGCCGCCATCGAGCAGCAGCGTCGCCGCGGCCAGCCCCTTGCGCCCGGTGCGCAACACGTTGGTGGCACCGATACTGCCCGAGCCGATGCGCCGCAGGTCGCCGGCCCCGGCCGCGCGGGTCAGCAGCAGGCCGAACGGGATCGAGCCGAGCGCATAGCCCGCGGCCAACAGCGCGATGAGGGTCGCGTTCATGCCCCGAACACCCGCCGCCCGGCTTTCCACGTGCCGAGCACGCGTCCCTCCAGCGCCCGGCCGTCGAACGGCGTGTTCTGCGCCTTGCCCGGCAGCGTGCCGGATTCAACGCGCCATGCCCGCTCCGGATCGAACAGGCAGAGATCGGCGGCCGCCCCGTGGCGCAGCGTTCCGGCCTCGCTGCCGAGCAGCCGGGCGGGCTCGCTGGTCAGCAGCGCGATGGCGCGCGCCAGCGTCAGTTGACCGCCATGCACCTGCGCGAGGGTCACGGCGAGCAGCGTCGCCAGGCCGGTGCCGCCGGCGGCGGCCTGGGTATAGGGCAGGCGCTTGTCGTCGGCGTCGCGCGGCTGGTGGTCGGAGGCGATGGCATCGATCGTACCATCGGCGAGCGCCGCCACCACCGCCAGCCGGTCCGCCTCCGCGCGCAGCGGCGGCGACAGCCGGGCAAAGCTGCGGAAGGCGCCGATCGCGGTTTCGTTGAGGTCGAAATAGGGCGGCGCGGTATCGCAGCTCACCGCGAAGCCCCCATTCCTGGTCGCGCGATCCTTGGCGGCACGGATCAGCGCCAGCGCCTCACCCGTCGAGACATGCGCGAAATGCACGCTCCCACCGGTCAGCTCCGCGAGGCGGATGTCGCGCGCGACCAGGATCGCCTCCGCCGCCGCGGGAATGCCGGGCAGGCCCAGCCGTGTCGCCATCTCGCCTTCGGTCGCGGTGCCGCCCTCGGCGAGGGAAGGGTCCTCGGGGTGCTGCACGATGCGCGCGCCGAATCCCCTGGCATAGGCCAGCGCCCGGCGCATCAGCCGCGCCGAGGCGATGGCGCGTCCGCCATCGGTGAACGCGACCGCTCCGGCCTCGCGCAGCAGCCCGATTTCCGCGAGGTCCTGGCCTTCGCAGCCGCGGGTCAGCGCGCCATAGGGCAGGATGGTGAGCGAACCGGTTTCCTCGCCGCGGGCGCGCAGCAGGCGCACCAGCGCCGGGTCGTCGAGCGCCGGCCGGCTGTCCGGCAGGCACGCCAGCGTGGTGATGCCCCCAAAAGCGGCGGCCACGGCGGCGGAGGCGATGGTCTCGCGGTATTCAAAGCCCGGCTCGCCGAGCTGCGCGCGCATGTCCACCAGGCCGGGGCAGAGCACGGCACCCGCGCCATCCACCACCACGGCGCCATCCGGGCGGCCGAGCCCGCCGCCGAGATCGGCGATGATCCCGTCGCGGATCAGCAGCGCACCCGGGGCGTCGAGCCCCGTCGCGGGATCGAAAAGCCGCACGCGCTCGATCAGCGTATCGGGGGAAAGCGTGCCCGGAACCCGGCTCTCAGGCATTGGCAAGGGCTGCCCGGGTCAGCCGATCGAGCACCGCCATGCGGACCGCCACCCCCATCTCGACCTGCTCGCGGATCACGCTGCGGATCGGGTCATCCGCGACGTCGCTCGCGATCTCGACGCCTCGGTTCATCGGCCCGGGATGCATCACCAGCGCGTCGGGCGCGGCGGCGGCGAGCTTCGCCTGATCGAGCCCGTAGAAGCGGAAGAACTCGCGCGCGCTCGGCACCAGGCCGCGCGCCATGCGCTCGCGCTGCAGGCGCAGCATCATCACCACGTCCACCCCCGCCAGCCCCGCGGCCATGTCGTGGAAAACTTCGACCCCGAGTCGCTCGATCTCGGCCGGCAGCAGCGTCGGCGGGCCGACGACGCGCACCCGCGCGCCCATCGTGAGCAGCAGGTGGATGTTGGACCGTGCGACCCGGCTGTGCATGACATCGCCGCAGATCGCGACGCTCAGCCCCTCGACGCGCCCGCGTCGGCGGCGGATGGTCAGCGCGTCGAGCAGCGCCTGGGTCGGGTGTTCATGCGTGCCGTCGCCCGCGTTCACCACGCTGGCCTCGACCTTCTGCGCCAGCAGGTGCGGCGCGCCGGACTGGTCGTGGCGCACCACCAGCAGGTCGCAATGCATCGCGTTCAGCGTCGCCGCCGTGTCGAGCAGCGTCTCGCCCTTGTTCACCGACGAGGTCGAGACGCTCATGTTCAGCACGTCGGCGCCAAGCCGCTTGCCCGCCAGCTCGAAACTCGTCCGCGTCCGCGTCGAATCCTCGAAAAACAGGTTGATCAGCGTCCGCCCGCGCAGCAGGTCGCGCGGCGTCTTGCCGGTGCGGTTCAGCAGCACGTAGCTTTCCGCGAGGTCCAGCACGGCATCGATCTCGGGCCGTTCCATGCCCTCGATCTGGAGCAGGTGGCGGCGCGGGAACGACGACATCGCGTCAGTAGTTGCCGGTGCTGGGCGCGCCGCCGGCCGGGCCACCGAGGCTTTGCGGCGCCGCGTTGTAGCGCCCGACATTGCCGACGATCTGCTGCAGGATGCTGACGCTGGTCCCCGGCGAGGGCGTCGCGCCCGCGATCATCGGCGCCGGCAGGGCGTTCTTCGCGGTCTTGCGCTCGATCTTCTCCAGAACGCCGCTGTTGCTGAAATGCAGCGCCACCACGTCCTGCTTGTGCACGCGCTCGAAGCCCGCGATCTGCGGCGTGGTGATCTGGCCGATATAGATCCAGGTGTTGCGATCGAAGGTGGCGTGCGCGGTGGGCGAGCCCAGCAGCGCCGTCGCATCAGCCTCCGTCGAGGTGCCGGGGACGAGCTGCTTGAGCTGGTCCTCGCTGACCATGTTGCCGCGAACCTGCGGCTCATAGGACCAGAATCCGGGGGCGCAGCCGGCAAGCAGCGTGGCAAGCGCAAGGGCTGGAAGGAAGCGGGCTCGCATGGTGCCGATGCGCTCCCATGCCAGGCCGGTGCCTGTCAATGATGCGTGTGATCGGGTGCGGCGTGCGGCGCCCATGGCGGCCGGGTCCAGGGGTACTTTCCCCGCTCCACCTCCCGGACGTCGGTCTCCAACCCCTGTCTCGCGGGTCATCTTCCCCGAACCGAGCCGTGCCGACCACCGCCAGCGGACCCAGTGACTCTCATCTTGTCTCTCGGGTTGCCCTTGGGGGTTTGGACGTTTCCGGAAAGGGGTGGGCATGGGTTAGTCGGGCGCTCACGGCGCGATGACCGGCAGCTTCGCGAAAAGCCCGCAGCCGCGGAATTCGTCATGAGATCATTTAACGTTTGAACAAGAGTTAGGCAAATACCGCAACAGGAGCTTGCCATGCGTTTGAACCAACTCGGTCTTGTCGTGCTCGTGGGGGCGGCCTTGATGCTGGGAACCACGCAGGCACGCGCCGACTACGTGTTTAGCGGCTCGGGCAGCAGCGGAACGCTGGTCTCGTCCTCGGAAACCTGGAGCTTCAACTACGATGGCGGCGCCAGCACAGCGGGCTATCTGAACGATTGGGGCAGCCCGGGGGTTGCTGCCGGTCTTGCGAACTACGCCGAAAGCCAGGACGCCTTCGGAATGATTCTGAGCTTCTCCGGCGGCGGGACGATCGACGCGGCGTCAATCAACGTGGGCAATGGCGCCAACTGTAGGGGCACCACCCAGGGCGGCACCACATTCTGCAATACCAGTTCGAATCCGAACGACATCTGGGTGGCAACCAAGACCGGCCCGGATTCCATCGCCTTCGAGGCGCAGAACGCCAACTACTACCTGGCCAGCGGCGACTCATATTTCGTCAACGTGTTCTTCGATGGCGCCACGCCGACCGGCTTCACCGGCTCCTGGCAGACCTCGTTCCAGCCGACGGTTCCCGAACCCGGCACCTTGGCTTTGCTGGG
>DAIDJM010000022.1 GCA_027451405.1 Acetobacteraceae bacterium | reverse complement strand
CCGCAAATCCTGCGAGTAGGTTTGCCCGCGCCGCCAGCTCATCAGAACCTCCGGTGATACCGGAGACCTATGAATCACATCTCAGCACCGCGCCGGAATCCCAAAAGCGATTCCACCCTCCGCGGCACCGCTCTAGAGCATCATGCGATAAGATCGACCCATCGCGATTGCCTCCGGCGGGCAGATACTCCGCCTCTGCACTCCGCTGGGGCCGAAAGGCCCCGACCCCATCACTTTAGAAAGTTGTGTGATCCAGGACGGCTTTGGAGACATGGGCCTGGGGGCCTTCCGGCACCAGCTCGTCCCGGGCAGAGCGCGGGCCGCCGGAGGCGAGGCGGAGCCACGTTCCGGGGAGTTGTCTCCCCGGAACGGACTTCCCTTAGAACAGGTCGGCGATCAGTGCCGCGCTGTCGTCGCACGCGTGGTTGAGGCATGGCAGGCCAAACGCGGCCTCCATTGTGTGCAGCAGGCTGAAGTGCGTGTAGAAATTCTGGCTGCGCACGCCGTGCGGACCGTTGCTGAGATCGACGATCAGCGGGACCTGATTGGTGATCGGGGCCACGCTGTAGTCGTTTTCATCCCACACGATGACGATCGCATTGTTTCCGGTCTTCCAGACCGGAGAGGCCTTGATCGCGGTCACGATGCGCTTCACCGCCGTGTCGCCCGCCGCCATCAGCGCGGGATTGAGGCCATTCAACGTTCCGTTCGGGCTGGGATCGTATTCGCAGAACGGTCCGGCATTGCCTCGGCCATGCTGGTCATTGCACTGGTTGGGCGCGATGAAAGAGAAATTCGGGACATGCCCGGTCTGCAGATCGGCATAGAGGCCGTGAGGACCGTCGAAGCCGACGATGTTGGCGAGCGAGTTGCCCTTGGATCCGATCTGAACGCTTGCGAAGAACGCAAAGGGATCGTGTTTCGCGGCGTAAAGATTGACCACATTGGCGTTGGTCTCGCCCAGGGCCTGCTCCGCAGCCGTGAACACGGTCAGGTTGGTGAAGACGCCGTCGCTGTAATTGACCAGGTCGGCACCGGCGGGCGGCAGGCTTTCCTGATAGGATTTCCAGCTCATCTGCTGGGCCGCAAGCTGGTCGCCGATCGAGATGCCGACCGTCGGGGCCGAGGCGAAGCCGACCACGCCATCGACATCGATATCGCCGGGCGGGCCACTGGTTTCATTGGAGTAGTCGATCGGCGGCGTCTCTGCGTCGTTGCCGGTGCCGGCGATCGGGCAAACCGGAGAGCTGGTCGCTTCCAGATCGACCGTATCTGCCACGATGTTCGGGGTGCAACCCGCGTTGTGCCAGTCCGGGGAATTATCGGTGCGAACACCGAAATTCGAGCCACCGATGACTTCGAGATAGTTGGTCAGGCTCGGATGGCCGACACTGAAATAATTGGTGGCGAGATTTGCCGTGCGGGCCTCACGGTTGATGAACGGCAGATACGGGTTGCCGATGATTTCGCCGTAGCCGTGATTTTCCAACATGATGAGGAAAATATGATCGAATTTCGGCACGGTGCGGGCCGGCTCGGCCGCGAACGCCTGCGCCGAGAGCGCCGTGCCGGCGAGCATCGCCAGTGCAGCCTTCTTCATCGTCATGGAATGACCCCCCTTGGGTGATTGGCACCGGAACGAGTGTCCGGTGCCAATGCATTAACGGGGGAATTCGTCAGTTTGACGAAGGTTCGATTGCAGTTTGATGAACAAGCGGGCTGCCGGAGGTCAGCGGCTCGCCGTTTTCATGTCGGATCGGGCCATCTGCAGATGCTGCTGCAGGATCGGCAGGCTTTGCTCGGCCAACTGCTTGAGCTGCGGGTTCTGTCCGTCATTGGCCTCGGTCCGGAACAGTTTGATCGCCTGCTCGTGGTCGCGAACCTGATCCTTCATGTATGCCTTGTCGAACTGTTCGCCGCTCAGATTCTGAAGCTTGCTCATTTGCGACTGGTACTTCGAATCGAGCGAGGTCGGCGGGGTGACGCCCAGGGTCTGTGCGGTCTGCGTCAAGTTTTGGTTGAGTTGGCTGTGATCCGTAATCATCTTTTGCGCGAACTGCTTCACCTGATCGCTGCTGGCTTTTTGCTGGGCAAGCTGCGCTGCCTGCACTTCGGCAATGCCCGACATGGCTGCCTTGTCGACGAAGCGGCGGTCGGCCGAGGTGAGTTTGCCCCCTGCCATGCTGCCCTGGTCGGCTCCCATACCAGTCTGGTTCTCGCCCGTCATGCCGGCGCCGGTTTGGCCCATGGTGCTCTGGGACGTGGCGTCGTTGCTCGGCATCGTGCCGGAGGCGTTGCTGGATTGTGCGAAGGCCGGCGCCGCCATCAGCGGCAAAGCCAAGCAGCTCGCCAGAGCGAGAGTACGTTTCATGCAGATTCTCCAGAGATGAAGATGCCGTATGCGCGGCATGACGGAGGCTCAACGTCGGCTCAGAGAATGCGGTTTCGCCGCTTTGACGCGGATGGGCTCGCTCCCGGTTTCGCGATCCTCTAAGAAGGCGTTCCTTCGATCCCTGGAGTTTCGTTCGCGGATGCCCGGCCTCGCCTCGCTGCATGTCGCGACGCTCGACGACGCGGCGCATCTCGTTCAAGTCGCGTTGACTCCGGTTTTTCTGCTCTCGGGCATTGCCGCCCTGTTGAATGTGTTTGCCGGGCGGCTGGCCCGCGTGGCCGATCGGCTGGAGAGCCTAACCAGTCAGATCGACGGTTGCAGCGATAAAGCGAGGAAGGAGATCGAAGCAGAAATCGGCAATTTGCACCGCCGTTCGATCGTGCTCGATACCGCAGTCGTGCTCGGCGCAATCGGCGCCGGGGCAACCTGCCTCGCCATCCTCACTTTGTTTCTGCAGGCGATCAGCAATCGGGTGATCGCGAGTTTTCTTGTTGGATTTTTCGGACTCGCCATCGTCTGCACCTTGTGTTCGGTATTGGTTTTCGGGCTCGAGATGCTGATCAGCAGCCGGGCGATGCGCGGACGCATGCGGTTTCATCTGCCCTGGCGGCGGCACTTGGTGGAGCCGGGAGCGTGAATTGTCCCCGGTTCGAGACGTTGCGGCTCGAGTTTGGCGACAGCGTGGCGCGGTTGACGCTGAATAGGCCTGAGCGTCTCAATGCGCTAAGCCGACCGTTGTTGGAGGAGATGGTTGCGGCAGTGGATTGGGTGGCTCACGAGAGCCAGGCGCGCGTGCTGGTCTTGCGCGGCGCGGGTCGGGCTTTTTCGAGTGGCGCGGATCTGGTGGAGGGGATTCCCGGCGATGACGCCGGCCTCGGACTCGAGCGGTTCTACAATCCGCTGATCGAGCGGATGATGGAATTGCCGATGCCGGTGGTGGCGGGCGTGCAGGGGCCAGCCGCGGGGGCGGGGTGTGCGCTGGCGCTGACGGCCGATATCGTGGTGGCCGCCCGCTCGGCTTATTTCCTGATGGCGTTCGTGTAGATCGGGCTTGTTCCCGATGCGGGGAGCACGTGGCTCCTGCCGAGACTGATTGGGCGCGCCCGCGCACAAGCGATGATGATGCTGGGCGAACGTGTTTCTGCGGAGAAGGCCGCGCAATGGGGCATGATCGCGGAGATGGTGGAGGACGACGCGCTGGAGGCCAGGGTGGACGCGATCGCTGCCTGTCTCGCGAAGGGGCCGACGCGTGCCTACCGATGGATCAGGGCCAATCTACGCGCTGCGCTGGAAATGTCGCTTACCGAAGCCCTGGCACTGGAGCGCCGCACCCAGCGTGAGGCTGGCCGCACCGAAGATTTCGGCGAGGGGGTCGCGGCTTTTCGGGAAAAACGGCCGCCGCGGTTCCAAGGAAAATAGAAGCGCCTGGGAGTGCCGCGGCAGACCCTCTGCCCGCGTGCAGCGCAAAACTCAGGCGCTGGTCAACTCACCGGACTTTTTTGGCAACGGCTCCTTCTGTCCGAGCAGCAATGCCCGGAACGCCTCGGCCGCGCTCGACAGCCGCTTGTCGCTCCGGTGCAGCACATACCAGTGCCGGATCAGCGGGAATCCTTCCACGGGAAGAATGACGAGCCGGTGCGTCTCGAGTTCGAGCTCGAGCGTCTGGGCCGGCACGATGGCGATGCCCAGGCCGGCCTGCACGGCCTGTTTGACGGCCTCGTTGCTCGAAAGTTCACAACCGGGCCGGTAGGGCACCTTATGCTCGGAGAGGTAGCGCTCGATGGTTGCGCGGGTGCCGGAGCCTGGTTCGCGCAGAACGATGGTCTCGTCGGCGAGACGAGCAATGGGGATGGTCTTTTCGCCGGCGAGGGGGTGGTCGGGCGGCCCGATGACGACCAGCGGATTGTCCATGAAATTGCGGGCGATCACGTCGGCCGTCTCCGGCGGCGCCCCGGTGATGGCGAGATCGGTCCGATTCTCGGCGAGCGAGGCAAGCACCGCGTCGCGATTGACGACCGCCAGGCTGACGCGGACGCCGGGATGGCGGCGCGTGAAATCGGCGATTCGCTCGGGCAAAAAATAGTTTGCTGTAGAAACGACCGCGAGGCGGAGCACGCCGCGCTCGAGCGCATGGAACTCCTCCATCGCGGTTTCGAGCTCGCTGATCTGCGCGTTGATGCGGTCGGCGTGGACGCGCAGGACCTGGCCCGCCTCGGTAAGGCACATACGCTTGCCGATCTGCTCGATCAGCTTGAGGCCGATCTGGTCCTCAAGTTGCTTGACCTGCATCGAGACCGCCGGCTGCGTGAGGTTGAGTTCGGACGCGGCGCGCGAAATCGAGCCGTGGCGGGCCACGGCGTCGAAGATGCTGAGCTGACGGAGCGTGACGTAGAGAGCCAGGGTGGGACCTCGCGTTGACGGCATTGTCCTAGCACGGACGGGGCGCCGTTCGCGAGGGGGCCGGGTCGCGCTGCGCTGCAGCAACCCTTGTGCGGTGCGTCAATCAAGATCGCTGATGGATGCATAAGAAACTCTGCATTCCGGTTTCTGCTGGCCTGGCGTTTATGCGCCGCAGTTCGTCAGGTGAAGCGATCCAGGAGGTGAGCCGTGGCAGGAAAGACCTATAAGGCAGGCGTCAAAGAGTACCGCAGCACATACTGGACGCCCGACTACGTCCCGCTGGATACCGACCTGCTGGCCTGCTTCAAGGTGGTGGCCCAGGCCGGCGTGCCTCGGGAAGAGGCGGCGGCCGCCGTTGCGGCCGAGAGCTCGACCGGCACCTGGACGACGGTCTGGACCGATCTGCTCACCGATCTCGAATACTATAAGGGCCGCGCCTACCGGATCGAGCCGGTGCCGGGCGACGCCAACGCGTTCTATGCCTTCATCGCCTATCCGATCGACCTCTTCGAAGAGGGCTCGGTGGTGAACGTGCTGACCTCGCTGGTCGGCAACGTGTTCGGCTTCAAGGCGATCCGCAGCCTCCGCCTCGAGGACATCCGCTTCCCGCTCGCCTATGTGAAGACCTGCGGCGGCCCGCCGAACGGCATCCAGCTCGAGCGTGACCGGCTGCAGAAATATGGCCGTCCGCTGCTCGGCTGCACGATCAAGCCGAAGCTCGGTCTTTCGGCCAAGAATTACGGACGCGCGGTCTATGAGTGTTTGCGCGGCGGTCTCGATTTCACCAAGGACGACGAGAACATCAACAGCCAGCCCTTCATGCGCTGGCAGCACCGGTTCGAGTTCGTCATGGAGGCGGTCCACAAGGCGACGCAGGAGACCGGCGAGCGCAAAGGCCACTATCTAAACTGCACGGCCTCGACGCCGGAAGAGATGTACAAGCGCGCGGAATTCGCCAAATCGCTCGGCGCGCCGATCATCATGCATGACTTCCTGACCGCCGGCTTCACCGCGAACACGGGTCTCGCGAACTGGTGCCGCGAGAACGGCATGCTGCTGCACATTCACCGCGCGATGCACGCCGTGCTCGACCGGAACCCGCTGCACGGCATCCATTTCCGCGTGCTGACGAAGTGTCTCCGCCTCTCGGGCGGCGACCATCTGCACTCGGGCACGGTCGTGGGTAAGCTTGAGGGCGACCGCGAGGCGACCATCGGCTGGATTGACCTGATGCGTGAGCCGTTCGTGCCGGAAAACCGCGCGCGCGGCATCTTCTTCGACCAGGATTGGGGCTCGATGCCTGGCGTCATGCCGGTCGCCTCGGGCGGCATCCATGTCTGGCACATGCCGGCGCTGGTCACGATCTTCGGCGACGATAGCTGCTTGCAGTTCGGCGGCGGCACGCTCGGCCACCCCTGGGGCAACGCGGCGGGCGCGCATGCGAACCGCGTGGCACTCGAGGCGTGTGTCGAAGCGCGCAATCAGGGTCGCCCGGTGGAGCGCGAAGGGCGCGAGATCCTGACTGCGGCGGCCGCGCATTCGCCCGAGCTCAAGATCGCCATGGAGACCTGGAAGGAAATCAAGTTCGAGTTCGACACGGTGGACAAGCTCGACGCTGGCGGCCCTGCGCTGCGTGTCGTGAACGCCTGAGAACCGAACACAAACCTTCTGGAGTTGTTCCATGTCTGATGTGATGCCTTATCCGTCGACGCCGCGGCATACCGAGACGTTTTCGTATCTTCCGCCGATGACGCCCGACCGGATGCGCAAGCAGATCGAGTATCTGATTTCGATGAACTGGAATCCGGCGATCGAGCACACCGAGCCGGAGAAGAGCTTCTCGAACTTCTGGTATCTCTGGAAGCTGCCGTTCTTCGGTGAGCGGTCGGTCGAGAAGATTCTCGCCGAGCTCGAAGCCTGCCACCGCGCCAATCCGTCGCACCATGTGCGTTTGATCGGGTATGATAACTATACCCAGTCGCAGGGCACGGCCTTCGTCGTCTACCGCGCCGGCTCGCGGTAAGCGCCATGGCGGGCGACACATCTGGGGGCCGCGCGGCCTCGATTGCCCGCCGACAGGCTTTGTCGGCCGGCAAGGCGGCGCTCCCTCCTCCCAAGGAGCGGGTGCGCACAGGCGAGCGCGAAGCGGCGATCGTCTCGGCGGCTGCACCGGCGCCCGTGATGGCGGCGCCCGCGCCGGCCCCGGTCGTGGCAACGCCGGCGCCGCCTTCGATGGCGGCTCCCGTAGCGTCGTCCGCTCCGGCACCGGCAGTGATTTCGTCCGGCGGCCTCTCGGGGCGTGCCGCCTCGATGGTTCGCCGCGCGCTGCTCATTGCGGGGAAGACGGCGCTCAAGGCCGGCACGGCGGTGGGCGGACAGGGCAGCGTGGCGACGCCCGTTGAAAGCGCGCCGGCGGCTGCCTCGATGGCAGTGGCGGCGAGCGTGAGCACGGCGCGTGAATTCGCCAGGGCGCGGCGCGCGATGATGGCGCAGGCCGGACGCGGGTCGGCTCCGCCGGCACGGCCGGGCCGGCCGGTGAAGCAGGGCAGCATCGACTACGCGCCGAAAGTGGTCGTGTCCGAAACGCAGGCGCATCAAAGCGTGACGGGTCTGCGCATCGGCCAGGGTCGGACGATGACCGGCGACGAGCGCGGCGTCAGCAAGCCCGTTTCGGGAACGCAGTATTTGCCGGTGGAGGATGGGGCTTCCTTCCGCGCGGGCGGGCCGAAGGTGGGTCTTGCGCGCACCGAGGCCGGCCAGGTGGTGACCGGTACGCTGGTGCGGAGCGCGGTGCGGATCACCGGCGACGAGGCCGGTCAGAAGGTGTCGATCACGGGCGAGGCCGATCAGCGGCCGGGCGACGATCTGACCAAGCGGAGCGACGCGGGAGGTTTCACGGCGGCGCAGTTCGCGCGGCAGGCCAATCCGCACGGAGCGACGGTGTTCGGTACCAATCTCGGCCGGTCCATGAAGACGGCTGGATCACGCGAGCGCAACCGTTCGATCGCGCTCGAGACGACGGATCGCGGCATGGCGATCACCGGCTCGGCAGTCGGCCGCAGCGTGCGGGTAACCGGCGATGAGAATGGCGCATGCCGTTCCATAACCGGAACACAATATCTGGCGCCGGCCGCGCGCAACGCGGCCTGCAGCGGGGCCGGTGCGGCGGGCGGCGATCGGACCGATCCCGTGACCGTGAATAAGGTGACCGTTTCGCAGAGCTGGGGCGGGCAGCGGGTCACGGGTCCGGATATCGAGCATAATCCGCGCGTGACCGGGGACGAGCCGGGCTCCTGCTCGGTCGTTACCGGAAGCCAGTACCAAGGGCCGATGACGGCCGAGGGCTGGTGCGAAGCCGACGCCGGGCAGCGTATGGCTGGGCGGCTGGTTCGCAAGCCGGCGGATGCGCCGGTGACGGGCGACACGCCCGTTCATGTCGGCGCCGTCACGGGTACGGCACGGGGGGCCGGGCGCGATATCACGGGCACGCCCTATTACCGGAGCGATGCCGAGGTGATCGCGCCCGGCGACCCGGTGGCCGCCATGGACGCGCGGTTCTCGATCCGCACGCCGCAACGGTCGGCGCATCTGGTGGCAGCGCAGGGGCGGGCTTCGGCGCCGCCGCCGGCGGAGCGCATCACCGGCTCGTTCGCCACGGGCGTCGGCAAGATCACCGGCAATGTCGAGTTCCAGGCCAAGCCGCGCACGGCCGCAAACAGCGACCGCAAGCCGGCCCATGCATCGGTCACCGGCGAAGGCGCGGTCGGAGCAGTCAAGCGCATCACCGGGGACAGCTGGGAGAACAACGCGCTGGTGACGGGGCAGGAGGCGGCTTTTTCCGCCGAGCGCAATCCGAGCGAGCGCGGGCCCAAGGGAAAGGCCTTTGCCGGCACCGGCACCTTCAAGCAGCTCGCGGTGCATGAGGAGCCGAAACAGCTCGTTACCGGCATGATGGGCTACTTCAATAAGAGCGGCGCGCGGGTGACCTTGTCGGGCGGGGCGAATTCTTGAGGCCACAGGCGCTCCATACGGCGCGTCGCGCCGGCTTTGCGGCTCCGTCGCTGAAGCTTGCCGGGTTTGAATCCGGCTGGGGCTTCGGCACGGCGTCGGCGCCGGCGGCTTCGCCCTGCGCGGCACCGCTTGGTTTCGCGAGCGGGCGCCACCCGCTTGCGGACGATGCGGTGAGCGCGGCGCTGCGGCGGCGGGCGGAGGAAATCGACGCCGCGTTCGCGGCGATCGAGCCGACGCTGCGGGCGCTCGCGCCTGCGCAGTTTGAGCCGGGTTTTGCTGAGCGGGCGTCGGCAGAGTTGCGGAGCACGCTTCGGCTGGAAATCCCGACCGCCGCATTCGAGGCGCGGTGGAATGCCCCGCTCGATTTACGGACGCTGTATGCGCGGTGCGTGGTCGGCACTTTCTGCCGTCTGATCGAGAGGGCTTTCGATCGTGGGCTTGCGCAGTTCAGCGATGGCGAGCCGGCGGAAGCGCTGATCCGGCGCTGGGGTTTTCATGCGATCGACGTGACACCCTGCGCCGATGGACGGCTTTCCGGGGTGATCGATTACATCCTGCGAATCCCGCCGGCGGTCGTTGCTTACCGGCAATCCTATGCGGGCGCGATGTTCGATGTCGCAGAATCGGTGCGGCACTGGGAGAGTGTGGAGCTTTCGCGGTTCCGCGCCGGCATGCCGAACGCGTCCGGCGAGCCGACGAAGTTTCTGAAGATCGGTGTCTATCATTTCAGCAGCGCGGACCCGCATCACGAAGGGTGTGCAGCGCATGGCTCGGACGAAGCGCGGGCGGCGGGCAGCCTGCTCGAACGGCTCGAGCAGTTCGCGAGCGCGGTGCGCCAGATCGAGGGCGCGGATGCCGGGGTGGCCACGCTGCTGATCGGTGTCGATACGGATACGGATGCGATCCATGTGCACGTGCCGGATGCTGCCGGGCGCATGAGCGTGAGCCGCTATCTGTGCAGCCGGGAACTCTATGACAGCACCGGCGGGATGGAGCGCGAGGCCGCGAAGGAGGCGATCCGGGCGGCGGTGGCGCAGATGACAGGGGTCGCCGTGGACGATCCCGTGACCGAGGGCATGCGCTGGCTCTGCGGTTATGTGCTGAAGAATAATTTTGGCCAGGTCGAGGCGGTACGCAATCTTTACGGCGGCCGCTATCCCGAGGCCGGGCATGGCGAGAAGCTGATCATTGTCGGCGATGCCGTCGATGACGTTCAGCTGCGGAACCTGGCCTACCAGGCACAGATGCAGACGGTCGAGGAAGGCGCGGTCGACCTCGATGTCGGCATCAAGGTCCTGACGCACCATCACGGGCCGGCCGGCCTGCCGCTGCCGATCTTGGTTCATTTCCGCTACGACGCGCGTATCCCGGGTGCAGCCGATGTCGCGGCGGCGAAAGCGCGGCGACTCGCTGCCTCGATCGCGTCGCGGCATGCGGGACTGGCGGCACGGGGCGATCTCTATATCGGGGCGGTGATCCGCGCGGGCGACGGCAGCGCGCTGACGCCCGTGGAACTGCCCGCGCGCGGCGCGGCGAAGGAGTGTTGCGCATGAAAATCTGCCAGGTCGAAGGCACGTTGGTGGCCACCGCCCGTATTCCCGGGCTGCAGAACCGCCGGCTGCTCGTCGTGAAGGAGCGTGGCGCGTCGGGCAAGCAGGTTGCGGTCGATCCGGTCGGTTGCAAGCCGGGCGACTGGGTGATCGTGGTGGGCAGCTCGGCGGCGCGCGATGCGGCGGGCAGCAAGGAATATCCAAGCGATTTCACGATCGTCGGCATCATCGATTTCTGGGACGAGAGTGCTGGGCGTGCGACGCCGAAGGTGGCGGAACATGCAGATTAGCCGCGTCGTCCGCGATCTGGTCACCACGAAACGGGTGTTCTGGCTCGCTAACCGTTCGTTGCGCGTGGTGGAAGACGCCCGCGGCAACTACGATGTGGTCGTGGATCCTATCGGTACGAAGCCCGGGGATTACGTGATCACCATCGGATATTCCGCAGCCCGGACGGCGGCGGGAAATCCGAATATCACCACCGATCTGACGATCGGCGGGATCATCGACCATTGGGATGAGGAACGCTGGCGGAACTGAGCGCCACGATCTTCGAGTTGCGGGTAAAACAGAGAGGAGAGCAGAGATGGCGTCGGAGAAGTTCGGTATTGCGCTCGGCATGATCGAAACGCGCGGCCTGGTGCCGGCGATCGAAGCGGCGGACGCGATGACCAAGGCCTCGGAAGTGCGGCTGATCGGCCGTCAGTTCGTGGGCGGCGGCTACGTCACCGTGATGGTGCGCGGTGAGACCGGTGCGGTCAACGCGGCGGTGCGCGCGGGTGCGGATGCGTGCGAGCGCGTGGGTGACGGTCTGGCGGCGGCGCACATCATTGCGCGTCCGCACCAGGAAGTTGAGCAGGTGCTGCCTTCGCCCGACATGGCGCGGCTGACGGCGGCTGAGTAACTGCAGGCAATCCGGGGAGTCTCTCCCCGGACCAGTCTGAGGCGGCATAACAGGAGCAGGACATGGCAAGCGAACGGTTTGGGATTGCGCTCGGCATGATCGAGACGCGTGGCCTCGTGCCCGCGATCGAGGCGGCGGACGCAATGACGAAGGCTTCCGAGGTGCGGCTGATCGGCCGTCAGTTCGTGGGCGGCGGCTACGTTACGGTGATGGTGCGGGGCGAAACCGGCGCGGTGAACGCGGCGGTGCGCGCGGGTGCCGATGCGTGCGAGCGCGTGGGCGATGGACTTGCCGCGGCGCACATCATTGCGCGTCCGCATATGGAGGTCGAGCAGATCCTGCCGCGTCATGCGGAAGGTGAGTATCTGACTTCCGAGGTAGCGGCTCAGTAACTGGCGCGCGGCCCGTCAAGAGGCCGCTTCGGGCGCCCGGGAGGGTAATGTCATGTCCTGCACTTTGGAACTGCCAGACGGTTGGAAGACCGTCGCCAACCCACCCTCGCTGTTTCGGCGTTACGAGTTCAGCTCGTACGCCGAGACCCGCGAATTCCTCGACCGGCTTGCCGTGCTGTCCGAGGAGACCGGGCTGTTTCCCGATCTCGGGTTCGCGAAGACCTACGTGAACATCACGATCCGCAACCCGGGCAAGGACGGTCCGGGGGAAGAACAGATTGCCTATGCAAAGCGGGCGGCCTCGCTCGCCGAGGCGGGGATGATCTGATGGGCAAGGCCGCAGCTAAGGCGCCGATCGCTGCCGTCGAGAACGCCGCTCATACGGGTTCCGCAACCCATGCCAAGCCGGCCGCCCAGCCGGCCAAGGCGCCGGCGGCCGCCGGTTCGGCACCGCGGACACGGGATGCCGGGCAGCCCCGGGACACCACGGCCAATAGTTGGCGGGATCTGCATCCGACGCGAATCTGGCCAGATTGAGCCCGGGGATGCGTCTCCCGGCCATCGAGGTCGCCGCCTCCATCGTCGAAGATAGCGCAGGTCGCGTACTCGTCGCCGAGCGGACCCCGCGGCAGCTTTCTGCCGGGTTTTGGGAACTGCCTGGCGGCAAGATGGAGCCGGGTGAAACACCGGAACAAGCCGCGGCGCGTGAGCTTCTGGAGGAAACCGGCCTCACCGCAACTTCGCTGCGGCCGTGGGTCTCCTATACCCATGATTTTCCAACTCGCCGTCTGCGGTTGCATTTCTTTCGGGCAACGGGATGGCGTGGCACCGCGCGGGGACATGAGGGGCAACGGCTAGCCTGGGTGACGCCGTCGGCGCCCGAGGTCGGTCCGTTGCTTGCAAGCAACCGTCGCGTGATGCTCGGCCTTGGGCTTCCCAAATTCCTTGCGGTGAGCGGTGGGGAAGGGGAGGCGGACAGCGCGATGGCGCTCGCGCAGGCGCGGTCGGCTCTGGCGTTCGGCGCCAAGCTCATCCTCGTGTCGCATAAAAACCTGCCGCCCGATCAGCGTATTTCGCTGGCCCGGCGCATCAGTGAACTGGCGAGCGCAACTGGCGCGGACATCGTGATCGAAGGTTCGGCGCTCGAAGCCCGCCGCGCTTGTGTGGCCGGTGCCGTGGCAAGCGCGCGGGAATTGCGCCGCACCACGGTGCGGCCGCCCCTCTCGATCTGGGGCGCGCGTTGCCGCGACGCGGCCGATCTCGCGCACGCGGTCGCTCTGGGCGCGGATTTCGTGTTGGTGGCGCCTGTTCTGGCCAGTCTCGACGGCACGCGTCCGATCGGCTGGGCGGCATTTGCGGCGCTCGCGGAGCTCGCGCCGCTGCCGGTGTTCGCCCAAGGCGGATTGCTGCCGTCAATGTTGCGGGAGGCGACAGGCCACGGCGCCGCGGGCTTGGCCGTGCGCCTTGCCGACCTGACCGCAGCCGGGACGCGCGCCGCCTAGATTTTCCAGGTCGGAGCAAAAAGGGGAGACAATGGTGACAGCATCACTGTGGCTTGCCGCCCTTGGCCCGCTTGGCGTTCTGCTGGGCTATTGTTTGCCGGCCATGGGCGCGGGCGCGACACCGGAGCGTACAAACCAGATCGCGGGCCTCGCGTCGCTGATCAATCTCGGGATTGCGGTCGGCACCGCGGCCGCGGTCGCCGCGCATGGCGGGATGCACACCGGCACGGTCGGCAGCCATGGTGTCGGTTTCTCGCTTTATCTCGATGCCGTCAGCGCCACGATGTTCTGCCTGGTGTCGTTCATCGGCGTGATCGTGCTGCGCTACAGCGCGACTTACATGGATGGCGATCCACGCCATGTCCTGTTCATCCGGTTGATGTGCCTGACCCTTTCCGCCGTGCTGATGCTGGCGATTTCAGGCAATCTGCTGCAGTTCACGATTTTCTTCTGGGCGACCGCCATGGGGTTGCACCGGCTGCTCGTGTTTTATCCCGAGCGGCCCGCTGCGATTTTCGCGGCCCGCAAGAAATTCCTGTTCAGCCGGATCGGCGATGCCTGCCTCGTTGTCGCGGCAATCGTGCTGTTCCGCGTGTTCGGCAGCCTCGATTACGCGGTGCTTTTCGCGAAAGCAGAAGTGCTGCGCCTGAACGGCACCAGTGTCTCGGCCGTCACCGTCGCATCGCTTTGTCTCGTGATCGCTGGCCTGCTGAAATCGGCGCAGTTCCCGACCCATGGCTGGCTGCTCGAAGTGATGGAGACGCCGACTCCGGTGTCCGCCTTGCTGCATGCCGGCATCATCAATGCGGGCGGCTTCCTGGTGATCCGCTTCGCCGATCTGATCTCCCTGTCGCTCCCTTCGATGCACGTGCTCGCAGTCGTCGGTGGGTTCACCGCGCTGTTCGGGTCGGTGGTGATGCTGACGCAGACGTCGATCAAGGTGCAGCTCGCCTGCTCCACGGTCGCGCAAATGGGCTTCATGATGCTCGAATGCGGCCTCGGCGCGTTTTCCGCGGCGATGCTGCACATCGTGGCACACTCCTTCTACAAGGCGCATGCCTTCCTCTCGTCGGGGAGTGTGATCGACATCTATCGGACGTCGTTCACGCCGAGCCCGGGCGGCAAGCCGCATCCGCTGCGTTTGATCTTCTCCATCGCCGGCGTTCTGGTGGTCACGCTGTTGTTCAGCATCGCGACCGGGTACACGATCACGGCACAGCCAGGCGTGTTCACGCTCGCGGCCGTGCTGCTGCTCAGCCTCATCCATCTCGTGGCCAACGGGATCGATGAACGGCCGAACGCTTACGTTGTCACGCGCGTTCTCGTCATGGCCACCATCGTCGCTGCCGCATACTTTGCGCTCCAATATGGTTCCGAGGCCGTTCTGGCGGCCTCACTTCCCAAGACTCAGCCCTTGCGCGGCGCGTTTGGCGTGTTGGTGGTGGCGGCGGTCGTGGGCTCCTATTCGATGGTGACATTCCTGCAAGGTTCGGTTCCCAAACATCAGGCCGAGCCGCGCTGGCAGGCGCTTTATGCGCATATCAATAATGGCCTTTATGTGAACACCTGGGCCAATCGCCTGGTCCTGCAATACTGGCCGGGTCCCCCGCCCGCTCCGGCGCCGTACACGCTGCCACTGTCGATCGGAGCGCACCCATGAGCATCACGGTCGAGCGAGAGGCATCTTTGCCGCAATCGGGCTCGCTTGCTCTCGGTCCAGCCGAATTGGCGGAAGCCGTGCGCGCGGCCTGCACCCGGATCGCGCCGCTTTGGCCGCTCAAGAATTTCGTGGCGGTCAATCCGTTCCTTGGCTTCACCGACAAGACATTCCACGCCACCGTGGCGACGCTTCATCGGGTCGCGCGGGTCGGCGCGCTGATGCCACGCCGCTTCTATCTCGAGGCCATTCGCGCAGGAGCGATCGAGGACCGGGATATGGCAACCGCCTTGGCCCAGGCGCCCAAGGATTGGAAATTGCCCGCCAGCGTTGAGGCGTTGCGGTCGATTGCTGACCGGAATGGCCTGTCGGCCATGAAGCACCCGGCCCATGTCGCCACCGTCGTCGAGGTGCTGAACGACCTTGCGGACGGAGACCGTCAGGTTGCGCGCACGCAGTTCATGGTCGACGAAATTTCCCGCTGGTGCGCGCAATATTTCGATCTTGGCCAGTCGGTCTGGCGCATGCCCTCGCGTGGGCTCAAGCCGTTCGCCGCCTGGCGCAGCTATGTCCGCTACGATCTCAACCCCGAAGTGATGGGGATCGCTGGATTCCGCCGGATCGTGGCCGAGCTCCCGGCCGATCCGATCGCCGCGATCGGCGCCGTGATCGAGAGGCAGGGCGTTCCTGACCGGGCCGTGCAGGATTACCTGCATCAGGCATTGCTGGATATTAGCGGATGGGCAGCCTACGCCCGATATCTGCAATGGAAAGCCGAGATGATCGGCGACACGGACGACACGATCGAGGAATTGCTGGCGATCCGCGTGGTTTGGGGATACACGCTGTTCGCACAGCGGACAGACGATAAGTTCCGGAATGCCTGGCGGGAGGCGATGGCACACGCCGCTCTTCCGCCCCAGGACGAGAAGCTCGGCGACGATCCCGACCTCTGCGTCGATATGGTTTTGCAGGAGGCTTACGAGGCAGCCTTCCAGCGGAAATTGTTGGCGAAGCTCGCAGGTGAGCCACAGAAACTATCCTCCGATCGGCCGTTGGCTCAAGCGGCCTTCTGCATCGACGTGCGGTCCGAGGTATATCGGCGCGCCTTCGAGAGCTTATCCGACCGTATCCAGACCTTCGGCTTTGCAGGATTTTTCGGCTTTCCGATCAAGTTCCTCCGGATCGGAGAGGCGCACGGCCGCAATCATTGTCCGGTGTTGCTCAACCCCGCCTTCATCGTCTGCGAGGCGGTGGAGGATGCGACGCAGGACGAAGAAACCGAAATCATGGGCCTGCGGCTGCTCCGCCGCCGCGTGATGAAGGCGTGGAAGTCCTTCAAGGTAATGGCCGTATCGTCTTTCATTTTCGTCGAGTCGGTGGGACTTCTCTACGGGCTGAAGCTGCTGAGTGACAGTCTTGGCCTGACCCGCACCGTCCACGATCCGAACGTGGACGGCATGAGCGAAAGCGTGATTGATCGGCTCGGACCCCGCATCGAACCGCGCGAAATCAACGGCCGCGCGACCGGCTTCGATAAGACGCAACGGCTGGATATGGCCGAAGCCGTGCTACGGGCAATGTCCATGACGGGTCCGTTCGCGCGCCTCGTCATGCTGGTCGGCCATGGCAGCACGACCGTGAACAATCCGCATGCCGCGGGTCTCGATTGCGGAGCGTGCGGCGGTTACACGGGCGAGGCCAATGCGCGGACAGCGGCGCTGATCCTCAACGATCCGGGTGTGCGGGCGGGTCTGCCGTCGCGCGGAATTACGATCCCCGACGACACCTGGTTCCTCGGCTGTTTGCACGACACCTGCACCGACGATATCCGGATTTTCGGCGAAAAAGATGTGCCGGCCAGTCACGCCGCCGACCTCGATCAGCTCAAAGCGTGGATCGCGCGAGCGAGTTCGCTGACCCGGCTTGAGCGGTCTTCGTTGCTGGGCATTTCCAAATCCGGCAACGTCGATGAAGCGGTGAAGTATCGCAGCCGCGACTGGGCGCAGGTTCGTCCGGAATGGGCCCTGGCCGGGAACGGGGCGTTCATCGTGGCGCCCCGCGAGCGCACGCGAGGCATCGATCTCGGCGGGCGCGCCTTCCTGCATGAATACGATTGGCAGCGGGATCCAGGCTTCAAGACACTGGAGCTGATCATGACGGCCCCGATGGTCGTCGGAAACTGGATCAACCTACAATATTACGGCTCGACCGTGAACAATGCGGCGTTCGGGTGCGGCAACAAGGTCCTGCACAATGTGAGCGGAACGATCGGCGTGTTGGAGGGCAATGCCGGCGATCTTCGGGTCGGCCTGCCGTTGCAGTCGCTCCATGACGGCAAGCGGTTCATCCACGAACCAGTGCGCCTGAACGTCATCATCGAAGCGCCGCGGGACGCCATGAACGACATCATCGCGCGGCACGACACGGTGCGTAAGCTCCTCGACAATGGCTGGCTTCATCTCTGGGCAATGGGGGAGACGGGCAAGGTCTCGCACCGCTACCAGAAGGCGCTCACCTGGGCGGCCGTCTGAGGCCCATCAAGATGGCCGCCGGCTTCCGGTGATCCGCCGTATCGTTCGGAAGCCGAAGCGCGTCACCTGATAGGCGGCTGGCCAGGAAAGAATGCGCCGGGCGGCGCGCTCCACCGACTCCGCCAGGAAGTGAGCCGCTTCCGCCGCGGGCGGCGAACCAGCGGGAACCGCGGGAGCGGGCGCGGAGATATCTGAGGCAAATTGCATCGCCCGGATCCGGGCCACGATCCGTTCGTACTCGACGTGCTCGAAGCTCGCTTCGAGGCCCCTCAGGATATCGTCCGCCGCCCTGAGCGCGTCGCTTCCGGTATCGCGGGATGGGAAAGGGATCCAGCTGGGCAGGTCTCGCAACCGCCCGACAAGTTCCACCGTCGTTGAAAAAAAATGCAGATTGGGATTGTCCCCGAGCGATCCGCGCAACTCCTCAAAAGCAGGCAGGTCGCGAGCGAAAACCGGTTTGCGGGCTGCGAGGGCGTGCAGTACGGGAAAGCCGAATCCCTCGGCGTGGCTTGGGAATATCACGACGGCAGCGGCCGCATAGAGGTCGGCGATGGCCGCTTCGCTGCATTGTCCCCCCTCGATCCAGCGCAGACGGGGATACGACGAGCCGGGCGCGCTCGCACCGAAGGCGACGACGGTGCGGTCTGGGAAGGCCGCCGCCAAGGACTCTGCCGTCGGCCGCAGATATTTGTGGGAGAAATGATTGCCGATCACGAGGATGGAGCCATCGGCTTCGGCGGCACTGGCGGGCGGCGCGTAATCCGCAAGATCGCGTGAATGGGGTGAGATGATCGTCCGGGCGGCCGGCGGTACGCGGAATCGCGCGCGAAAGGCAGCGTCGGTCTGACGGCTTTGAGTGACGAGCAGATCGAGATGGTCGATGGCGAACTGCCACATATTGTACAGGCGGGGTGAAAACAGCTGCGGACAATCGACTGAAATCGTGTCGAGCATCGACATGCCGATCACCGCGCCCCGCGCAATCAGGCGCTGTATCGCCGGCCAATCGTAAGGCTGGCCCACACGGAAAATTGCGGCAAATACGCGATCCTCGTGCGGATCGACCCGCGGCACGCCGAGCGCCGCGTAGTCATGGAAGCGATAGACGTCCTCATTGGTGATCACCGAGACGTCGTAGCGCGCTCCCCAGCGCCGCATCGCGGCCGCCAGCAACTGCGCACCGGCACGAAAGGTGCCGTTGTGATCGGCCCGGAAGCTGGAGAAATCAAACGCGACGGCACGCTTGCCGTGCGCATCGGGCACCAGGGCGGCAAGCAAGCGCTCTGCGAGCGTTTCGGGCGCATCCGACCAGGACGCAACATAGGGCGCGTATTCAGGGTAGCGCGCATCGAGCAGCGCGCGGTTGCGCTTTTCCCACTTTGCGCGGGAGATCGAGGCAACGCCAAAGGAGGCTTCGGCGGCGTGCGACGCGAAGGCACGATTGGCCAGCACGGCGCGATACCCGCACCGCCCCGCGCGCATCACAAGGTCGTTTTCCTCGTTGTAGCCCTGGCCATAAATCTCGTCGAAGCCGCCGAATTCCGCGAGGATGTGCCAGCGCACGAGCATGCAGAAACCGACCGCCGTCGGAACGAAACGCAGCTCCGGCAACCGCACCGCGAAGGCTGCCGCCGCGGCAAGCCTCTCCTCACGCTCGCCTTCCACAAGACGAGCGAAGACCGGCAGCGTCGCCAGCGTCGCGTTGTCCGAACGGGGATTGACGAAACCGATCATCGGATCGAGGCGCGAGACGCGGTGCATTTCCGCCACGGCCCCAGGCTCCAGCAACGCATCGGAATTGATCATGAGCAAATCGGATCGGCGTTCGACAGCGCGGCGGATCGCCTGGTTCATCGTGCGCACGAAACCGAGATTGGCCGGATTGGTTTCGATACGGAACGGAACCAGAGAGCGGAGCCGTGCGCTCCGCGCCTCGAGCTCCGCGGCCAGCGCAGGATCGTCCGGGGAATCATTATAGAGCAGGATTTCCGCGCCGAGGGCGGTGAAATCGTTGGCTGAACGGGCGAGCGCCTCGATGCAGGGTGCGACGAGATCGGGCCGCCGGTAGAATGGGACGGCGACCAGGAGTCCGGGCTCGGTCGTTGTGCCGGTCTTGATGTCCGGTTCGACGCGGTCCATCCGCCTCCTCCCTCAGACGCCGGGACTAGAGCGACGTCAGCCTGACCGGGATCGTTCAGGCTGACAGAGTGGCTCGCTGAAACAACAACTGGAGCGGATCAGCCCAACAGAAGCCGCCAATTCGCTCTAACCGCGTGGCGACCCGGTGGCAACGCCGCCGCAGCGCTTTCCCGATCCCCAAAGCGGTGGTCCAATCGCCACCATGACGGGCCGGCAGCGCTTCATCGATCGTTGGTTCACCGCTTACAATTTGTTGCGCACGCTGCGCTCGCTCGCGCTGTCGCAAGCTGTGCTTCTGGCGATCGTGGTGGCCGGGAGTCACGGGCTGTTCTTCCGGGTCAATCCCAGCACGACCGATTTCGTGAGTTTTTACGCCGCCGGTAAGCTTGCGGTGCAGGGCAGTCCCGCGCTCGCCTACGACGAGGCCGCGCATCGCGCCGCCGAGGCGAAGGCCACCGTGGCGGGCGCGCCTTATGAATATTTCTTCTATCCCCCGACCTTTCTCCTGATCTGCGCGCCGCTCGCCCGACTTCCCTATCTTGCGGCGTTTCTTCTCTTCGAGGCCACGACGTGCACCCTCTGGCTCGCGGGCGCGCACCGCATCACGGGCGGCGGGCGCACCGCTTTCTGGGGTCTGCTGGCCTGCGGACCAGTCTGGTGGACGCTGGGGCTGGGGCAAAACGGGTTCCTCTCGGCAGGTCTGCTCGCGGCCGGCACGCTCGCCCTGAGGCGCCGGCCGGGCCTCGCCGGCGTTTGCTTCGGCGCGATGTGTTTCAAGCCGCATTTCGGTCTGCTCATCCCGCTCGCGCTCGCAAGCCGGCGCGCCTGGCGTGCGTTCAGTGCCGCCGCGGCGACCGTCATCGCGCTCGTCGGGCTGTCGGCGGCCCTGTTCGGGCTCGGGTGCTGGCGCGCCTTCCTGCGGCACGAACTCGGCGCCGGCGCCGTGCTCTATCACGGCCCGGTTCATCTCTCGGCGCATGTCGAGCCGCGCGGCGCGGCGATGCTGGCCGGGGCCCCCGAAGGCCTGGCTTGGGCCGCGAGCGCCCTGGTGGCTCTCCTGGCGCTTGCGGCGACCCTCGATGTTTGGCGCCGCGGTGGCCGGTTCATGCCGGAGGCGGCGCTCGCCGCCGGGGCTCTCGCCTGCGCGCCCTTCGCGCTGTTCTATGACCTCATGCTGGCGACCGTGGCCGCCGCCTGGCTCATCCGTGCCGGGCGAGAGCGTGGTTTCCTGCCCGGCGAACGGGCGGTGCTGGGTATCGCGTTCGGGATTGCGCTGGTGGCCTATCCGCTGGCGATCGAGACGCACCTTCAGGGAGGCGCGCTGGTGGCGCCGGCGCTGCTGGCGCTTGCCTGGCGGCGCAGCCGCCGGGAGACCGCGGAGGGCTCATCGGCCATCGCCACGGCGGCGCTGCCTTGCGGTTGACTCGCCGCACAATGCTGCGGGGCGCGGCCGCGTTGCCGCTGGCGGCGGCGCCGGAGCGGCCGCTGCGGATCGCGTGCGACATGCCGGTCGGCCGCATCGATCCGCTCACGGTCTCACAGACCAGCGGGCTGCTGATGCTCGCCCAGACCGGGGAATTCCTGCTTCGGGTCGCACCGGACGGCAGCCTGCGGCCGATGCTGGCCGTGCATTGGGAAAGCAACGAAGACGCGACGCTCTGGCGCTTCAGGCTCCGGCCGGGCGTGCGTTTCCACGATGGGACGGTTCTGAACGCCGGCGACGTGGTCGCGACCATGGACCGGCTGAGCGATCCGGCGCAGGCCTCGAATGCGCTCTCGGTGTTCCGTTCGGTACTTTCCCCGGGCGGCACCCGCGCCGCGGGCCCGCTCGCGGTCGAGTTCCGGCTCGATGCGCCGGACGGTCATTTCCCCTACGCGGTGTCCTCCGACAACTACAATGCGATCATTCTCCCTGCCGGGCGCGCCGGCGACTGGGAGGCTGATTTCATCGGCACCGGACCGTTTCGGCTCGCCCACTATACGCCGACGCTCGGCGCGCGCTTCGAGCGCAACCCCGATTGGTGGGGCGGCGCGGTGCGTCCGGCCGCCACGGAGTTTCTGTTTTTTGCTGACCAGCAGCCGCAGATTCTGGCGCTGCTCGGGGACGAGGCGGATATCGTCGCGCAGTTCGTGGTGTCCGGAGCGCGCGGCCTGCTCGACGATCCCGCCTGCCATGTGATCCGGCTACCCTCCGCGGCGCACCGGCAAATTCACATGCGCACCGATCGTCCCCCTTTCGCCGATGCGCGCGTGCGCCGGGCGGTCGCGCTGTCGCTCGATCGCCCGGCGATCCTGAGCGGGTTGCTGTACGGGCAGGGCGTGCTGGGCAACGACTCGCCCTGCGCGCCGATCTATCCGGAGACGGACCTCGCGGTCCCGCAGCGCGCGGCGAATCCCGGCGCGGCACGGCGGCTGTTGGCCGAAGCGGGGCAGGCGGGAGGGATCGCGGCGACGCTCGTGACCGAGCGGCTGCAGGAAATCCCCGATCTCGCGGTGATCGTGCAGCAGGCCTGCGCGGCCATCGGCATCGCACTCGAGATCCGAGTGGAGGATCCGGCACTTTATTACGGAACCGCGCAAAGGGGCAGTTCTGATTGGCTGGACAGCGATTTCGGCATCACCGATTACGGCCACCGCGCAGTGCCGGATGTGCTGCTGCAGGCGGGGTTCGCGAGCAACGGTGCCTGGAACGCCGCGCATTTCCGCGATCCACGATGCGATTCGCTGATCGCGGCCTATCGCGCGGCGCGGACAGCCGCCGCGCGCCGCGCCGCCAGCCGCGCCATTCAGGAATTGCTGCTCGCGCAGACGCCGGTGATCATCCCTTATTTCTTCGATTTCCTTGTCGCGACCCGACGCGATGTGACGGGGGTGAGCGCGAGCGCGATCGGCCAGCTCTTTCTCGCCGGCGCGGGGCGCAGCGCCGCTTGAGCGGGCTGCGCTTCGCGGCATGGCGCGTGGTCCTCGGGCTGATCACGCTTTGGCTGCTCAGCGTCATCGTGTTCGCAGCGGCGCGGGTGCTGCCGGGGGATGTGGGACGCGCCATCCTGGGCCCGCTCGCCGATGCGCGGGCGGTCGCGGCGCTCGATCATGCGCTCGGCGCCGATCGCGGCGCGCTGGCCTCTTACATCGAGTGGTCGCGCGGGTTGCTGCAGGGCGATTTCGGCGTCTCCTATGCCTATCGCACGCCGGTCGCGCCGCTCGTGGCCGTTGCCCTCGGGCGATCGTTGCGGCTCGCCTGCCTTATCCTTGCCGTCGCCGTCCCGCCGGCGCTGGCGGCCGGGCTGACCGCCGCGCATTTCGCGGGCGGCCGCATCGACCGTCTGCTCACGCTCGGCGGACTGGCGCTGACCGTGGTGCCGGAATTCGTGACCGCGATCCTGGCGATGCTGGTCTTCGGTATCGCGCTGCGCTGGCTGCCAATCTCGGCGGAGCCGCCGCCCGGCGCGGGTGCCGGCACCTGGCTGCGGCATCTCATCCTGCCCGCGCTGCCGGGCGCGGTCGCACTGTTCGGCTATCTCGCACGCACGCTGCGCGAGGCTTCACTCGCCGCCCTGCAAAGCGATTACCTGCGCGCCGCGATCCTCAAGGGCCTCGCCTGGCCGGCGATCCTCGTCCGCCATCTGCTGCCGAACGTGCTGCCGCTGCTGCTGACCGTTCTGGCCGCGCAATTGAGCTACCTGCTCGGCGGCCTCGTGGTGGTGGAGACGCTGTTCCGCTATCCCGGCATCGGCCTGCTGATCCTCTCGGCCGGCCGCGCGCACGATTTTCCGCTGCTGCAAGCCTCCGTGCTGGTGCTCGGCGCGTTCGTGGTCGCGGCCTCGCTCGCCGCCGATCTGGCCGTGCGGTGGCTGACCCCGCGCGCCGCCTGATGCGGTGGCGCCCCGGTCCCGGGCTTGGCCTCGTGCTGTTCTGGCTCGCGGCCGCCCTGCTGGCCCCGGCTTTTCTCCCCTGGACGCGGCTCGATCTGCACCGCGTGCTGGCCCCCCCCTCCCTCGCGCATTGGTGCGGAACCGATCAGCTCGGCCGTGACGTGCTCGCACGCACTCTGGCGGGGGCCCGCCCGATTTTCGAGACCGCGCCGGCCGCGACGCTGATCGCCCTGTTGCTCGGGGGCAGCGCCGGGACGATCGCCGGCTATCGCGGCGGCATGGCGGATGCCGCGATCGGACGGCTGATCGATGCGCTGCTCGCGCTGCCGCTCATCGTCCTGGCCCTGTTCGCGCTGACCGCGCTCGGACCGTCGCAACCGGCGCTGGTGGCGGTGATCGGACTCGCCTTCGCGCCGCTGATTGCGCGCACGGTGCGCGCCGCCGTGCTCGCCGAACGGCGGCTGGATTATGTGACGCTGGCGCAATTGCGCGGCGAGGGCTCGCTCTACATCCTAGCCCGCGAGATTCTGCCCAACATCGCCCCGGCCATTCTCGTGGAGGCGACCGTGCGCCTCGGCTATGCGGTCTTCACGGCGGCGTCGCTCGGCTTTCTCGGTTTCGGCCTGTCGCCCCCCTCGCCGGATTGGGGGCTGACCATCAGCGAGACCTACGGTCTCATGGCGGGTGGTGCCTGGTGGCCCGCCACCTTTCCGGCGCTTGCGACCGCATCGCTCGTGATCGGCGTGCATCTGGCGGCCGAGCGCTGGCGCGCGCAGGGTCGGCCGTGAGCGGTCCGGCGCTCGAGATCGCCGGTCTTTCGGTTCGTTTCGGCCGCCGCAGCATATTGCACGACGTGTCCCTCTCGGTCGCGGCCGGGGGGGCCACCGGCCTGGTGGGCGAGTCCGGTTGCGGCAAGACGACGCTCGCGCTGGCGGTGCTGCGTGGCCTGCCGCCGCAGGCCGAGATCGCGGGGCGGATTTCGGTGGCGGGGCAGAGGCTCGATCCGCTCGATCGCGCCGCACTGCGCCGCCTGCGCGCACGGCAGATCGCCTTCGTCTTTCAGGACCCGGTGCGCGCCTTGAACCCGGCCCTGCGCATCGGCCGGCAGCTGGCCGAGAGTTTCCGGCTGCTCGGCCAGACCGCGCAGGAGGGGCGGCGGGAGAGCCTCGCGCTTCTCGCGCGGCTGCGCATTGCCGAACCCGAACGATTGTTGCGTGCCTATCCGCACGAGATCTCGGGCGGCCAGGCGCAGCGCGTCGGGCTGGCCATGGCTTTCGCCAAACGTCCCGCGCTGCTCGTGCTCGACGAGCCGACCACCGGATTGGACCCGGACGCGACCGCTTCCATGCTCGACCTCGTTGCCGGGTTACGGTCCGAACGGGGCACCGCTTTGTTGCTGATCAGCCACGATCTCGCTGCGGTCGGCCGGAGCTGCGACCGTATCGGCGTGCTCTATGCCGGCACGCTGGTCGAGGAGGGGCCAGCCTCCGCCCTGCTCGCGCGGCCCAGACATCCTTACACTTCCGCGCTCGCGCGCTGCGCGCCGCGCGGCTCGGCGCGCCGGCGCGGGCCGCTGCCCACCATCGAAGGCGGCCTGCCCGATCCCGCCGAGCCGCCGCCCGGCTGCCGCTTCACCCCGCGTTGCCCTTTCGCCAAGCGCGACTGCCGCGCCGGCGCGCTCCCGGCCGCAACCCGCCTGGATCATGTCGTGCTCTGCAACCACCCGGACCAGGCCTGGCCCGATCCGCCCGGCGGGCTGCCCGCGTCAGCGCCGCGGGAGGACGTCGTGCTTTCGGCCGAGAAACTGTCGGTGCGGCGACAGGGTCGCGTCATCGCGGGTCCGCTCTCGCTCCGGCTTCGCGCCGGCGAGACGCTGGGGGTGTCCGGCCGTTCCGGATCGGGAAAAAGCAGCCTGCTGCGATCGCTGCTCGGGCTGCTCCCGCCGGCGGCGGGCACGCTGAACCTGGCCGGCAGTCCGCTCGCGCCCGATTGGCGCCAGCGCCGGCGCGCCGAGCTGGCCGCCATCCAGCCGGTCTTTCAGAATCCCGACGAGGCGCTGAACCGGGCGTTGACGGTGCGCGCCATTCTGCTGCGGCCGCTGCGACGGCTCGCGGGCCTATCCCGGGCGGAAGCCGCGCGGCGCCTCAGACCGATCCTGGACCAGGTTCGCCTCGATCCGGCGCTGCTCGATCGGCACCCGCGCTCGCTGTCGGGCGGCCAGCGCCAGCGCGTCGCGATCGCCCATGCACTGGCCTCCGGGCCCCGCGTGCTGCTCTGCGACGAACCGACCACGGCGCTCGACTTATCGGTGCAGGCCGCGATCCTCAATCTGCTGGTGGAGCTGCGGGATCGCGACGGGCTCGCGATCCTCCTCGTCTCCCACGATTCCGGGGTGATCGGCTTTCTTTGCGATCACGAAATACACATCGGCGGCACCCAGTAAGCCCCATGCCGCCGATGCGCACGCATCGGTTACGCGAGCGGGTCGTTCGGGCCACCGATACCGGAGGTCTTTCCGCCCGTCTGCTGATTCCGTTTCACCGACAGATAGCTCCAAAGACCGAAAACAATAACCAGAAACAACGTGGCAAAAGCCAGCTCAGCCAGGATGTGATGATTTCCCATGAATCCGTCCCCAGAGTGTCGCGGCCTAATGTCTCAGTCACCGGCCGGATTGCCGGGCTCACGCGGACTTGCGCGTTTGTGCGTTCTTCTGTTTCTGCCGGCATATGTTTCCGCTCGGCTCCGCGCGCGCGCCCGGCGCCGATCCGACCCGGTTGCCGATCGGTCTCGATCTGCGCGCGATCAGCATCGTCGAGGGCATCCGCGCCGGTCTCGCGGCAGCTTTGCCGATCGTCGCTGCCGGGTGGTTTGATAGGCCCGGGCTCGCGCTCGCCGCCCTAGGTGCGCTGCTCACCTGCGTCTGCGACCCAGCGGGACCGATCCGGCGCCGTTTGCCGATCCTGCTCGGTTTCGGTCTCGTGGGCGCGTTGCTGCTCGGCGGGTTCGGTCTCCTGCGTGGCGCCGGGATCGCCGCGACGACGGCAGTCGCCCTCCCAACGCTCGCCACGGCCAGTTTCCTTCGTGTCTGGGGGCAGCCGACCCAGGCGCTCGGCAACCTGCTCGCGGTCGTCATGCTGTTCGGCACCGACCGGGCGCTCGGCTGGCGGGAGGCCGGCGACGCGGCGATCTCCTTCGCCGCGGGCTCATTCTGGGCGCTCCTGCTCACCGTGGTGATCTGGCGCATCCATCCTTTCGGACCCGCGCGGCGGGCTGTGGCCGATGTCTGGGCGGAACAGGCGCGGTTTGTCCGGCGCTTGCTGGCGTTGGCGGCTTTGCCGGACGTCCAACTGCGCGCCTGGGAAGCCCAGGCGCGCGCGAGCCGCGGTTCGGTTCGCGCAGCGATCGAACGGGCCCGCGAGATTCTCACGGACACGATCGACCGGAGCGGGCCGGGCAGTGGCCCAGCCGCGCAAAACCTGCTGCGGCTCGAGGCGGCCGACCAGGTCTTCGCCGTGCTGATCGCGATTTCCGACGCGCTCGAGCAGGCCGGTCCCGATACCCGGGCGCGCGCTCTGCCTCTGCTGCGGCGGTCGCGCGGCCTGTTTGGGGTGCTGTCGCGCGCCACGGAGCGCGAGGCGCTGGATCGCGAGCCTCGCACCGTCCGGGCGCTGGCGGCGATGGAGGCGGGGGTTGCGGGCGACCCGTCCCTGGAGGGCCTCGCGCACGCGCTCGCGGAGCGGCTGCGACTGGCGATGCGCTATGTCGAGCCGGCTCAATTCCTGCCCGGCAGCGGTCCCCAGGGCGACGCCGGCCTGGGCTGGCGCGCCCGTCTGACGGGACCGCTGCTTGCCAATCTCTCCTGGCAGAGCGCCACCTTTCGGCATGCGGTGCGCAGCACGCTCGTGGTCGGGGTTTGCCTGATCGCAACGCTGATCTGGCACGGTCCCTACGCGCACTGGCTGACCATCACGCTCGTTCTGGTGCTGCAGCCTTTCTACGCGCTGACCTGGCAGCGCACGCTGGAGCGGATCGGCGGCACGCTGCTCGGCGGCGCGCTGGCGGCCGCGCTATCCACATTCGCCCAGTCCTCGCTGCACGTGGCCGGCCTGCTGCCCGTGCTCGGTGCTCTCGCGCTGGCGGTGCGGCAGGTGAGCTACGCCGTCTATGTGGCCGTCTACACGCCGACCGTCATTCTGCTCGTGGAAAGCCTGCGGCCCGGCACGAGCCAGTTGCATGCGGCGGAATTGCGCGCCGGCTACACGATCTTGGGCGGCCTCATCGCCGTCGCCGCCAACCGGCTGCTCTGGCCGGCCTGGGATCCGGATGGCGTGCCTCGGGATCTGCGCGCCGCCATCGCCGCGCACGCGATCTATGCCGAGGCCGTGCTGATGGAGACCGCCAGCGCTCCGTCAGAGAAGGAGCGGCGCGCGGCCGGTCTTGCTTCGAACAATTTGGAAGCCTCGCTGGCGCGCGCCATGCAGGAGCCGCGGCGCGGCCAGCGCAACCGATTCCAGGCCGTGCTGGTCGCGGATGGCGCGCTCCGCCGCATCGGCGGCCGTCTCGCGGCTCTCCAGATCGAGCCGCCTTCCACCGTGCCGCGTGAGACGGCGCACTGGGTCGTGCATGCGCTCGAGGCCCTGGCCGGCGGCGAGCTGCCGCCGCCGGCGCCACGCCCGAGCGGCACCGACCCGCTCGACCGGCTGGTGCGGCAGGTCGGACTGCTTGCGGCGACCTTGCCGCGGACCGGGCTGGCCCGCCGCGCCACGGCAGGGGCCGATGTCCCGCCCAGGGAAAGCGGTTCGAGCGGAGCGCGATTGGGTTGAGCCCCCCCCGGCTCCGCTTGGGACGAGCCGAGGCCGACAGGCCCGGGACCTCAGGGCTTTCCATCCCTTGTCCCCGCCAGCTCCTTGTTTCAGCGAGCAACGTTGTCGGCCGACGGATTCCGGTCAGGTTGAGGTCGTTCTAAAGAAGGGACGTCATGTTTCGCCTTGCGATTGTCGCGGCCTCCCTCCTGGTCGGTGCCGCCAGCCCCATCGTCGCCGATTTCCATGCCGATCCCGGCCGCACCGCCGCCTACGTGATGCCGGGCCTGGACCGCGCTCACGCGGCACGCCTTCGCCGCGACCCCGATTTCCACGGCATCGTCGACGGCAATGTTCTCGCTCAGCCACTCTTCTGGCAGTCGGCGGCGCATCCCAAAGGTCTCGTGATCGTCGCGACCGAGCAGAACCATCTCACCGCGCTCGATCCTGCCTCGGGCGAACCGGTCTGGGACCGGGTCCTGGGCGAGCCGGTGCCGCAGACCGCGCTGCCCTGCGGCAACATCTTTCCGACCGGCGTCACCGGCGGACCCGTGATCGATCCCGCGAGTGGCACGGTCTACCTGGCCGCGCAGATCGAGCAGGCGGCGGGTCCCTCAATCCTTGCCTTCGCGGTCGGGCTCGATGACGGCCAGTTGCGGCCGGGGTGGCCGCTCGACATCGCGGCCGGGCTGGCCGCGGCGGGTCGGCCTTTCGATGTGCTGCACCAGGGCCAGCGCGGGGCGCTCGCGCTGCGCGGCACCACGCTCTATGTGCCGTTCGGCGGCCGCTCGGGCGATTGCACCCCCTACCGTGGCTGGGTGATCGGCATCGATGTCGCCGCGCCCCGGATCGCCGGGGCCTTCGAGACCCCGGGGGTGGGCGGCGGGATCTGGTCGGTCGGCGGCGTGGTGCAGGCCGGAGGGGCGCTCTTCGTCAGCACCGGCAACACGTTCGGCGCTCGCGACTGGGCGGGCGGCGAGGCCGTGCTGCGGCTGGACCCCGATCATCTCGCCCGGCCCGCGGACGGGTTCGTGGCCGCCAATTGGCGCGCGCTCGACGCGACCGACCTCGATCTCGGCGGCAGCAACCCGGTGGCGCTCGATGTCGCGGGAAGGCGGCTGCTCGTGGCGCTCGGCAAGGACTCCCGGGCCTATCTGCTCGACCGCGACCGGCTCGGCGGCATCGGCGGCGCGCTCGCGGTGCGCACCGTATCCCTCGATCAGATGCGCAACGCCGCTGCCGCCTGGACCTCGGGCGCTGCCGGCTACGTCGCGATCGCCCGGCGTGGCAGCGATTGCCCGCGCGACCGGCTGGGCGTCACCACGCTGCGCTTGCGTCCGTCGCCTGCCTCGATCGAAACCGCCTGGTGCGCGGCGCTGCGGGGATCGGGCAGCCCGATCACCACCACCACGGACGGGCACGCCGAGCGTGTGTTGTGGGTGATCGGCGCCGATGGCGATGACCGTCTGCACGGGTTCGACGCGGCCACCGGGGAGATCGTGTTCGCCGGGGGCGGCGAGGCCGAACATATGAGCGGGCTGCACTATACGACCACCATCCTTGCCGCCGCAGGGCGGCTCTATGTCGGTGCGGCCGGACGGATTTATGCGTTCCGCTTCTGAGACCCTGCGGGGCGAGATCGCTGCCCTCGGTGCCTGGCTCCGCGAGGCAGCCTGGCCCACCTGGCTCCGCCTCGGCACGGACCACGAGGCGGGCGGCTTCCATGAATGGCTGCACGAAGGCGCGTGCGGCGCCGCCTATCGCCGGCTGCGCGTCGCCGCGCGCCAGACGATCGCCTTCAGCGACGCGCACCGCGCCGGTGTTCCCGGTGCCGCCGAGGCGGTCGCGCTCGGCATCGACTATATCGAGCGCTACGCCGCTCTGCCGGAGGGCGGTTATGCCTCGCGCCTCTCGCTCGATCACCGGCGTCTTGCCGCCCCGATCGACACCTACGACCAGGCTTTCGTGCTGCTCGCTTTCGCGAGCGCCACCGCCTGCCTGCCGCGCGAGGCGATGCGGGCGAGGGCCCGGGCACTGCTCGGCTGGATGGATCAGGCACTCGCCCATCCCGAGGGCGGCTATCGCGAAGGCCTGCCGGACACGTTGCCGCGCCGGCAGAACCCACACATGCATCTGCTCGAGGCATTGCAAGCCGCCGCCGCTGCGTTCGGCGACGAGCTGTTCCGCGATCGCGCGCGCATGCTGATGACGCTCTGCCTGGAACGCATGATCGATCCCGAGACCGGGGCTTTGCCGGAATATTTCCACCCGGGCTGGATACCGGTTCGCGAGGAGGGCCGGTTCGTGGTCGAGCCGGGCCATCCTTGCGAATGGGTCTGGCTCATGCACGAACAGGCGGTCCTCGGGCTCGACGACCTGCGGCTCGCCGCGGCCTCGGCGCGACTCATGGTCTTCGTCGACCGCGCCGCACGCTCACCCGGCGGCGGGCTGGCCAACCTGGTCGGCAGCGACGGCACGATCGTCGATGGCGGCAGCCGGCTCTGGCAGCAGGCCGAGCGGCTGAAGGCCGAGTTGCTGCGCGCCGATCCCGATCCGGCGCGGCAAATCGAGGCGGCGCAGCAATTGCGGCGGCGGCTCCGGGCGGACGGCACGTGGGACGAGCGCCTCACCGAGAGCGGCGCGCCGGTGGCGGAACCGGCGCCGGCGAGTTCACTTTATCATGTGAGCAGTGCGATCGTTCTGGCGGAACGAAAGGATGTTCTTTTTTGAAAAAAAGAACCAAAAAACTTTTGTCTTTTACCGCCGCGATCGCCGCGCCGATTTTCGTATGAGCCGAGGCGCTGCGGGGTCCGGTATCATGGCAAAAGTCTTTTTGCTTCTTTTTCTTCAGAAAAAGAAGATGCTCCTATCTTTGCAGGTACCATGCCCGACCCCTTCGTGAACCCCGAAGAACCCAGCTCTCAGGATGCGATCGCCGCGATCGAGGAAGAGCTCGCGCTGTTCGACGATTGGTTCGACCGTTACGGCCTCATTATCGATATGGGGAAAAAGCTGCCCGAATTCCCCGACGCTTGGCGCGACGATGCCCACCGCGTGCCGGGCTGTTTGAGCCAGGTGTGGATGGAGTGGGAGGCGCGGGACGGGGTGCTGCGGTTTGCCGGCGCGTCCGATGCGCCGATCGTGTCCGGGCTGGTGGCGCTGCTGTTGCGGGTTTATTCCGGACGCAGCGCGGAGGAGATTCTGGCGACGCCGCCGGGATTTCTGCGCGATCTCGGGCTGATCGGGGCGCTGTCGACCAATCGCGGCAGCGGCATCGAAAGCATGGTGCGGGCGATCCGGAAGGTGGCGGCGGCGCCGGTCAGAGAAAATCCCGCAGCAGCGGCACCAGCGGGCGGTCCGCCGGCGGCATCTCGTATTCCGTGAGCTTGGCCGGACGCACCCAGGCGAGCGTCTGACCTTCGAGCGGACGCACGATCCCTTCCCAACGGCGGCAGAGATAGAGCGGCATCAGCAGGTGAAAACTGTCATAGCCGTGGCTCGCGAAGGCGAAGGGTGCGAGGCAGGCTTCGGCGACATCGATGCCGAGCTCCTCGGCAAGCTCGCGGATCAGGGCCGTCTCGGGCGTCTCGCCGGGCTGAACCTTGCCGCCGGGGAACTCCCACAGTCCCGCCAGCTTCTTCCCCTCGGGCCGCCGCGCCAGCAGAACGCGCCCATCGATATCGATCAGCGCGCAGGCAGCCACCAGCAGCAGCGGCTTGCCGCCCGCCTCGGCTGGCGCCGCTTCGACATCGCCATAGATGTCGCGGCGATCTGCCTCGAAGATCAGCACCGGATGCTGGCCGCCGAGCGCCCGGAATTCCTGCATGCCAGTGCCGGTCTCGCGGAAACCGATGCGCCGCAGCACCGCGGCGGAGGCGACGTTGCCGTGGGCGACCTGAGCGCGCAGCGACCCGATCGGCAGGTTCGCCAGCGCCCAGCTGGCCATCCGCTTCACGGCTTCCGTCGCTACCCCATGGCCCCAGAAGCGCCGCCCGACCCAGTAGCCGAGCTCGGCGATCTTTCCCGTCGGGCGCACGCTGACGCAGCCGACGACGGTTTCGTGTCCGTCCTCCTGGCCGGTGATCAGCAGCGTGAATGCCTTGCCGGTCTCGAGCTCCTGCCGCACGGCCTCGATCCAGGCATCGGCGGTTTCGCGCGCGTAAGGGAAGGGAACGCGGCTGAGGTTGCGCACCACCTCCCAGTCGTTGACGAGGCGGAATATCGCCTCGGCGTCGGCGGGTTCGGGAGGGCGCAGGGTCAGGCGTTCGGTGCGGAGTGTGGTCACGAGAGAGACGTTCTTTTTTTGAAAAAAAAGAACCAAAAAAACTTCTTCGTATTCGACGGGACCCAGCCAGGTCTGGCCTTTTACGGATAAAGTCTTTTTGCTTCTTTTTCTTCAGAAAAAGAAGAATCCTTTAGCTTCTGTAGCTCCCATTGATGTCGATATATCCGTGCGTCAGATCGCACGTCCAAACCGTATCACCGCCGTCTCCGAGTCCGAGCGCCACCTCGATCACGATTTCCCGGCCGCGCATATGCGCGGCGACCGGCGCCTCGTCGTAGCCCGGAACAACGGTGCCGTCGCGCGCGATCCAGGTGCCGCCGATCGCGATCGCCAGCTTGTCCCGGTCGGCGGGTTCGCCGGCTTTGCCGACGGCCATGACGATCCGGCCCCAGTTCGCGTCTTCGCCGGCGATGGCCGTCTTCACCAGCGGCGAATTGGCGATGGCGAGGCCGATGCGGCGGGCGGAAGGGTTGCTGACGGCGCCGCGGACATCGATCCGGATGAGCTTGGTGGCACCTTCGCCGTCGCGCACCACGGCCAGCGCCAGGTCGAGCAGCACTTCGTCGAGCGCGGCGGCGAAGGCGGTCGTATCGGCGGCGGGGTCGTTGCCGGCGGCGCCGGTCGCGAAGAGCAGCACGGTGTCGCTGGTGGAAGTGTCGGAATCGACCGTGGTGCGGTTGAAGCTGCGATCGACGCCGGCGGCGAGCAGGCGCTGCAGGACCGGGGCGGGGAGGGCCGCGTCGGTGAAAAGGAACGCGAGCATGGTCGCCATGTCGGGGGCGATCATGCCGCTGCCTTTGGCGATGCCGGTGAGGCGCACGGTCCGGCCGCCGAGCGCGGCTTCGCGAGTAGAGGCCTTCGGGAACGTGTCGGTGGTCATGATCGCGCCGGCGGCCAGCGCGAAACCGTCGGCACCGAGCGAGGCATGGAGCGCGGGCAGGGCGGCCACCAGCTTTTCGTGCGGCAGCACCTGACCGATCACGCCGGTGGAAGCCAGGAAGATCTCTTCCGGCGCGCAATCGAGCAGCTGGGCAGCGGCTGTCGCGGTGGCGGCGGCGGCGCGGCGGCCGGCCTCACCGGTGAAAACATTGGCGTTGCCGGCGTTCACCACGAGGCCGCGGGCCTGCCCGCCGGCGAGCGCAGCGCGACACCAATCGACGGGGGCGCCCGGGCAGCGGTTTCGCGTGAAGACGCCCGCGGCCGTGCTGCCGGGCGCGAGCGCCGCCATCATCAGGTCGGGCCGGTCGCGGTAGCGCAGCCCGGCGGCGGCCGCACCGAGCTGCACGCCGGCAATCGGCGGCAGCGCGGGCAGCGCGAGTGCCAAGGGCGAGCGCGCAGGGGCGCCCGCCATCGGCTACTTGGACTTGGACGGCGCGGCGGGAGCCGCGGCGCGCCCGGTGGGCAGGGCGGGAGCGGCGCCGGGTTTCACCGGCGTGCCGTCCGCATTGTACATAGTGATCCGGACCTGCGACTTTGCGGCGGCGACCGCGGCCTGCACGTCCTTCTGCATCAGCTGCTGCTGAATCTCGCCGCGGACCTGGTCGTAGGTCGGGGGCTGAGCGACGCGCGTCTCGAGCACCTGGATCACATGCCAGCCGTAGCGCGTGTGTACCGGCGTATGGGTGAACTGGTTGGGCTTCAGCGCGAAGGCGGCCGCCGAGAATTCCGGCAGCATGTCGCCCTTCTTGAAGAAGCCGAGATCGCCGCCGTTCGCGGCGCCCGGGTCCTTCGAGTATTTCTTGGCGAGATCCCCGAACTTCGCGCCGGCTTCGAGCTGCTTGATGATGTCCTTCGCCTGGGCCTCGCTGTCGACGAGGATGTGGCGCGCATGCACCTCTTCCTCGCCGGGCTTGCCGGCATATTCCTTGTCGTATTCCGCCTTGATCGCTTCCTCGTTGAGCTTCGGCAGCACGGCGCGCTGCAATGCAGTCGTCTGCAGCACCTGATCGGCCGCGTTCTGCATCTGCTTCTGCACCGCCGGATCGCGGTCCAGGCCTTCCTTGCGGGCTTCGATCAGCAGCGCCTTACGGCTGATAAGCTGGTC
This sequence comes from Acetobacteraceae bacterium, assembly GCA_027451405.1. Taxonomy (GTDB): domain Bacteria; phylum Pseudomonadota; class Alphaproteobacteria; order Acetobacterales; family Acetobacteraceae; genus DAIDJM01. Next base: position 44,961 of record DAIDJM010000022.1, on the reverse strand, counting down.
GAGCAGCTTCTGGTAAAGCACCTCGGGCGGGATCTGCTGCCGGACTTCAGCCGGCACCGCGCCGGCGGCGGCGCCCACGTCGGAGAGGCGGATCACCTCGTTGTTCACGGTGGCAACGACCGGATTCGGCGCCGCCGCGCCGGGCTTGGCGGCCGGTTTGGCGGCCTGGGCCAGCGTGGGACCAGCGACCGCCACGCCGAGCGCGGCGGCGAGAGGGACAAGACGCATGGGGTTCCTCGACGGAAAGACGAGCGACGGAAAGACCGGCGCCTTATGGCGGAAGCCGGGGGGCTGAACAAGGCGGCGCGAAGGGATCGCAACCGGCGAACCGGGCCGCGGTTTCAAGAACGTCATGACGATCGCGCCCGATGCCGCCCTCGACCCGGAGACTGCCGCCCGCGCAGCGAGGCTCCACTACGTCTCCGACACGAAGCCGGGGATCGTGCGCGAGCCGGGTAACGAAGGTTTCATCTTTCGCGGGCTGGACGGGAAGGCGATCACCGACGCGCGCACGCTCGAGCGCATTCGCAAGCTCGCGGTGCCGCCGGCCTGGCGCGATGTCTGGATCTGTCGCGATCCGAACGGGCATCTGCAAGCCTCAGGGCGGGATGCGCGCGGGCGGAAACAATATCGCTACCATGCGCGCTGGCGCGAAGTGCGCGACGAGGCGAAATACGCGAAGATGCTGATTTTCGGCCAGGCGCTGCCACGGATCCGCACGCGCGTCGAGGCCGATCTCTCGCTTCCCGGGCTGCCTCGGGACAAGGTGCTGGCGGCGATCGTGCGGCTGCTCGAGCGCACCTTGATGCGGGTAGGCAACGAGGAATATGCCAAAACCAACAACAGCTTCGGGCTGACCACGCTGCGGAACCGGCATGTGCGGGTACGTGGCAGCGCGGTGACGTTCGATTTTCGGGCGAAACACGGGATCGACTGGCATGTCGAGCTGCAGGACCGGCGGCTATCGAAAATCCTGAGGCGGCTTCAGGATCTGAGCGGCCAGGAATTGTTCCAGTATCTCGACGACGAGGACGCACGCCATTCGGTGAGTTCGGATGACGTGAATGCCTATCTCCGCGAGATCACGGGTGAGGACATCACCGCGAAGGATTTCCGCACCTGGGCGGCGACCAACCTGGCGGCGATCGCGCTCGGCGAGTTCGAGCCCTCGGAGACACCGTCGAAAGCCCGCAGGAACGTGCGGCGCGCGGTCGAGGCAGTGGCGAAGATGCTGGGGAATACGCCCAGCATCTGCCGCAAATGCTACATTCATCCGGCGATCTTCGACGGATATCTCGACGGGTCCCTCGCCGAGGGCGTCAAGGCGCGGGCGGACGCGGCGCTGGAGGCGGGCGTCGCGTCGCTCACCGCGCAGGAGCAGGCGATCACCGCCTATCTCAACCGGCGGCTGGCGATGGGCAACGGGGGGTCGGCGGCGTAGAACGCGGGCTTGAGGTTCGCCATGCTGCTCTCCGCCCCGCAACGCTCCGCCCGCGTGCGCCAGGCCGCCTCCCGGCTTTGCCGGGCGCTCGCCTGGGCGCCGCTGCACGAGGTGGCGCTGCCGAACGGGCGGCGCGCCGATATCCTCGCCCTGGCACCGGACGGCGGCTTCGTCTGCATCGAGGTGAAATCCGGCGTGCCGGATTTCATGGCCGATACGAAATGGCCGGAATACCGCGAGTTTTCGGACGCGTTCTACTTCGCGGTGGATGAGGATTTCCCGCTCGGGTTGATCCCGGCGGAGGCCGGGCTGATCGCGACGGCCGGGCTTGACGCGGAATTGCTGCGGGAGGCCCCCGCGCACCGCATGGCTCCCGCGCGCCGGCGCGCCTTGCTGCATCGTTTCGCGATGCTGGCGGCATGCCGGTTGGAGCAGGCGGCCGATCCGGTGGATGCGTTTGCGCTGAGTTGTGAGTAATATTGGCGCCCGGCGGACAGAGGCTTTGCCCCTTGCACCCCCGATGAGGCCGGCGGCTCCACACCGCATCACTTGGGGTCCGTATCTGAACGCCCTATGAAGGCCCCCTAAGTAGCGGGGTCTGGGGCCTTCCGGCCCCAGTGGCGACCAGGAGCAAAGCCCCTGTCCGCCGAGGCAAAACTATCTCGGGTAATCATGCAGAACAGCGCGCAAACCCTCGACTTCGACCTAGGCGAAACCGCCGACATGTTGCGCACGGAAATTGCCGATTTCGCGGCTGCCGAGATCGCGCCGCGTGCCGCCGCCATCGACCGCGAGAATGATTTTCCACAGGATTTGTGGGAAAAATTCGGTAATCTCGGTCTGCTCGGGATCACCGTCGAAGAAGAATGGGGCGGTGCCGGGATGGGCTATCTCGAACACTGTGTGGCCATGGAGGAAATCAGCCGCGCCTCTGCGAGCGTCGGGCTTTCCTATGGCGCCCATTCCAATCTGTGCGTCAACCAGATCCGCCGCAATGGCACCGACGAACAGAAGCGTCGCTATTTGCCCGGCCTGATCGCCGGAACCGCAGTCGGCGCGCTGGCCATGAGCGAGCCCGAGGCGGGATCGGACGTAGTCTCCATGCGTCTGCGGGCCGAGAGGCGAGGCGACCGGTATCTGCTGAACGGCACGAAGATGTGGATCACCAACGGCCCCGACGCCGATGTCATCGTGGTCTACGCGAAGACCGACCCCGCGGCGGGTTCCCGCGGCATCACCGCGTTCCTGGTGCAAAAGGATTTCCCCGGCTTTTCGGTGGCGCAGAAGCTCGACAAGCTCGGCATGCGCGGTTCCAACACGGGCGAACTGGTGTTCGCCGATTGCGAGGTGCCCGAGGAGAACGTACTCGGCGCGGTTGGGCGCGGCGTAAACGTGTTGATGAGCGGGCTGGACTACGAGCGCGCCGTGCTCGCGGCGGGGCCGCTCGGCATCCTGCAGGCCTGTCTCGATGTGGTGATTCCCTATGTGCATGAGCGCAAGCAGTTCGGACAGCCGATCGGAGAGTTCCAGCTGATCCAGGGCAAGCTCGCCGATCTCTACACGACCGCGAACGCGGTGCGGGCTTACGTTTACGCCGTGGCGCGTGCCTGTGACAAAGGCCGCACGACGCGCAAGGATGCGGCGGGCGCGATCCTTTTCGCGGCCGAGAAGGCTACCTGGGCGGCGCTCGAGGCGATTCAGATCCTGGGAGGCAACGGCTATATCAACGACTATCCGACGGGACGCCTGCTGCGCGATGCGAAGCTCTATGAAATCGGTGCCGGCACGAGCGAAATCCGGCGCATGCTGATCGGGCGCGAATTGTTCGCCGAGACGGCCTGACGCCGTGCCGGTCATCGATTCCACGCTCGATCTGCGCAGCGACGCGGCAGCCTCCAACGCGGCCGCGATGCGGGCCTTGGTGGGCGAACTGCGCGAGCGGGCGGATCGGGTGCGCGAGGGCGGCGGGCTCCCGGCCCGCGAGAAGCATCTGGCGCGCGGCAAGCTGCTCCCGCGCGACCGGATCCGTGCCCTGATCGACCCCGGCTCGCCCTTTCTCGAACTCGGTCAGTTCGCCGCCTGGGACATGTATGGCGGCGAGGTGCCATCGGCCGGGATCATCGCCGGGATCGGCCGCGTCTCGGGCCGCGAATGCATGATCGTCGCGAACGACGCGACGGTGAAAGGTGGCACCTACTATCCGATCACCGTCAAGAAGCATCTGCGCGCCCAGGAGATCGCTCAGGCGAACCGGCTCCCCTGTCTTTACCTCGTAGATAGCGGCGGGGCCAATCTTCCCAATCAGGACGAAGTTTTTCCGGATCGCGACCATTTCGGAAGGATTTTCTACAACCAGGCGCAGATGTCGGCGCAGGGCATCGCGCAGATCGCCGTGGTGATGGGGAGCTGCACCGCGGGCGGCGCCTATGTGCCGGCCATGTCGGACGAGTGCGTCATCGTGCGGAATCAGGGCACCATCTTTCTCGCCGGACCGCCGCTCGTGAAGGCCGCGACGGGCGAGATTGTCACCGCCGAAGAGCTCGGCGGGGCCGATGTCCATAGCCGCATTTCCGGCGTGACCGATCATTACGCGGAGAATGATCATCATGCGTTGGGGATCGCCCGGCGCATCGTGGCGAGCCTGAAAGGTCCCGCACCGGTCGCGCCCGCGCCGCATCCACCCGCTCCGCCCCGCTACGATCCGGCCGAGCTCTATGCCGTCACACCCATCGATCGCCGCCATCCGGTCGAAGTGCGGGAAATCATCGCGCGAATTGTGGATGGCAGCGAGCTGGACGAGTTCAAGCGGCTTTATGGCGCGACCCTGGTGTGCGGCTTCGCGCGGATCTGGGGCTACGAGGTCGGCATCGTCGCCAACAACGGCGTCCTGTTCAGCGAAAGTGCCCAGAAGGGCGCGCATTTCATCGAGCTTTGCGCGCAGCGGGGCATTCCGCTCGTCTTCCTGCAGAACGTCACCGGTTTCATGGTCGGCCGCAAATACGAGGCGGGCGGAATCGCCAAGGACGGGGCGAAGATGGTCACCGCCGTCGCGACCGCCGCGGTGCCGAAATTCACGGTCATCATCGGCGGCAGTTTCGGCGCGGGCAATTACGGGATGTGCGGGCGCGCCTACTCGCCCCGGTTTCTCTGGATGTGGCCGAATGCGCGGATCGGCGTCATGGGCGGCGAGCAGGCCGCGTCGGTGCTGGCGACCGTTCGGCGCGACGGGATCGAGTCCCGCGGCGGCACCTGGTCCGGCGAGGAGGAAGAGGCATTCAAGGCGCCGATCCGCGCGCAATATGAAAGCCAGGGCAATCCTTATTATTCGAGCGCAAGATTATGGGATGATGGCGTGATCGACCCGGCCGATACACGGCGCGTGCTCGCGCTCGCATTGTCGGCAGCGCGCAACGCGCCGATGGCCGAGACCCGCTTCGGCGTGTTCCGGATGTAATGCGGCCATGTTCGCCTCACTCCTGATCGCCAATCGGGGCGAGATTGCCTGCCGCATTGTGCGCACGGGGCGCCGGCTCGGCATTCGCACGATCACGGTCTATTCCGATGCCGACGCGGAGGCGCCGCATGTCGCGCAGGCCGATATGGCGCTCCGGATCGGGCCGCCGCCGGCACGACAGAGCTATCTCGATATCGACGCCATCCTCGAGGCGGCACGCCGTGCCGGCGCGCACGCGATCCATCCCGGTTACGGGTTCCTCTCAGAAAACGCCGATTTCGCGGAAGCCTGTCTCGAGGCCGGGCTCGTATTCGTGGGGCCCCCGCCCGAGGCGATCCGGGCCATGGGCTCGAAAGCCGCCGCGAAGGCTCTGATGGCGCGCGCGGGCGTCCCGGTCGTTCCGGGTTTTTACGGCAGCGACCAGGATCTCGCCACGCTGACGAAGGCGGCCGCGGAGGTCGGCTATCCGGTGCTGATCAAGGCCAGCGCGGGTGGGGGCGGGAAGGGGATGCGGATCGTCGAGCGCGAAGCCGCACTCGGTCCCGCGCTCGAGAGCGCAGCCCGGGAGGCCGCCGCCTCGTTCGGCGATGCGCGCCTGCTGATCGAGAAATACTTGACTCGGCCACGGCATATCGAAATCCAGATATTCGCGGACACGCACGGCAACACGGTTTCCCTGTTCGAGCGGGATTGTTCGATCCAGCGCCGGCATCAGAAGGTCGTCGAGGAGGCGCCGGCACCGGGGCTTTCCGAGGCACGGCGGCAGGCTATGGGCGAGGCTGCGATCGCTGCGGCGCGCGCCGCCGGCTATGTTGGCGCCGGAACGGTGGAGTTCATCGCCGAGGACGACAAATTTTATTTCATGGAAATGAACACTCGTTTGCAGGTGGAGCACCCGGTGACCGAAATGGTGACCGGGCTCGATCTGGTCGAGTGGCAATTGCGCGTTGCGGCCGGGGAAAAGCTGCCGCCCGCACCGCGCGCGCCCACGGGACACGCCATCGAAGTGCGGCTTTACGCGGAAGATCCGTCGCGCGATTTCCTGCCGGCCACAGGAGAGATACGCCATTTGCGCTTTCCCCCGCAGCAGGCCGGCCGGGTGCGGATCGATGCCGGCGTGCGTAGCGGCTCGCAAGTCACGCCCTTCTATGATCCGATGCTGGCGAAGCTGATCGTGCATGGAGACAATCGCGAGATCGCGCTGGGTCGGTTACGGTCGGCTTTGTCGGAGACGGAACTGGTCGGAATCGAGACGAATCTGCCGCTGCTGAGGGCGATTGCCGACCATCCGGATTTTTCAGCAGGATCGGTCGATACCGGTTTCATTTCTCGTCATGGCACGGCGTTGCAGGCGCCGGCCGCACCGCCGCCGCGCGAGGCCTGGGCCGCCGCTGTCTTGCTTTGCCTGGACGATCCGGCGCCGGCCCATCCGGGCGATCCCTTTTCGCCCTGGACGATGCGCGATTCGTGGCGGTTGAACGGTTCCGGCCATCAGGATGTCTGGCTGGCACCAAAAGAGGGCGATCCGGTCGCGATCCGCGCATGGCATGGAGAGCCAGCCACCCGTCTCGAACTTCCGGACGGGGCGGGGCTGGCCATTCTCGCGCCGGAACAGGATGGCCGGCGGCGGATCCAACTCGATGGCGTATCGCGGCCCGTCACGCTGGTGCGTGCCGGCGAGGAAATCGTTGTCGTTCTCGACGGCGCCAATCACCTGTTCCGCCATCACGATCCGCTGGCCCCACAAGCGGCGGAGACGGCCGCCGCCTTACGTGTGACCGCGCCCATCCCCGCGCGCGTTACCCGCATCCTGGCGGTCGCGGGCGAGAAGGTAGAGAAAGGCGCGCCGCTGCTCATTCTGGAGGCCATGAAAATGGAGCTCACCCTCACGGCGCCGCTTGACGGTATCGTTGCGGAAATCCGGCCCAGGCTCGGCGATATGGTCGAGGAAGGCACCGATCTGGTCCGTTTCGCCGAGGCGGATTGATGCGCGGCCAGGCTACCCTGCCGGAGGCGCTCATTCTTGGGGGCACCGTGCCCACCATCGGCGCCGCTTTTCCCGCGATTCTCATTCTTCGCGAACTCATTCGATTCGGCGTGCGCCGCGCCACGCTGGTCGGGCCCAAGCCCGACCCGGAGATTTGGGAAGCGTTGTTGCATCAGGCGGACGAACTGCCCACCGCGGTCGAGCTGGCCTCTGCCGAAATCGCGGGTCCGCCCGAGAGCGGCGGATTTCTCCTGGTCGATGGACGCCAGGTTTTCGATGCGAATGTGGCGCGCTTGCTCGCGGCGTTCGCCGCCGACCCGCCGGCCCAGCTTGGCCGCCGCGCCCTGCGGCCTGGTGCTCCGGAGGCTTCCGCTGGCTTGGCCGCTTGCGATGCCCGTGCCCTTTCACGGGCCATGGATGCCGCCTCGCTGGCGGCGTTGCTCGACAGCCCCGACCTGCCCGGCACTGTGCTGCCGGGCTGGTTCGCGGATCTGCGCGAACCCGCAGGTGCATCGGCCGCCGCGCACGATTGCGCGGCGATCGCGCGCCGCCCTGCGCTTTTTCTCGATCGCGATGGCGTGCTCAATCACGATCATGCCTATGTGGGTCATCGCGACCGCTGGGACTGGGTCGATGGTGCGCGCGAGGCCGTGCGGTTCGCGACCGACCATGGCTGGCATGTTTTCATCGTGACCAATCAGTCCGGCATCGCCCGGGGCTTCTACACCGAACAGGACGCAGCTGCGTTGCACGCATGGGTGGTCGACGAAATCCGCCGCGCAGGCGGCACGATCGACGATATCCGCATGTGTCCCTACCTGCCCGACGCGCCGGTTGCGGCTTACGCCTGTGATAGCGACTGGCGGAAGCCGCGGCCGGGCATGTTGCTGCATCTGATCCGGGGCTGGGGCCTCGACCCGAGCCATTGCGTCATGGTGGGCGACCGCGCGAGTGACGCGGCGGCGGCCGCGGCGGCCGGCATGCGCTGCCACCTCTTCTCGGGAGGCAACCTCTTGTCCTTCCTCACCCCGATTCTGCTCGAGTCAGGACTTGCCAAAACGCCGCCGCTCGCGAACATAGCATGAACCATGGATGTCCTGCGCAAGCTCGAGATACTGGCCGATGCGGCGAAATATGACGCGTCCTGTGCCTCGTCGGGGACCGAGAGGCGGCATTCCCTGGGTGCGGGGAGCGGTGTCGGCAGCACCGAAGGCATGGGCATCTGCCACGCCTATGCGCCGGACGGACGCTGCATATCGCTGCTGAAAATTCTGCTGACCAATGCCTGCATCTACGATTGCGCCTATTGCATCAACCGACGCTCCTCGAACGTGCCGCGCGCCCGTTTCAGCGTCGAGGAAATCGTCAGCCTGACGCTCGGCTTCTACCGGCGGAACTGCATCGAGGGGCTGTTCCTGAGTTCCGGGATCATCCGCAATCCCGATTACACCATGGAGCAGGTGATCGCGGTGGCCCGCTCGTTGCGTGAGACACACGGCTTCCGCGGTTATATCCATCTGAAGACAATCCCGGATGCATCGTCCGATCTGCTCGCCGAAGCCGGAAAATATGCGGACCGGCTCAGCATCAATGTCGAGCTTCCAACCGAGCGCAGCCTTGCCGCTCTCGCGCCCGAAAAGGATGCTGGCGGCATCCGTCGCAGCATGGGCCGTATGCGGCTGCGTATCGACGAGGCGCGCGCCGAGCGCCGGGCGCCGCGTTTCGCGCCCGCCGGCCAGAGCACGCAAATGATCGTCGGCGCCGATTCCAGCACCGACCAGACGATCCTCTCCCTCAGCACGAACCTCTACGGCGCCTACGGGCTGCGACGGGTCTATTATTCCGCGTTCAGTCCCATACCGGACGCCGCTTCTCATCTGCCGCCAGTGCCAGCGCCGCTCATACGCGAGCACCGGCTCTACCAGGCCGATTGGCTGTTGCGCTTCTACGGCTTCGACCTCGACGAGTTGCCGCTCGAGGCTTCCGGCAATCTGCCGTTGACGCACGATCCGAAACTCGCTTGGGCCCTGGCCAATCGCGGGCTGTTTCCCGTCGACCTGAACACGGCACCGCGCGAACGGCTGTTGCGCGTGCCCGGACTCGGCGTGCGCAGCGTGACGCGGTTGATCGCGGCCCGGCGTCACCGGCGGCTGCGGATCGATGATCTCGCGCGATTTCGCCTGCCAGTCGCCAAACTGGCGCCGTTCGTCTGCGCCGCAGACCATCATCCGGGATCGGGGCTCGACCGTGTCCGTGCCCCCGTGCTCGAACCCGAACAACTGGCCTTACTCTGATTGCGGTTGCGCTCGCGCACGAAGCCGATTTCGAGGGCTGGCGGCGGGCTGCCCGGTCGCTGGCGCTGCGGAGCGTGCCACCGGAGCAGACCGTCTGGTCAGTGCGCGAGACGACGGACCTGTTTGCGGAACCGGCCGAACCCGACATGCCGGCCGGAGCGTTCTCCGTGCCGCGCAGCCTGGTGGCGCTGGCCGAGACCGCGATCCTGCATCGTGACCCCGAGCGCTTCGCGCTGCTCTACACGCTGATCTGGCGAGCCTTTCGTGGGGAGAAACATATCCTGGAAGACGCAGCCGACCCTCTTGTTCGGCGCGTGCAGCTTTTGGCCGCCAATGTCCGGCGTGACATCCACAAGATGCGCGCTTTCCTGCGGTTTCGCGAAGTAGAAGAACCGGAGGGCACGCGCCATGTCGCGTGGTTCGAGCCCGAATATTTCATTGTCGAGGCCAATGCCCCTTTTTTCGTCCGGCGTTTCGCGACCATGCGCTGGTCGATCCTGACGCCGTACCGCAGCGCGCATTGGGATGGCGAGACATTGCGTCTTGGCCCAGGCGCATCGCCTGCCGAGGTGCCGGACGACGACCGGTTGGCGGAATACTGGCGCACCTATTTCAGCGCGATCTTCAACCCGGCGCGGCTGAAACTCTCGGCCATGCTTTCCGAGATGCCGAAGAAATATTGGCGCAACTTACCGGAGGCCGAGGCGATTCCGGATCTCGTCCGCGCCGCGCGGGCGAGAACCGACCGCATGATAGAGGCCCCGGTGCTCTCTCCGCCCCGTCCGACCCGGCGCACCGCGCCGCCGATGCCGCCAACGGTGCCGGGGGCACTCGGCGCGCTGGCGCGCGAGGCCGCTTCCTGCCGGCTTTGTCCGCTCTGGACCCGAGCCACGCAGACCGTGTTCGGCGAGGGCCCCGGCGATGCGCGTCTCATGCTGGTGGGTGAACAGCCCGGAGATCAGGAGGATCTTGCCGGCCGGCCCTTCGTCGGTCCTGCCGGACAGGTGCTGGACCGCGCCCTGACCGAGGCGGGAATCGACCGAAATCACGTCTACGTAACGAACGCGGTCAAGCATTTCAAATTCGAGCCACGCGGGAAGCGGCGTATCCATGCCACGCCCGATCGCGCGGAGATCGAGGTCTGCCGCACTTGGCTCGATCGCGAGCGTGCGCTGGTGCAGCCGGCCGTCACCGTGCTGCTGGGGGCCAGCGCGGCGCGGGCGGTGCTCGGCCGGGCGGTCACGATTTCGCGTGAGCGCGGGCGCCCGCTGCCGCTCGCCGGTGGGCGGGGAATCATTACGGTTCATCCATCCTATCTGCTGCGGCTGCCCGACGAGAGCGCCAAGGCGCGGGAATACGCGGCGTTCGTTGAGGATCTGCAGGCGGCGCTTCGCCTCGCCGGGGGCGGATAAGCGGCATCGCACCTTGCCGGTATCGGACAGGCGTGCTTCTCACGCGCACCCGAGTTTTTCACGAGGAAGCGATGCACGCTCTGTCTCGCGCCGCGCTCTTGCTCGCCGGCGCCGGTTTCGCTCTGCCCGCCGCTGCCGACGAGGGCATGTGGACGTTCGATCATTTCCCGGCCAAGCGCATGCTGGAGGCATATCATTGGGCGCCGGATCAGGCCTGGCTCGACCATGTGCGGCTGTCCTCGATCCGGCTCGCGCAGGGCTGCTCGGCGAGCCTGATTTCGCCGGACGGGCTCGTGATGACGAATCATCATTGCGCGCGCGAATGTATCGGCGCGCTGTCGGACAAAGCGCATGATTACGTGGCGAACGGGTTCTATGCGCCTACGCTGGCCGACGAAAAGGCATGTCCGGAGCTCGAGGCGAACCAACTGATTTCGATCAGCGACGTGACGAAGACGATCAAGCAGTCGACGGCGGACAAATCAGGCCGCGCCTTCGCCGATGCCGAGCGCGCGGCGATCGCCGACGTGCAGAAGCAATGCGGCACGGCTGCCGATATCCGCTGCCAGGTGGTGACGCTCTACCATGGCGGCGTCTACGATCTCTACAAATACCGGCGCTACCAAGATCTCCGGCTGGTGTGGGCGGTTGAGGACCAGGCGGCCAATTTCGGCGGCGATCCGGACAATTTCAATTTCCCGCGCTACGCAATCGACGCGGCCTTCGTGCGCATTTATGATCACGGCAAGCCGCTCCACACCGACAATTATCTTCGCTTCGCCAAGCAGGATCTGAAGGCCGGCGACATTACCTTCACCTCCGGCAATCCGGGCCGTACCGACCGCGAAGACACGGCCGCGCAGCTGATCTTCGAGCGCGATTATGCGCAGCCCTTCCTGATCGATCTGCTCTCGGAAGATCGGGGCATTCTGCACGAACTCGGCACGAAAGGGCCGGAGGAGCAGCGCTTCTCGAAGACTGACCTGTTTTTCATCGAGAACTCGCTGAAGGCCTTCAAGGGCAGGCAGCAGGCGCTGGTCGAGAGCCAGATCATTCCCCAGCATCAGGCCGCCGACCGCGCGCTCGAACTCAAGGTGAAAGCCGATCCCAAGCTCGCGGCCGATGCCGGGGCCTGGAAGGCAATCGCCGGTGCTGAGGCTCATGAGACGCAGATCTTCGAACGCTACGCGCTGCTCGAAGGGCTTTCGCGGCGGCTGGCCGCCAATACGTTGCGCTGGGCTATTGAACTCAACCGCTACGCCGCCGAGCAGGGCAAGCCGAACGGACAGCGGCTCGACGAATATCAGGACAGCAATTTCCCGGCCTTGAAGCTCGACCTGCTCTCGGCCGAGCCGGTCTATCCCGAGCTCGACCGGACGCAAATGGGCTGGTGGCTGACCAAGATGCGCGAGTATCTCGGCGCCGACGATGCCGACGTGCACGCGATCCTCGGTAAGCAATCGCCCGAGGAAATCGCGCAGCAAACGGTGGATGGCACCAAGCTTGCGGACCCGAAAGTGCGCGAGGCTCTCCTCGCCGGCGGCAAAGCGGCCATCGACGCGTCGCAGGACCCGATGCTGGTCTTCGCGCGCCGGCTCGACGGGCCCGCGCGCACGGTCCGCGCCGATTACGAGAACAACGTCAAAGCCGTCATCACGCAGAATGCGGCGAAGATCGCGGAAGCGAAATTCGCGCTCCAGGGAACCTCGAGCTACCCGGACGCCACCTTCACGCTGCGCCTCTCCTACGGCACCGTGAAAGGCTACGAGCAGAACGGCAAATTCATCCCGCCCTTCACCGATTTTGCCGGCGCTTTCGCGCGGGAGACGGGTGCTTATCCGTTTAATCTGCCGGAGAGCTGGCATAAGGCGAAGGATAGTCTCGATCTGCAGACCCATCTCGATGTCGCGACCACCAACGACATCATCGGCGGCAATTCAGGCTCGCCGCTGATCAACCAGGCCGGCGAGGCAGCCGGATTGATCTTCGACGGGAACATCCAGTCGCTCGGGGGCGATTTCGGGTATGATGGCACCCAGAACCGGGCGGTCGCGGTCGATGTGAGCGCGATCAAGGCGGCGCTCCAGAAGATCTATCACGCGGACCGGCTGGTGAAGGAGCTGCAGATCGGCACGAACGCGTCGGACTGAGGCAGCGCCTCCGGCGGGCAGGGGGCGTCGCCCCCTGCACCCCCACTGGGGCCGAAAGGCCCCAGGCCCCGTCATCCTGGTGCGCGTGGAAAGGGCGATTCTCGCATGAGAACCGCCCTTTCCGCGCGCACCAAAGTAATGGGGGCTGGGGCCTGTCGGCCCCTCCGGGGTGCAGGGGCAGAGCCCCTGCACCCCGGAGGCAAGCCTCAGTGCGCCGCGCTGGTCTCGTAGAACTGCTCCGCCTCGGTGCTCCCACCGAGCGCAGTCGTGCTGCTCTGTCCCCCGGCGGCCGTGGTGGCCACGGCGTCGAACCAGCCGGTGCCGACTTCGCGCTGGTGGCGGGTCGCGGTGTAGCCCTCGGCTTCGGCCGCGAACTCCGCTTGCTGCAGCTCGGAATAGGCCGCCATGCCGCGTTCCTTGTAGCCTCGCGCGAGCTGGAACATCGCGTAATTGAGGCTGTGGAAGCCGGCCAGCGTCACGAACTGGAATTTGTAGCCCATTGATCCGATCGCCTGCTGGAACGAGGCGATCTGTTCCGGTGCCAGCTTCTTTTTCCAGTTGAAGCTGGGCGAGCAATTATAGGCGAGCATCTTGCCGGGAAACTGCTTGTGGATCGCGTTCGCGAACCGCTCGGCCTCCGCAAGATTGGGCTCGCTCGTCTCCCACCAGAGCAGGTCGGCATAGGGCGCGTAGGCAAGGCTGCGGGCGATCGCGTAATCGACGCCGATACCTTGCTTGATGCGGAAAAAGCCCTCCGGGGTGCGCTCGCCGGTCAGGAACGGGCGGTCGCGCTCATCGACGTCGGTGGTGAGGAGTTGGGCCGCATGGCTGTCCGTGCGGCAGAGCAGGATGGTCGCGACCCCCTCGACGTCGGCGGCGAGCCGGGCCGCATTCAGCGTGCGGATATGCTGGCTGATCGGCACCAGCACTTTGCCGCCGAGATGGCCGCATTTCTTTTCGCTCGCGAGCTGGTCCTCGAAATGCACGCCGGCGGCACCCGCCTCGATCATGGCACGCATCAGCTCGAACGCGTTGAGCGCGCCGCCGAACCCGGCCTCCGCGTCGGCGACGATCGGCGCCATCCAATACTGGCCGGTCTCGCCCTCGAGCCTGGCGATCTGGTCGGCCCGGCGCAGCGCGTTGTTGATGCGGCGCACCACCATCGGCACCGAATTGGCCGGGTAGAGCGACTGGTCGGGATACATCTCACCGGCGAGGTTGGCGTCGGCCGCCACTTGCCAGCCAGAGAGATAGATCGCCTTGAGCCCGGCCTTGACCTGCTGCATGGCCTGGTTGCCGGTCAGCGCGCCGAGCGTGTTCACGTAGGGCTCGGTACGAAGGAGGTGCCAGAGCCGGGCAGCGCCCATCTCGGCGAGCGTGTGGCGGATGCGGAAGCTGCCCGAGAGCCGCTCGACCTCGGCCGGGCTGTAATCCCGGCGGATGCCGGCGAAACGCTCGGGATCGTAGCCCGGCGCGGCGCCGCCCATGCCTTCGGGGGCCATCGCGGGATGTGTCTGCGTCATGGTCGCGGGAATCCTCTTGGGTCGCACACGATCCGATATCGGCCTTCGCAGGTGCGGAAGATAGGCCGCCAGGGCGGAGCGGCCCATTATCCTGTGCAGGTCCTGACACGGGCCACTGTAAAGCTGTAAAGACTAGACAGACGGTTGAGCGGGATACGGATCGGACGTGGCACGGCCGCTGATCGGCCGCACCGTGCGGCGGTTGCGCACGGAGCAGGGGCTTTCGCAGCAGTCGCTCGCGCAGCGGCTCGGGATTTCCGCGAGCTATCTGAACTTGATCGAGCACGATCAGCGCAATGTCACGGCGAGCCTCCTGATCAAGCTCGCCGAGATGCTGCGCGTCGATCTGACGACGCTGTCCGGCGCGCAGGAGCGCGAGCTGGAGATCGGGCTGCGCGAGGTGTTCACCGACCCGCTGCTCGGCATCGAGCCGGTGCCGGACGGCGAGATCGAGGCCGCCGCGGCCAATCCGAACGCGGCGCGTGGCGTGCTCGCGCTCTACCGCGCCTGGCGCGTCGCGCGGGAGGACGCGGCCGGCATCGCGCTACCGACCGGGCGCCGCATCCTGCTGCCCAACGAGGAAGCGCGCGACATCTTCCATGAGCGCGCCAACCATTTCCCCGAACTCGAAGCGGCGGCCGACGCGATCGGCGCGGAGTTCCGCGCCTCGCCCGCCGAGATGAACCATGCGCTCGCCGAGCGCCTGCGGCACCGCCATCAGGTCGCGGTGCGCGTGGCGCCGCTCGAGGATGCGCTGCGGCGATACGATCCGGAAACCCGTGTCCTAACGCTCTCGGAACAATTGCCCCGCGAAAGTCGCGGCTTCCACATGGCCTTCCAGGTCATGCTGCTCGAAGCACGCGAGACCGTGGAGGCCTTGCTGACCACCATCGCGCCGAGTTCTGCCGAAGCCGGCGCACTGATCCGCATCGGCCTTCTGAATTACGGCGCCGCCTGCCTGCTGATGCCGTACCAGCCCTATCTCGATGCCACGCGCGCCCTGCGTCACGACGTCGATGCGCTGGCTGCCCGTTTCGGAGTCAGCTTCGAGCAGGCGGCCCAGCGTCTCTGCAGCCTGCAGCGTACCGGCGCGCGCGGGGTGCCGTTCTTCTTCCTGAAGGTCGATCCGGCCGGCAACGTCAGCAAGCGGTTCTCGGCCGCCGGCTTTCCCTTCGCACGCTACGGCGGCAGCTGTTCGCGCTGGATCGTCCACCGGGCCTTCGCGACCCCGGGACGCGTGCGCGTGCAGGTTGCCCAATTGCCGGACGGCGCGACCTTCCTCTGTTTCGCCCGCTGCATCGAAGGCCCCGCCGCGTCCTGGGGCGAGCCGCCCGCCACCCATGTGATCGCCATGGGGTGCGACGTCGCGCACGCCCAGGAACTCGTTTACGCGGACGGGCTCGATATCGAACACGCCGCGGTCGGGATCGGGCTCTCCTGCCGCCTGTGCGACCGGCCCAATTGCCGCAGCCGGGCCTTTCCGCCGCTGGAGCATCGGCTGGCGGTCGATCCGAACCTGGCGGGGGATAGCCCGTACCGGTTCGAGCCGAAGCGGAGCGGGTAGGGGCCCTGGCCGCGCGAGGCGCCTTGCCCCCATAAAGCCGCATGGAGCAGCACGCCCCGGCCAACGGCCTCACCCTCTGCTACGAAACCTTCGGCGATCCCGCCGCGCCGCCGCTTCTGCTGATCATGGGTCTCGGGGCCCAGATGACCCTATGGGACGACGATTTCTGCGAAGGACTTGCCGCCCGCGGCTATCGCGTCATCCGCTTCGACAACCGCGATATCGGCCGCTCCACCTGGCTCGACGCCCCGGCCCCCAGCATCGACCTCCCAGCGCTTATGATGGCGGCGATGCAGCGGCGCCCGATCCCCGGTCCTTACACGCTGCGCGACATGGCCCGCGACACCGCCGGACTGCTCGACGCGCTCGGTCTCGACGCGGCGCATGTGGTCGGCGCTTCGATGGGCGGCATGATCGCGCAGGAAATGGCGATTCATCATCCGCACCGGCTGCGGAGCCTCGTCTCGATCATGTCCACGACCGGCCGGCCAGGCCTGCCGGGCCCGACCCCCGAAGCCGGCGCCGTGCTGATGACCCCGCCTCCTCCCAACCGCGACCTCTATATCGCGAGCTTCGCCGCCAACTGGCGCGTGTTGCGCGGCGGGCGCTTCCCCGAGGACGAGGCGCGCGATCCCGAACGGGCCGCGCGCATGTGGGATCGTGGCATCAACCCGCCAGGCACCGCCCGGCAGCTGCTCGCGATCTTCCGATCGGGCGACCGCACGCCGTCCCTGGGGCAAGTCCGCACGCCGACCCTCGTGGTCCATGGCCTGGCCGATCCGCTCGTGCGCATCGAGGCGGGCCGGGCGACCGCCGCCGCCATCCCGGGCGCCAGGCTGCTCGAAATCGACCGGATGGGGCACGCGATCCCCATGGAATTCTGGCCGAAAATTATGGATGCGATCGCGGCTCATTGCCGCTAGACGGGCGCTCTCAGAAACATCCTTACGGGAGGTTACGAAAGCATGGAGCTGCTGGCACTCGCCGCGTTGATCTGGCTCGACATTCATATCGGGCTCGCCGGCACCGCTGCTCGCCGCAAACTGGTGGGGCGGTTCGGGGAGAACGAGTTCCGCGGCGGCTACTCCGCGGTTTCGCTGGTCTCGATGGTGCTGCTGGTCGCGGCCTATCAGCACGCGCCGGTGTTGCCGCTCTGGGTGCCGCCCCACTGGCTGCAATATCTGGCGATCCTGGCCATGCTGCCGGCTTCGATTCTGCTCGTGGCGGCGGTCATGGGGCCCAACCCGACCGCAGTGAACCAGCAGGGCGCGCTCGGTCAGCCGGCGCGGGGGATCCAGCGCATCACGCGGCACCCGATGCTCTGCGCCTTCGCGATCTGGGCGAGCGTGCATCTGCTGATGAACGGGGACTGGGCATCGCTCATCTTCTTCGGCGCCTTCGCCGCGACCGCGATGGCCGGCATGCCCTCGATCGACCGCAAACTCGCCGAACGCGATCCGGAGAACTGGCGCCGGCTGTCGGCCACGACCTCGATCGTGCCGGGTCTCGCGATCCTCGAAGGCCGCAATCGCTTCGTGCCCGAGGAAATCCCGAACCAGGTCATCGCGTTCGGCGCCGGACTCTGGGCGTTGCTGATCATCGCCCATCGCATCGTGATCGGCGTTTCGGTTTGGCCCCACTGACGAATTTATGGTGCGGCGCAGCAAAAAACCTTGCGCTCGAAGGCAGGATCGCCTAGCTAAGCGGCGACGGCGGCTTCGGCCGCCGTCTTCTTGGACGTTTCCTCCCTAAACTTGGCGGCCGCGAGGCCGCCATTTTTTTGTCCTCCGCCTGCGGATGGGCAAGCTCCGCCCGGCTGGCCCGGCCTTTACTTTCGAGCGTCGCTGCTTCAGCGGATCGGATAACGAACAGGGCCGGGGCGTTGAGACCCAAGCGGCGGGTCGAGGGCGACAGCGCCTCCCTGGCCGCCGGAGGCGAGGGAGCACCAGGTGAGGCTTCGCGGCATCGATGCCAGCTTTCTCTACGCGGAGACGCCGGAGACGCCGATGCATGTCGCGGGCTTCACGCTCTTCGACGTGCCGGAGGCCCAGCGCGGCCGCTTCTACGAGGCCTACCGGGCGTTCCTGTCGCAGCGCATCGGGGCCGCACCGCTCTTCACGCGCAAGCTGAGACCGGCGCCTTTCCATCTCGACCATCCGAGCTGGATCGAGGACGATGCCTTCGATCTCGACTTCCATCTCCGCGGCCTGGTGCTGCCCGCCCCCGGCACGATGGTGCAGATGGAGGAGACGATCGCCCGGCTCCATGGCGAGCTGCTCGATCGCTCGCGCCCGCTCTGGCAGTTCACCATCATCGAGGGCCTCGCGGACGGCCGGGCCGCGCTCTACTCGAAGGTGCATCACGCGGCGCTCGACGGCGCGGCGGGCATGGTGCTCACCAAGGCGATGTACGACGTGACGCCGCAGCCGCGCAGCGCCGCCTCGCTCGGCGAGCTGCTGCGTCCCCCGCCGGCCCCGGATGCCGCCTCCGCGACCGACCTCATGGGCGCGGTCCGTGACCTCGCGATCAACTCGCTGCGGCAACAGATCGACACATGGCGGCGCTTGCCGGATCTGCTCAAGGCCGCGAACAACGTGTTGTTGCCGAAACTGCCCGAGGAGGGCGCGCGGCTCGCCGACCTGATGCCGACCCGGTCGCTCGCGCGCCTGCCGCGCGCCATGGCGCCGCGCACCCCGTTCAACGTGCAGATCAGTGGCGAGCGCGCCTATGCCGCGCGGGCGCTGCCGCTCGCGGCAGCGAAGCGCCTCGCCAAAGCCACCGGCACGAAGCTCAACGACGTGGTGATGGCGATCTGCGCCGGTGCCCTGCGGACCTATCTGCAGGACAGGGATGCGCTGCCGAAACGCGCGCTCGTCGCCTTCGTGCCGGTGTCGCTGAGGGAACTCGGCAATACCGACATGAACAACCAGGTCGCCGGGATGCTGTGCGGACTGGCGACCCAGATCGCCGATCCGCTCGACCGGCTTCGCGAGATCGCGCGGGGAGCGACCGATGCCAAGTCGCTGACCGCCGATATCAAAGATGCGATGCCGCAGGATTACGCATTCCCCGGCGCGCCGCTGCTGCTGAGTGCACTCGCCCGGCTCTATGGCAGCTCGGGCGCGGCGAACTGGGTCGGGTCCCCGGTCAATGTCGTCATTTCCAACGTGCAGGGGCCGCCGGTTCCGCTGTTCTGCGGGGAGGCCCGGGTCTCGGGGCTCTATCCGATATCGATCCCCGCCCATGGCTGCGCGCTGAACCTCACCGTGCAGAGCTATTGCGGCGAACTCGATTTCGGACTGACTGCCGACCGGCGCGCGGTGCCGGATCTCGTGAAGCTCGCGGACGCTCTGGCGCCATCACTCGAAGCATTGACCACCGCCGCCGGGCTGCCGCCGCCCGAGGGCGCGCCGTCCGACGCGCAGAGCGTTCCGATTCCGCAGCAAAGTCAGCCCCGCCACGAGAGCGCCACGGCATGAGCCCGGAAGGCCAGGGCGATAGGGCGCCGACGCCGGTCGCCGCGATCCCCTCGCCGCCGCGGCTGCCGCTGATCGGGCATCTGCACCTTCTGCCGCGCGATCGTGTGATGCAGGCCATGACGGCCCTGGTGCTGGCACATGGCGGAATCGTCGAGCTCGATTTCGGCGGCCGCAAAGGCGTGCTGGTCGCCTCGGCGGATCTGGCCGCCGAGCTCTGCGACGAGCGGCGGTTTCGCAAGGTGCTCGGCGCCGGGCTGCTGAAGGTGCGCGATTTCGCGGGAGACGGGCTGTTCACGGCGTTCAGCGACGAGCCCAACTGGGTCCGCGCGCATCGCGTGCTGATGCCGGCCTTCGGCGTGCGGGCGATGCGCGGCTATTTCCCGGTGATGCTCGAAGTCGCCGAGCGGCTGATCGCCAAATGGCGGCGCCTCGAGGGCCGCGACATCGCGGTCGCCGACGACATGACGCGGCTCACGCTCGATACCATTTCGCTCGCCGGCTTCGACTACCGGTTCGATTGCTTCGAGAGTGAAACCCTACATCCGTTCCTGATCGCGATGAATCGCGGCCTCGGGGAGGCGATGGCGGGGCTCACGCGCCTCCCGGTCGTGAAGAAGATCCCCAATCCCTGGCGGCAGAGGCGGTACGCGGCCGACATCAAGGCGATGTTCGACCTCGTGGACGATGTGATCCGCGAGCGCCGGCGCCACCCGAAGGACAGTCCCGACCTGATGAACCTGATGTTGCAGGCGGTCGATCCGGCGACCGGGACGACGCTCGACGACATCAACATCCGCTATCAGATCATTACATTTATGATCGCCGGTCACGAGACCACGAGCGGGCTCCTGACATTCGCGATCTATCTGCTGCTGCGCCATCCGGCGGTATTGGCGCAGGCCTATGCGGAGGTCGATCGCGTGCTGCCGGAGGGCCGCACGCCCGAATATGTCGACCTGGCGCAGCTCGACGTGATTTCGCGCGTGCTCAAGGAGACGCAGCGGCTGTGGCCGACGGCGCCCGCGATCACGCTCGGCGCCTACGAGGATACGGTAATCGGCGGGCGCTACCCGATCCGCAAGGATTATCCGACCGCGCTGCTCATCACGGCGCTGCACCGCGACCCGCAGATGTGGGACGATCCCGACATTTTCGACATCGACCGATTCCTGCCGGAGCGGGAGGCGGCGCTGCATCCGCACGCCTACAAGCCGTTCGGCAGCGGCGTGCGCGCCTGCATCGGACGGCAATTCGCGCTGGCCGAGGCGAAGCTCGCGCTTGCGATGATTCTGCAACAATTCGCCCTGAGCGACCCTTACGACTACCGGCTCGACATCAAGGAAACGCTGACGCTGAAGCCGGAAGGGCTGCGGATCCGCGCGCGGCCGCGGCGGCCGCACGAGCGCAGCCGGGCCGCCGGCAGCGCCGCCGCAGAGGCCTCGCCGGCCGCGTTCCGCCGGCGGGCGCGGCCCGCTTCGGGCAGCGGCGCGCTCGCGGTGTTCTATGGCAGCAGCCTCGGCTCCTGCCGGGAGATCGCGGAGGCGCTCGCCGAGCGCGCCGGCGATGGCGGTTTCGAGACGAGCGTGGCGCCGCTCGACTCGCTGCTCGACGCGGTGCCGGAGCACGGCGTGCTCGTGGCCGTGACCGCGACCTATAACGGCCGCGCGCCGGACAGCGCGGCAAAGCTCGAAGCCGCGCTCGATGCCGGTTTCGCGCTGCCGGCGCGACCGGATTTGCGGGTCGCCGTGATGGGCTGCGGCAATACGCAATGGCGCGACACCTATCAGGCGTTTCCGCAGCGCATCGAGGCCATGCTCGGCGCAAGCGGCGCGAGCGCGATCGTCGAACGCGGCGCGGCGGATGCGAACGGCGATTTCGATGGCGCGCTGTCCGGCTGGCTTGCCGCCCTGTTCGCGACACTCGGCGAGACCGAAGCGCCGGCGGCGGCTCCGAAGCTCGCCGCGCGCTTGATCGACGCGCGTGCGATGCGCGGCGCGATGTTGCCCGAGAATTCGGTCGCCTTCGAGGTTCTCGCCAATCGCGAACTGGTGCGCGATGCTGCGGGACTCTGGGACCCTGCGCGCGAGGCGCCGCGCGAATCGGTGCGCCATATCGCGCTCCGCCTGCCCGACGGCGTTGCCTACGCGAACGGCGATCATATCGCGATCTTTGCGCGCAACCGCCCGCCGATCGTGCGCGCGGCGGCCGAGCGGCTGGGGCTCGATCCGGCGCAGCTCGTGGTGCTCGAAGGGCAGGGGCGTGGGTTCCGCCATCTGCCGATCGGCAAGCCGATCACGGTCGGCGACCTGCTGGCGGAATTCGTGGAATTGCAGGATCCCGCGACCCGCGGCGACGTGCGGGCGCTGGCCCAGTACACAGCCTGTCCCGATACGCGGGCGCAGCTGGCGGCACTCGCCGCGGACGAGACCTATCCGGCTGAGATCGCCGGCAAGCGTGTGACGCTGCTCGATCTGCTGCGGCGCTTCCCGGCCTTGGAGATGCCGCTCGAGGCTTTCGTCGCCGCCTGCCCGGCGATCCGGCCGCGCTTCTATTCCATCTCTTCCTCGCCGCTCGCCGATCCGCGCGAGGCGACCCTGACGGTGGGCGCGCTCTCGGCGCCGGCCTGGTCGGGCGCGGGACATTATCGCGGGGTCGCATCGAGCTATCTGCTCGGCGTCGAGCCGGGCGAGACTGTGCTCGGCTACATCCGGCGGCCAAACCCGCCCTTCGCGCCGCCGGAGGATGCCACGCGCCCGATCATTCTGATCGGCCCCGGCACCGGCATCGCGCCCTTCCGCGGATTCCTGCAGGAGCGCGCTCACCTGAAGCAGGCAGGGAAATCCATCGGTCCAGCCTGGCTGTTCTACGGCTGCCGGCATCCGGAACATGATTTCTTCTATCGCGACGAGCTGGAATCCTGGCAGGCGCGAGGCATCGTGCGGCTGGTCACGGCCTTTTCCAGCCTCGACGGGCATCCGCACCGCTTCGTGCAGGACGCGCTGCGCGGTGCCGCCGACGAGGTATGGCCGGCAATCGAGGCGGGCGCTGCCATTTATGTGTGCGGCGACGGGCGCTTCATGGCGCCGTCCGTGCGCGCGGCGCTGATTGGGATGTGCCAGGACAGGACGGGAATGTCGCACGCGGCGGCATCACGGTGGCTCGAAGCGAAGATCGAAACCGGAGACTTCAAGCAGGACGTATTCGGCGGGTAGGCCGCCACCGGCGGGGCAGGCTTCGCCCCGAGAGCGGGGTCCGCCTGACGTTGCCCTGCAGCCCCAACCCCCGAAACGGAAGCAACGACACCTATTTCACGATCATGACGTAAACCGCGGCCACCAGCGGCACCGTCGCGCCGATGCCCCAGACCAGCCACCATCGGCCGGCGATCCAGTAGCTGCGCGGCACCTCGCCATCGAGCGCGAATTTGCGGGCCTGGCGCGATTGCCGGATTTGCACCGGAACGAGCAGGCCGAGCCACACGAGCCCCGAGATCAGAAACAAAATCTCGGCGTTCACGATCCAGGGCACGCGGAACGGGTTCAGACCCATCGTCCAGGTGGCACCATAGCCGCCGACGATGATCAGCACGATGCCGCTCAGCGTGAAGAACCAGTCAGCATAAATCACGATGCGCTGCGCGAAAGCCACCAGCAGCGGATCGCCGGTGCGGTCGGCGACCGTCTTCCAGAACGCGGTGACCGTCACGTTGCCGATCAGCATGACGACGCCGATCAGGTGCAACACCTTGAAGATTTCGTATTGAAGAAACATCAGTTCGTATCCGGCGCCGGCCGGATCAGCCGGTGCTGCTTGCGCCCGGCGGAGAGTTTGGCGGCACCGTCGCGCAGATCGGCCAGGCGGAGGATCGCCGCCTCATCCGCGACCGGTATGTCATTGAGCCGCGCGCCGCCGCCCCGGATCAGCCGGCGCGCCTCGCTGCGGCTGGCGGAGAGGCCCGATTCGGCCAGCAATTGCACGACCGGAATGCCCGCCTCTAGCGCCGCCCGCGGGACATCATGCGCCGGTAGAGTTTCGGCCACCGCGCCCGCCTCGAAAGTACGCCGCGCGGTTTCGGCGGCCTGATCGGCAGCGTCACGCCCATGCAGCAGGGCCGTCGCCTCGGTCGCGAGAACTTTCTTGGCCTCGTTGATGTCCGCGCCTTCGAGCGCCTCGAGCCGGGCGATCTCGTCGAGCGGCAGATCGGTGAAGAGCCGCAGGAAGTGGCCGGTGTCGGCATCCTCGGCATTGCGCCAGAACTGCCAGTAATCGTAGGGCGCAAGCCGGTCCGCATTGAGCCAGACGGCGCCCTTGGCGGTCTTGCCCATCTTGGCGCCCGAGGCCGTGGTGATCAGCGGCGTCGTCAGGCCGAACACCTGCGCTCCCTCGGTGCGGCGCACGAGATCGGCGCCGGCGACGATGTTGCCCCACTGATCCGACCCGCCCATCTGCAACCGCACCCCGTACCGGCGATAGAGCTCGCGGAAATCGTAGCTCTGCAGGATCATGTAGTTGAATTCGAGAAAGGTAAGAGGCTGTTCGCGCTCCAGCCGCAGCCGCACGCTGTCCATGGTCAGCATGCGGTTGATCGTGAAATGGGTGCCCACTTCCCGCAGCAGGGGAATATAGCCGAGCGGATCTAGCCATTCCGCGTTATTAACGAAGATCGCGTCGCCCCGCCGTTCACCGAACCGCAGATACGGGGTGAAGGCACGCGCGATGCCCTGCATGTTCGCCGCGATCGTCGCGTCGTCGAGCAATTGCCGGCTCTCGTCGCGGCCCGAGGGATCGCCGATCCGCGTCGTGCCGCCGCCGAGTAGCACGACCGGCTTGTGGCCGTGCCGCTGCAGCAGGCGCAGCAGCATGATCGAGACGAGGCTGCCGACATGCAGGCTGTCGGCGGTGCAGTCGAAGCCGATATAGGCAGCGACCGGCGCCTCGCGCATCGCGGCGGCGAGCGCCTCGAGGTCGGTGCATTGGTGGACGAAGCCGCGGGCGTGGGCTTCGCGGAGGAATTCGTCGGAGGACATGGGGGCTCGGCGGGCTGGTCGTTGTTCGAAATCGCTGAGAGCCTGCTAGAGCGGATCGCTGCGGGGTGGAACCACCCGGAAGTGTGAATCCGCTCGGCCGGCAGGATCGAGCGGATCGCTGCAGGGTGGAACCACCCGGAAGCGTGAATCCGCTCGACGAACAGGATCGAGCGCGGGCCGGGGAGAAGCGCGTGCGGGTGATCGGGCTGATGAGCGGCACCTCGCTCGACGGGGTGGATGCGGCGCGGATCGAGACCGATGGCGAGCGCGTGCTGGGCCAGGGGCGCCGGCTCACATTGCCCTATGATCCGGGCCTGCGGGCGGCGCTGCGCGCGCTGATCGACCGGGCGCCCACGCTTCCGGCGGACGATGCGGACCTCCAGGCCGCCGAGCGCGCGCTGACCGCGCGGCATGCCGAGGCGGTGCGGGCGCTCGGCGAGCCAGCCGAGCTGATTGGCTTTCACGGCCAGACCATCCTGCACCGCCCAGCCGAGCGCCGGACCTGGCAGATCGGCGACGCGGCGGCGCTCGCCCGCGAGACGGGGCTGCCGGTGGCCTGCGATTTCCGGCTGGCCGATGTCGCGGCAGGCGGAGAGGGGGCGCCCTTCGCGCCGGTTTATCATGCGGCGCTCGCGGCAGACCTGCCCCGGCCGCTCGCGGTGCTCAATCTCGGCGGCGTGGCCAATATCACGTGGATCGGCGAGAGCGATCTGCTCGCCGGCGACACGGGGCCGGGCTGCGCCCTGCTCGACGATTTCTGCGCGGCCGCGACCGGCGAGCCGCTCGACCGCGACGGAAGGCTGGCCGCGGCCGGACGCCCCGACGAGGGCGTGCTGGCGCAGCTGCTGGCACCCGATTTCTTCCGCCGCCCGCCGCCCAAATCGCTCGACCGGCAGGATTTCGCGGAGGCCCTGAAGTTCGTGGCGCCGCTCACGCCGGCCGATGCAGCCGCGACCCTGACGGCTTTCACGGCGCGGGCCGCGGCGGCCACGCCTCTGCCCACGCGGCCGGGACGCGTGCTCGTCACCGGCGGCGGGCGGCGCAATCCCAGCCTCATGGCGGCGCTGGCGGCCGCGTTCGCATGCCCGGTCGAGCCGGTGGAACGGGTGGGCTGGGACGGCGACGCGCTCGAAGCCGAATGTTTCGCATTCCTGGCCGCGCGCGTCCGGCGCGGCCTGCCGCTGAGCTTTCCGGGCACCACGGGTGTGCCGCGCCCCACGCCGGGTGGCCGCATCGTTTGACCCGATCTGGCCCATCGGTCATCCGGGCGGAACTGGTGCTGGTCGCCGCCACTTTCGTGTGGGGAGCGACCTTCCTGGTCACGCGCGTGGCGATGGAATCCGGTCCGCCGCTGGCCTTCGTGGCGCTTCGCTTCGCGACGGCGGGCCTTCTTATCGGGCTGCTGACGCGCCCAGGGCTCGCCGACATGACCCGGCACGAGGTGCGCGGCGGCATCTGGATCGGGCTGGCGATGCTTTGCGGCTACGGGTTGCTGGCGGCGAGCCTGGGGCGCGCCGATAGCGGCCGCATCGCCTTCCTCGCGGCGCTCTATGTGCCGGGTGTGCCGATGTTGCAGGCGCTGGTGCGGCGGCGCTGGCCCGAGCGGCGGGCGCTCATCGCGGCGGGGCTGGCCTGTGCCGGCATGATGGCCATCGCGGGTGCGCCCGGCAGCGGCGGTTTCGGGCCCGCCACGCTGCTGGCGCTGGGGGCCGCGGCCTCGACATCCGCCGAAATCGTCCTGGTCGGCGCGATCGCGCCGGGTGCGGATCCGCGGCGGCTCGCAATCGCCCAATGCGCCACGGTCGCGCTCTCTGCGGCCTGCCTGGCCTGGCTCGCCGGCGAGCCCTGGCCGGCACGGCCGGCTCCCTGGTTCGCGGCATCGCTCGGGCTCGGGCTCGCCAGCGCCGGTCTGCAACTGGCGGCGAACTGGGCGTTGCGCACGGTCAGCGCCCCGCGCGCGGCGCTGATCTATGCGATCGAGCCGGTCTGGGCGGGATGGCTCGGCGCCGCCGCGGGCGAACGCATGACCGCGCTGCAGATGGCGGGAGCCGCGATGATCGTATCGGCAATGGTGGCGGATGGGGTGGTGCGGCGGACCGAGACGACGCTGGGCGCTTAGAGCAGAGCGAGTTGCGTTCAGAACGACTGAGGCAACCCCGCTCAGTCGAAGTCGTGGGGTCGGGGGCCGAAAGGGCGGTCAATGATGCCCGAACACGGGGCCGCCATAGGGATACGGCGTGCCATACGCATAGCCTGGCCCGGAAAAATGGCTGACCCCGACCGAGACGGTCCAGTTGCCGTCGGGCGAGCGGACCCACAGCGAACCCTCCTGCGTCGTCACCGGACCCTTGGCACCGCTCACGGCGCCGACCCCGGCCCCGATGCTGCCGCCGAAAGTGAAGCCGCCGTTCGGCGGCGGCGCGAAGGAGAGCGACGCCTGTCCGGCCGAACCCTGGCAAGGCGCGTTGAGCGAGGTGCCGCAGGTCGTGCCGGGCACGGTGGTCGAGCTGAACCCGGTCCCGTCATTGCCCTGCGGGGGCATGAGGTTGAGCGGCGCCGCGAAGGCGGCGGCCGGCGCAAGCGAGAGGAGCAGGAAGAACAATCTCATGGGAAGGCTCGTGGAATGAGGCTCGAGGAAGGTGCGGTGCGCCGGAAGAGCCGTCGCAGCCCCGCCCATTGCTGCGCGATCCAGCCGCCCTCCGCCATGGCGGGCTCGGCCTCCGGATCCCCCGTCACGGGGAAAGTGCGAGCGAAATCGGCGGTGCCGAACATCATGTCCCAGAAGGGGAAGATCGCGCCGTAATTGACGCTGCGCCGCCCCGCCGCCAGCACCCCGTGATGCGCGCGATGAAAACGCGGCGAAACCAGCAACCGCTCGCCGACCAGCCCGAAATGCAGCCGCGCGTTCGCGTGACTGAGACTTTCGAGCAGCCGCAGCAACAGGATCGCGAGCGGGAACTGCATGGGCGGGATGCCGATCAGCAACCCCACCGTGATGAACCAGAGATAGGCGATCGCATCGTCGAGCAGATGGTTGCGGTCGTCGGACCAGAAGGTCATGCGGGTCTGGGCATGGTGGACCGCATGCAGCGAGTACCACCAGCGGAACCGGTGGCTCAGCCGGTGGCGCCAGTAATCGGCGCAGTCGAGCATCAGCACGTAGAGCCCGAACGTGACCAGCGGGCGCCCCATCAGGAACGGCAGCCAGCGTTCGATGGTGGGCGGCACATAGCCATGGTCGGTCAGGAAGCCCGAAAGCCAGACCTGCGCCTGATAGAAGACCACGAAATTCAGCAATGGCATCAGCCCGATACGGGCCAGGAGCGTGTAGAGGACATCCACCGCGATGCCGCGCCGGTCCGGCCAGCGCTCGACCGGACGCCAACGCTCGAGCGGCCAGCAGATGGCGAGCGTTGCCGCCACCTGCGCGACACCGTAGAGCGCGAAGAGGAGCCAGCCATACGCCAGATCCTCCCACTGCATCATGTCGGTCTGCCAAAGCAACGGCACCAGGTAATGCTCGTGGAGCCAGCCGGCGGCCAGGGCGAACGGGTCCTGAAACACGGCGTTGTTCTATCACGCGGCGGCGCTGCCGCCGCAACAGGCGCGTGATCGGGCGCTGAGCACGAGAGGAGTGGCGCGTGCACGAACGCATCCTGATCGTGGAGGACGATTTCCTGATCCGTGCGACGCTGACCGAGAGCCTCACCGATGACGGTTTCGAGGTCGAGGCGGCCGAGACGGGAGAGCAGGCGCTGGAGGTGCTGCGCGCGGGCCCCGGGATCGCGCTCCTGATGACCGACCTGCAGCTCGGTGCCGGCATGAACGGGCGTACGCTGGCCGCGGCGGCGCGCGGGCTGCAGCCGGATCTGCCGATCATTTTCATGACCGGCCTCCCGGACCCCGACGATGTCGCGGGTCCGAACGAGCGGGTCATCGTCAAGCCCTACGAGCCATCCGCGCTCGCGAACGCCGCCCGCGAATTGCTGGCGCGACGCGCCGGCGCTTGAGGGAAATTTTATTCGCAGAGCGGATTCCTCTGGACATGGGCGCTGGGGAGCGGTGAAAACCGCGCGGCGCCGCACGACGGGCCCGCAATCTGCACAGGGGCGATGCCGCCGATGCCACGCGATCTCCAAAGGTCGGGTCCGCGCCGGCCGTTCCGAAGCTCTATCGAAGGCCCTGCCGAGGCCGCTACTCCGCCGGCCCCGGGGATCGGGTTCGCGACCGCCTCGTCCAGAGCCGCCACCGACCGTGATGTTCTTTTCGCGTATCAGATTTTCCTAGGCCGCAATCCGGAAAACTCGTTCGTCATCGCAACAGCGCGGACCAGCCGCCTGTGCGACGTGCTGACGGGTATGTTGCAATCGACAGAGCTTCTCGAGGCGGTTGCCCGGCCGCTCGCCGGGCGCGGCACGCTGCGGCACGAGCAGACCGGGGGGAATCCCTCGCCCGCCCAGCTCGCCTGGCTGCGTGAGGTGCTGGAACTGGACGAGGCGCACGACGCGGCGCTCGGGGCGGCCGCCGGCTGGCGCGAGCTCTGGCGGGTGCTCGCCGAACTGCCCGATTTTCCGCGGCTCGACTTACGTGGCACGGAGCCAGCCGCGGCCAAGCCGGCTGACAGCGTCGAGGCGGCGCCGGCCGAACCCGGGTTCGCGATCATCCATATCGACCAGCCGAAGCCGAACCAAAAGTTGCGCCCCGGCGCCACCCTGCAGGGCGGCGGATGGGCCATCGCACCGGACGAGATTGCCACCATCGAGGTCCGGCTCGGCGACCGGCGATTGGCGCATGCGAAGCACGGGCTCCCGCGTCCCGACGTGGCACGGAACTTTCCCCACTACCCGAACGTGGATTCGGCCGGCTTCGCCTTCGCCGCTTCCATACCCGAGGATTGGTCGGGAGAACCCGGCGAGATCTCGGTCCGGGTGGAAACCGTGGCGGGCGAGATCGTCGAGCAGTGGGTGGCCATCGCCCTCGCGCCCGGTCTCGGGGAGAGGGCTCCCGATACGCCGATACGTCTGAATGTGGAACAGTGCGACGCCGATGCCTCCGGCGGCCTGCGTCTCAGCGGCTGGGCGGTGGCTCAGGCAAGGCTCGCCGGCATCGAAATCCATGTCGGCAGCCGCAAGCTTGGCGACGCGAAACTGGGTCTCGCCCGTCCCGACATCGCCAGACTTCATGCCGCCTATCCGGGAGCGGCCGAGGCCGGCTTCGTCTTCGCGGCAGAGCTCGGCGAAGCGGCGTCCGCTCCCATCTCGCTGCGCGTGCGCGCGGTGGATGTTGAGGGGCGTTCGCGCCAGGTGCTGGTGCCCGTGACGCTCGCGCCCGTTGCCGTCTCCGCGGCGGCAGGGCCGGCGCTCGATGCGGTGATCGGCCTGCTCGAGGACGGCATGACGCACGCCGAACCCGCGCCGGTGGTCCCGCCGCCCCCTGCCTCGGATATGCGGCTGGAGATCGATGCCCCCGCGCTCGAGGATGGCAGCGCGGTCGAACCGATCCGGGGTGCGTTCACGATCTGTGGCTGGGCCGTGGCGCGGCCCGGCATGGAATCGGTCGAACTGTTCTGCGACGGGGAGAGGCTTGGTGCCGCCCATCTCGGCACCCGCCGCGAGGACGTGGCGCGGATCTTCCCCGATCACGAAGGCGCCTTGCTCGCCGGCTGGTCCTGGGTGCTGCGTCCCGGCACCCTTGCCGAGGGCGAGCGCGAGATCCGCATCGTTGCCAAGGACCGCAACGGTACCGAAATGGAGCGCGGCTTCCGGGTCTGGATCGAGCCGTCCGAGATGGTTTTCCCGGGCAGCACCGTCCGCCAGGTCATGCGCCGGGCCGAAATCGCCTTCGGCCTGAATTTGCTGCAGAAACTGGACGGGGTCCGGCCGTTCCGCGTGCTGCTGAACACGGACGGCGCCGACGACGCAGCGCTGAAGGCCAGCTTGCAGTCGCTCGCCGGTCAGACCTACCCGGAATGGCGGCTGTCGCTTCCCGCAACGGATGTCGTCCGCGTCGAAGAGATGGCGCGGGAGATGGGATTGGCGGAGCGGCTGGCGCCACACCTGGAACTGGACTCCCATGAACGCGTGATCCGGCTGCGGTCCGGTGACGCGCTGGGCTGCGACGCGCTGCTTGAATTCGCGACCGCCCACGGGCTGCACCAGGAGGCCGGGCTCGTCTATGCCGACGAAGCCTGCGAGGACTTAGCCACGGAAAAACCGGCGCCGTTCTTCAAGCCGGACTGGTCGCCCGAACTGTTGCTTGGTCATAATTATCTGGGCCGGGCCTGGTCGGCGACCGCGGACGCGCTTTCCCGCGCCGGGCTCGGTCTCGCCGCGCTCGCGAAGGCCGGCGACCTCGATGCCGTGCTGCGGGTCTCGGAGGCGGCGGGCAAAGTCGTGCACGTGCCGAAAATCCTCATGGCGCGTGGCCGCGAGAGCGACCGTGCGGAAAGTGAGCGCCAGGCACTCGCGCGCGCGCTGCGCCGGCGCGGCATCGAGGGCGATCTCCGGCCGCTCGCGAAGCCGCATTTCTGGCGCGTCGCGCGCCGGGTCGCCGCCCCCCGGATCTCGATCGTGATGCCGACCTGCGGAGGCGGAGACCATGTGCGTCGCGCGATCCCGTCCATCCGCCGGACCAGCGCCGGTCACGATGTCGAAATCGTCATTCTCGATAACGCGCCGCCGGCGCTGCGCAAGCTGAAGACCTGGCTGCGCCGCAATGCCGACATCGTCGTTCCGATGCCCGACGCCTTCAACTGGTCGCGCTTCAACAATGTCGGCGCCAAGGCGGCGTCGGGCGACGTGCTGCTGTTCCTCAACGACGACGTCGAAGCGCTCGATGATGCCTGGCTTGCGGCCTTGCTGGAGCAGGCGCTGTGTCCGGAGGTCGGCATCGTCGGCGCCAAGCTCCTCTATCCGGGCGGGCGGGTGCAGCATGCCGGGCAGTTTCTGGCGGAGGGCCACGCGCGACACGCCTTCCGCTTTGCCGATGAAAACGATCCGGGCCCGTTCGGCCTCGCCCTGCCCGCGCGCGAGGTCAGCGCCGTGACAGGTGCGTGCATGGCCATGCGGCGCGAAATCTTCGACCGGCTCGGGGGCTTCGACGAAAGCCATAGCGTGGTGAACAACGATCTCGATTTCTGCCTGCGCGCGCGCGAAGCCGGACTCGCGGTGATCTACACCCCCCACGCCGTGCTTCGGCACCACGAACTCGCGAGCCGTGCCGGCATCGAGGATCATTACGACGAAGCGCGTTTCCACGGACGATGGCGCCTGCGCTTCCTCGAAGGCGACCCCTACCACGGCAGCCGCCTTCTGTCGGACACGGACCATTTCGCTGCCGACCCGGAACCGGCGCTGCCGGTCTTCGCGGGACCGGAAGGGCCATCCGCCAGCGCGGTTCGCCGGATCCTGGCGGTGAAGCTCGACCACATCGGCGATTACCTGACAGCCGTGCCGGCACTGCGCAGCCTCAAGCGCCGTTTCCCGTCGGCCCAACTCACGCTGCTGGCCCCTCCCGCGACCGCATCGCTCGCCAGGGCGGAGCCTGCCATCGACGAGATCGAGGAATTCTCCTTTTTCCATGCCCGCTCGAGCGAGGGCGCGGTCGGCCTCACCGAGGGCCATCTCGAAGCCCTCGCCGCAAGGCTCGCGCCGGCGCGGTTCGACATGGCGATCGACCTGCGCATGCAACCCGAAACGCGGGACATTCTGCGCTACACCGGCGCCCCGTTCCTGGTCGGTTACGATCACGGCGGCAAATTTCCGTGGCTCACCGTGGCACTCGAATGGGAGGGCGACACGCGGCTGGTGGCCAAACGCCAGCACGTATCCGAGCGCCTACTGCAGCTCGTGGCCGCCGCCGAAGCCGCCTGCGAGCCGCTGGCCGCCTCCCCCTTGGCGCCGCTCGCCGACCCTGCGTCCGTGCCAGCTCTGGCCAAGCTGCTCCCGCCATCGTTTCGCACCCGGCCGCTCGTCTGCGTGCATCCCGGCGTCGGCAACCCGGTCCGGCAGTGGCCGCCGCAGCATTTCGCCGATCTCGTCGACCTCCTGGTGGCCCGAGTCGGTGTGCATGCCATCCTCGTCGGCGGGCCGGACGAGCAGGCGATCGCCGAAGACGTGCTGTCTCGCGTCACGGCCAAGGATGCCGTGATCTCGCTCGCCGGCCGCACGAAGCTCGCCGAATTGCGCGACATCATGCGGGCCTGTGTTTTGTTCGTCGGCAATAACAGCGGTCCCAAGCACCTGGCCGCCTCGCTCGGCGTGCCCACGCTCGGCATCCATTCCGCCGTGGTCGACGCGACCGAGTGGGGCCCGCTCGGCGCGGCGGCCTTCGCGCTCCGCCGCGAGATGGTCTGCGCGCCCTGCTATCTCGAATTCGCGAGCGATTGCCCCCGCGCGATGGCCTGTCTCACCGGCATTCGCCCGCGGGATGCCTTCGCGGCGTGCCTTCGCCTGCTCGGCATGCGCGGCGCACCGGCCGGCCAGGCGACCCCGGGCGACGGCGGGCCAGCCGCCCGGCCGGCCCGTCCTGCGAAATCGCCGCGCCGCAAACAGCCCGCCTGATCGGCAATGCGCTCTCTTCACGCGACCGGCATCGTCGAAATCCTGGTGTCCGCGCCTTTCGAATCCGTGCGCCAGGCCGTCGAACAGCGGAACGCGGATCGCGGCATGACCTTGTTCGCCCGCATCGACCACGCGGCGGGCGCGGAACGGGCCGGTTTCGCGATGAAGCCGACTCAACTGCTGATATTCGGCAACGCGGCCGCCGGCACACCCGTGATGCTCACCGCGCCACTGACCGCCCTCGATCTGCCGCTGCGGCTGCTGATCCGGGAAACCGGCGAGAAGGAAACCGCCATCGCCTATCGGCCCATCGGCGCGACGCTGTCGGCGCTCGGCGTCGATGCGGCACGTCTCGCGAAGCTGGAAGCCGCGCAGAAAATGGTTGCCGAAGGCTGATCAGCGCCCGTGGCGCACCCGCGTGATGGGCTGCAACCCGCCCATCCAATAGGCCAGTTCGCGGGGATGATCGACCGGCCAGACCACGAAGTCCGCGCGCAGGCCTGGCAGAAGCCGGCCCACTTCCGCGTCCAGACCGAGTGCGGCGGCGGCGTGAGCGGTCATGCCGGCCAGCACTTCCTCCGGCGTCAGTCGAAACAGGGCGCAGGCCAGATTGCCCGCCATCAGCAACGACGTCAGCGGCGAGGAGCCGGGGTTGCAATCGGTCGCCACTGCCATGCGCACATGACGCGCCCGGAATGTCGGGACGGGTGGCGGCTGGCGCGCGCCGACCGTTGCGTAAGCCCCCGGCAACAGCACCGCCACGACACCCTGCTCGGCCATCGCCCGCACGCCGGACTCGTTCGTATATTCCAGGTGGTCCGCCGATAGCGCCCGATGCGAAGCGGCCAGCGCCGCGCCGCCGCCATCGCTCAACTGGTCGGCATGGAGTTTCACCGGCAGGCCGTGCGCGCCTGCGGCGGCGAACACGCGGGCGATCTGCGGCGCCGAGAAAGCCACCGGCTCGAGAAAACCATCGACCGCATCGGCAAGCCGCTCGGCCTTGGCCGCCGGCAGAATCCGTTGCACGATCTCGTCGACGAACGCCTCGCTCCTTCCTACGAATTCCGGCGGCACCGCGTGTGCCGCGAGCAAGGTGGTCCGCACCGTGACCGCCTCGGTCCGACCCAGTTCGCGCGCGATCCGCAGCAGACGCAGTTCCGTCTCCAGATCGAGCCCGTAGCCCGATTTTATTTCGATCGTCGTGACGCCCTCGCTCATGAGGGTTCGCAGCCGCCCGCGCGCCGCCGCCTCGAGATCGGCGGATGCCGCCTTTCGCGTCGCCGCGACCGTCGAGAGGATGCCGCCGCCCTGCCGCGCCGCCGCCTCGTAGCTGGTCCCGAGCAGCCGACCCTCGAATTCCGCGCTGCGCTCGCCGGCGAAGATCAGATGGGTATGACAATCGATCAGCCCCGGCGTGATCCAGGCTTTCCCCATCTCGTGGATGCGCGTGGCGGGGCCGGCAAGGTCGCGAGACAATCCTGCGCGCGGTCCGACCCAGAGGATGCGCCCGTCACGCACCGCGAGCGCCCCGTCGCGCACGGCCCCATAAGGGGCGCCTGCCGCCATGGTCGCGAGATGGCCCAGCCAGATGGCCTCCGCCGGTCCGGTCACGGCTTTACCTCCGCAGCCACCCGCATTACCGTAGCTGTATAGACAGCTGGGTGCCAAGCGTGCATCGCCTGCTTCCGGACTGGGTGTTGCTCGAGGACGGTTTCGCGGCGGGCCGCCGGATCGTCGTCGAGCAGGGCGCGATCGTTGCCGTCGAGGATGCGCGGAGCGGGGAGGGGGGAGACCGCATTGCCGGCGCGCTGCTCCCGGGGATCACCGATCTGCACAGCCACATGTTCCAGCGCAGCCTCGCGGGACTGGCCGAACATGCACGCGAGCCCGACGATTTCTGGTCCTGGCGCCGCGCGATGTATGCGCAGGCGGCACGGATCGGCGCCGAGGAAATGCGGGCCATTGCCGCGTTCGTCGCGATGGCGCTCCTTGAGGGCGGCTATACGGGCCTGGTCGAATTTCATTACCTGTTTCCCCTGTCCGGTGACTCGCGGCAGGCGCTCGCAGAAGCCGTGGTCGAGGGTGCGGCGGCCGCCGGTATGCCGCTCACGCTGCTGTTCGGCATTTACGAGACGGGCGGCTTCGGCGGCTTGAAGCTGGCCGACGCCCAGTTGCGGTTTCAAAACAGCGCCGACCAAGCGCTCCGCATGCTCGCGGACGCGCAACCCTCGGTTTCCGCCGATTTGCGCTATGGCCTGGCGCCGCACAGCCTGCGCGCGGTGCCCGCAGCCTCGCTCGCCCGTGCCGTCGAGGGCGCCGCCCGCATCGACCCGCACGCCCCGATCCACATCCATGTCGCCGAACAGGAAGCCGAAAATCTGGCCTGCATCGCCGATCGCGCCGCCCCTCCGGTCACCTGGCTGCTCGATCATGCGCCGGTCGGCCGGAACTGGTGCCTGGTGCACGCGACCCACACCACGCGCGAGGAAAAAAAACGGGTGGCCGCCAGCGGCGCGGTCACCGGTCTTTGCCCGACGACCGAGGCCAATCTGGGCGACGGCATTTTCGATCTGCCCGCGCTTCGCGAGGCCGGCGGCGCTTTCGGCATCGGCAGCGACAATCAGGTCTCGCTCGATGTTTTCTCCGAGTTGCGCTGCCTGGAATATGGCCAGCGTCTCGCCCGCCGCACGCGCAATGTCGGTGCGAACCAGGCGGGCCATACCGGCCGCGCGCTATGGCAGGCCGCCTGCTCGGGCGGTGCCGAGGCGGGAGGCCGCGCCACGGGCGCGATTGCGGCGGGATTCCGGGCTGATTTCGTGGTGATCGAGCCAACCTTCGAGACCGCAACCCTGCGCGGTGCGGAGGCCCCCGATTTCTGGCTCGATGCCGCCATTTTCGCGGCAACCCAGGCGCCGGCACGGCACGTCATGGCCGGCGGCGAATGGCGGGTCCGCGACGGCGCCCATCTCGGGCGCGACGCGATCCTGCGCGACTATCGTGCCGCTTTGCGGAGATTGTCGTGAGCCGGGAGACGGCCTACCGCGTGATCAAACGCAGCATCCGCGAGGGCATCGCGAGCGGCGAGTGGCCCGTCGGTGCCCTGCTCCCCAGCGAGCCGGCCCTGTCCGCGACCTTCCGCGTCTCCCGCATGACGGTTAACCGCGCGATGCGCGAACTCGCGGCCGAGCGCTACATCCGCCGAGTTCCAGGGGTCGGTACTTTCGT
The DNA here is from genome assembly GCA_027451405.1 of Acetobacteraceae bacterium. GTDB lineage: Bacteria > Pseudomonadota > Alphaproteobacteria > Acetobacterales > Acetobacteraceae > DAIDJM01. The sequence continues at coordinate 8,844 of DAIDJM010000022.1, read as the reverse complement.
TGCCGAACCGGTCGCGCAATCGGGACTGGTGGAGATCCGCAACATCGCCGACGAGATCGCGGCGCGCGGCCATGTGCACCGGGCGGTCGTGCTCCGCCTCGCGGAAGCCGAGCCCCCGGCCCCGGTCGCGAGCGATCTCGGCCTCGCGCCCGGGGCGCCCGCCTACCACTCCATTCTGGTGCATGAGGAGAACGGCGTGCCGCTGCAAGTGGAGGATCGCTACGTCCGTCCCGACCAGGCGCCCGGCTATCTCGAACAGGATTTCCTGAAGGCGACGCCGAACGAGTTCCTGAGCCGGGTGGCGCCTCTGAGCGAAGCCGAGCATGTGGTCTCGGCGATCAACGCCGATCCCGTCATCGCCGCGCATCTCCGCATTCGCGCCGGCGAGGCCTGCCTGCGCGTCACCCGCCGCACCTTCTCAGGCGGCCAACCCGTCTCGGTTGCCGAACTCACCTATCCCGGCAGCCGGTTTCGCCTGGGCGGCCGCTTCGGCGCGCATCCGATGGAGCGCGATCATGGCTGAGAGGCTGGGCAATGCGCGGATCGTCCGGGCACCGCGCGGGCCCAAGCTGACGGCGCGCTCCTGGCAGACGGAAGCGCCTTTGCGCATGCTGATGAACAATCTCGATCCGGACGTCGCCGAACGCCCCGAAGACCTCGTCGTCTATGGCGGCATCGGCCGGGCCGCGCGCAACTGGGCGTGTTTTGACGCGATCGTGGCGAGCCTCGAGCGCCTCGAATCCGACCAGACCCTGCTCGTGCAATCCGGCAAGCCGGCCGGCATTTTCCGCACCCACGAGGATGCGCCGCGCGTTTTGTTGGCCAACAGCAATCTCGTGCCGCATTGGGCGACCTGGGAGCATTTTTCCGAGCTCGACCGGCTCGGCCTCATGATGTACGGCCAGATGACGGCGGGCTCCTGGATCTATATCGGCAGCCAGGGGATTGTTCAGGGCACCTACGAAACCTTCGCCGAGCTGGGGCGGCAGCATTTCGGCGGATCGCTCGCCGGGCGCTGGATTCTGACCGCGGGACTGGGCGGCATGGGGGGCGCGCAGCCGCTCGCGGCAACGCTTGCCGGCGCCTCGCTTCTTGCCGTGGAGGCGCAGGCGAGCCGCATCGAGAAGCGGCTGGAGACCGGCTATCTCGATCATCGCGCCGACACGCTCGACGCGGCGCTCGCGATGCTCGAGCATGCGCGCGGGCAGGGCAGGGCGGTCTCGATCGGGCTTCTCGGCAACGCCGCCGAACTGTTTCCCGAGATGCTGGAGCGCGGCATCCGGCCCGATGCGGTAACGGATCAAACGTCCGCGCACGATCCGGTGAATGGTTACCTCCCGACGGGCTGGTCGATCGCCGAATGGGAGCATGAGCGCGCCCTCCATCCGAAGCGGGTTGCGGAGGCGGCACGCCGCTCGATCCGGGCGCATGTCGAGGCGATGCTCGGCTTTCACCGGCTCGGCATTCCGACGGTCGATTACGGCAACAATATCCGCCAGGTCGCGAAGGACGAGGGGCTCGATCACGCCTTCGATTTTCCGGGCTTCGTGCCGGCCTACATCCGCCCGCTCTTCTGCCGCGGCAAGGGGCCGTTCCGCTGGGTGGCGCTCTCGGGTGATCCGCACGACATCGCCGTCACCGACGAGATCGTGGCCGCGCTCATGCCCGATGACCGGCCTCTGCAACAATGGCTCGCGCACGCCGCGACCCGCATCCGCTTCCAGGGGCTCCCCGCCCGGATCTGCTGGCTCGGCCTCGGCGACCGCCATCGTGCGGGATTGGCCTTCAATGCGGCGGTCCGCGACGGACGGCTGCGCGCGCCGATCGTGATCGGGCGGGACCATCTCGATAGCGGATCGGTCGCCAGCCCCAACCGCGAGACCGAGGCGATGCGTGACGGGTCGGATGCGGTGTCCGACTGGCCGCTTCTCAACGCCATGCTGAACGTGGCGAGCGGTGCCACCTGGGTGTCGCTGCACCATGGCGGCGGCGTCGGCATGGGTTTTTCGCAGCATGCCGGCATGGTGATCGTCTGCGACGGCACGCCGGAGGCCGATCGCCGGCTCGCGCGCGTGCTCTGGAACGATCCTGCCACCGGCGTGATGCGCCACGCCGATGCCGGCTATCCGGACGCGATCGACTGCGCGCGCGCGCAGGGTCTCGACCTGCCGATGGCCGGCGCGCCGTGACCGACGTCGAACTCGGCCGCTTGCCGCTTCCGCTCGCCGCGCTGCGCGCGCTGGCGGCAGGGGCGGGGATCGTGCTGGCGCCGGATTGGCCGCGCGCACTCGAGGCCTCCGCGGCGACCATCGCCGGCATCGTCGCCAGCGGCCGCGTCGTGTATGGCGTGAACACCGGCTTCGGTGCCCTCGCCACCACCACCATTCCGGCCGAACAACTGTCCGAGCTGCAGCGCCGGCTGGTCCTCTCGCACAGCGCCGGCACCGGCGCGGAACTGCCGCCTGCCATCGTGCGGCTGATCCTGAGCCTCAAGATCAACGGTCTGCTGAAAGGGTTTTCCGGCGTGCGCCCCGCCGTCGTGCAGGCCCTGCACGATCTTCTCGCGCGGGGCGTGCTCCCCTGCATTCCCGAGAAAGGTTCGGTCGGGGCCTCCGGCGACCTGGCGCCGCTCGCCCATCTCGCCGCGGTGCTGATCGGCGAAGGAGAGGCCCGTCTGGCGGGCGAGCGCATGCCGGCCGGGGACGCGCTCCGTCGAGCGGGATTGGCGCCGCTCGCGCTGGCGCCGAAAGAGGGGCTGGCCCTCCTCAACGGCACCCAGGTTTCCACCGCGATCGCGCTCGCGGCCCTGTTCCGTGCCGAGAACGGGCTTGCCTCGGCGCTGGTCACCGGGGCACTCGCGGTTGATGCGGCGAAGGGCTCCGACACGCCGTTCGACCCGCGTATCCATGCCGTGCGCGGCCATCGCGGCCAATCGCTGGTCGCCGCCATCCAGAGACGGTTGTTGGCAGGCAGCCGGATTCGTGAAAGCCATCTCGATTGCGGCCGCGTGCAGGATCCCTACAGTCTGCGCTGCCAGCCGCAGGTGATCGGAGCCTGTCTCGATGCGATCCGCCACGCCGCCGAGATCCTGGTGATCGAAGCGAATGCGGCGAGCGACAATCCACTCGTGTTCGAAGGCGATGCGGTGCTGTCGGGCGGTAATTTCCATGCCGAGCCGGTCGCTTTCGCGGCCGATCATCTGGCGCTCGCCATCGCCGAAATCGGCGCGCTTTCGGAACGGCGCATCGCGCTGCTCACCGATCCGGCGCTGAGCCGCCTGCCGGCTTTTCTGGTCGTCAATCCCGGCATCAATTCCGGGTTCATGATCGCGCACGTCACCGCGGCGGCCCTCGCCTCGGCAAACAAATCGCTCGCGCATCCGGCGAGCGTGGACAGCCTGCCGACCTCCGCCAATCAGGAAGATCACGTCTCCATGGCGACCCATGCCGCGCGCCGCCTGCACGATATGCTCGACAACACCGAAACGATCCTGGCGATCGAATGGCTGGCCGCCGCACAGGGGATCGAGTTCCATGCGCCGCACCAAACCTCGCCGCCGCTGCGCGAAGCGCATGACCGGCTCAGGGAGATCGTGCCGAGCTTTGTCGAGGATCGGTATCTCGCGCCCGATATCGCCGCCGCTTTGGCCAAGCTCCGCGAAGGCGCTCTCCGCACGCTCGTCACGGAAGACATTCTCTCATGACCGCGGCGCCGGAACCATTCAGGCTGCGGCGGGGAAGCGGAAAGCTGATCGTCAGCATTCCGCATGCCGGGACCTTCGTGCCGCCCGCCATCGCCGCGCGCCTGACGCCGGCAGGCCAGCCTTTGCCCGATACGGACTGGCACGTGGATCGTCTCTACGGCTTTCTGGAACAAACCGAGGCGACCCTCCTGATCGCGACGCATTCGCGCTACGTCGTCGACCTCAACCGCGGACCGGAGGGCGCGCCGCTTTATCCGGGCCAGGCCGAAACCGGGATCGTTCCCAACCAGACGTTCGCCGGCGAGCCGCTCTGGCAAGAGCCGCCGCCCGACGCAGCCGAAATCGCCCTTCGCATCGCCACCTTCTGGCAGCCGTATCACGACACACTTCGCGCGGAACTGGCGCGGCTGCGGTCGATCCACCCCCGCATCTGCCTGTTCGATGCACACTCGATCCGCTCTGAAATTCCCCGCCTTTTCTCCGGGACACTCCCGGAACTGTCGTTCGGGACCCATGACGGTGCCGCCGCCGCTCCAGCGCGGCTGGACGCTGCGATCGCGGTCGCGGGCGACAGTTTCGGTATTGCCCGGAACGCGCGCTTCAAGGGCGGCTACATCACCCGCCATTACGGACACCCGGCCCGTGGCATCGACGCGATCCAGCTCGAGATCGCCCAGCGCGCCTATCTGGACGAGCGCCGGCCTTCTTCATGGAACCCGGAACGCGCTGCGCGTTTGCAGCCCATCCTGCGCCGGATACTCTCGGCACTCGCCGGCGAGACAACCGTGGATTCGGGAACGAAACCGGCTCCCGGGGGTTTGTGACGGGCTTGCCGGGCACGGTTTCGTGACCCGCCGACCCCCACTTTGAGGAGAATGAGGCATGAATTCGGTCCAACGCGGCCTGTTCTGCGGCACAGCCCTGATCGCGGCGGCAGCCATGACCGCGCCGTCCGCCCACGCGGTTGAGGCGCAGTCCACCATTGATCACGCCATCGTGACGTTGCAGGATCTCCGGCATGACAAGGAGTTCGGCAATGCGCGCGAGCTGCTGACGCGGGCCCGCGCCGTTCTCATCGCGCCGCGCATCTTCAAGGCCGGATTCTTTTTCGGCGGCGAGGGTGGACGGGCCGTGCTGTTGGTGCGCGGCGCCCACGGGTGGAGCGACCCGGCCTTCTATACCGTCGCATCCGCCAGTTTCGGGCTGCAGATCGGCGCGCAAGTGTCAGAGATGGTCATGTTCATCATGACCGACCGCGCCCTGAACGCGGTGATGCAGAATCGTTTCAAAATCGGCGCAAATGCCGGCATCGCGGTAGCGACGCTGGGCTCGACGGTCGAAGGCGCGACCACCACCAATGTCGGCGCCGACATCGTCGTCTGGGCGTCCTCGAGCGGCGCCTATGCCGGAATCAGCCTGGACGGCACGCTGATCCAGCCTGAGCCCAGCACGGATTCCGCCTATTATGGTAGGAGCGTGACGACCGCCGGTGTCGTTCTGCATCACGAGGTGCGCAACCGCGGTGCCTCTTCGCTGGTGCGTATGCTCGACGAAATGGCCTGATCGCAGCAGGCGCCAGGCGGCACCACGCCTGGCGCCGGTCCCGCGCGCGGGACGATTTCCAACCGGCTGGCGTTGGTCTATGGTTGCCACTCCGTCACATCGGAGGGAACCGTTATGCGATCCGACATGATACGCCGGGTTGTGGCCGAGTTCTTCGGCACATTCTGGTTGGTTTTCGGCGGCTGTGGAGCCGCCGTGCTGTCCGCTGCCTATCCGCAACTCGGCATTGGCTTCGCCGGCGTTGCCTTCGCGTTCGGCCTCACGGTTCTCACCATGGCCTACGCGGTCGGACATATATCGGGCGGCCATTTCAATCCCGCGGTCACGCTCGGGCTCTGGGCCGGCGGGCGTTGCGCGAATAAACATGTGCTGCCCTACATCGTGGCGCAGACCGTGGCCGCGATCGCCGCGGCCGCCACGCTCTGGATCATTGCGTCCGGAAAAGCCGGCTGGGTGCCAGGCGGCTTCGCGTCCAACGGCTACGGCGATCTCAGCCCCGGCAAATACGGCGTCGCCGCCTGCTTTCTCACCGAGTTCCTGCTCACCTTCTTCTTTCTGATGATCATCATCGGCAGCACCAGCAAGGGTGCTGCGAGCGGCTTTGCCGGCATTCCGATCGGGCTCGGCCTCACGCTCATTCATCTGGTTTCGATCCCGGTCACCAACACGTCGGTCAATCCGGCGCGCAGCACCGGGCCCGCTTTGTTCGCCGGCGGCCCTTATGTCGGGCAGCTGTGGCTATTCTGGCTGGCGCCGATCGCGGGCGCGATGCTCGCCGGTGCGCTCACGCGTTGGATGTATGAGGAAACGCAGATCGAGGAGACCGTGGTGGTCGAGGAGCGGCGCGTAACAGCTTGAGACGCGCCTCGGGCGGGCAGGGCTCTGCCCTGCACCCGCTGGGGCCGAAAGGCCCAGACCCCATCACTTTGAAAATCGTTTGATCGAGCGCCGTGGCTTAAAAAAGGGCGGGGTCTGGGGCCTTTTCGGCCCCAGCGGAGTGCAGAGGCGGCGCCTCTGCCCGCCGGAGGCAAGCGTCGCGCAAGCGTGACATCCCCGCTTCCGCACCACCCGGGTGTACCGCGCGTCATCACGTCGCGGTCAGTTGGAGGGTGCTACGATGGCGCAGTCGGTCAGCGACTTCGTTTGGAATCGACTGGCCGAGTGGGGGCTTTCGCGGGTTTACGGCTATCCGGGCGACGGCGTCGGCGGCCTCGATGAGGCGCTCCAGCGCGCCCAGGACAAAATCCGCTACGTGCAGGTGCGGCACGAGGAAATGGCCGCTTTCATGGCCTCGGCGCACGCGAAATTCACCGGCGAGGTCGGGCTCTGCTATGCGACGTCCGGCCCGGGTGCGATCCATCTGCTCAACGGTCTGTACGACGCCAAGATGGACCATGTGCCCGTCGTCGCGATCGTCGGTCAGCAGGCGCGCAGCGCGATCGGCGCGCATTATCAGCAGGAAGTCGATCTCGTCTCGCTGTTCAAGGATGTCGCGTCCGAATTCGTCGCCATGGGCACGGTGCCAAGCCAGGTCCGGCAATTGATCGACCGCGCGGTGCGTATCGCGGCCACGCGGCGCACCGTCACCTGCGTCATCCTGCCGAACGATCTGCAAGGCCTGCCCTACGAAGATCCGCCGCTCAAGCACGGCACGACCCATACCGGCGTCGGCCATCCGGCCCCAGCACTGCTGCCGGTCGAGGCGCAGCTGCGGCATGCCGCCGAAATCCTCAACAGCGGCAGCAAGGTCGCGATGCTGGTCGGGGCAGGGGCCCTGCATGCGACGGACGAGGTAATTGCGGTCGCGGAAAAGCTGCAGGCCGGCATCGCCAAGGCGCTGCTCGGCAAGGCCGCGGTGCCGGACGATCTGCCCTTCGTCACCGGCTCGCTCGGTCTGCTCGGCACCAAGCCGAGCTGGGACATGATGAAGAGCTGCGACACGTTCCTGATGGTCGGGTCGTGCTTTCCGTACAGCGAATTTCTGCCCAAGCCCGGCACCGCGCGGGGCGTGCAGATCGATCTCGATCCAACCATGACCAGCCTGCGATATCCGATGGAGCTGAGCCTGATCGGCGATTCCGCGACCACGCTGCGCGCGCTGCTGCCGATGCTGGAGCAGAAGCCGGCCGGCGACTGGCGCCGCACCATCGAGCGCGATGTCGCGAGCTGGTGGAAGACGCTCGAGGAGCGGGCAATGCAGCCCGCCGACCCGATCAACCCGCAGCGCATCTTCTGGGAATTGTCGCCGCGCTTGCCCGAGCGCTGCATCATGACCGGGGATTCCGGATCGGTAGCGAACTGGTATGCGCGCGACATCAAGATGCGCCGCGGCATGAAGGGCTCGCTCTCGGGCAGTCTCGCGTCGCTCGGCGCCGCGACCCCCTATGCGCTCTCGGCCAAGATGGCGTTTCCCGACCGCGTGGTGATCGGCTTCATCGGCGACGGCGCGATGCAGATGAACGGTCTCAACGTGATGATCACCGTGTCGAAATACTGGAAGGAATGGGCCGACCCGCGCTTCATCATCATGGTGCTGAACAACCAGGATCTGAACCAGGTGACGTGGGAGGAGCGGGTGCAGCTTGGCATGGGCAAGACGCCGCTGACTCAGAGCATTCCCGACATGCCGTATCATCGCTATGCCGAACTGCTGGGCCTCAAAGGCATCGAGGTTCGCACACCCGACCGGATCGCCAGCGCCTGGGACGAGGCGCTGTCGGCCGACCGGCCGGTGATTCTGAACATCCACGCCGACCCCAACGTCCCGCCGCTGCCACCGCACATCACGCTAAAGGACGCCAAGAACTTCGTCACCATGACGATCAGCGAGCCAGAGCTCGGCAGTGTACTCAAGAACACCGCGCGCGAGGTTCTCGCCGGGGTTCTGCCGGGCTCGAAAGAGTAGGCGAGGCGTAGAAGGAACGGCCGTCTATTTGGTGCAGCGCTCACTACCTTACTAGGACGAATCGACATTCATCGCATCCAGCTCATGCTGCTTGCCAGGTGGATGGCTGCGAGGAAGTAGCTGCTTCTTCGATCGTAGCGGGTTGCGACGCGTCTGAAGTGCTTAAGTTTGTTGAAGAACCTTTCGATGCGATTGCGTAGCCGGTAGGCCTGGGCGTCATGTGGGACGATGACTCTGCGGTTACGTTTCGACCGGATGACTACTTCTGCTTCGGCATCCGCGATCATCTCGCGCAGGTCGTTCGTGTCATAGGCCTTATCAGCGATCACGCCGGCGGCTGTCAGCCCATCCAGCAAGTCAGCCGCGGCGGTACTGTCATGGGCCTCGCCGCCGGTGAGAGCGAAGCGTAACGGGCGACCTTCTGCATCGCTGACCGTGTGGATTTTGGTGGTCAATCCTCCTCGGGAATGCCCCAAAGCCTGATTTTTGCCCCCTTTTCCGCTCGCAGCCTGCTGATGGGCGCGAACGACGGTGTTTGATCCCAGGGTTTGGTGGTGCAGTCTTCTCGGAGGCATGGAAGGACGCACTATGGGCCAGGTTCTTCACCGCAGCGCCACCACGACGGAGGCGGTCCGTCGAGCGATACAGGGTAGTCAAGAGAGCCTGAGAAGCC
>DAIDJM010000021.1 GCA_027451405.1 Acetobacteraceae bacterium | reverse complement strand
TCCATGGTCGCGTGCGGCGCCGGGCCGGCGGGCGGGCGGCATCATGCACGGGTTGGAACGGGGCGCGAAGGGCTTGGGGTTGGGCCGGCGGGTGGGGGGGGTGTGGCTGGGGCGGTGCGGCGGGGCTTGGGTGGGGCGGTTGCGCGGGGGGGAAGGGCTTTGTTATGGGTCGGAAACTGTGCGGCGGCGCAGGCCGGGTGTTTGGCGCTCCGCGCGCTCATATTGCTGTCAGCTTGATCTGACAAAAGCGGGGTCGGTCGGCATCGGCTGATCCACGACCAAGGGGGAATGCGCCAATATGGGGTATGGAATCTCACGCGCCGCGGGGCGGGGCGCGCTGCTGTGCGGTGCGATGGTCGTTGCGACCGCGCCGGTGCTCGCGGCCCCTGCTTTCCGGCATATCGTCATCGTGGTTCAGGAGAACCGGACGCCGGACGATGTGTTTGGCAGCAACCCGACTTTCGAACCGGGTGTCGATCTTGCGAGCGTGGGCATCGACTCGAAGGGGAAGCAGGTGCCGCTCGGCCCGGTTCCGCTGGCCAGTTGTTACGATCTTGGGCACAGGCACTCCGACTTCGAGGCGGCGTATACGCAGGGGGCGGACAAGGTGAAGGTCAGTCCAAGCGCGGGTTGTGTCTTGCCGGCCCATCCGCAATTCGGGTATGTCCCGAATACCGGCAGCGGGACGGGTTCGCCGCAGCCTTATTTTGATATCGCGACAAACTACGGTTTTGCCAACCGTATGTTCCAGACCAATCAGGGGCCGAGCTTCCCGGCGCATCAGTTCCTGTTCGGCGGCACGTCCTCACCCACGGCGGGGAGTCAGGATTTCGCGGCGGAGAATATTACGGGTTCCGGCGTTACGGGAACGCGTGCCCAGGCCGGATGTGCCGCACCCAGCACCTCCCAGGTGGCGGTGATCGACCCGCAGGGGCGGGAATTTTTGCCCGGAATCTATCCCTGCTTCAACCGGCCCACGCCCGCGAACCTGCTCGATCCGATCGGCTGGACCTATTACGCGCCGAACCCGGATGGCATCTGGAATGCGCCGAACGCGATTGCCGCGATTTGCGGCGCGACCACGATCAACGGCAAGAAAGTCTGTGCCGGCGCGGACTGGCTCGCTCACGACGTGCCCAATAATCCGGCGCAGGTGCTGAGCGATATCCAGACCTGCCATCTCTCGGCGGTGAGCTGGGTCATTCCGACGGGGGCGGCGTCCGACCACGCAAGACTAACCGACGGCACGGGGCCGGCCTGGGTTGCCGGCATCGTCAACGCGATCGGCCAGCAGGCGGCGTGCCCTGGCACCGGGGAGAGCTATTGGAACGACACCGCGATCGTCATTACGTGGGACGATTGGGGCGGGTGGTACGATCACGTGCGTCCCGCGCTGGTCGCCCCGCCCGGGGCCTGGGGTGCGGGCTATGTCGGCGGGTTCCGCGTGCCGTTGCTGGTCGTCTCCGCCTATACGGCGCCTCACACGGTGAGCAACAGGATCGATGATTTCGGATCGATCCTGTATTTCGTGGAAAGGAATTTCGGCCTCGGCTTCATTGGCCCCGCCAATACCAAAGCCACCCAATACGCGGATTACCAGGCGGCGCAGCGCGGGAGCGATCTGCACGAGTTTTTCAGCTTGAGCAGCCCGCGCGGGTTCAATCCGATCCCGGCGCCGCTTCCGCCGGGCTACTTCCTCGCGCAGCCGCTGCCGACCACGGGTCCCGACGACGACTGAGCGGACGACCTACGCCACGGTCGAGATGTGCGCCGGCGGTGATCGCTGACATGGCTGGGTGAACACGCCCACGATCCTATCGACCCCGACTTGATTCCGGCGTCCGTACGGTTTAGTTCCGGCTTACCAAGGGGGGGCCATCATGGGTGTTCGTTTTCAAGGGAAAGCCGGCGCGAGCCATTTCAGCAACGTTCCGGTGAGCCTCCATGCCGACACGGTTCCCGAGCGGGCCGGATATGCGACCCTGGGGGTGATCGCTGGGGCGCTGCCCTCTCGCGATGAGCACGTCTCGGGCGCCGCGAGGACGCATGCGCCCGTAGTCGCCTTCGACAATTTGGTGACGAAAGGAAACGGAGCCCAAAATCTCGCCCAAAATCTCGCTGGGGGCATGGGTATTCCGGATTGGGTTCCGGTGACCGGCCTGTCTGCCTGGCTCACTCCGGCTCCTCCTCTCTCGATGGTTCCCCCATCTTCGAGTCCGGTAAATTGGCTGAACCCTGTCTCCGGCAATTGGTCGGATGCCGCCAACTGGAGTACCGGTCTCGCCCCGAATGCAAACAACGACGTGACCATTTCCGTCGCAGGCACCTACACCGTCACGATCAATGCCGCCGAGAGCGCGAATTCGCTCACGATCGATAATTCGACGGCAACGGTCGCAGTCTCAGCCGCGCAATTCAGCGTGAGCACGACGATTGACGTCGTCGCCGGCCATCTCAGCCTCGCGAAGGGTGCCGTTCTTGGGGGCCAATCTGTATCGGTCGCGGCGGGAAGCACCCTGACGGAGAATGGGAAAGACAGCTTAAATTCGGCCTTGCTGAATTCTGGGCACGTTGTCGTTGCCGGCACGCTCGACCTTACCTTCGGTGGTTCGCTGGGCGGAACCGTCAGCGGGGCGGGCACGCTGGCCATCACCGGAGGTAACGTTTCGGTAGAGAGCGGGGCCGACATCGCGCCCGGCATGGTGCTTGTCGACGGCGGCACGCTCTCGGTTGCGACCGGGCTCGATGTGACGCTCGCGGCGCCGCTCAAGTTCGGGGATGTGGGCGGCGGCGAGGGCTTTCTGTCCGGCGGCGGCACACTCACCACCACCGGCAGCACCAGCGTCGCCGATAACGGTGCGGGTAGTTTCGCGGTCGGACCCTCCGGTTTCGGCGGCATCACCTGGGTGAATGCCGGGACGGTCAGCGACGCGGGGGGTGTCTCATTCGCCTATAATTGGACGCTGCTGAACCAGGCCGGCGCGACCTTCAACCTCACCAGCGACGACGCACGTCTTTCTGCTCTCAACCCTGGTGCCTCCGTCTCCAACGCCGGCACGCTGGCCAAGACCGGCGGCACCGGCACCAGCACCATCGCCGTCGCGGTCACCAATAGCGGGCTGTTGGAAGCCGCCTCGGGCACCCTTTCCGTGCAAGCCCCCCTCAGCAACTCGGGCGAGCTGCTCGCCACTTCGGGCGCTTGGCTCGACCTCTCTCAAGCGGTTCTCGCCAACCTTTCCGGGACGACGCTCACCGGGGGCAGTTACGAAGCGGATGCCAACTCGACCATCGAGCTCGCCACCGAAACGACGATAACCACCCTCGATGCAACGGTCACCCTGAGTGGTGCCGGATCCACCATCCAATCGCTGAGCCTTGTTACAGGTCAGCAGGTCACTCTCGACAATACGCTGGCAACGATCGGACTCAACGGCACTTTGGCGCTGCTCGCCGGCCGTAGCTTCACGGCCGCCTTGGCGTTCACGGACAATGGCTTGCTGAAGCTCGGCGAGGCGAGCTTTACGGCCATGAATGGGCTCATGCTCTCGAGCACAGGAACCTTGCTCGGGAACGGCACTGTCGCGGGGGCAATCGGCAACAGCGGGTGGATCGACGCTTCTGGCGGGATATTGACCGTCTCCGGCGCGGTCAGCAGCACAGGCACGCTCGCCGCGGCCGCAGGTGCGACGCTCGACCTAACCGGCGGTGGTTCGCTGGGCGGAACCGTCAGCGGGGCAGGCACGCTGGCCATCACCGGCGGTAACGTTTCGGTAGAGAGCGGGGCCGACATCGCGCCCGGCATGGTGCTTGTCGATGGCGGCACGCTCTCGGTTGCGACCGGGCTCGATTTCACGCTCGCGGCGCCGCTCACGCTCGGGGATGCGGGCGGCGGCTCGGGCATTCTGTCCGGCGGCGGCATACTCACCACCAAGGGCAAAACGATCGTCGCCGATAACGGCGCGGGTCGTGTCGCGGCCACACTCAACGGCATCAACTGGGTCAATGCCGGGACGGTCAGAGACGCCGGGGGTATCTCTTTCCAGGCGGCGAACTCGACGCTGCAGAACCAGGCCGGCGCGACCTTCAACCTCACCAGCGACGACGGAAGTTTTTATTGGAATGGGAGTAGTGGAGACTACGTCTCCAACGCCGGCACGCTGGCCAAGACCGGCGGTACCGGCATCAGCGCGATCGGAGTCGCGGTCAACAATACCGGGCTGATTCAGATCGATACCGGCACGCTCGATGTTGCCGGCGGTGGTTCGCTGGGCGGAACCGTCAAAGGGGCGGGCACGCTGGCCATCACCGGCAGCAGCATCCTGTCGGTAGCGAGCGGGGCCGACATCGCGCCCGGCATGGTGCTTGTCGATGGCGGCACGCTCTCGGTTGCGAGCGGGGCCAACGTCGTGCCCGGCATGGTGCTTGTCGATGGCGGCGGCGCGCTCTCGGTTGCGACCGGGCTCGATTTCACGCTCGCGGCGCCGCTCACGCTCGGGGATGTGAGCGGCGGCACGGGCGCTCTGTCCGGCGGCGGCACACTCACCACCACGGGCAGCACGAGCGTCGCCGATAACGGCGCGGGTGGTAGCGCGGCCGCACTCGAAGGCATCAACTGGGTCAATGCGGGGACGGTCAGCGACGCCGGGGGTATCTCTTTCCAGGCAGGGAACTCGACGCTGCAGAACCAGGCCGGCGCGACCTTCAACCTCACCAGCGATGACGGAAGTTTTTATTGGAGTTTGAATGGTCCTGCCTCCGTCTCCAACGCCGGCACGCTGGCCAAGACCGGCGGCACCGGCACCAGCGTGATCGGAGTCGCGGTCAACAATACCGGGCTGATTCAGATCGATACCGGCACGCTCGACCTTGCCGGCGGTGGTTCGCTGGGCGGAACCGTCAGCGGGGCGGGCACGCTGGCCATCACCGGCGGCACCATCCTGTCGGTAGCGAGCGGGGCCGACATCGCGCCCGGCATGGTGCTTGTCGATGGCGGCGGCGAGCTCTCGGTTGCGACCGGGCTCGATTTCACGCTCGCGGCGCCGCTCACGTTCGGGGATGTGGTCGGCGGCACGGGCACTCTGTCCGGCGGCGGCACACTCACCACCACGGGCAGCACGAGCGTCGCCGATCACGGCGGGGCCGCACTCAACGGCATCACCTGGGTCAATGCGGGGACGGTCAGCGACGCCGGGCCTATCTTTCTCGAGGCGGCGAACTCGACGCTGCAGAACCAGGCCGACGCAACCTTCAACCTCACCAGCGACGAAGGAAGTTTGATTGGTTCTGTTGAAGACTTCGTCGTCAACGCCGGCACGCTGGCCAAGACCGGCGGCACCGGCACCAGCACCATCGCCGCCGCGGTCATCAATAGCGGGCTGTTGGAAGCCGCCTCGGGCACCCTCGCCTTGCAAGGCTCCCTTAGCAACTCGGGCGAGCTGCTCGCCACTTCGGGCGCTTGGCTCGACCTCTCTCACGCGACTCTCGCCAACCTTTCCGGGACGACGCTCACCGGGGGCAGTTACGAAGCGGTTCCCAACGCGGTTATCGAGCTCGCCAGCAACACGACGATAACCACCCTCGATGCAACGATCACCCTGAATGGTCCCGGATCCACCATCCAGTGGCTGAACATTCTTACAGATCAGCAGGTCACTCTCGACAATACGCTGGCAACGATCGGACTCACCGGCACTTTGGCGCTGTTCACTGGCCGTACCTTCACCGCCGCCTTGGCGTTCACGAACAATGGCTTGCTGAAGCTCGGCGAGGCTGGCGGTGACATTGGCTTTGCGGCCGTGAAGGGGCTCACGATCTCGAGCACAGGAACCTTGCTCGGGTACGGCGGTGTCACGGGGGCAATCGGCAACAGCGGGTTGATCGAGGCATCTGGCGGGACATTGACCGTCTCTGGCGCGCTCAGCGGCACGGGCACGCTCGGCGCGGCCGCGGGGGCGACACTCGACCTCACAAACGCCGAAGCGCTCACCGGGACGCTGAGCGGGGCCGGCACGCTCCAGCTCGATAACGGCACCTACACGCTCGCCGGCAGCACGGCCGGCATCGGGTCGGTGCTGGTCGATGCGGGAGCGACACTGGATCTCACGGCAGGCGGCGCGGTCCCGGGCAATATCGGCGGCGCCGGCGTGCTCGAGCTGAGCGGCGCCTACACGATCGCGGGCAGCGTCGCGGGCCCGGCCACGGTTTCGGTCGATGCGGGCTCGAGCCTGACCGGCAGCGGCAGCCTGGGGAGCGCGCTCGCCGGCGCGGGCAGCGTGACGGCATCGGGCGGCACCCTTACCCTCACGGGTGCCGCGGGCGGCACGCTTGCCTTCCAGGCCGCCGCCGGCGCCACGCTCGATCTGAAAGGCGGCGGCAGCCTGGTCGGCAATGTCGGCGGCAGCGGCACCGTGATCCTGGACTCGGCGCTCACCTTCCAGTCGGGAGCGACGCTGACCGCGGCCAATGTGTTGCAGACCCAGAATGTCACGATCGCCGACGGCGAGACGGTGACGAACGCTGCGGGCAACCATTACACGATCCAGGACGCGAAAGGCGTCACCGTCTCGCTGCTCGGCTCGGTGCTCGGCAAATTCAGCAATGCCGGCACCTTCACCGCGAATGGGCCAGGCACGGTCAAGATTGACAACAGCGTGCTGAACAGCGGCCTGATGACGGCCGCCTCCGGGCGAATGACCTTTCTCGCTCCGACCAGGAACGACGGCACGATCCGTGCCGGCGCCCATACCCATGTAGCCTTCAACGGCCAACTGGCCGGAACAGGAACATTGGATATCGGCGCGTCTGCGGCCATCAACCTGACCAAAGGCGCGTCCGCCGGCCAGACCGCGAATTTCCTCTCGACCACGGGGACGCTCGATCTGGGCCATCCTTTGAACTTCCTCGGCCATATTGCTGGTTTTGGGTCCTCGGACGTCATCGATTTGCTGAAGACGGCGGCCAATGGCTTCACCTTCGCGGGCAACACGCTGACCCTCACGGAAAGCGGCACGACCGTCGCGAGCCTGAATCTGACCGGCAGTTACACGAGCAGCAGCTTTACCCTGGCGTCGGATAACCACGGAGGCACGCTGATCAAGTTCGTGTAGATCGCGGTTTTTGTTGCGGTTTCAGTAGAGCCGTCGCGAACCGGGACCGTCTGGCAGTCTGGTGCAGGGGCCGTGCCCCTGCCCGGCGGAGGCGGTGCAGTGGCGCTGAACGGGCCCGCCGCGCCCGCTCCCGCCACCGCCCGGGGGCTTTCGGGCGGCTCGGGGTGGCTGTGGGGTAGCCAGGGCTTTCGGCCCCCCGGGGCTTGACCCGTAAGAGGCTGAAAACATGGTGGGCGCGACAGGGATCGAACCTGTGACCCCTACCGTGTCAAGGTAGTGCTCTACCGCTGAGCTACGCGCCCGGCGCCGGGAAGGGCGGTGGTTAGCTTCCGGCGGGCGGGAGCGCAAGGACCTGGCGGCTGGGCGCGGTAGGGTGGAGTGGCGTCATAGAAGCCACCGGCATAAAAGCCATCGGCGTCATAAAAGCTTCACATAACTGCAATCTTCCTGTCGCGCTTGGCGACTAGGTTCCCGCCCGCCAGCGGACCAACCTCCGATCGAGAAAGGAAACGCATGTCTTTTGCCCGTATCGCGCTCGTGCTGATGGCGGCCGGGGTGCCGGCGGCAGGGTGGGCCGAGCAGATCACCGGGGCCGGCTCCACGCTGGCTCAGCCGATCTATCAGAAGTGGGCGGACGTGTCGGCCAAGGCGACCGGGGTCACGCTGAACTATCAGGGTGTGGGGTCCGGCGCGGGGATCAAGCTGATCGAGCAGCGGACCGTCGATTTCGGCGCGTCCGACGCGCCACTTCAGCATATCGAGCTCGTGCGGCAGTCGCTAACGCAGTTTCCGACCGTGATCGGGGCGGTGGACATGGCCGTGAACGTGCCGGGGGTGTCGGGCGATGCGCTCCGGCTCACCGGACCGGTGATCGCCGACATCTATATGGGCAAGATCACGAACTGGAACGATCCGGCGATCGCCAAGCTCAATCCGGGGATGAAGCTGCCGGATCTGAAGATCGCGCCGGTGTATCGCGCCGACGGATCGGGGACGACGTATGTGTTCACCGGCTATCTCGCGAAGGTGAGCCCGGATTTCAAATCGCAGGTCGGCGTCGCCAAGCAGGTGAGCTGGCCGGCGGGTCAGGGCGCCAAGGGGACCGCCGGGGTTGCCGGCGCGGTGAAGAACACGTCGGGCGGGATCGGCTATGTGGAGAGCGCCTATGCGACGCTCAATCATCTGGCGGTCGCGGAGCTGCGGAACCATGACGGGAAGTTTCTGAAGCCCTCGCCGGCGGCCTTCGCGGCGGCGGCGGCGACCGCGGACTGGGCGGCGGCGGACGATTTTGCCGTCGATATGAACGACCAGCCGGGGGCGAAATCCTGGCCGATCGTGTCGACCACCTTCGTGCTGGTGCCGACCAACCCGAAGGACCCGGCGCGGGCGCGGGCGGTGTTGAAGTATTTCGGATGGGCGCTGAAGAACGGCGACAAGGCGGCGCGGGAGCTGCAGTACATTCCGCTGCCGGCGAGCGTGAAGGCGCGCGTGATGAAATCGTGGAGCGCGGTTGCCGTCCAATAGTTTGAGCGAAGCGGCCGTCCTCGCCGGTCCCGCGCGGCGGCGCGGGCACCGTTTCGGCGACATCCTGTTCGCGGGGATCGCGCAGGCATCGGGCCTTTTCGTGCTCGGGTTGCTGGGCGCGATCATCCTTCTGCTGTTCCTGGGCGCGCTGCCGGCGTTCCGGGCCGAGGGGGCGAGGTTTCTCGTCTCCGCGGCCTGGAACCCGGTCACCGACCATTACGGCGCGCTCGTCTCGGTATACGGCACCCTCGTCAGCTCCGTGCTGGCGCTGCTGCTGGCGGTGCCGCTCGCGTTCGGGGTGGCTTATTGCCTGACGGAGCTGGCGCCCGGCTGGGCGCGCCGGCCGATCGGAACGGCGGTGGAACTGCTCGCCGCGGTGCCTTCGATCATCTACGGGATGTGGGGGTTTTTTCAGCTCGGTCCGTGGGTGGCGGCGCATGTGCAGCCGGTGCTGACGGCCTCGCTCGGGCGGGTGCCGGGGATCGGGGCGGTGTTCGAGGCTGAGCCGGGCAATTCGAGCCTCTTCGTCGCGGCTTTGGTGCTCGCGGTCATGGTGCTGCCCTTCATCGCCGCCACGATGCGCGACGTTTTCCTGACCGTGCCGGTGATGTTCAAGGAAAGCGCGTTCGGTCTCGGCTGCACGAAATGGGAAGTGATGCGCCATATCGTGCTGCCCTACACGCGCACCGCCGTGGTGGGCGGCATCATGCTCGGTCTCGGGCGGGCGCTCGGCGAGACCATGGCGGTGACCTTCGTGATCGGCAACACCAACCGGATCAGCGCCAGCCTGTTCGCGCCGGGCAACACCATCGCCTCGCTGGTGGCGCTCGAATTTCCGGAGGCGGATCAGGGGAGCCTGCACCTCTCCGCGCTCCTGGCGCTGGGCTTCCTGCTGTTCGTGATTTCGTTCGTGGTGCTCGCGGTGTCGCGGGTGCTGCTGCGGCCGCGGGGGCGGAATTGAGGCACGCGCCATGAGCGCCACCGTCGCCGCGTCGCTCGGCCGGCGCCGCCGGCGCACGGCCATCGTGGCCAACACGCTCTCGGTCGCCGCGACCGTGCTCGCGCTGGCGATGCTCGCCTGGATCCTGGTGACGCTGCTCTGGCTCGGGCTGCCCGGCCTCCATCTCTCCGTGTTCACGACGGTCACGAAGGCGCCCGGCTCGAACGGGGGACTGGCCAACGCGATCGTCGGCAGCCTCATCCAGACCGCGCTCGGCACGGCGATCGGCACGCCGATCGGGCTGATGGTGGGGACCTATCTCGCGGAATATGCCGGACGGTCGGCGCTCGGCGAGGCGGTGCGGTTCGTCTCCGACATCCTGCTCTCGGCGCCCTCCATCCTGATCGGCCTGTTCATCTACACGGTCCTGGTGGCGCCGCTCGGCGGGTTCTCGGGTTTCGCGGGCGCGGCCGCCCTCGCGGTGATCGTCATTCCGATCGTCGTGCGCACCACCGAGGACATGCTGCGGCTGCTGCCGGTCTCGCTGCGCGAGGCGGCGATCGCGCTTGGCGCGCCGCGCTGGCGGACCATCGTGTTCATCTGCTACCGCGCGGCGCTCGACGGGCTGCTGACCGGGGTGCTGCTGGCGGTCGCGCGCGTCGCCGGAGAGACCGCGCCGCTGCTCTTCACCTCGCTCGGCAATTCGGATTATTCCGGTATCGGACAGGCGATGGCGAGCCTGCCCGTCACGATCTACCAGTATGCTGCCTCGGCCTTCGAGGACTGGGTGCAGCTCGCCTGGACCGGGGCGCTGCTGATCACGCTCGGGGTGCTGGCGATCAATCTCGTGGCCCGCGTCGTGGTGCGGCCGCGGTGAAGGGGAACGGCACCATGGAACACGCGCCGGGCGAACGGATTGCGACAGGCGTGCCGGGACCCGCGCCACGCGCGCCGGCGCCCGACGCGGCGCCGCGCATTTCCGTGCGCGATCTCGATTTCTTCTACGGCAGCAACCAGGCGCTCCGGCGCATCACGATCGATCTGCCGGACCGGCGCGTGACCGGCATGATCGGGCCATCGGGATGCGGCAAGTCGACGCTGCTTCGCGTGCTGAACCGGATGTACGATCTCTATCCGGGACAGCGCGCCGAGGGCGAGGTCTGGATGGACGGCGAGAATATCCTCTCGCCCTCGCTCGACCTCAATCTGTTGCGCAGCCGGGTGGGGATGGTGTTTCAGAAGCCGACGCCGTTTCCCATGAGCATCTACGAGAACATCGCCTTCGGGGTGCGGCTGCACGAGCGGCTGTCACGGAGCGAGATGGCGGCCCGGGTGGAATGGTCGCTGACGCGCGCCGCGCTGTGGGACGAGGTGAAGGACCGGCTCGGCTCGCCCGCCGCGGGGCTGTCGGGCGGGCAGCAGCAACGGCTCTGCATCGCGCGCAGCATCGCCGTCCGGCCCGAAGTGATCCTGCTCGACGAGCCGACCAGCGCGCTCGATCCGATCAGCACGCTCAAGATCGAGGAGCTGATCGACGAGCTGAAGCGGGATTTCACCATCGTCATCGTCACGCACAATTTGCAGCAGGCGGCGCGCTGCGCCGATCAGGTGGCGTTCTTCTATCTCGGCGAGCTGGTCGAAGCCGGGCCGGCCGCGCAAATCTTTACGGCACCGAAGCAGCGCCGCACGCAGGAATACATCACCGGGCGGTTCGGCTGAGAGGAACACGCAGCATGCCGGAAGTCTCCCCGCACATCGTCAGTTCCTACGAGCAGGAGCTCAAGCAGCTTCGCGACATGCTGGTGGAGATGGGCGGGTTGCTCGAAAGCCAGCTCGCGCTCGCGCTCAACGCCGTGGTGCGGCGCGACGGCGCCGCGGCGACGCAGGCGATGGAGCAGGACCCGTCGGTCGATGCGCTCGAGCGCGAGATCGAGAGCGCCGTGATCCGGCTGCTGGCGCTGCGCCAGCCGGTGGCGAGCGATCTGCGCCAGGTGGTGGCGGCGCTGAAAATCAGCACCGATCTCGAGCGGATCGGCGATTATTCGGCCAATGTCGCGAAGCGGAGCCTCGTGCTGGCCCAGTACGGCAGCACCGTGACGCTCGGCGGGCTCACGCACATGGCGCGGCTCGTGCAGGAGAATCTGAAACTGACGATCGACGCCGTGGGCGAGATGGATGCCGAGCGCGCGATCCAGGTCTGGCGCTCGGATCAGGCGGTGGACGACATCTATACCGCGATCTTCCGCGAGCTGATCACCTACATGATGGAAGATCCCCGCAACATCACGCCCTGCACGCATCTGCTGTTCGTGGCCAAGAATCTCGAGCGGATCGGCGATCACGCCACCAACATCGCCGAGACCATCCATTACGCCGCGACCGGCGAATCGCTGCCGCAGGGCCGGCCGAAAGGGGAAAGTCCGTCGCTGCTCGTCGTGCAGCCCGAAGGGAGCTGAAGGAAATGGAAGGGGGGATCGCGCCGGCGCCGGAAGCCGGAACCACCACGCTGCCGAAGCCGCTCGTCCTCATCGTCGAGGACGAGGCGGCGCTGGCGACCATGCTGCGCTACAATCTCGAGAAGCAGGGTTTCCGCGTGGACGAGGCGACCGATGGGCAGGAGGCGCTGACGCGCATCGCCGAGAACACGCCCGATCTCGTGCTGCTCGACTGGATGCTGCCGGTGGTCTCGGGCATCGAGGTCTGCCGGCAGATCCGCCGCAGACCGGGGACGCGCGATCTGCCGGTGATCATGGTGACCGCGCGCACCGAAGATCAGGACGCGGTGCGCGGGCTGAATACCGGCGCGGACGATTACATCACCAAGCCGTTCAGCATGGACGCCCTGCTCGCGCGCATGCGGGCTTTGTTGCGTCGAAGCAATAGCGTGCCGGCCAAGGGGCGGCTCGTGTTCCACGACATTTCGATGGACCTCGCCATGCACCGCGTGCAGCGCGGCGCGCGCGCGGTGCATCTCGGGCCGACCGAGTTCCGGCTGCTGGAATTCCTGATGCAGCATCCGCGGCGGGTGTTCTCGCGCGAGGAATTGCTGGACGCGGTGTGGGGGCCGGACATCCATGTCGAGCCGCGCACCGTCGATGTGCATATCCGGCGGCTGCGGAAGTCGATCAACGGGCCGGGGGAGCTCGATATCGTGCGGACCGTGCGGGCCGCGGGGTATGCGCTGGACACGGAGCCGGTATAGATGGCGACGGGGCGGAGCCCCTGTCCGGCCGAGGCAGCGGGAATGGAGGCAGCAGGAATGAATGACGTGCGGCTGCCAACCCAGGACCGGACCGGAATTCGGGGCCTCGCCGTCGGCGCTGCCCTGCTGATCGGCCTCTTGTTGCCGGCGTCCGGGGCCCGCGCCAGCGCCACCGACGTGCCATACGGCCCCGCTCCCATTCAGCGGCTCGATATCTGCTCGCCGCCCGGCGGCGGACCGGCGCCGGCGTTGCTGATGATCCATGGCGGCGGCTGGGTGCATGGCGACAAGCACGCCGCCTCAGGCGGTCTCTGCCAGCGCCTGGCCGCGCGGGGCATGGTGGTCATTCCGGTCGATTATCAACTTGCCGACGGCACGCCGGCGGGTTTCTGGCCCATCCAGTTCGACGATGTGCAACTGGCGGTGCGCTGGGTTCGGGCGCATGCGAGCGAGATCGGGGTCGATCCGCGGCGCGTCTGCGTGTTCGGCGGTTCGGCGGGGGCGCAGCTCGCCCTGCTGCTCGGGGTGGTCGGGCGCATCGATCCCGGGCCCGATCGCGGGCTTCTGACCGCGCAGTCGCCGCGCCCCGATTGCGTGGTCGCGCTCTCGGCCCCGGCCGACATGGTGGACAATCTGCAGCGGCGTCCGAACGTCATGCGGAAGCTGTTCGGCCCGGGCGACCGGCAGGCGGCGGCGGAGAGTGCGTCTCCGCTCGCGCGGGTGGGGCCGGGCGCCGCGCCGACCGTGCTGATCCACGGCACGCAGGATCCGGCCGTGCCCTATGATTATGCGACCGCCATGTATGCGGCGCTGGTGCGCGCCGGCGTGCCGACCTGGTTCCTGTCATATCCGGGCGGGCACGTGATGAAAGGACTCGACCCGGCGCAGAAGGCGCAGGTCTGGGATTGGATCGCCGCGTTCGTGACGACCGGGCGGTTGCCGTTTCCGCCGGGAAAGCACGATTTCGCGCAGTAGCCAGCCGATCTCTTCCGGCGCGGAGGGCGTGAGGGCCGAGACGCGCCTCCGGCTGTCGCCTCAGGCCTGCTTGAGCTCGATCAAAGACCGCCGGATCACCCGGCCGCGGCGGATCTTGTCCTCGATATAGCCCGCATCTCCCCAGCGCACCGCCCGCGCCATCGCCTGGGCGTCTTCCGTGAACCGCGCCAGCATCTCGAGCAGCGCCTCGCGATTGTTGAGGAACACGTCGCGCCACATCTCCGGGTCCGAGGCGGCGATCCGGGTGAAGTCGCGAAAGCCGGAGGCCGAGAATTTCAGCACCTGCTGGCGGGTTTCGTCGGCGAGATCGTCGGCCGTGCCGCAGATCGTAAACGCGATCAGATGCGGCAGATGGCTGACGATCGCGAGCACGCGGTCGTGGTGGCCGGGCTCCATGATTTCGACCATGGAACCGAGCCGCGCCCAAAGTTCCGCCACCTTCTCGATCGCGTTCCGATCGGTGCCGGACGGCGGCGTGATCAGCGACCAGCGTCCCTCGAACAGCTCCGCGAAGCCCGCATCGGGCCCCGAATGTTCGGTGCCGGCCAGCGGATGGGCCGGCACGAAATGCACATGCGGCGGCAACAAGGGTGCCACGTCGCGCAGCACCGATTGTTTCGTCGAGCCCACATCGGAGACGATCGCGCCCTCGGCGAGCGCCGGGGCGATCGTGGCCGCGACATCGGCGAAGGCGCCGACCGGCACGCACAGGATCACCCCGTCCGCGCCGGCCACCGCCCGCGCGGGATCGGCCTCCACGCGGTCGGCGATGCCGAGTTCGGCGACGCGCTCGCGCACCGCGCGATTGCGGTCGCAGGCCACGATTTCGCCGGCGATGCCGCCGCGCGCGCGGGCGGCCCGCGCGATCGAGCTGCCGATCAGCCCCAGTCCGATGAGCGCGAGGCGGCGGAAGAGCGGTTCAGCCATGCGCCGTCTGGAGAACCCGTTCCCGCAGGGCCGCGATCACCAGGTCGTTCTCGTCGGCGAGCCCGATCGTGATGCGCAGGCAGTGCGGCAGGCCGTAACCGCCCACGCGCCGCACGATCAGGCCGCGGGCGCGCAACGCCTCATCGGCCTGGGCGGCCTCCGCCGGCGTGCCGAAATCGGCGAGCACAAAATTCGCCTCGCTCGGATGCACGGTGATGCCGATATCGCCGAGCGCCGCCGAGAGGCGCGCGCGCTCGGCCGCGTTGTGGGCGCGGCTGCGCTCCACCCAGCCGGGTTCGGCGAGCGCCGCGATGCCGCCCTCATGCGCCGCCACCGACACGTTGAACGGCGAGCGCGCGCGGTGCAGCCCATCGACGATCGGCTCGGGCGCATAGGCCCAGCCGAGCCGCAACCCGCCAAGCCCGAAGATCTTCGAGAAAGTGCGGGTCATCACCGTGTTCTCGCCGGCATCGACCAGCGCGGTTCCGGGATCGTAATCGGGCCGGTCGAGATATTCGGCATAGGCGCCGTCGAGAACGAGCAGCACATCCTCGGGCAGTCCCGCGCGCAGCCGGCGGGTCTCCGCGGCGGGCAGGACACTGCCGGTGGGATTGTTGGGGTTGGCGATGAACACCATTCGCGTGCGCGGCGTGACGGCGGCCAGGATCGCGTCGACATCGGCGGTGAGGCGCCGTTCCGGCGTCTTCACCACGCTGCCGCCGGCGAGCCGGCCGGCGATGTCGTAGATCGAAAAACCGTGCTCGGTCATGATGAGCTCGGTGCCGGGTCCGCCATAGATGTGGCAGAGCAGGAAAATCAGATCGTCCGAGCCCGCGCCGCAGACGATGCGCTCGGGATCGAGGCCGAAGCGCTCGCCGATCGCGTGCCGCAGCCGGTGGGCACCGCCGTCGGGATAGCGATGGAGCCGGTCGAGGGCTGCCTGGACCGCGCGCACGGCGGCGGGTGGCGCGCCGAACGCGCCCTCGTTGGAGGAGAGCTTGATGACGCGCGACACGCCGGGCAGCTTCGCCACCCCCGGCGAATAAGGCTCGATCGCGAGAACACCAGGGCGCGGACGCGGCGGCATGGCGCGGTTCTGCCGCCAAGCCCCCCGCCCCGCAAGGTGCCGGCGCGCGCGGGCCGGCCCGCCTTGCCAGCCCCGCCCGCGGCGGGCAAAGCGGCGCCACCCATGGACCGCCTGCCCGCCGACATCGCGCACGAGGCCGCGCATTTCCCCGAGCCGCTCCCGCTCGAATGCGGCCTGACGCTGCCGGGCTTCACGCTCGCCTACCGCACGCACGGCCGCCTCAACGCCGATCGCAGCAACGCCATCCTGGTCTGCCACGCCCTCACCGGCGACCAGTACGTGGCCGAAACCCATCCCATCACCGGCAAGCCCGGCTGGTGGGAAGCCGTGGTGGGCCCCGGCCGCGCCATCGATACCGAGCAGTATTTCGTGATCTGCTCGAACGTGCTCGGCGGCTGCATGGGCAGCACCGGCCCGGCATCGCCGCGGGCCGACGGCACGCTGTGGGGCACCGATTTTCCGCCCGTGACGATCGGCGACATGGTGCAGGCGCAGGCGCGGCTCGTCAGCCGGCTCGGCATCGGGCGGCTCTTTTCGGTGATCGGCGGCTCGATGGGCGGCATGCAGGTGCTCGAATGGGCCGCGCGCTTTCCCGAGCGCGTCTTCTCGGCGATCCCGATCGCGACCGCCGCGCATCATTCCGCGCAGAACATCGCCTTCAACGAGGTGAGCCGCCAGGCGATCTTCGGCGATCCGCATTTCCACGCCGGGCGGTATCGCGATCACGACGAGATCCCGGCGCGCGGGCTCGCGGTCGCCCGCATGATGGCGCACATCACCTATCTCTCGGAGGCGGCACTCACCCGCAAATTCGGCCGCCGCACGCGCGCCCAGGGGCCGGCTGCGGGCCGCACGCTGTTCGACGAAATGTTCGAGGTGGAATCCTACCTGCGCCACCAGGGCAGCAGCTTCGTGCGCCGCTTCGATGCGAACTCGTATCTGACCATCACGCGCGCGATGGACTGGTTCGATCTCGCCGCCGACCATGACGGCGACCTCGCCCGCGCCTTCCACGGCAGCCGCACCCGGTTCTGCCTCATCTCCTTCACCTCGGACTGGCTCTTTCCGACGGCGCAACTGCGCGCCGTGGCGCGCGCGCTCAACCGGGCGGCGGCAAACGTGAGCTTCGTGGAGATCGAGACCGATCGGGGACACGATGCGTTCCTGCTCGACGAGCCGGATTTCCATCGCACCGTGAGCGGATTTCTCAAAGGATGCGGGGAGCAGCAAAGGAAGGAAGAGAATGTTCTTTCTTGAAAGAAAGAACCAAAGAACTTTTTCTCGTTCGAGTGCGGTCCGGATGCCGATCGTATCCGATCAGCGCCTGAGCGGCATGGTCCAAACAGACGAAAGTTTTTTGCTTCTTTTTTTCAAAAAAGAAGTCCTTCACCACGCATGCGCCTAGACCTCGCCCTGATCGCCGACATGATCGCCCCCAGCAGCCGTGTGCTCGACATCGGCTGCGGCGATGGCGGCCTCATTGAACACCTCTCCCGCACCCGCGGCTGCGACGCGCGCGGCATCGAGCTCGACATGGCCGAGGTCACGCGCGCCATCGCGCACGGGCTGCCGGTCATGCATGGCGACGCCGACCACGATCTCGCGCAATATCCCGATGCCGCCTTCGACTACGTCGTGCTCTCGCGAACGCTGCAGGCGGTCGAACGTCCGCGCGAGGTGCTGCGCCAGATGCTGCGCATCGGCACGCGCGCGCTCGTCAGTTTCCCCAATTTCGGCCACTGGCAGGTGCGCCTGCAATTACTGCGCACCGGGCGCATGCCGATGACCGCGACCTGGAACCGGCCCTGGTTCGAAACGCCGAACATCCACCCCTGCACGCTGCTCGATTTCCGCGCGCTCTGCGCGGACGAGCATTACGTCGTGGAACGCTGGCTCGCGATCGACGAAGCAGGGCGCCGCTCTCCGTGGCGGCGCTCGCTTTGGCTGGCCAACGTTTTTGGGGAGCAGGCTTTGTTTTTGTTGCGGAAGGCGTAGGGTGTTCTTTTTCTGAAGAAAAAGAACCAAAAAGACTTCTCTCTTATGGGACGAAGCCTTTCAACCGCCTCGTCATATGAGAAAGTTTTTTGGTTCTTTTTTTCAAAAAAGAACAAAACTCTTTTCAACGCGCGCCGAAAATCGCGCTCCCTACGCGGATTTCGGTGGCGCCGGCGGCGATCGCCGCCTCGAAATCGCCCGACATGCCCATGCTCAGATGGCGCAGCCCGTGCCGGGCCGCGATCGCCGCCAGCCGCGCGAAAAGCGGCGCCGGATCGCCCTCCGCCGGCGGAATCGCCATCAGCCCCAGCAGCGCGTCCCCGAACCGCTCCCGGCATGCCTCGATGAACGCATCGGCTTCGCCCGGCGCCACCCCCGCTTTCTGCGCCTCCTCGCCGATATTCACCTGCACGAGCAGCCCCGGCAGCCTTCCCGCCGCTTCCGCCGCCCGCGCGATCGCGTCCGCCAGCCGCGGCCGGTCTAGCGACTCGATCACGTCGGCGATCCGCACCGCCTCGGCCGCCTTGTTCGTCTGCAGCGCGCCGATGAGATGCAGCCGCAGATCCGGCACGCGCTCGCGCAGGCCGGGGAATTTCGCCGCCGCCTCCTGCACCCGGTTCTCGCCGAACACGCGCTGCCCGGCGGCGGCCGCGGCCGCGATCGCCTCCGCCGGATGGGTCTTGCTGACCGCCACCAGCGTGACCTCGCCCGGGTCCCGTCCGACCTGCCGGCAAGCGGCCGCCACACGCGCCCGTATCGCCGCGAGCCGGGCGGCGATAGGCTGCTCCAGGACGGTCTCCATGGATGCGAAACTGCTGGCCTGGGCACGGGCGGTCAAGGCGCGGCGCCGCGCGCGCCATCCGGTCCTCTGGCTCTTCACCGACGACCGGCGCACCCCCGACCCGCTCCCGGCGATCGCCCGGCTGCCGCCGGGCAGCGGCGTCGTGTTCCGCCATGACCGCGTGCCCGATCGCGCCGGCCTCGCGCGCCGGATCGCCCGGCTCTGCCGCGCGCGGCGGCTCGCGCTCACCATCGCCGGCGACCCGCGCCTCGCCGCCGCGCTGCGGGCCGGCCCCCATCTGCGCGGCCGTGAGCACCCGCCCGCCTATCTCCGCGGGCGCCTCTGCACCGTCGCCGCGCACGACCCGCCTGCCCTCCGCCGCGCCCGCCGGCTGCCCTGCGCGGTCGCCTTCCTCTCCCCGGTTTTCCCGACGCGCAGCCACCCTGGGGCGCGCGGGCTCGGCCCGGCGCGCTTCGCCTCCTGGGTTCGCCGCTCCGGACCGCCCCTGCTCGCCCTCGGCGGCATCGACGGACTTTCCTGCCGGCGTCTGACCCGGCTATGCGCGGGCGTCGGCGCGATCGGCGCGCTGGATGGGAAGACCCGGAACCGGAGGCCAATTCCTACCAGTTTAGTATTGTAAAAATAAGTTTAGTGCGGTACCGAGAACCGGCTGTCCGGCTCGAAAGTGCGAAGGGGGAGTTCGCATGCGCGTTCGTCTGCTGACATCGTCCGCATTCCTGGCCGCCCTGCTCGGCAGCGTCGCGGCGCACGCCCAGATCGACGACAGCACTTTCCTGCTCCCGCCGGAGGACAGCAACGTGCTGGTCGCGCAGGACGAGGGCACCGCCGGCGGCCCCGAGCCCGGCCAGGTCGTGGTCCGCCTGAACGGCCGCTTCCGCTTCTATGCCGGCATGTTCGACGACCAGCAGCTCAACACCAGCTTCCCGACAACCACCGTGACGCTGGTGCCCACCACCGTCACCATCAACGGCAAGCCGACCCAGGTGGTCGAATACAAGACCAGTTCCGGGACCGCCACGAACAAGCAGGCCAATTACGGCTTCACCGAGTATACCCGTCTCTATCCGGGCTTCGACGGGCTGACCGCCGACGGCATCAAATACGGCGCCAGCATCGAAATCCGTCAGGACAACACCATTGCGCCCGGCGGCGGCAGCGCCGGCACGGTTTCCGGCGTCGATCCCGCGCGCGGCCAGCTCTATATCCGCCGCGAATGGGGCTATGTCGGAACGAAGGATCTCGGTGTGCTCCGTTTCGGCACGATCGATGACGTGAGCTCGCTCTACCTCACCGGCGTGCTCGAGAACTTCAACGATGGCGGCTGGAACGGCGACGTCCGCTACGGGCTGGCGACCAACGCCCAGCTCCGCTGGCCCTTTCCCGACGATTCCAGCGCCTACACCACCAACAAGATCGTCTATCTCTCGCCCGCGATCGGCAGCTTCGATTTCGGCGTCAGCTTCGAGCCCTCCAGCGCCGGCGAAAACATCAACGACGGCAACTGCGCTTTCGCCAACACCAGCAACACGGTCGGCACCTCGCCCATCACGGTTCCCGCCGGAATCAGCTCGATCGTCGGTTGCGACCGGCTCGAATCCACGACCGTCGCCGCCGAAAGCGGGCGGCGGCGCAACACCATCGACATTCTATTGCGATATCGCCATATCTTCAACAACGGCATCGGCCTCGCCGCGACCGTCAGCTATACCGGCGGCGGCCACGTCAATTACATCGGCCCCTATTACGTGAAATCCGGCAGCGGCTACGTGCGCCCGGTCACCTACAACGGGCTCAGCATCGGCGATGTCGGCATCCAGGCGACCTATGCCGGCTTCCTGGTCGGCGCGAACTACCAGTTCGGCCGCTTCAGCAACGCGCTCGCGTCCGGCTTCGGCCAGTCCTATTCACTGCAGCCGGTCGGCGGCAAACCGGCGGATGCCTGGTCGGCCGGCGCCGCCTATGAATTCGGCCCCGTGATCCTCGGCACCTCCTGGGTCTCGACCGACAGCCAGGGCGCGTTCTCCTATTCCGCCGGCAACACGCCGGCCGAGAGCGTCGTCACGCCCGGCCTCGGGCAGCGGCATGAGGAAGGCCTCAATGCCGGCGGCACGCTGAAGGTCGCTCCCGGGCTTGGCGTGTTCCTCACCTATCTCTGGGACGAGCGGAAGCAGTCGGGCTACGATTTCCAATCCTCGGCGATCGTCGCCGGCACCTCGGACCCCAGCGCCGGCAACAAGATCCACGCCCAGGCGCTCACGCTCGGCACCAGCCTCACCTGGTGAGGGCCGGCCGCTTGGCGCTCCCGCCCCCCTGCGGTAGAGAACCCGGCGGCCCTCCGCGCCCTCCCCCGACCGCTCAGGACAGCATGCAGAAGACCGCGTTCGCCTCTACCATCGCTGCCGGCCTCGTGCTGCTCGGCCTCGCCGGCTGCGGCGGCGGCAACGGACCCGCGGTCAAGCCGGTCGCCGACACCGAATATAACGACTACCGCTACAAGGACCCGACGGGCGGCACGCTGTTCGGCGACGCCGGCATCGTGCTCGGCCCGGCCAAGGACAACAAGCAGCAGGAAGCCGGCGCGGCGCTCGGCGTGAACGCCTATCTCTGGCGCGGCGCGCTCGACACGCTCGGCTTCATGCCGCTCGCCTCGGCCGACCCGTTCGGCGGCGTCATCATCACCGACTGGTACTCGCCGCCGACCACGAGCGACGAGCGCTTCAAGGCCACCGCCTACATCCTCGGCCGCCAGCTCCGCGCCGACGGCGTGCGGGTGGTGATCTTCCGCCAGGTGCGCCAGGACGGGCAATGGAGCGACGCGCCGGTGAACCCGGCGACGGCGGCGGATATCGAGAACAAAGTGCTGGCGCGGGCGCGCGAGCTGCGGGCTCAGGCGGCGGCGGCGAAGGGCTGAAGCGGCAGGGGAGGCTCTGCCTCCCCTGCACCCCTCCACTGGGGCCGGAAGGCCCCAGACCCCATCACCTTGGGGACGGTCGACCCGGTTTTCGGATACGATCAGCGTTCCAACACGCACTCAGAGTAGCGGGGTCTGGGGCCTTTCGGCCCCAGCGGGGTGCAGGGGCAGAGCCCCTGCCCGCCGGAGGCGCCTTCCCGTCTCGCGCCCTTCGCTCTAATTCAAGGCCCACATGAGCGATACCTACGATTTCGCGGCCGACGAGCCGCGCTGGCAGGCCGCCTGGGAAGCGGCCGGCTGCTTTGCCGCCACCGACATCCCTGCCCCCGGCCGGCCCAAATACTACGTACTCGAAATGTTCCCGTATCCGAGCGGGAAGATCCATATGGGCCACGTCCGCAATTACACGCTCGGCGACGTCGTCGCCCGCTACAAGCGCGCCCGCGGCTTTCAGGTGCTGCATCCGATGGGCTGGGACGCGTTCGGCCTGCCCGCCGAGAACGCCGCCCGCGAGCGCGGCATCCATCCCGGCACCTGGACCCGCAGCAACATCGCCAACATGCGCGCCGAGCTCAAGCGCATGGGCCTCTCGATCGACTGGTCGCGCGAATTCGCCACCTGCGACCCCGATTATTACGCCCAGCAGCAGAGCCTGTTTCTCGATTTCTTCCGCGCCGGCCTGGTCGAGCGCCGCGAAAGCTGGGTCAATTGGGACCCGGTGGACAATACCGTGCTGGCCAACGAGCAGGTCATCGACGGCCGCGGCTGGCGCTCCGGCGCGCCGGTCGAGAAAAAGCTGCTCTCGCAATGGTTCCTCAAGATCACGGCGTTCGCGCCGGAATTGCTGGCCGCGCTCGATGATCTCCCGCGCTGGCCCGAGCGCGTCCGGCTGATGCAATCCCGCTGGATCGGCCGCAGCGAGGGCGCGCGGCTGCGTTTCCCGCTGACCGCGGCGGCCGGCGGCCAGGACAGCGTCGAAGTCTATACCACGCGGCCCGACACGCTGTTCGGCATGTCCTTCCTCGCGGTCGCCCCCGAGCACCCGATCGCCGCCGCGATCGCCGCGCAGAACGCCGAGGCCGCCGGCTTCATCGCCGAATGCCGCCGGCTCGGCACCAGCGAGGCCGCGATCGAAACCGCCGAGAAACTCGGCTTCGACACGGGGCTGCGCGTCCGTCACCCGTTCCTTCCCGAGGCCACCTTCCCGGTCTGGATCGCGAATTTCGTGCTGATGGAATACGGCACCGGCGCCATTTTCGGCTGCCCTGCCCACGACCAGCGCGATTTCGAATTCGCCCGCAAATACGGGCTGCCGATCCCGCCCGTCGTGATCCCGGCCGAGCCGCACGATTTCGAGGGCGCAACCGAAGCCTATACCGGCCCCGGCCGTATCGCGAATTCGGGCTTTCTCGACGGCATGACCACCGATGAGGCCAAGCGCGCCGCCATCGCCGAGCTCGAGCGGCTCGGCGCGGGCCAGGGCGTGGTCAATTGGCGCCTGCGCGACTGGGGCGTCAGCCGCCAGCGCTACTGGGGCTGCCCGATTCCCATCATCCATTGCGCGGCCTGCGGCGCCGTCCCCGCGCCGCTGCCCGTGCTGCTGCCCGAGGACGTCACGTTCGACCGCCCCGGCAACCCGCTCGATCACCACCCGAGCTGGAAACACGTTGCGTGCCCGCAATGCGGCGGCGCCGCCACGCGCGAGACCGACACGTTCGACACCTTCGTGGACAGCTCCTGGTATTACGCGCGCTTCTGCAGTCCGCACGCGACTATCCCCGTCGTGCGCGAAGCCGCCGGTGGCTGGCTCCCGGTCGATCAATATATCGGCGGCATCGAGCACGCGATCCTGCACCTGCTCTATTCGCGCTTCTTCTCCCGCGCGATGCGCGAAACCGGCCATCTCGCGGTCGGCGAGCCGTTCGCCGGACTGTTCACGCAGGGCATGGTCACGCACGAAAGCTATCGCGCGGCCGACGGCACTTGGCTCTACCCCGAGGAAGTCGAGCGCGGCGCCGACGGCAGCGCGACCCGCATCGGCACCGGCGAGCCGGTTGAAATCGGCCGCGTCGAGGCGATGTCGAAATCCCGCCGCAACACGGTCGCGCCCGGCACCATCATCGACCGTTACGGTGCCGA
The DNA here is from genome assembly GCA_027451405.1 of Acetobacteraceae bacterium. GTDB lineage: Bacteria > Pseudomonadota > Alphaproteobacteria > Acetobacterales > Acetobacteraceae > DAIDJM01. Next base: position 86,998 of record DAIDJM010000021.1, on the reverse strand, counting down.
TACTGCCCGCTGGTTCATCCTCTCCGACAACCCGCCCGAGCGCGACATCGAATGGACGCAGGCCGGCGTCGCCGGCGCCAGCCGCTTCCTGCACCGCCTGTATCGGATAGCCCTCGCGAGCACGGGCCCCGAGGCAGCGAAACCCGCCGAGTTCGGCCCCGACGCGCTGGATCTTCGCCGCGCCGCCCATCGCGCGATCGACGCCGTCACCACCGCGCTCGACAATTTCGCCTTCAACGTCGCGGTCGCCAGGATCTACGAACTCGCCGGCAGCATCGCCGAGGCCGACCGCGCGCCCGCGCAACCCGGCCTCGCCTGGGCCCGCCGCGAAGCGGTTGTCATCGCGATCCGCCTCGCCGCGCCGATGATCCCGCATCTGGCCGAAACGATCCACGCGGCGCTTAACCCGGGCGCCGGCTTGCTCGCCCTCGAACCCTGGCCCGAATCCGATCCTGCGCTGACCGCGAAACAAAGTGTGACGATCGCGGTGCAGATCATGGGCAAGCTCCGCGGCACCATCGAATTGCCGCCGGGCGCTCCCGCCGCCACGGTGCTCGCCGCGGCGCGCGCCGAACCGAACGTCGCGCGCCAGCTCGAAGGCCGCCGCATCGTCAAGGAAATCCACGTGCCCGACCGCATCGTGAATTTCGTGGTCCAGCCATGATCCGCCGCCTCGCCGCCCTGGCACTCGCGGCCACGCTCGCCGCCTGCGGCTTCCACCCGCTCTACGCGCCCTCCGGCCGCAACGCCGCGCTGATGCAGACCGTCTTCGTGGACATCATCCCGAACCGTAATGGCCAGATCCTGCGCCAGGCCCTGCAGCAGCGGCTGGAGGGCGACGATTCCGGCGTGCCGAAGAAATACGTGCTCTCGGTCCTGCTCAATCAGCGCGAAGACGCACTCTCCTTCAATCCCGACAATTCCTATTCCCGCGTGCGCGACATCGCGACCGCCACATGGTCGCTGCACGCCGTAAACGCACCCAGCAAGCGATTGACCTTCGGCACCGCCCGCGCGGTCGACGGCCACGATTTCCTCGCCGGCCAGTTTTTCTATGCCGACGTGCAAAGCCAGGATGCGACGAACCGCATGGCCAATATCGTCGCCGATCAGATCGCGGAGGCCATCGCCACCTATTTCCGCGACCATCCCAGCCAGGGCTGACGTGAAGCCCGACGCCCGGCAGACCGCCCAGCTTCTCAAATCCCCCGGCGGTCTCCGCGCCGTCCTGCTCTACGGCGACGATGAAGGCCTGATCCGCGAACGCGCCGAACAGCTGACCCGCGCTGCCGCCGGCAGCCTCGACGATCCGTTCCGCGTCGCCGAACTCGACCGCGCCGACTGGCCCCGCATCCCGGACGAAATGGCGGCACTCTCGATGATGGGCGGGCGTCGCGTGGTCCGCCTTCGCGACGTCACCGATACCGTAACGGAGCCGATCCGCGCCGCGCTCAAAGGCCCCGGCGAGGCCCTGCTCGTCGTCGAAGCGCCCGGGCTCGGCAAGGGGAAACTCCGCACCCTCCTCGAGACCGCGCCGGACGGCGCGGCGATCGGCTGCTACCCCGAGGAAGGCCGCGCGCTCTCCGAGACCATCCGCGCCATGCTCGCCGAACACGGCGCCGGCATCGATCCGGATGCGCTCACCTGGCTCACCGACACGATCGGCGGCGACCGTTCGGTGGTGCGCGGGGAGATCGAAAAGCTCGCGCTGCTCGCCGGTCCCGGCGCCCGCATCAGCATCGACCTCGCCCGCCTCTCGGTCGGCGACGGCGCCGGCGCCTCGGCCGACGACGCGCTGCTCGCCGCCACCAGTGGCGATACCGAAACGGCCGATTCCGCGGTGGAGACGGCGGTCGCCGAAGGCGTCAACGGCGTCGCCCTGATCCGCATGGCGATCAGCCATTTGCAGAAGCTGCACCAGGCGCGTCTGCGCATGAGCGACGGGGCCTCCGCGCAGGAGGCGCTGAGAACCCTGCGCCCGCCGGTGTTCTTCCGCGCCCTGCCGGCGATGACCAAGAGCCTCACCCGCTGGCCCGAGCCCGCCCTGCTTCGCGCGCTCGAGGAGGCGCGGGCGGTGGAACTGGCGTGCAAGCAGACCGGGACGCGCGGTGAATTATTGGCGAAGCGATTCATCGTCGGGTTGTCGCGGCGCGGGGCGGCGGGATCTTGAACCTTTTGTTCTTTTTTGAAAAAAAGAACCAAAAAACTTTCGTTATTTGACCAGGACTTTTTAAGGCCGCGTTCTCATACGGATGAAGTCTTTTTGCTTCTTTTTCTTCAGAAAAAGAAGCGCTTCCTTGCGCCTTCTCTGCCCGCCGCGCGTTCACCGCCCTGCGATCGATGCCTCAGGTGCCGCGTGGAATACCCTCCCGTCCAAATACTGCCGGCCTTGTCCCGCAGCCAGGCCGGCCTCGACTGGCTCAATTTCTTCGTCGCCGACGTGGAGACCGGCTTCGGGCCGTTCGTCTCCCTGTATCTGGCGTCCTCCGGCTGGAGCCAGGGCGCGATCGGTTCGGTTCTCACGCTCAACACGGCAGTTGCGCTCGCGACTCAAATACCGGCCGGCGCGCTCATCGACTGGACGCGGCGCAAGCGTCCGGTGGTGGCGGTCTGTCTGCTGCTGATCGCTGCCGGCGCCGTCCTGATCGCGGCGAGCCCCACCCCCGCGCCGGTGGTCGCGGGCGAGCTGCTGCATGGGCTGACCGGCGGCACGCTCGCCGCCGCCATCACCGGCATCGCCCTCGGCCTGGTCGGCAGCCGCGCGTTCCACACGCGGGTCGGCCGCAATTACCGCTACGGCGCCATCGGCAATGCGCTGACGGCGTTCACCATGGGCGGGCTCGGCGCCATGGTCTCGCTGCGCGCGCCGCTTCTCGTCGCCGCCGCGCTCACGATCCCGGCCCTCTACTGCCTGTCGTGGATCCGCCCCGGCGACATCGACGATCGCCGCGCCCGCTCGAGCAGCGCCCGGGGCGCGCGCGGGCTCGCCTGGAGAAATCTGCTGCGCAACCGCCAGCTGCGCATCTTCGCGGCCTCGCTCTTCCTGTTCCAGGCCGCCGACGCCTCGCTGCTGCCGCTCGCCACCGAGCAGCTCGCCAGCCGCGGCCCGACCACCTCCTCGCTCATCACCGCCGCGCTGATCGTGCTGCCGCAGATGGCGAGCGGCCTGATCGCCGCCTGGGTCGCGCGCAAGGCCGACAGCTGGGGCCGGCGCAGCTTGCTGATGCTGGGCTTCGCCTCTCTCGTGCTGCGCGCGACGCTCTTCGCGCTGGGCCCAAGCGAATGGTTCCTGGTGGCGATCCAGCTCGTGGGCGGGCTCACCGCCGCGGTGATCGGCATCCTGACGCCGCTCGTGGTCGCCGATGTGACGAGCGGTTCGGGCCGCTACAACGCGGCGCTCGGCGCCACCACCACGGTGGGCTCGATCGGCGCCGCGATCAGCACCACCGCGATCGGCTTGCTGGCGCAGGAATTCGGCTTCGTGCCCGCCTTCGCCAGCCTCGCCGTCATCGCGCTGCTCGGACTCGGGCTGCTGGCCTGGCAATTCCCGGAAACCCGCCGGCCGCTCTGAGCGAGCGGGCCGGCGGTCGCGGGTCTCAATCCGCGCCGAACTGCAGCGCGGCGAGGGCGGCGGCGGGCACCTTGGCGGGCGCCGGCTTGCGCACCCGGGCCGGGAACGCCGCCACCAGGGCCACCATCACGGCCGCAAGGTAGGGCAGCGACTGCGTCAGCAGCACGAGGCACCACAATTTGGCCTCCGGCGTCGCCAGATGGTGCGCCCAGCCCACCCCGATCATGGCCGCCCAGGTGAGCAGGAGCAGAGCCAGCTCCTCGCGCGCCATCACGAGCCCTTGGACCAGCGCCGGCGCGTTCTCCATCTTCGGCGTGCGCAGGAACGGCGCGCTGCGGATCGCCAGGCCCTTCCAGACCGCCTTGCCGATCGTGTGGCTGAGGGCCAGGCCGGCGATGGCCGCCCCCGCGCGGTCGAGCGGGCGGCAATTCACGCGCGAGGCGTAGAGCCAGAAGATCTGCACGATCTTGAAGAAGAAGAGACCGATCGAGGGCAGCATGAAGAGCACGATCGGGAATTCGAACCGCATCGGCGCCACGATCAGGCCGATCGACCAGAGCAGGCCCATGACCAGGAAGGCGAGGCCGAGACCGTCGCCGATCCAGGGCAGCCAGCCGGTGATGAAGTGCCAGCGCTGGCCGAGCGTGAGCTCGCGGTTGAACGGGTTGAACACCGCGGCGGCGTGGCCGCGCAGGATCTGCATCGCGCCATAGGCCCAGCGGAAGCGCTGCTTGCGGAAGGCGGCGAAATCGTCGGGCATCACGCCGCGGCCGAAGCTCTTGGGCGAATAGACCGCTTCCCAGCCCTCGCGGAACAGACGCAGGCCGAGTTCCGCGTCCTCGGTGATGGTCCATTCGGCCCAGTTGCCCGACGCGGTGAGCGCGCTCTTGCGGATCAGGCACATCGTGCCGTGCTGGATGATGGCGTTGCGCTCGTTGCGGGTGACCATGCCGAGCTGGAAGAAGCCGGCATATTCCCAGAACATCAGCCGCTTGAAGAAGCTGCCGTCATTGTCGCGGTAATCCTGCGGCGACTGCACGAAGCCGACGCGCGGATCGGCGAATTGCGGCGCCATGCAGCGCAGCCAGTCGGCATCGACCACGTAGTCGCTGTCGAGGGTGGCGATGATCTCGGCGTCGGCTGCCGTCTCGCTCAGCGCGAAATTCAGCGCGCCGGCCTTGAAGCCCGGCCATTTGCCGAGATGGAAGAAGCGGAAGCGTGCGCCCAGCCGCGCGCAATGCTCGGCGACCGGCTCCCAGAGCGCGGGGTCGGTGGTGTTGTTGTCCACCACCAGCACCTCGTAGTCCGGGTAGTCCAGTTTCGCGAGCGCATCGAGGGTCTGGCGCACCATGGCGGGCGGCTCGTTGCAGATCGGCAGGTGGATCGAGACTTTCGGCAGCAGCGCGCCTGCGGCGGCCGGCGCGATCACCGGGTGGCGGCGCTTCTCGGTGCCGAACACGGTTTCGGCCAGCTCGAAACTGTCCGCCATGAGCAGCAGCAGCAGCAGGGCCTGGCCCGCGGCGAGTCCGCCCCAGACGAAGCCCGCGAAGACCGAGAGATATTTGCCGCACATCGCCATCAGCACGAGCGCGAAGGTCGCGCCGAAGCCTTGCGCGAGACCGGCCACCATGAGCTTGCCGGGGAACTTGATGTCGGGCCGACGGGAAAGCAGCAGCCAGGCCAGCAGAGCCGCGCCGGCGGTGGCAGCGAAGGCCCAGAACGGCCAGTTCGGGCTTTCCGTGACCGGGCCGGTCATGGCCCATTTGGCATGGCGGTCGAGGTCGTACATGCCCCAGTAGCCGGCGACGCGCCCTTCGAAGCTGGTCTTCCAGGGCTGGTCGAATGCTTCCATGACGAAATAATCGAGCCCGCGCGCATGGGCGAGACGGAAGAAGCTGCGCAGGAAATAGGCCTGGTTCACGCGGCTCGCGACGGCGCCGCCGACGGCGACGCCGTTCGACGGCCAGCCGACCTCGCCGATCACGATCTTCTTGTTCGGATAGGCACGGTGCAGCTCGTCGTAGCGCGCCATCACCTCGTGCAGCGCCTGCTTCACTGGCACGCCTTCCCAGTAGGGCAGGAGATGCACGGTGATGTAGTCGACCGAATTCGCGAGCGCCGGATATTTCAGCCACACATGCCAGGGCTCGGCGGTCGAGACCGGCACATGCACGCCGGCCTTCACCTGTTCGATATAGGCAATGAGCTGGCCGGGCTTGAGGTCGTCGCGCAGCAGCACTTCGTTGCCGACCAGCACGCGTTGCACGTCCGGGTTGGCGTTGGCGGTGGCGATCAGGCGCCGCACCTCGGCCTCGTCGCCCGGCAGCTTGCGGTCGAGCCAGGCGCCGAGCGTGACTTTCAGGCCGTAAGGCTCAGCGAGCGCGGGGATGGCGGCCATGCCGCCGGCGACGGTGTAGGTCCGGATCTGATGGGTGACGTGGCTCGCGATCCGCAGATCCTGGCGGATCTCCGCATCGGTCGGGGTCTGGTTGTTTTCCGGACTTTCGCCGCGATGATAGGGCGAGAACGCCAGGCCGCCGACCTCGCCGTGATAGGCCGGCATCGCATGGGGCAGGTCGCCCACGGTCCAGATTCCGAGGCTCGTCGCGGCGGCGGCCGCGAGCGCCAGCAGCGTGCCGCGGTGGAAGAAGCCCCGCTTCCTGCGCGTGCTCTGCGCGATCGAGGCGGCCGCATCGGCGTGGGTGGTCATGGTATGCGAGATCCCCGGTGCCCGAGGACCCTTCCCCGAGCGCTGGGGAATTAAGTGTTGCAGTGCGGCACCGTCCGGGCCTGATTGCGGCGAAATCGAGGCATTTGCGCCGCCGGGTTTCTGGTTGGCGGCGCGCCGCGCTAAACCCCTATTTACTTGCTGCACTCCACAAGCGGCCGGATGACTGGCGCATGCTGTTGGCCACGCTCCCGACCCAGGCCGGCCCCGAGGCAGCCATGCGCCAAGCCCAGCTTCTGCTCGTCGAGGACGAGGCCGCGATCGCCGAGGAAATCCGCGCCGATCTGGACAGCCGCGGCTATGCGGTGACCTGCGCCCCCGACGGTCATACCGCCCTCGATCTCGCCCGCACCCGCCGTTTCGACGCCTTGATCGTCGACCGCATGCTGCCCGGCGTGGATGGGCTCACCGTCATCACCACGGTGCGCGAGGAAAACATCGCGGTGCCGGTGCTGGTGCTGAGCGCGCTCAATGCGGTCGATGAGAAGGTCCGCGGCCTCAAGGCGGGCGGCGACGATTACCTGACCAAACCCTTCGCGCTCGACGAACTCGCGGCCCGGGTGGAGGCGCTGCTGCGGCGACCGGTCGAGACCCGCGAGACCGTGCTGCGGGTCGGTCCGCTCGAACTCGATCTGATCGAGCGCAGCGCCAACCGGGACGGCCGCGAGATCGAGCTGCTCCCGCGCGAGTTCAAGCTGCTCGAATATTTGATGCGGCGGCCGAACCAGGTCGTGACGCGCGCGATGCTGCTCGAGGATGTCTGGCATTACCGGTTCGTGCCGCAGACGAACCTGGTGGACGTGCATATCGGCAAGCTGCGGCGCAAAGTGGATGCGGCCGGCGAACCGCCGCTCATCCACAGCGTGCGGGGCGCCGGGTTCCTGCTCGGCGAAGGCGGGGGTTGAGGGGGGCCTCCGGCGGCCAGAGGCTCCGCCGGGAGGCCAGGGTGCTCACACGCGAGATCTTCAGCACCGGCACGTTCCGCTTCTCCGCGATCGCCTCGGCGCTGTCGGGCCTCACCACCCTCCTCCTGTTCGCCTTCATCTATGTCGATACCGCCGGCTTCGAGACCAGCCGGCTGGTCCGCCTCGTGCAAAATGAATCCGCGACGCTGGCCGAGGCGCCCGCCGCCGACCTGCCCCGGGTCGTGCAGCAGCGCTACGCGGCCGACCTTCACCGCGCGACCTTCGGCGCCGTGTTCGACCGCGACGGCCGGCCGCTCGCCGGCGACATGCCGGGCCTTCCGCCCGATCTGCGGCGCGACGGCAAGCCGCACTGGACCGAGGTCGCGCGGCGCACCGAGGCGGGCCTCGCGCGCGAGCAGGCGCTGGTCTCGGCGCGGCCGCTGCCCGGCGGCGGCACGTTGCTGGTCGGCCGCAGCGCCGCGGAGCTGGAGATCCTGCGTGCCCAGGTGCTGCGGGCGCTCGGGCTCGGCCTCATTCCGGGCATGGCGCTCGCCATGCTGGCCGGGGCGCTGCTCGGGCGGCGCACGCTGGCCCGCATCAGCGCGCTGAACGCCTCGATCGCGCGCATCATGGACGGCCATCTCGAGGAACGGCTGCCCGCGCGCGCCACCTCGGCCGACGCGCTCGACCGGCTCGCCGCCTCGGTCAACCGGATGCTCGACGAGCTCGAGCGGCTGGTGCGCGAGATCGGCGGTGTCGGCGACGACATCGCGCACGATCTGCGCACGCCGCTCACCCGGCTGCGGGCGCGGCTCGAAGGAGGGCTGCGCCGCAGCCCGGACCGGGCCGCGCTCGCCGCCGTGGTGGAAGCCGCGATCGGCGATCTCGACCAGACGTTCCAGACCATCACCGCCCTGCTCCGGATCGGCGAGATTTCGAGCGCCCAGCGCCGCGCCGGCTTCGCGCGGGTGGAGCTGGCGCCGATCCTGCGCGAGGTCGCCGATCTCTATCAGCCGATCGCCGAACAGAAGGAAATCGCGATCGTCATCGAGGCGGCGCCGGCGCTGGAGACGGTCGGCGACCGCGATCTGCTGTTCGAGGCGGTCGCCAATCTGGTCGACAACGCGATCAAGTTCGCGCCCGCGAACAGCGCGGTGCGTCTGGCGCTCCGGCGCGGCGAGGCGGGGCCCGTGCTGTCGGTGACGGATGCGGGTCCGGGCATTCCGCCCGAGGAACGCGAGGCGGCGCTGCGCCGCTTCTATCAGGCTGACCGCAGCCGCCGCGGCCAGGGCCACGGGCTCGGTCTCAGCATCGTCAGCGCGATTCTGCGCCTGCACGGGTTCCGCCTCGCGATGCGCGACGCGGAACCCGGCTTCTCCGTGGAAATCGTCTGCGCCGAGGCGCCGCCTATTTCTGGAACGGATAGTAACGGAAGCTGAACAGGACCATGTTGTCGTCGGTGTGCGGCGTCGGGCCGAGACCCTGGAAGACCGCGCGGTAGGTGTAGGAATATTGCGCGCCGACTTCCATCATGCCGTACGGCCCGTGCTCGAACTTGTACCAGGCGCCGACCGTGCCCTGGGTGATGCCCGAAGTGTTGCCGACGCAATCGGCGGCCGCGCCGAGCTCGATGTTGCAGGTCTCGTTCGAATAGAGCGGGCTGCCGTAGCCGAAGCCCTTGAGCTTGCCCTTCACGTCGGCCGCGAAATAGCGCGCGCTCTCCTGCTCGGTGCCGAGATAGCCGTAGAGGTCGAGATCGGCGCTCGGATGGGCCTCGAGCCCGATCAGGGCCAGCCATTCCGGCAGCGGCTTGGGCTGGCCGTTCGGACCCACCACCGCGTCCGGGAGCTGGGCGCTGCCGAAGCGGCCGATGCCCTGGCCGGCAAGACCGCTCACGCGGAAATCGAGCAGCTTGGGAATGAGGTGGATGTAGGCGCCGGCGCCCGCGCCGCCGACGATGGCGGTGTTGTTGAAGCCGGTCCCCGGCAGGCTGACCCGGTCGTGCTCGACCGACGCGATGCCGTAGGCCTGGAAGCTGCCGAAGGCCGGATCGTAGGCGATCTTGGCCTGGATGTCGGGCGCGACATTGTCGCTGTAGTTGGTCGTGGGCGGGAAGCCGGAGCCGCCCGGGTTGGTGATGGTGACCGAGCCGACCGTGGACGGCACGAGCCCGTTCGGGCCGGTGTAATAGACGGTCTGCGGGTTTTCGGCCGAGAGCGCGAACCAGAGCTGCCGGTTGTCGAAGGATTTGACCAGCCGCAGCTGCGGCTCGCGCGTCCAGGTGAAGCCCGGCACGTATTGTGCGTCGATCGTCAGCGGGATGGCTTCCTTGAAGGGCTCGATCCCGGCCTTGCTCAGTGTCATCAGCGACCAGGTCTGACCGGCCAGCGCCTCGAAGCCCCAGTCGCTCCGGTCGTAGGTCAGGAAGGCGTGCCGGATGCGCGGCGAGTAGCTGTTGCTCTCGTTCGAGTTGGCGGTCGGCGCGCCGGCCAGGAAGTCGATCTCCATGTAGGCGCGCAGCATCGTGACCGCGTCGGGGTTGGCGGTGACCAACGCCGAGGCACGGCTCTGCCGCGCGCTCTCGCGGAACTCGGGCTGATGGTAGTTCGGGTTGTTGCGCAGCGGGATGCCGGTGTTGAAATTCGACAGGATGTCGGCGGTTTCGTTGCGAGAGCGGTAGATGCCCGCCAATTCGATGAAGCCGCCGAGCTGCACGGTGACGTCGCCGACCCGGAACGTGCCCTGCGGCAGCGGCGGTCCCGGCGGCTCGACCTGGACGCGCTCGAAGAGCGGGCCGTTCGGGCCTTCGGTCCGCACCAGCGCGTAGCCGGCCGGGGTCTGCTCGAGCGCCGCGGCCATGCCGGAATTGGCGGCCGGGCTCGTCTGCGCGGCGCGCGCGACCGCGGCCGCCTCGCGGGCCTGCGCCGCGGCCTCGCGGGCCGCCTCGATCTCGTGGCTGCGGGCCGCGAGCTGCGCCTTCACATGGTGCAATTCCGCCTGCAGCGCCTCGATCTGCCGCTCGATCGTGCCGATCTGCGTGCTGTCGCTCTGGGCGCGCCCGGGAACGGGGAGCAGGGCGAGGGGAGCCAGGGCGGTCGCCGCCAGCCAGCCTGCCCTCCGGGTCGTCGGTCGCATCGAATGAAATCTCCGCCTGTGCCGCGCCCTTCGGGGGCGCTCGGTGGGCGGTCGCATACCGATCGCGTGCTTGTGAGAAAAACCGCAGAACTGTCATAAACCGGGATTTCGGGCGGATTCCCGCCCACTGTGGCCGAACGGCCACGGATTTTCGACCCCACTGTGGCCGATTTGTTCACAACCCAGTGGTCATAAAACTTTCATAACCACAACCGGACAGGGCGGCGCGCGCCGGTCCGCAGCATGGGGGCGTAAAATAGAATATACTGACCCTGCTCACGCGACTGCGTTACACGCCGCGCCGACACGGTTCGCCGACGATGACCGTAGCGTTTTTATGAAGAGTTTAATCGTTGCTTGCACTTAACTATTCCTGCGGGGCAGGTGCTGCATGATCGCGCTCGTCCGCATCGCACTCCATCGGCCGTACACCTTCGTGGTGATGGCGTTGCTCATCCTCGTCTTCGGATCGCTCGCCGCGATCGAGACGCCGACCGACATTTTCCCCGGGATCAACATCCCGGTCGTCGCGGCGGTCTGGACCTATAAGGGACTGACGCCGGACGAGATGTCCGGCTACGTCACCTATCTCTACGAGCGAACGCTCTCGAGCCAGGTCAACGACATCGAGCATATCGAGAGCAACTCGATGCCGGGCTACGGCGTCGTGAAGATCTTCTTTCAGCCGAACGTGAACATCAACGCGGCGATCGCGCAGGTCACCGCCGCCTCGCAGACGGTGCTGAAGCTGCTGCCGGCCGGCATCACGCCGCCTTACGTGCTGCGCTTCAACGCCTCCACGGTGCCGATCCTGCAGCTGGCGCTGTCGAGCCAGACATTGTCGCAATCCAAGCTGTTCGACCTCGGCCAGAACGAGATCCGGCCGCAGCTCGCGACCGTGCAGGGCACCGCGGTTCCCTCGCCCTATGGCGGCCTGTTCCGCCAGGTGCAGGTCGATCTCGACCAGCACGCGCTGCAGGCGAACGACGTCTCGTCGAACGACGTGGTGAACGCCATCGCCGCGCAAAATCTCGTGCTGCCGGGCGGCACCGAGAAGATCGGCCAGTTCGAATACCAGGTGAACCTGAACGCCAGCCCGAGCGTGATCGAGAAGCTCAACGACGTCCCGCTGAAAGTCGTGGGCGGCGCGATCCTGCGGGTGCGCGACGTGGCCTATGTCCATGACGGCTATCCGCCGCAGACCAACCTCGTGCGCGTGAACGGCAGCAAGGCCGTGCTGATGTCGATCCTGAAGGCGGGCTCCGCCTCCACCCTCGACATCATCGCCGGGGTGCGGGCGCTGCTGCCGCGCATGCTCGCGGGCCTGCCGCACGGGCTGCATCTCGACGCGGTCGGCGACATGTCGGTCTTCGTGAAGGCCGCGGTCTCGGGCGTGATCCGCGAGGGCGCGATCGCCGCGGCGCTGACCGGGCTGATGATCCTGCTCTTCCTCGGCAGCTGGCGCTCGACGCTCATCATCATGGTGTCGATCCCGCTTGCCGTGCTGTCCTCGATCATCCTGCTTTCGGTCACGGGCCAGACGATCAACGTCATGACCTTGGGCGGGCTGGCGCTCGCGGTCGGCATCCTGGTCGACGACGCGACCGTGACGATCGAGAACATCAACTGGCATCTCGAACAGGGCAAACCGATCGGGACGGCAATCCTCGACGGCGCGAATCAGATCGTGGTGCCCGCGTTCGTCTCGCTCACCTGCATCTGCATCGTCTTCGTGCCGATGTTCGGCTTGGGCGGCGTCGCGGGCTTCCTCTTCCGCCCGCTCGGCGAGGCGGTGGTGTTCGCGATGATGGCCTCGTTCCTGCTCTCGCGCACCCTCGTGCCGACCATGGCGAACTATCTGCTCCGCAACCAGGCCGTGCACGGCCACCACCATCCCGGGGCGCGCCCGAGCCGCAACCCGCTGGTGCGGTTCCAGCAGGCGTTCGAGCGCGGCTTCGAGACGGTGCGCCGGCGTTACCGGCGCCTGCTCGTGGCCGCGGTGCAGTTCCGCAAGCGGTTCATCGTCGGCTTTCTCGCCGTCGTGCTGGCCTCGTTCGGGCTGGCGCCGTTCCTCGGCCAGAACTTCTTCCCGAGCGTCGATGCCGGGCAGATGAAGCTGCATGTGCGGGGCCGCGCCGGCTTGCGGATCGAGGAGATGGCCCGGCTTTGCGACCAGGTCGAGGCCTCGATCCGGCGCCAGATCCCGCCCGCCGAACTCGGCAACATCGTCGACAATATCGGCCTGCCGGTCAGCGGCATCAACATGGCCTACAACAACTCGGGGACCGTCGGCATCCAGGACGCCGACCTGCTGATCTCGCTCAAGCCCGATCACCGCCCGACCGCGGATTACGTCAAGCAGCTGCGCACCACGCTGACGCGGGAATTCCCGAGCACCACGTTCTCGTTCCTGCCGGCCGACATCATCAGCCAGATCCTGAATTTCGGCCTGCCGGCGCCGGTCGACGTGCAGATCTCCGGGCCGCATGCGAAGGAAAACCGCGCCTATGCCGACCTGCTGCTGCGGAAAATGCGCCGCGTTCCCGGCATCGCCGACGCACGCATCCAGCAGCGCAACGACGTGCCGACCTTCCAGGTCGATGTCGACCGCCAGCTCGCCGCCTCGATCGGGCTCACCGAGAAGGACGTCGCCAACGACGTGCTCGTGACCCTGACCGGGTCCGGGCAGCAGAATCCGACCTACTGGCTCAATCCGCGCAACGGCGTCAGTTACGGAATCGTCACGCAGTTGCCGCAATACGACATCGACAATCTCGCGAGCCTCTACGCGGTGCCGATCAGCGGCAAGAACGGCACGGCCCTGCTCGGCGGTCTCGCCCATGTGCGCCGCACGATCAGCGACGAGGTGGTGACGCACTACAACGTGCAGCCGACGCTCGACATCTACGGCGCCGTGCAGGACCGCGACCTCGGCGGCGTGGTTGGCGACATCCAGAAGATCCTCGACCAGACGAAAGCGGACGTGCCGCCCGGCAGCCTGGTGGTGATCCGCGGGCAGGCCGCCACGATGAACGCCGCCTTCTCGCAGCTCTTCTTCGGCATCGCCGCGGCCGTGCTGCTGATCTACTTCGTGATCGTGATCAATTTTCAGTCCTGGCTCGATCCGTTCGTGATCATCACGGCATTGCCGGCGGCGATGGCGGGCATCGTCTGGATGCTCTTCCTCACCGGCACCACGCTTTCGGTCCCGGCGCTGACCGGCGCGATCCTCTGCATGGGTGTGGCGACCGCCAACTCGATCCTGGTCGTCAGCTTCGCGCGCACCGAACTGGAACGCGGGCGCAGCGCGGTCTCGGCGGCGATCGAGGCCGGCGTGATGCGCTTCCGTCCGGTGCTGATGACCGCGCTCGCGATGATCATCGGCATGCTGCCGATGGCCTTCGCGCTCGGCGAGGGCGGCGAGCAGAACGCGCCGCTCGGCCGCGCGGTCGTCGGCGGTCTGCTGGTCGCGACCCTCGCGACCCTGCTGTTCGTGCCAGCCGTTTTCGCCCTCGTCCACGCGCGCCCCGCGCGCGAGCGCCTACCCCAGGGAGCCCTGAGACATGCCTGACGCACCGGCGCCCGATCTCGACCGCATGTCGTCGGTGAGAACCCGGCCGCAACCCGCCCGCAAACCCGCGCACCGGCGGCGCAATCTCCTGATGCTCGGCGCCATTCCCGTGGTGCTGGTGGGCCTCGCCGCGTTCGGCATCGTCGCCCGCCAGAGCCACGATGCCGGCCTGAGCACCTGGACCGACGCGCAGGCCATCCCCACGGTCGCGCTGGTGAAGCCGCAAATCCTGGCGGGCAGCACGATTCTGAAACTCCCCGGCAACGTGCAGGCCTATTACGAGGCGCCGATCTATGCGCGCGTCGATGGCTACCTGAAGGCCTGGTATTTCGATATCGGCGCCCACGTGAAGCAAGGGCAGGTGCTGGCGGTGATCGACACGCCCGACCTCGATCAGCAGCTGAACCAGGCACACGCCCGCGTCGCCATGGCCGCCGCCGATCAGCGCCTCGCCGCGATCACCGCCGCGCGCTGGCGGTCGCTGCTCGCCACGCGCTCGGTCGCGCAACAGACGGTCGATGAGAAGGAAGGCGAGGCGGAGGCGAAAATGGCGGCGCTCCAGGCCGCGAAAGCCGATGTCAGCCGGCTCGAGGCGCTCGAGAGCTTCAAGACCATCACGGCACCGTTCGACGGCATCGTGACCGCGCGCAAGACCGATATCGGCGCGCTGATCCAGGCCGGCAGCTCGCGCAGCGACAACGAATTGTTCGCGGTCGCCGACGTGCATGCCATGCGCGTCTACGTGCCGGTGCCGCAGGCTTTCGTCTCCGAACTGACCCCGGGGACCACCGCGACGCTGAGCCTGCCGCAATATCCGGGCCGGACCTTCCCGGCCAGGCTCGACACCTCGTCGAACGCCGTGAACGTCAGTTCGCGCACCGCGCTCTTCGAGCTGATGGCGCCCAATCCGGAGGGCAAGCTCTGGCCCGGCACCTATGCCGACGTCACGTTCAAGATCCAACATCCGGCGGACCATCTGTCGGTGCCGGCCGGCGCGCTGATCTTCCAGGCGGCCGGGCCGCAACTCGCGATCGTGGGTCCCGACGACCGTGTCGAGCTGCGCGACGTGAAAATTGGTCTCGACACGGGCAGCCATGTCGAGATCGTCTCCGGCCTCCATCCCGGTGACCGCGTGATCAACAACCCGCCCGACTCCATCGTCGATGGCGAGAAAGTGCGTCCGGCAAGCGATGCCGCGCCGAGCAGGAGCCCGACCCGAGCGTGAGCCCGTCTTCCTGGCGTTGGCCGAGCGTGGCGGCGGTGGCCGCCGCGCTCGGCGGGTGCGACCTCGCGCCGCATTATCATGTTCCTACCGTAACGGTCCCGGTCAGCTACCAGGAGGCGGCGGCCTGGACGCGGGCGGAGCCCGCCGACACCGCGCCCCGCGGCGACTGGTGGACCGTGTTCGGCGATCCCACGCTCGACCGGCTCGAAAACTCGCTGGAGGGCGCCAACCCGCAGATCGCCGGCGCGATCGCCGTGTTCGACCGCGCCCGCGCGGTCGCCGAGGAGGCCGAGGCCGGGCTCTTCCCGCAGCTCTCGGTGGGCGGCCAGATCACCACGAACCGGCAATCGGCGCGCCGTCCGCGGCGCCGTCCGGGCCAGCCGAACCAGTATATGGACAATGTGCTCGACACGGCGGCGACCTACGAGTTCGACGTCTGGGACCGCATCGCCAATTCGGTGCGCGCCGGCCGCGCCGCGGCGCAGGCGACCGCCGCCGATCTCGCGACGCTGCAACTGAGCCTGCATGCCGAGCTCGCCAGCGATTATTTCGCCTTGCGCGGCCTCGATGCGACCATCGATTACCTCCGCCGGACCGTCGCGACCTTCCAGCAGGCGGCGGACATCACGCAGAACCGCTACGCCGGCAAGATCGCCTCGGGCATCGACGTCTCGCGCGCCACCAACCAGCTCGAGGCGGCCAAGGCCGAACTGTCGGATGCGCAGGACCGCCGCGCGCTGGAGATGCACGCGATCGCGATCCTCGAAGGTGTTCCACCGTCGGAACTGAATCTCGCACCCGTCACGCAGCTGCCCGAGCCGCCGGCGATGAGCGCGGGCCTGCCGGCGACGCTGCTCGAACGGCGCCCCGACATCGCCTCGGCCGAGCGCCAGATGTTCGCGGCGAATGCCGAGATCGGCGTCACCCGCGCCGCCTTCTATCCGAACATTTCGCTCAACGCGATCCTCGGCCTGCAGGACACCGGCTTCAACCTGTTCACCGCGCGCGACAGTTTCTGGACCGTCGGTCCAGGTGTCGCGCTGCCGCTGTTCGAGGGCGGCCTGCGCACCGCGGAACTGCAGGCGGCCTATGCCGCCTGGCATTACACGGTCGCCAATTACCGCGGCACCGTGCTGGATGCGCTCGGCGAGGTGGAGGACGATCTCGCCGATCTGCGCTGGCTGGGTCAGGAGGAACAGGAACAGGCGAAGGCCGCGCAGGCCGCCGATCAGGCGATGCAGATGTCGATGTCGCTCTATCAGAACGGCGCGGTCAGCTATCTGGAGGTGGTGACCGCGCAGACCGCGGCGCTGCAGGCCGAGACGGCGGCGCTCGATCTGCGCGCGCGGAGGCTCGAGGCCACGGTGGCGCTGATCCGTGCGCTGGGCGGCGGCTGGACCCGTGCCGATCTGCCGAAGCTTACGGGCTGATAGAGCCCATTTCGTGTAGATCGACTCGTCACGATGGGGTCTGGGGCCTTCCGGCCCCAGTGGGGTGCAGGGGCAAAGCCCCTGCCCGCCGGAGGCGCCGTTCTAGGATGCCCCCCCCGGCAGATGCAGGAACCCGGGCGGCGGCGACATTTCCGGCGCGGGCGCGGGCGCGGCGGGAGCCGGCGTGGGCGCCGGCAGCGGGGTGGGCGCCACGGACGGGGCACCCGGCAAAGGCTGGGCCTGCACCGGGGCCGGGGCGGCGCCCGCCGGCACGAGCCAGCGGCTCAAACTATGCTTGATCTCGTATTCGAGCTCGACATTCATGTCGTCCATCATCTGTTTCGTCATCGAATAGAGGACGGTCGGCTGATCTTCGGCGTCCGAGCCGGGGACGTGCTGACGCGCGACATGCATCTCTGCGTAGCCGAGGCGGTTCCCGCTCGGATCGAGGATGTCGAGATGGGCCGAGAGGTTGCCGTCGAGCGTGTCGCCCTCCTCGCGGACGATGCTGGCCTGGTCGATCGTGAAGACCGCCGTTCCGGCGGTGCCGGCGGCGAAGAGCCGGTCGCGGGCCATTTGCGCCATCGCCTGGGCCGGCGGGACCGGCGATTGCGGGGCGAGATCGTTGTCGCCCACCGGCTGGGCGTGGTCCTGGATGTCGATGGCGCCGACATCGAGCCGCAACTTGGTGAGGTATCCGTATTGCAGCGGCGCGAAGCTGGCGGGCGGCGGCGCCTCGTCGCCGCCGCAGCCGGCCAGGGTCAGCGCCAGGGCCGGAAGCCAGAAGAGGGCGCGCAGGCTCGGCATCGGCGTGGCTCCGGAGGGTCGTTCGGCGGCGGCCAGCGAAGCCACCGGCGGCGCTGCCGGTCAAGCGACATGGCGGCGCGCTTGGGGGAATCGGGGCGGTGCGGCTAAGAGCGGCGGCGTGAACGATCTCGCGGTCGAGACGGTGTCGCTGGGCGGCACCGAAACTTCGGTCACCTGGCGGCGCAGCAAGCGGGCCCGGCGGATCACGTTGCGCATCGATGCGCGGCGCGGCGCGGTGGTGGTGACGCTGCCGATGCGGGCGGCGCGCTCGGCCGGGCGGGCATTGCTGGTGCAGCATGCGGGCTGGGTGGCCGAGCGGCTGGCGTCCTTGCCGGAGCGGGTGGCGCTGGCGGCGGGGGCCGAGATCCTGCTCGACGGGGCGCGGATGCCGGTCCGCCACGTGCCCGGGGGAAAGGGCGGCGCCTGGCTCGAGGCGGGCGCGCTGTGCATCTCGGGGGACCAGGCCTTCCTGGCGCGGCGGGCGGGGGATTTCCTGCGTGAGGAGGCCCGGCGCCGGCTGGCGGCCCAGGCGCGGGCCAAGGCCGGCGAGGCCGGGCTCGGTTTCGCGCGGATCGTGGTGAAGGACACGCGGTCGCGCTGGGGGAGCTGCTCGGCGAAGGGCGTGCTGATGTTCTGCTGGCGGCTCGTGATGGCGCCGCCCGAGGTGCAGGATTACGTGGTGGCCCATGAAGTGGCGCATCTGCGGCACCTCAACCATGGGGCGGATTTCTGGCGGCTCACCGATGCGCTCTCGCCGCACCGGGCGTTCGCGGTGCGCTGGCTGCACGAGGAGGGGCCGCGGCTGCTGCGGATCGGGTGAGGCGCGGTTGAAGAGGCGTGCGTCACGGCGCATATGCGCGCGGAATCGCCGTTTCAGCCTGGATCGTTACCCATGAGCGACACCGCGGAAAAGACCGAACGCCATGCCTTCGGCGCCGAGGTCGGCCGTCTTCTCGATCTCGTCGTCCACTCCCTCTATTCCGAGCGCGAGATATTCCTGCGCGAGCTGGTGGCGAATGCCGCCGACGCCACCGACCGGCGGCGGTTTGAGGCGCTGACCGATCCCGCCATCGGCTCGCCGGAGGAGGCCAAGGTGCGCATCGTGCCCGACCGGCCGGCGCGCACGCTGACCATCGCCGATGACGGGATCGGCATGACCCATGACGAGCTCGCCCAGAATCTCGGCACCATCGCGCGGTCCGGCACGCGCGCCTTCACGGCGGGTCTCGCATCGGCCAAGACCGCCGACGCGCCGGCCTTGATCGGGCAGTTCGGCGTCGGTTTCTACTCGGCGTTCATGGTGGCCGACCGCGTCGAGGTGATTTCGCGGAAGGCCGGCACGAACGAGGCCTGGGCCTGGGCGTCGGAGGGCGCCGGCGAGTTCACGCTGACGCCGGCCGAGCGCGAGCATCCCGGGACGACCGTGGTGCTGCATCTGAAGACCGACGCGGACGAGTATCTGGACGCCTACCGGCTCGAGACGATCGTGCGCAAATGGGCCGACCACGTCACACTGCCCGTCACGGTCGCGCGCGACGGCAAGGATCTTCCGGCCAACGAAGGCACCGCGCTCTGGCGCAGGCCGAAAGCCGAGGTGAGCGACGAGGCGGCGACCGCGTTCTATCGCCATCTCGGGCACATGTTCGACACGCCCTGGGCGACGCTGCACTGGCGGGCCGAGGGACAGCTCGAATTCTACGCGATGCTGTTCATTCCGGGATCGCGACCGTTCGATTTCCTCGAGAACGGCGATCGGGAGTCGCATGTGCGGCTGCATGTCCGGCGCATGTTCATCACCGACGATGCGAAGCTGCTGCCGGACTGGCTGCGCTTCGTGCAGGGCGTGGTGGACACCGAGGATCTGCCGCTCAATGTGAGCCGCGAGATGCTGCAGGCGACGCCGGTGCTCGCGCGCATCCGCCGCGCGGTGACGAACCGGGTGCTGACCGAGCTGCGCAACCGGGCGAAGGACGCGGCGGAGTATGCGCCGTTCTGGGAAAATTTCGGCAGCACGCTGAAGGAGGGCGCCTGGGGCGATACCGAGCATCGCGCGACGCTGCTCGAATTGATGCGGTTCCGTTCCTCGACGCAGGAAGGGTGGGTATCGCTGGATTCCTATGTCGGCCGCATGAAGCCGGGCCAGCAGGCCATTTATTATCTGGTCGGCGACGATCCGGCGCAGGTGGCGGCCTCGCCGCAGCTCGAAGGCTTCACGGCGCGGGGCATCGAGGTCCTGCTGCTCTCGGACCCGGTGGACGCGTTCTGGCCGGAGCGGATCGGCAGCTTCAACGACAAGCCGCTCAAGAGCGTGACCCAGGGCGCGTCCGATCTGGCGTTCCTCAGCGCCGAGGCGCCGCAGGGCGAGGCGGCGGACGTCAGCCAGCTCGTTCCGGCGTTGAAATCGGCCCTCGGCGACACGGTGGACGACGTGCGGCCCACCGACCGGCTGACCGGCAGCGCGGCGGTGCTCGCGGCCTCCGCCAAGGGGCCCGATCTGCAGCTCGCGCGGCTGATGCGGCGAAGCGGGCGGGCGATGCCGGACTCGCCCCCGATCCTGGAGATCAACCCGCGGCATCCCCTGATCCGGGCGCTCGCGGCGCGGGTCGCGGCCGGCGCGGACATCGCCGAGGCCGCCGAGACCTTGTTCGATCTGGCGCGGGTGCAGGACGGGGAGCCGCCACGAAATCCGGGTCTGTTCGCCAAACGCGTGGCGGAGGCGCTGGCCCGTCCGTGATGGGATCCGGGGCCCCTCGGCCCCGAAGCCGGAGGCATGGCCGCGCGCGGCTCAGTCGACGTCGGTCGGAATGTCCAGCCAGGGATGCCGCCGCTCGAGATCGGCGATGAGATCCAGCTTGTGGCCGCGGACTTCCGTCTGGGTGTGCAGCATCGAGCGGGTGTGCACGCGATATTCCGCGAGCACGGTTTCCACGCCGCGCCCGAACAGCCCGCGTTCGGCCATGCGACACCAGAAATCGTAATCTTCCCACCCGTATTGGACGTGATCGTAGCCGCCGCAGGCCGCCCAGGCCCATTTGCGCACGAGCGCCATCGCGTCGATGACGTTGCCCCGGCGCAACCTTAGCGGCGAGTAGGGCTCGCCGCCGAAGATCCGGTTCTTGTCGCCGAACTGCTGGATCGCGGGATAGGCGTAGGCGGCTTCCGAGCCGCGCAGGGCATCGATCAACCGGGCGCAACATTCGGGCCGCAAGCGGTTGTCGGCATCGAGCGGCAGCACGAACTCGGTCTCGGCGGCGGCGAAGCCGCTGTTGCGGGCAAAGCCGAGCCCGGCATTCTCGCGATGCCGCAGCAGCAGCACGCGGTTGAACCGCGCCTCGTTGGCGCCGATCCAGTCGAGCGCGACCTGCACCGAATCGTCGGTCGAGCGGTCATCGACGACCACGAGGTCGATCGTGGTGACCGTCTGCGCCTGCACCGATTGCAGCGCCTCGACCACGTAATCGGCGTAGTTGTAGAGCGGCACGATCACGGTGACCGAGGCTTCGCCGAGCCGGTCGCGCCGGAACAGCAGCTCGCTCTCCGGCACGTGCGGCGGGGTGGGCCGGGGCGCCGCCTTCTCGCGGAGATCGGCGGCGAAACCGTGCGCGGCGGCAGCGCCCCCGCGCGTCTGTTGCAGCACCGAACGAAGGGCGCGGGCCCTCGCCTCGGGCCCGAATGCGCCGAGCACATCGTGATAGGCCGCCTGCCCGACGCGCGCGCGGAGCGCGGGGTCGGCGGCCAGCCGGCTCAACGCCTCGTACCAGGCCTGTCCGCTGCCCGCGAGGAAACCCGTGACCCCCTCGCGGATCGCGCGGCTGAACGGGCCGGTCGGCGAGGCGACGGTCGGCACGCCGCAGAGCGCCGCCTCGAAATATTTCAGCTCGCTTTTCGCATCGCAAAAAGGATTGCCCAGCTCGAGCGGCGCGAGATTGATGTCGAAACGGGCGATCTCGCGCGGCAGCTCGGAGAGCTTCACCATGTCGCGCCACTCGATCTGCGCTTCGAGGCCGGCGAGCTCCGGGAATTCGTCGGCCAGCACGACGCCTTCGCCGCTCGACGGATCGCGGAACAGCACGAGCCGCATCTCGGACCGCTCGCGCAACAGGCGGGCCACCGCGGGGACGGCGGCCAGGAAATCCTTCTGATGCGTGCGGGAGCCGGCCGCGTAGCCCACGCGCAGCAGCCCGTCGGCGCAATCCTGCCAGTTCCGACGGGCGAGCCGGGAGATGGCGACGGCTTCCGGATCGAACCCGTTCGGCACCACCATGGCGGAGGCGCCGAGCCGGCGCACATGCTGGGCGAGTTCCTCGGTCGTGCAGACGACGATATCGGTCGCGAGCATCGCGCGCTGCACGGAACCGAAAAAAGCCTGGGTCTCGAGTTCGGAAAAGCGCTGCGAGCGGATGCCGTCGATGATGTCGGTGGTGGCGAGCTCGGGGCGGAACATCAGATCGTCGACATCGAAGAGCACGGCGGCACCGTTCTCGCGCGCGACTTCCATGATGCCCTGGATGTGCGTGCTCCAGGATACGCGCCAGAGGATCACGTGTGTCCGGCCGGCGAGCGCGTCGGGGCCGACCGGCGCCGCTTCCATGCAGTCGGCGGTGCAGCCGAGCCTGCGGGCGACCGCGGCCATGCGCTCGACCCGGTAGAGATGGCCGGGTGTGTGCGCTTCGCCGGACACGAAAAGAATGTTGGGGCGCGCCTCGGCCGGCGGCCGCGCCAGCGCCGCCGCCGGCGGCGGTTCGAGCGAGAGCGGAACGATACGCACATCCGCCGGCAGCGAGGGCGCCGGGAGCGGCAAGGGTCCGCGCAAGCGCAGATGGCGCAGCCGCCGCGCGAGGCGCCAGGCGCGCGAGGCGAGCATGGCGTGCTGCTGCGCGCGCAGCCCCAGTGTCTCGCGGCGCGCGGCTTCGAGCTCCTCGATCAGCGCGCGCTGCTTCTGGCGCTCACCTTCCGCCGCCTGTTCGAGTTCGGCGACACGGCGTTCGAGGCTGGCGGCCTCGTGGCGCGCGACCGCGAGATTGCTGCGGGCGGCGCGGTTGGCATCGAGCAGGTCGCGATAGGCGGGGAAGAGCTTGTTGACCTCTTCCTGCGCGCTCGTGCCCCAGCCCCGCGTCTGTTCCAGCTCCTCGCCGAGCCGCGAGATCGTGGCGCGCTGCTCGGCCGCCTGATAGTCCGCGACCCAGCGTTCGCCGAGCAGCGCAAAGCGTTCGCGCACCGCAGCGATCGCCACCGGGTCGCGCAGCCGGCACAGTTCCACGACCGGCTCGGGGGCCTGCTTGCCCCAGGCCAGCACCCCGAGCCCATGGGCGTGCAGGAACTCGAAGCTTTCGTGCTTGCCGGAGAGCTCCGCGAACAGGCGCCACACGCCGAAGCCGCGCTCGCGCACGTTGGTGTCGTGGAACAGCACCACCGCCCGGTCGGAAAGCCGGCTCTGCCAGGTCATGAAATCGTGGGCGACGTCCTCATAGCCGTGCCGGCCGTCGATATGCAGCAGATCGACGCTCCGCTCCGGCATATAGGGGAGAGCCTCGTCGAACGTGCACCGGAGCAGCTCGGAGAAGCCGCCATAGCGCACGTCGTGGAAGCGCTGGACGTCGGCGAAGACCTCGTCGCCATAGAAACCCGCATGATCGTCGCCCTGCCATGTGTCGACGGCGAAACAGCGCGTGTCGAGCCGCTCGCGGAGCACCGATTCGCAGAAAGCCGAGTAGGAGACGGCGTAATGGGAGCCGAGCTCGACCAGGCAGCGCGGACGGGTCGCCGCGACGATCCAATGGGCGAAGGGCACGTGGCCATACCAGGCGCTGAGCACGCCGGTGCGGGTCGGGCGGGCGAAGAGCGGCGCCAGCGCGGGATCGATGATTGCCCGCAGCCAGTCCGTGTTCGGCATTCCGGCTTCGACGCGCTGGTCCATCGCCGTCACTCCTGTGCTGGGACTGCGGGCTGCCGTGCGGCATCGGCCAGCAAACGGCGCAATGCCACGGCCTGTTCCGCGTAGTCAATGATCTCGCCCTTGCGCGGGTTCACGAAGTTCAGGAAACGCGGAGCATCGGCCAGGATGGCGCGAAGCGCCGCCGAAAGCGCGTCGGAACGACCGTCGAGCGGAATGAGGGTGCCGTTCACGCCGTCGGTCACGGCCTCGGCGGGGCCGCCGCCTTCGGTGGTGATCACCCACACGTCGCGCGCGAGCGCCTCGCGGACCGTGAGCCCGAAACTTTCCCTCCATTGCGACGGGAACAGCAGCACATCGATGCCATCGAAGAATGTGTCGAGGTCGTCCTGCGCGTAGGGGGGCACGATCGTGACCTCCCCGCGCACGCGCCAGCCGCGTATGTCGAGCGACGGGAACCCCAGCTTCAGCGTGCTGTCCACGAGAAGCAGCTCCCAGTCGCCGCGCTCGAGACTCTCGAACGCGGCGCGCACCAGGGGAAAGCCTTTGATCGGCCAGGGGCCGCCGACATAGGCGAAGCGCAGCCGGCGTGGCTCGCGGCGCGGGCGCGGGCGCGCCGGCAGCCGCACCCCGTTCGGCGCCACGACGATCTTCTCCGGATCGATGCCGTTGGCGACGAAGAGGCGTCGGTGGGCTTCGCTCGGCGAGATCAGCTGCGCCGCGCCGGCCAGGGTTTCGAGCAGCAGCGCGCGGCGTTCGCGGATATGCCGCGCGCCCGGAATGCAGGCCTCGCAGATGCGCGGTTCGATCCGGGTCTGGCCGCAGAATTTTCCTGACCCCGTCACCATGAACTGGCGCTCGCACAGCCACCAGCAATCGTGCAGCGTCACGACATAAGGGACGTTGCGCGTACGGCAGGCGAGCGCCACGCTGGCGGTGAGCCATTGGACCGCGTGCAGATGCACGATGTCGGGCTGCACCGCGTCCAGCACCTGGCCGAAGCTCTCGCCGATCGCCGGGTTGTCGAACTCGCCGATGGCGTCGCTGCCTTCCGTCACCGGCAGGCCGAAAATCGTCAGCCCCTCATGTTCGTAGCGGCGCAGCACGCGCGGGCGCACCGCATTGTCCAGTCCAGTCGCGACGACGATCTCGGTGCCGTCCATGGCGGCGAAGCGCCGCGCCATCTCCTCGGCGACGATGGTCGCGCCGCCGTAACTGCGGGGCCAGAAATAGATGTTGGCCGCGAGCACGCGCAGATCGCGCGCCGGGCGGCGGTCGAGGTCGCGGAACAGCGGGGCGAGCTGGCGCCGCGCGACCGCATCCGGCGCATACCGGTCGAGCGCGGTCGCGAGCGCGGCCTCGCCCATGCGGGCGCGCAGCGCGGAATCGTCGATCAGGGTGAGCAAGGCGCGGCGCCAGCCCTCGGCGCCGTCGGCCAGCATGCCGTTGACGCCGCTCTCGATGACGCTCGTGAAGGTGGCGCGCGGCGAGCAGACGGAAGGCACGCCGACGATCGCGGCTTCGAGGAATTTGATGTTGCTCTTGGCGTCGTTGAACAGGGTCGGCTCGAGCGGCGCCAGGCTGATGTCGCTGGCCGCGAGTTGCTCGAGATAGGCGCCGAACGGCAGCGGCGGGACGCGTTCCACGCGGTCGCCGAAACGGTCGAACGCGGGGTCGAGCGTGAGCTCGCCGACGATGCGCAGCCGCACCTCGGGCCGCTCGCGCAGCACGTCGAGCAAACCCGGCACGGCCTCGGCGAAATCGGCGTTGTGGGTTTTCGTGCCCGAGCCATAGGTGATCACGATCCCGTCATGGGGCGAGCGCGCGGCACGCAGCCGGCCCGCTATCCCCAGCGTCTCGTCGTCGAGCGCGTTCTCGACCGTCTCGACGCGCGCCAGCCCGCATCCCCGCATCGCCGCCGCCAGCGCGCCGGTCGAGGCGATGCCCCAGTCGCAGGCCAGCATGCAGTTCCGGTAGAGATCGACGCCGGAAATCACGCCCTCGCGCAGCTCGGGATCGAGCGTGTCGATGTTGCGGTTCTGCAAGAACAGATCCCGGTCGAAAATCAGGTCGTCCACTTCGAAGGCGAGCGGCAGGCGCAGGCGGCGCAGCGCCGCCACCATCTGCTGCACCTCGGGAAAGAAGGGCACCCGGTAGAGGATGACCTGGGTGGCGGTGGCGGCGAGCCCGAGCACACCCGGCACGTCGCGCCAATCGACCACGCTCGCTTCGATGCCGAGGCGCGCGAACAATTCCTGTTTTTGCCAGACCCGGTATTTGGCGCATTGCGGCAGCGTCAGCTCGCCCACGATCAGCACGCGCGGGGCGAGCAGGGCCGCCGGATCGCGGCTGGGCGGCGCCTCGTACCCGGCCAGAAACGGTGCCGGCGCCCCCGGCCGCGGTGCGGCGGCCGCGAGCTGGCGGCGGATCCGCGCCCGCTCCCGCGCGCGCTCGAGCACGGCGGCAAGCCCCCGCTCCTTGGCCAGCGCAAGCGCCCGGCGCCAGGAGGGCGATCCCGGCGCGCCGCGGGCGAAATCCACCGCCTGGCGCACGGGGCCGGTCAGCCGCCAGAAGAAGGAAGCCCGGATCGCGTGGACCTGCTGGCGCAGCGCATGGGCCTCGCCGCCGAGGGCGGCGGCCCGCGCCGCCTGGAGCCGGGCGGAGAGCTGAGCCTGACGGGCGATCCCGGCAAGCAGGGCGGTGTCGGTTTCCGGCATCGCCCGGGTGTGTAGCCGATTTCCCCGCCGCGACCAGCGGCAACTCGGCCGCCGCTCGGCTAGACTGGGGGGCGATGCCCTGGCTTTGCCGCCATTGTGCTCCGGAACCCTGCGGCTGCGCGCGGCCGCACCGGCTCGAACATCCCGAGCTGTTCGCCCTCTCGGTCGCGCATGTCGATGCGGACGCCTTTTTCGCGGCGGTGGAGAAGCGGCGCCGGCCGGAGCTCGCCGGCCGGCCCGTCATCGTCGGCGGCGGCACGCGCGGGGTCGTCAGCACCGCCTGCTACATCGCCCGGCTCTCCGGCGTCGGCAGCGCCATGCCCATGTTCAAGGCCCTCAAGCTCTGCCCCGACGCCGTCGTGCTACGACCCGATTTCGCGGCCTACTCGGCGGTGGCGGCGGAGATGCGCCGGCTGATGCTGGCGCTGACGCCCGCGGTGCAGCCGCTCTCGATCGACGAGGCCGCGCTCGATCTGGCCGGCACCGAGGCGGTGCATGGCGCGCCGCCGGCGGCGGTTCTGGCGGGATTCGCGCGCCAGGTCGAGGCGAGCCTCGGCGTCACGGTCTCGATCGGGCTCGCGCGCAACCGGATGCTGGCCAAGATCGCGGCCTCGCTCGACAAGCCGCGCGGCTTCGCGGTGCTGGGCAGCGAGGCCGCGTCGCTGCTCGCGCCGCATCCGGTCACGCTGCTGCCCGGCGTCGGGCCGGCGCAGGCACGCCGGCTCGCGGCACTCGGCATCACCCGGATCGGGCAATTGCAGGGCCTGCGCCCGGCCGAGGCGCGGCGCCGGCTCGGCGAGGATGGCCCGGCGCTGGTCGCGCGCGCGGAGGGCGAGGATGCGCGGCGGGTCGATCCGCGGCGCGAGGCGAAATCGGTCAGCGCGGAGACGACGTTCGCGCAGGACCTGTCCGATCCGACGGCGCTCGAGGCGCAGCTCTGGCCGCTCGCGGAAAAGCTGGCGCGGCGGCTGCGGGAGACGGAACTCGCCGCTTCCGGCGTGGTGCTGAAGCTCAAGACCGCGCGCTTCGCGCTCCGCACGCGGCAGGCGCGGCTGGCGCAGCCGACCGTGCTGCCGGATCTGCTGTTCGCCGCCGGCGCCGCGCTGCTCGCCCGCGAGGCGGACGGGACCGCGTTCCGGCTGATCGGGCTCGGGGCGGCGGGGCTCGCGCCGTTGGCGCAAGCGGATCAGCCGTCGCTCGCGGATCCGGATCTGCCGAGGCTCGTGGCGCGGCAGAAGGCGATCGATGGGTTGCGGGAGCGGTTTGGGGTGGGGGCGATCAAGAAGGGAAGGATGTTCTTTTTCTGAAGAAAAAGAACGTTCCTAACTCGGAACGTGCCAAACCTCCGAGGCATATTCCCGAACCGTCCGATCCGACGAGAACCACGCCATGTGCGCGGTATTGAGGATCGCCGAGCGCCACCATCCTTCCGGATCGCGCCAGCGCCGTTCGACCGCTTCCTGAGCCGCCAGATAGGCTTCGAAATCGGCCAGCACCATGAACGGGTCGTCATAGATCAGCTGGTCGACGAAGGTGCGGTAGCGGCTCGGCTCCTCGGGCGAGAAAACGCCGGAAGCAACCGCCTCGAGCACGTCGCCGAGCACCACGCTGTGCGCGACATCGTTGGTGGCGTCGAGCCCGCGCGCCTTGCGCGCCAGCACCTGGTCGGCGGTCATGCCCCAGATGAAGATATTGTCGAGCCCCACGCGTTCGCTGATTTCGACATTGGCGCCGTCGAGCGTGCCGATGGTGAGCGCGCCGTTCAGCGCCAGCTTCATGTTGCCGGTGCCGGAGGCTTCCATGCCGGCGGTGGAGATTTGCTCCGAGAGGTCGGCAGCGGGGATGATCGCTTCCGCCAGGCTGACATTGTAGTTTGGCAGCCAGACGATCTTGAGCCGGTCGCGCACCAGCGGATCGCGGTTGATGCGCGCGCCGACATCGTGCGCGAGCCGGATCATCTGTTTCGCCTTGCGATAGCCGGCGGCCGCCTTGCCCGCGAAGATCTTCACGCGCGGCACCCAGTCGGCATCGGGCTGCGCCAGGATCGCCTGATAGGCCGCGACCGCATGCAGGATGTTGAGCGTCTGGCGCTTGTATTCGTGGACGCGCTTGATGTGCACGTCGAACAAAGCGGCCGGATCGACCGACACGCCGGTGCGCTGGGCGATCAGCTTGGCGAGCGCCACCTTCGCCTCCTGGCGCTGCGCGCGGAAGCGGGCCTGCAGCTCCTTATGCCCCGCCTGCGGAACGAGTCCGACGAGACGGTCGGGGTCGTCGAGAATGGCGGCCCCCAGCACCTCCCGGAGTACTGCGGTGAGGCCGGGATTGGCGTTTTGCAGCCAGCGCCGGAACGTGACCCCATTGGTCTTGTTGACGATCCGCCCGGGACGGACATGGTCGAGATCGGCGAAGATCGTCCGCCTCATCAGCTCGGTGTGCAGCGCCGAGACGCCGTTGACGCGGTAGGAGCCGGCGAAGGCGAGATTGGCCATGCGCACGCGGCGGCGGTCGTGCTCGTCGATCATCGAGACCCGCGCGAGCAGCTGGTTGTCGCCGCCTTTCGCGGCGGCCTCGCGCAGCAATTGCGCGTTGATCTCGTAGATGATCGCCATGTGGCGCGGCAGCAGGCGCGACATCAGCGGCACCGCCCAGGTCTCGAGCGCCTCGGGCAGCAGCGTGTGGTTGGTGTAGGAAAGCGTGCGGGTGGTCAGCGACCAGGCCTCGTCCCAGCTCAGCTTTTCCACATCCACCAGCAGGCGCATCAGTTCCGGCACCGCAAGGGCCGGGTGGGTGTCGTTCATCTGCACGGCGGCGGCCTGCGGCAGCGCCTGCACGCGGCCCCAGCGGCGCTTCACGCGGCGCAGCAGATCCTGCATCGAGGCGGAGACGAAGAAATATTCCTGGCGCAGCCGCAATTCGCGGCCGGCGGCGCTGTCGTCGCCGGGATAGAGCACCTGGCTGATCGCTTCCGCGCGCAGCCGGTCGGCGAAGGCGCCGATATGATCGCCGCTGTTGAAGTCGGCCAGCCGCAGCGGATCGATCGCGCGCGCCGACCAGAGCCGGAGGATGTTCACGCGCCGGCCGCGCCAGCCGACGATCGGCGTGTCGTAGGCGACCGCCCGCACGGTCTCCGAGGGACGCCAGACCTGGCGGTCGCCCTCGGCCTCCACCTGGCCGCCGAAGCAGACATCGAATGCCAGGTCGTGGCGCTCGAACTCCCACGGATTGGCCGAGGAGAGCCAGTCCTCGGGCGCCTCCTGCTGCGAGCCGTCGACCACGAGCTGGCGGAACAGTCCGTGCTCGTAGCGAATGCCGTAGCCGAAGGCCCGGATGCCGGTGCTGGCCATGCTTTCCATGAAGCAGGCGGCGAGCCGGCCCAGGCCGCCATTGCCGAGCGCGGCGTCCGGCTCGGTCTCGGCGATGGCCGAGAGGTCGACGCCGAGCCCGTCGAGCGCCGCCCGCATGTCCTCCCGCATCCCGAGATTGCCGAGCGTGTCGGAGAGCAGCCGGCCGATCAGGAATTCGAGGCTGAGATAGCAGACCTCCTTGCCCTGGGCGCGCGCATCCTCCGCCGCTACCGCGCGGAGCCGGTCGATCACCCGGTCCCGGGCCACGAGCGCGGTCGCCATGAACCAGTCGCGCGGGGTCGCGCGGTGGGGGGCGACGCCCACATCGTAGGCCAGGCGCTCGAGGATGCGCTCGCGATAGGTGGCCCGGCGCTCGGTCGCGCTACGGGCATCGGTCGGTTCGAGCAGATGAGTGTCCAAGGCAGGCTCTCTCGTCACATCGCTGCGGCGCAGCGTATTCGGCCCGGAAACCGTCCCCGGGTAAAGGGCAAACCCGCCGACATGGCGAGGTTGTCACAGGCCGGAGGCTTTTTTGGCGCCTAACCGGCCCGCTCGAGGGAAGCGCGCGACGGCGGCGGGAGGCCCGGCGCGCTGCGGCGGAACGAGGCCATCGGATAGGTCCCGAGTATGGCGACATTATGGGAGAAGAACCGCAACTCCTCGAGCGCCCGCGCGACCGGCGGTTGATCGGGATGGCCCTCCACATCGCAAAGGAATTCGGTCGCGGTGAAGGCGCCGTTGACCATGTAGCTTTCGAGCTTGGTCATGTTGACGCCGTTGGTGGCGAACCCGCCGAGCGCCTTGTAGAGCGCTGCCGGAACATTTCTGACATCAAACAGAAACGTCGTCATCAGGCCCGGCGTGGCCGGGTCCTGCGGCTGCGGCGTCGCGGCCGCGATGTAGAAGCGCGTGGTGTTGTGGGCCGCATCCTCCACGTTGCGGCGCAGCAGCGCGAGCCCATAGGTCTCGGCCGCGAGCTCGGAGGCGATCGCCCCTTCCTCCGGATTGCCCCATTCCGCCACCAGTTGCGCCGCCCCGGCCGTATCGGCTTGCGGCACCGGCAGGAGCCCGAGTTCCCGCACCAGCCGCCGGACCTGGCCGAGCGCCACGGGGTGGGAGTGCAGCCGCTTCAGGGTGGCGAGCGTGGCGCCGTGCGGGGCCAGCAGGCAGTGTTCGACGCGCTGGAAATGCTCGCCCACGATGGAGAGGCCGCTGCGGGGAAGCAGCGCGTGGATGTCGGGGACCCGTCCGGCCAGCGAGTTCTCGCAGGGCAGCATGCCGAGGGACGCGGCGCCGCTGCGGACGGCGTCGATCGCCGCCTCGAACGTGTCGCAGGGAAGCGTGGCCCAGCCGGGCCGGGCGGTGCGGCAGGCGAGATCGGAATAGGCGCCCGGCCGGCCCTGGAACGCGATCGCCGGGTTCACGCTGCCGGTCCCGACCGGGCGGCGTGGGCGGCGGCGCCCGGCTGTTCGAGGGCCCGCCGCGCCCGCTCGAGATCCTCCGGCGTATCGACCCCCCAGGGCGCCTCCGCGACCTGCGCCGCGCCGATCCGCATCCCGGCTTCCAGCGCCCGCAACTGCTCCAGCTTCTCCCGCAACTCCAAGGGCGAAGGCGGCAGCCGCACGAAGCGCGCGAGGGCTGCCCGCCGCCAGGCGTAGATGCCGATATGGTGCCAGAACGGCCCGTCTCCGGACGGCACCGGGTTGCGCGAGAAATACGGTGCCGGCGCCACCCGCGCGCCGGCGGCGAACATGCAGGCCGCCTTCACCACGGCCGGGGTCTCTTTTTCCGCCTCGCTCGTGATGGGCGCCACCAGGGTCGCAATGTCGAACCCCGGATCGGCCAGCGGCTCCAGCACCGCAGCGAGATAGGCGGGCGGGACGGTCGGCAGATCGCCTTGCAGATTGACGAGCACGTCGAACCGCCCTTCCGGATCGAAGGCCTCCGCCGCGGCGAACACCCGGTCGGAGCCGGAGGGCAGCGCCGGATCGGTGTCGATCGCGATG
This sequence comes from Acetobacteraceae bacterium, assembly GCA_027451405.1. GTDB lineage: Bacteria > Pseudomonadota > Alphaproteobacteria > Acetobacterales > Acetobacteraceae > DAIDJM01. The sequence goes on along the minus strand of DAIDJM010000021.1, from coordinate 55,663 downwards.
CCGCCGGCGGCGCGCACCACCGCGCTGATCTCGGCATCGCCGCTGGCCACCGCGACCGGACCTGCGCCGGCGGCCGCCGCGCGCGCGAGCACGTGCAGGATCATGGGGCGCCCGGCGATCTCGGCGAGCGGCTTGCGCGGCAGCCGGGTCGCGGCCAGCCGGGAGGGAATCAGAATGAGCGGTTTCACGGGGGGTTTGGCGGTTGCCGGGTCGCGAGGGGTTCTCTAAATCGGGCCGGGCAACATAGGCGCGGGCCCGTGGCGCGGACAACCGCGGCACCCGCGTCCGCCGATACGGGGCCGGAGCGCGCATGGACAGTATCGAGTTCAACAAGATCTTCGCGGCCGTCCTGACGGCCGGCATCGCCTATGTCGGTCTGGGCGTCGTCGCCGATTTCGCCTCTCACCCGCACCGGCTCGCCAAGCAGGCCGTGGTGATCCAGGGCGTCCCCGCCCCGAGCGAAACCCCGGCCTCGGGCAACCAGGCCGCGGCCGCGCCGCCCAGCCTGCCGCCGATCGCCCCGCTCCTCGCCAAGGCCGACCCGCAGGCGGGCGAGGCGGACGTCAAGAAGCTCTGCTCGGCCTGCCACAATTTCGTCGAAGGCGCGGGCACCAAGGTCGGCCCGGACCTTTACGGCGTGGTCGGCCGCGACCGCGCCAGCATGCCCGGTTTCGACTATTCCTCGGCGCTCAAGAGCCATACCGGGAAATGGACCTACGCCTCGCTCAACGAATGGCTCGACAACCCGAAGGCCTACGCCCCCGGCACCAAGATGGGCTTCGCGGGCATCGACAACGACAAGGAGCGGGCGGACGTGATCGACTACCTGCACACGCTCTCGCACAACCCGCTGCCGCTGCCCTCGCCGGACGACAAATCCACCGACTGATCGCGTGGCCCGGCGCCCCGACGACCCGGCGCCCCGCATGATCCCCGGCTTTGCCGATCCCGCGCCGCTGATCGCCGCGGCCGAAGTCGCGGCGGCGGCGGCGGCCGCGGTCCTGCGCGCCCGGTTCCGGACCCCGCTCCGGGCCGAGCGCAAGGCCGACGAAAGCCCGGTCACCGAGGCCGACCGCGCCGCCGAACAGGCCATGCGCCATGTTCTGCGCGAGGCATTCCCGAACCATGGCGTCCTGGGCGAAGAAGGCGGAGCGAGCGAGCTCGGGCAGGATTTCCTTTGGGTGCTCGACCCGATCGACGGCACCCGGGCCTTTCTCACCGGCCGCCCGCTTTTCACCTCGCTGATCGCCCTGCTGCATGAAGGAAGGCCCGTGCTCGGGCTGATCGACCAGCCGGTCACGCGCGAACGCTGGATCGGCCTCGCCGGTCAAAAAACGCTTTTCGAGGGCCCGCTCGGTGGCAGGCCCGGCACCCGCCGCTGCACCACCCTCGCGCGCGCCGAACTTTCCTGCACCTCGCCCGAGCTGCTGGGCGACGCCCTGCCCCGCTTCCAGCGGCTCGCCGCGGGCTGCGAGCGCACGAGCTGGGGCGGCGACGCCTATCAATACGGCCTGCTGTCGCTCGGGCTGATCGACATCGTCGCGGAGCGTGGCCTGAAGATGTGGGACTGGGCGGCGCTCGTGCCGGTGATCGAGGGCGCCGGCGGCCGCGTCACCGACTGGCAGGGGCGGCGGCTCCAAATCGGCGATGAAGCGGACGTGATCGCGGTCGGCGATGCCGCGCTGCTCGGACCGGCGCTGACGCGGCTCGCGGTGTGAGGGCGGCGGCGACTTCCTAGAGTAATGGGGTCTGGGGCCTTCGGGCCCCAGCGGCTTGCGGCCGGTGCGCCATCGGTCCGAGCACCGGACGCAAGAGAGGCAGAGCCTCTGCCCGCCGGAGGCAATCGTGACGAATCGATCTAAGCGCATCCCGCTCGAGCAAACGGTGGCATAGAGACCCGCGTGTCGGATCTGGACCCTTTCGCCGACCAGGCTTTCGTGGGCCGGCTGCAGAAGCTTCTGTCGATGCTCGGCTCGGGACAGCCGGCCGAGGCCGAGACCGCGCGGCTCAAACTGATCGCGTTCCTCAAGCAGCACCGGCTCTCGCTCACCGACGTCTCGCTACGCCTCGGCGAGCCGCCCCGGCCGCGCGCCTCTTTCACGCAGGGGGCGCGGGAACTCGGGCTCGAGCGGGAACTCGCGATCGCCCGCGCCGCCCGGCAGGAGGCGGAGGTCGAGGCCGCCACCGCGATCGCCCGCGCCACCGAGCTGCAGATCGCGCTGCAGCGCGCCGCGTTCGACGTGGGCCGGGCGCTGCGGGCGGAGGCGCGGAGCCGGCTGATCGCCGGCGGCGGGCTGGCGGTGGCCGCGGCTGCCCTGATCTACGCGGCCTGGCCGCATCCCGCCGCGCCCCGCGCGCCGGGGGCGCGCGTGCCGGTGGCGGCGGCGCCCCTGCCGCCCGGGCTCGCCGCCTCGTTGCGCCTGCGCCCAGGCGAGCATCTCGGCCAGGCCGCCGTGCAGGATCTGGCGCTGCGCCTTCAGCCCAACGACGACGCCGACGTGCGCGCCTTCCTCAATATGGGCGAACCGCTGGTGATCGAGCGGCGCGAGCGGGTGGGGGTGCAGACCTGGCTCTATGTCCGCAGCCAGAGCGCCGCGGGGTATGTGCGCTCGGGAGATGTGCTCCGCTACTGAGCCGGCCCCGTGCAACCCGGCCGGAATGCCCCGTTCTGGAACAGGGTCCGGAACGGGAGGTAGCGCATGGTCGCGATGGCGGGGACGAGCGAAGGGCGCATCGTCCACACCCGGCAGCCGCTCAATTCGGAGCCGCCGCTCGGCCGGCTATGCGCTGCCTATCTGACGCCCCAGACGGACCTCTATGTGCGCTGTCACGGCGAGATTCCCGCACTCGACGAGGCCACCCACCGGCTCGGTGTCGAGGGACGGGTCGCGCGGCCGCTCGATCTTTCGATGGCGGCGCTGCGCGAGCGCTTTCCGGCCCGGTCGGTCACCGCCGTGCTGCAATGCGCGGGCAACCGGCGCGGCGACCTCGCCCGGCTGCGTCCGGTGACCGGCGATCTTTGGTCGGCCGGCGCGATCGGCAATGCGGTCTGGAGCGGCGTGGCGCTCGGGGACGTTCTGCGCGCGGCGGGCGTGTGGGAGGGCGAAGACGGCCACGTGGTGCTGTCGGCCGCCGATGCGTGCGAGGTGGACGGCGAGCGCTTCCGTTATGAGGTCTCGATCCCGATGGCCAAGGCGCTGGCGCCGGAAGTGCTGCTGGCGACCGGCATCAACGGCGAGCCGCTCACGCCCGAGCACGGATTCCCCCTGCGCGCCATCGTGCCGGGTTTCGCCGGCGTGCGGAGCGCCAAATGGCTCCGGCGGATTGCGGTGCAGGCAGCGCCGAGCGAGGCGAAGCCGCAGGCGCGGGATTACAAGCTTTTCCCGCCGGGGCAGACCAGCGATTCCGCGGATTGGCGCGAGGGCCTGACGATCGACGCGATGCCGCTGAACGCCGCGATCTGCATGCCGGCGGAAGGGGCGGTGGTGCGGCCGGGACCCGTGACGGTGCGCGGTTATGCGACGGCGAGCGGACGCAAGGTGGCGCGGGTGGATGTCTCGGCCGATGGCGGGCGGCATTGGCGTCAGGCAAGGCTCGCGCACGAGGCGGGGGCGCCCTGGGGCTGGGCGCTCTGGGAGCTCGAACTCGAGCTGCCGGGCGAGGGGGAGCACGAGCTGGTGGTTCGGGCCTGGGACAGTGCCGCGCAGACGCAGCCGGCCTCGGCCGCGGATGTGTGGAACTTCAAAGGCTATTGCGGAGCGGCCTGGCACCGGGTGCGGATCGTCTCCGGCGGGCAGGGGCTTGGACCGGCCGGCCAGCGGAGGTGAATTCCCGGGCGGGCTCGACCCCGAAGACCGGCACTCAGGCGGCGGGGCAAGACGCGCGACCGAGCCCCTCCGCCGTTCAGGGCGCGCCCGCGCCTGGTGCGCCCGCTGATGCGCCCGCGGCCAGCGCGCGCTGGTTCGCCGCCAGTTCCGCCGGCGTCAGCTGGAACACGAAATAGATCGTGTAATTCGCACCGCCCATGCCGTCCGGCGTCGGGAACAGGAAATTCACCTCGTCGCCCCGCACCTGGACTGTGTCGACGTTCGGCGGAAACGTCACATTCGCCACCAGCTGCTTCTTCTCCAGGAGCTGCCCATGCCTGGTCACCGCCACGTTGTAGGGCACGCTCACCGTGCGGCTCGGCGCCGCGGGCCCCAGCGTCATGACCATCTCGGCATGCGCACGCGCCTTGAGCGTCTTCGCCCCGAGCACGCCCGAGCAGTCGCCCTTGATGTCGAGCAGCCGCGCGGTGAGCGTGAGGTCGGTGATGTCGGTGCCGCGCCCATCATAGCGCGTGAGCGTCGCAGCGTCGGGGCGCAGATAGGCGAGCGGGCATTGCGGCGCCTTCTCCTCGGGGTCGGCGACGCAACCGGCCAGACCCGCCAGCGCCGCGAGGGCTGCCGCCCGGATCACGATACGCATTGCAACCTCATCCCTTTCGGGCCACCTCTCGGCCGCGCAAGCCAAGCTTGGCACGGTCCCCCGCCGCCCGGCATGATGCGCGCGGCATACACGTGAACCAAGGCGGAGGCCATGCCCGACATTTTCCCGAGCGACGCCCCGGACTCGGGGCTGGCTGGCCGGCCGGCGCTCCGCGTGATCCTGGCCGCCCCACGCGGTTTCTGCGCCGGGGTGGACCGCGCGATCCGCGTGGTCGAAGAGGCGCTGCGCCGCTACGGCGCGCCGGTCTATGTGCGCCACGAGATCGTCCATAACCGCACCGTGGTCGAGGCGCTCGAGCGCAAGGGCGCGATCTTCGTCGAGGAGCTCGACGAGGTGCCGGAGGCCGGCCATGTCGTGTTCTCGGCGCACGGGGTGCCGAAATCGGTGCCCGAGGAAGCGCGCCGCCGCCACCTGCTCTATCTCGACGCGACCTGCCCGCTGGTCAGCAAGGTGCATCGCGAGGCCGAGCGGCATTTCGCCGACGGGCGGCACATCCTGATGATCGGCCATGCCGGCCATCCGGAAGTGGTCGGCACCATGGGCCAGCTGCCGCCCGGCACCGTCACGCTGGTGCAGAACGAGGCGGAGGCCGCGACCGTGGAAGCGCCGGCCGGGCCGCTCGCCTTCATCACCCAGACCACGCTCTCGGTGGACGACACGGCCGACATCATCGAGGCGCTGCGCCAGCGCTTCCCCCATATCGAGGGCCCGCGCCGCGAGGATATCTGCTACGCGACCACCAACCGGCAGGCGGCGGTCAAGGCGCTCGCCCGGGATTGCGACCTCGTGATCGTCATCGGCAGCCCGAACTCCTCCAACAGCCAGCGTCTGCGCGAGGTCGCGGAGCGGGCCGGCGCGCCGCGCGCGGTCCTGGTGCCGAAGGTCGAGAATCTCGACTGGTCGCTGCTCACGGACGTGCGGACGATCGGGCTCACCGCGGGCGCCTCGGCGCCGGAAAGCCTGGTGCAGGAGGTGCTGGCGGCACTCGGCGAACGATTCTCGCTCACCCTCGAGGAGCGGCAGGTCACGACGGAGGATGTCATCTTCAAGCTCCCCTATCCCCTTGGATGAGCTGACCGCGCCCGGCCTCCTGCCGGCGGCGGCCGGCGCCGCGCGCTACCGCTCCACCCGCGGCGCCGCGGGTGGGGATTTCGCGAGCGTCCTGCTCGGCGGGCTTGCCCCGGATGGCGGGCTCTATGTTCCCGAAGCCTGGCCGAAGCTCGAATTCCCGGCCCTTGCCGGCCTGCGCTACGCGCCGCTCGCCGCCCGCGTGATCGAGCCCTTCGCCGGGGAGGATCTGCCGCTCGCCCGGCTCTGCGCCGATTCCTATGCCGGGTTCGCCCATCCCGCGACCGTGCCGCTCGTGCAGCTCGATACCGGCCTGTTCGTGCTCGAACTGTTCCATGGGCCGACGCTCGCCTTCAAGGATCTGGCGCTCGGCCTGCTCGGCCGGCTGTTCGACCATGTGCTGGCCGAGCGGGGCGAGCGCATCACCATCGTCGGCGCCACCAGCGGCGATACCGGCTCGGCGGCGATCGAGGCCTGCCGCGGGCGCGAGCGCATCGCGATCGCGATCCTGCATCCGCGCGGCCGGGTGAGCGAGGTGCAGCGCCGGCAGATGACGACGGTGCGCGCGCCCAACGTGCTCAATCTCGCGGTCGAGGGCGATTTCGACGATTGCCAGGCGCTGGTCAAAGCGATGTTCGCCGACGCTGCGTTCCGCGAGCGGCTGCGCCTGTCGGCGGTGAATTCCATCAACTGGGCGCGGATCGCCGCGCAGATTCCCTATTACGTCGCGGCCGCGATGGCGCTCGGCGCGCCCGGGCGCGCGGTGGATTTCGCCGTGCCCACGGGCAATTTCGGCAATGTGCTGGCCGCCTGGGCGGCGCGGCGCATGGGGCTGCCGGTCGGCCGGCTGGTGGTCGCGAGCAACCGCAACGACATCCTCGCGCGCTTCCTCGCCGCCAACGACATGTCGCGGCGCCCGGTCGAGCCGAGCCTCTCGCCGAGCATGGATATCGGCGTCAGCAGCAATTTCGAGCGCCTGCTGTTCGAGCTCCTGCGGCGCGATGCCGAGGCGACCGCGCGCGTCATGGCGGATTTCGCCCATGGCGGCCGCATGGCGGTGCCGCAGCCCGCCTGGATGGAAGCGGCCTCGCTGTTCCACGGCCACCGGATCGACGATGCCGAGACGATCGAGGAGATGCGCCGGGTCCATCGCGCGAGCGGCTATGTGGCCGATCCGCACACCGCGGTGGCGCTGGCCGCGGCGCGGACCGCGGCCAGCCCGTCACGCCCCATGATCGTGGCGGCGACCGCGCATCCGGCGAAATTCCCCGATGCGGTCGAGCGCGCCATCGGGATACGCCCCGCCCTGCCGCCGGCGCTCGCCGATCTCTACGACCGCCCGGAGGATTACCGCGCCGTGCCGAACGATCTGGCGGAGGTGCAGCGCGCGGTTCTCGCATTCGCCTCGAGGAATAACGGATGACCGAAACGATCGAAGTGACCGTGCTGCCGTCGGGGCTGACGGTCGCGACCGAACGCATGCCGCATGTCGAGACGGTCTCGCTCGGCGCCTATGTCGCGAGCGGCACGCGGCATGAGGAGGCGGCGCAGAACGGGGTGAGCCATTTCCTCGAGCACATGGCCTTCAAGGGCACCGAGCGCCGGACCGCCGCGGCGATCGCCGAGGCGGTCGAGAATGTCGGCGGCCACATCAACGCCTACACCGCGCGCGAACAGACCGCCTATTACGTGAAGATGCTGAAGGGCGACCTGGCGCTCGGCGCGGACATCATCGGCGACATCCTCACCCATTCCACTTTCGCGCCCGAGGAGATCGAGCGCGAGCGCGGCGTGATCCTGCAGGAGATCGGCCAGGCGAACGACACGCCCGACGACATCATTTTTGATCATTTCCAGGAGGCCGCCTACCCTCATCAGGCGATGGGGCGGCCGGTGCTCGGCACCGAGGCGATCGTCGGCGGACTGACCCGCGGTGAGATCGCCGGCTACATGCGCGGTCATTATGCGGCCGGCAACATTGTGGTCGCCGCGACCGGCGCGCTCGAACATGGGCGCGTGGTGGATCTCGTGGCGAAACATTTTGCCGATCTGCCGGCGGCCCTGCCGCCGGCGCCGGCGCCGGCGCGCTATCAGGGCCACGAATTCCGCGAGGCCCGCGATCTCGACCAGGTGCACATCGTGCTGGGCTTCCCCGGCATGAGCTACACCGACCCCGACTACCATGCCGGCCTGCTGCTCTCGACGCTGCTCGGCGGCGGCATGTCCTCGCGCCTGTTTCAGGAGATCCGGGAAAAGCGCGGGCTGGTCTATTCGATCTACAGCTTCGCCGCGCCCTATGTGGATGGCGGCCTGTTCGGCATCTATGCCGGCACCGGCGAGAGCGAGGCGGCGGAACTGATTCCGGTCACGCTCGAGGAACTCGCGCGGGTGCAGCACGACGTCACCGAAGCGGAACTCGCCCGCGCCCGCACGCAGGTGAAAGCGGGCCTGCTGATGTCGCTCGAGAGCACCGGCAGCCGCTGCGAGCAGCTGGCCCGCCAGCTTCAGGTCTATGGGCGCGTGGTGCGGATGGAGGAGACGATGGCGCTGCTCGACGCGGTGACGCTCGCCGACGTGCGCCGCGCGGCCACCCGCATGTTCCGGGCCCAGCCCACGCTCGCGGTGCTCGGCCCCGCCGGCGAGGTGCCGGAACTGCCGGTGATCGCGGACCGGCTGGCGGCGTAGAGTCCGTCTGCCGCGTCGGCGGTTTGTTTCGTCACAGCAATCCGCCGAAAAGCGATCTCCCCATCCGCCCGGTTGGAGCAACCTCCACCGGGCCGAAGACGAGTCGGGCGGACAAAGTGGCCCGCTGATACAGGATCGAGAGCCGCCGGAGGCAGGCCTCCACCAACACGCGCTCCCGCATAACGGAACCCTGTCACGACAGTTCTGTTACCGAATCAATTTTGCGAACGCGTCCACTCCCTTCAACTCAAGCGGGCCTCGCGCAGAGTTGGCCCCCTGCCACGCCCGACTGCGGGTAGCTGGCGCATGCCCACCAGCCTGCGCGACCTCCCCGCTGACCTCTCCGCCGATGTCTGCATCATCGGCTCCGGCCCGGCCGGGGCCACCCTCGCCCGGGAGCTCGCGGGCCATCGGCTCGACATTCTCCTGCTCGAAAGTGGCGGCCTCGAATACGACCCAGCCGCCGAGACCCTCAACGAGATCGAGTCCGTCGGTGCCCCCCGAATCCTCGATCAGACCATCATCCGTAACCGCGGGCTCGGCGGCACGGCGCGGATCTGGACCGGGCGCTGCACCCCGCTCGACGACATCGACCATGAAACGCGCCCGTGGGTGTGCCACTCGGGCTGGCCCATCGGGCCCGAGACGCTGAAGCCCTTTCTGGCGCGGGCCCGGCCGTATCTCGGTCTCGCCGCGCCGGTCCGGGAGGATGCCGACGATCTATGGGCCTATACCGGCCTGCCCGCGCCGCCGACGCGGCCCGATCCGGCGCTCTTCCTGCCCTGTTTCTGGCAATTCAGCCGCGGGCGACATCCCGCCGAACCGGTCCGGATCCGCGATGCGCTCCTCGCGGATTCGGGCCACAAGCTGCGCATCGTCACCGATGCCACCGTCACGCGACTGATTCCCAACCGCGAGGCCCGCGCGATCGCCGGCGTCGAGGCGGCAACGCCCGAGAGCCGCCGCCACCGCATCCGCGCGCGGCTGGTCGTGCTCGCGGCCGGCGGCATCGAGAATGCGCGGCTGCTGCTCGCCTCCCGCGATGTCTGCGCGGCGGGGCTGGGCAATGCGCGCGGCCTGGTCGGGCGGTTTCTGATGGATCATGTGCGCGGCGGCATCGCGGTGTTCCGGCCGCGCGACGCCGGGCGGCTCGCGCCGCATTTCGCGACCCGGCTGGTGCGCGGACCCGAGGGCACCCATCTCTTCTCTCAAGGCTGGCGCCTGAGCCCGGCGCTGCAGGCGCGGGAGGGGCTGCTCAACGGCGCGTTCTGGCTCAGCGAGCTCGTCTCGCCGCAGGATCCGTGGAGCGCGCTCAAACGGCTCGCCTCGGGCCTGTCCACCGGGCTCGCCGACGCCGCCCGGATCGCCGCCCACCCGGTCCTGCTCGCGCGCGGGCTCTGGAGCAGCCTCGGCGGCTCAGGCGCCGTGCCGCGCCGGCTGGCCGGGCTCGAGCTCAACGCCATGATCGAGCAGGTCCCCGATCCCGAGAGCCGCGTGACGCTGGCCGAGCGTTGCGACCGGCACGGCGTCCCGCTCCCGCGTCTCGACTGGCGGATCGACCCGGCCGAGCCCCGCACGCTCCGCATCGCCGCCGAGCGCATCCGCCCGGTGCTCAGCGCGCTCGGGCTCCCCGTGCCCGCGCTTGCCGATTGGGTGCGGGCGGGGGACGCGCTACCGCCCGATTTCGCCGATGTCTCCCACCATATCGGCACCACCCGCATGGCGGCCGACCCGGCCCGCGGCGTGGTCGATCTGGATGGCCAGGTGCATGGCGTGGAAGGGCTCTATGTCGCCGGCAGCTCGGTGTTTCCGACCGGCGGCCATGCCAACCCCACCCTGACGATCGTGGCGCTGGCGATCCGGCTCGCCGATCACCTCGCGGCCAGCGCGTCGCGCGGCCGCAGGGAGGCTTTGTCGATCGCCGAGCTGGGCTGAGGCGAGGCGAGGCCCTCGGCGCGCAGCCAGGCCAGCGAGGCCGCGAGCCCTGCATCGACGCCGGTGCGCGGCGTCCAGCCGAGCCGGCGACCCGCCTTGTCGGTCGAGAAGATGGCGGTCTGCGCAAACAGGCCGACTTCGCTGCGGCCCGGCATCGCCACCAGCCAGGGCTCGGCCAGTCGCGGCGCCGCCTTGCCGACCAGCCGAAGCGGCAGGGCCGCGAGCGCGCGCCGGCGCAGCGCGGACGGGGCATGCGGGCGCAGGGGCGGCGCGCCGATCGCCGCCGCCAAACGCTCGAACCAGGCGTTCCAGCGGATCGGCTCGGGACCATTGACGTTGAACGCTTCGCCGGGCGCGGCCGGGTGGTCGAGCGCGGTGCGCACCGCTTCCACCACGTCGCTCACATGCACCAGGTTGCAGATCCCCTCGGCCCCGGTCCCGAACGTGCCCCAATGGCCGGATTGGATGCGGCGCGCGAACTGCCCGAGCCACCAGCGGCTTCCGGCGCCATAGACGATGGTCGGGCGCAGCCGGACGATGTCGATCCCGCTCGCCTCGATACAGTCCCGTTCGGCGGCGGATTTCCACCCCGGATAGCCGGCCGTCGCCGGTCCGACCACGGGGGCATCCTCGCCGACCTCGCCGGCCGGGGCGTCATAGACGGAGATCGTGCTGAGATGGACGAGGCGCGCCACGCCGGCCCGGCGCGCCGCCTCGAGAAGCAGGCGGGTGCCGCGGACCGTCACCGCCTCGCCGCCCACCGCGCAATGCACGACTGCATCGCAGCCGGCGAGGGCGGGCGCGAAATCGGCCGGGCAGAGCACGTCGAGGCGCCGCGTGCCGTCCCGCCTGTCCCGCGTGGTCGGCACCACGTCTCGTCCGGGCTCGGAGGCGAGCGAGGCCGTCAGGTGACGGCCGATGAAGCCGCCGGCACCCGTCACGAGCACGCGCATGGCATTTTCCCTGTGGGAGGCATGCGCAGGGAAAGCCGGGGCGGCCGCCGGGTTTCCCCGTAATTGCCGCGCCGGGCAACGTGTTCTACTTACAATTATTGGCTGGCGGACCGGAATGATCCGGTGCCGATTTTGGTCGGAGTGAGAGGATTCGAACCTCCGGCCCCTGCGTCCCGAACACAGTGCTCTACCAGGCTGAGCTACACTCCGGCCGAGCCGCGGCATATACCGGGCACGCCCCGCCCCGGCAACCGCCTCAGAACAGCGGCTGCCAGACCCCGTTATAGCCCGCTTGCAGCCAGGCCAGCACGACCACCGCCATCTGCACCAGCACGAGCGCCACCAGCGGGCTGAAATCCACGCCCCCCAGAGGCGGGATCACGCGGCGGATCGGCCGCAGCACCGGGTCCGTGATGCGCGCCAGGAAGTCGGCGATGCTCCAGACGATCCGGTTGCGGCTGTCGAGCACGTTGAACGCCAGCAGCGTGCTGATCACCGCGCCGATGATGATGGCCCAGCTGTAGAGACGCAGCAGCGTGAAGAGCAGCTGGAAGAAGAAATTGGTCAGCAAGCGGCAGGCTCCGGCGAGGAAGGCGCGCGCACCTCGCCCGACCGGCGGCGGGCGGTCAAGCGCCGGCGGCGGGCCGGCGCTCCGGGGGAGGCGGCAGGCGCAGGATTTCGGCTCCCGGCGGCGGCGCGGCCGGCTCGGCGTCGGGCACCCAGACGCGGCGCAGCCGCGCCCAGGCCCGGATCGGCCAGGCCGGACGCGCATCGGCCTCGGCCGCCGCGGTCAGCACCGCCTGGGCGATGCGGGCTCGCAGCCGCGCCGCGCGCAGAAGGCGCTCGAGGTTGAGCGCGACCGCGCCCCCGGCCTGGCGGTGGCGCTTGGCATGGAGCGCAGCGGCCGCGTCGAGGGCTTCCGACGCGGCATGGGCGCGCGCCAGCGCGCTGACTTCGGCCTCCGTCAGCAGCAGGCTTTTGCCCAGCGAGCCCCGGAACATCAGGAAATAGGGACGGCCGGAGAGCCAATGCCCGGCCTCCATGTCCTGGGTGGCGTTGAGCCGGTAGATCATGCGGAGCGTGTTGATCTCGCCGATCAGGCCGGCGCGCAGGCGGCTGCGTTCCTCCCGCCGCCGCAGGCTGTGTTCGAGCCAATGCGAGCTGCGCGCGAGCAGCAGCACGGTCAGCATCAGCAGCCAGAAGGGAAGGCTCAGCGAGGCCAAATCAGCCGGTCTCCGTCATGTCCGTCTCCCGATAGCAAAGCCGCACCCTCCCGGCATAGAAAAACCCCGCCGCTGGAGGCACGTGCATGCTCGACGCTCACCTCGCCGGCGCCATCCTGCGCCTGACCCTGAACCGCCCCGAAACTCGCAACGCGCTGTCCGCCGCCATGATGCGGGCCCTCGCCGACGGCCTCGAGACCGCCGCCGCCGATCCCGCCATCCGCGTCGTCGTCATCGCCGGCGCGGGCCCCGCCTTCTGCGCCGGCCACGACCTGCGGGAATTACGGGCACAAAACGATCGCGCGGCCGCCGCTGCGCTGTTCCAGCAATGCGCCGCCCTCATGCAGCAGATCGTCAATCTGCCCAAACCGGTCATCGCCCGCGTGCACGGCATCGCCACCGCGGCCGGCTGCCAGCTCGCCGCGAGCTGCGATCTGGCGGTGGCCGCCAGCGACGCGCGCTTCGCCACGCCCGGCGTGCGCATCGGCCTCTTCTGCACCACCCCCGCCGTCGCGCTGAGCCGCGCGATCGGCCGCCAGGCCGCGCTCGGCATGCTGCTGACCGGCGAGCCGATCGATGCCGAGCGCGCGCACGCGATCGGGCTCGTCCATGAAATCGTGCCGCCTGCGGAACTCGACGAGGCGGTCGACCGGCTCGCCGGCGCGCTGGCCACGCGCAGTCCCCGAATCCTGGCACTCGGCAAACAGGCTTTTCTGCGCCAGACGGAGATGCCTCTGGCCGAGGCTTATGCGTTCGCGAGCGAGGTGATGGCCGACAATCTGATGACCGCGGACGCGGCCGAGGGCATCGACGCGTTTCTGCAAAAGCGCGCGCGGGTCTGAGAGCGGGATGTTTTAACGGTTTGTAAAGATTGCCCCCGGCAGGCAGGGGCTTTGTCCCCTCGCCACGGATGCTCGAACCAGTGGCGGCCAGCAGCAAGCCCGCTGGGGCCGAAAGGCCCCAGACCCCATCACGAGCGGCTCTCCGTTGCGAGAGCTATCAGACCCGCATCGGCATGAGCACGTAGAGCGCCGACTGATCGCCCGCGTCGCGCACCACGGTCGGCGCCGATCCGTCCGAAAAACAGAATTCCACGTTTTCGGTGATCTGGTCGGTGATGTCGTTCAGATACCGTGCCTGGAAGCCGATCTCGAGCGGGCCTGCCGCATATTCCACATGGTCCCTGTCGAGTTCCTCGACGGCGCTGCCCTGCTCGGCGCTGGCCGCCGAGAGCGTCAGCAGATCCTTCTGCAGGCTGAGCTTGACGGGCCGCGAGCGCTCGCTGCTGATGGCCGCGACGCGCGCCACCGCGTCGGCGAAATCCTTCTTGCCGACCCGCAGCACCTTGTCGTTCCCGCTCGGGATCACGCGCTCATATTCCGGGAACGTACCATCGATCAGCTTGCTGGTCAGCGTGATCGGTCCCACCGTGAACTGGATTTTCGTGTCGGACAGCGCGACCTCGACGCTGCCGCTCTCATCCTCGAGCAGCCGCCGCAGCTCGTTGACGGTCTTGCGGGGCACGATGACGCCCGGCATCGCGCTCGCCCCTTCCGGCAGCGGCTCCTCGACGCGCGCGAGCCGGTGCCCGTCGGTCGCGACCGCCCGCAGCACCGGATGCCCGTCCGATTCGGCGCGGTGCAGATAGATGCCGTTGAGGTAATAGCGCGTCTCTTCCGTGCTGATCGCGAAACGGGTGCGGTCGATCAGGCCGCGCAGCACCAGTGCCGGCAGATGGAAGCGGTGCGGCAGCGAGCCCGCCGTCATGCTCGGAAAATCCTCGACCGGCTGCACCACGAGGCTGGTGTTGAAGCGCCCGGCGCGTAAGCCCAGCGGCGCGTCGCCGCCGGGATGATCGAACTCGATCTCGGCGGTCTCCGGCAGCTTGCGGACGATTTCGTAGAGCGTCGCCGCCGGCGCGGTGGCCGCGCCATTGCGGCTGGTGCTGGCCGCCACTTCCTCGACGATGGCGATTTCCATGTCGGTGGCCGTGAACGAAAGCCGTCCGTCCTTCACCGCGATCAGCACGTTGGCCAGGATCGGGATCGTGTTCCGTTTCTCGGCCACGCTCTGGATGTGGCCCAGCGCCCGAAGCAACGTGGCGCGGTCGGCCTTCAGTTTCATGGGTCGTCATCCCCGGGGGAGCCGGCGCGAATCCGGCAAGCGGTTGGGCTGCCACAATATCAATCGGCCGTCCAAGCGCAATGCAGCCGCCCTAAGCCCCCCCGGAGCGGCCCGGAGCGGCGGGGCTACTCCTTCTCGCGGTAGGCTTTATGGCACGCGCCGCAGGCCGCCGCGGTCTGCTTGAAGGCGGCGACGAAGGCCGGGAAATCGTCGTTGCGCGCCGCCGTCTCGAGCGCCCGCGCCGCCTCGCCATAGGCCCGCGCGCGCTTCTCGAACCCCGCGCGGTCGGTCCAGATCGCCGGCTTCGCTTTGGTGTCGTGACCGGTCTGCGTTCCGTCCGGGAACATCGAGGGGATGAGCCCGGCCCATTCCTCGAGACTCCCGGCCGCGTCGGCCCAGGCCTTCACATGGTCATGGTGCGCGATCGCCGCCTTCATGCCAGCGAAGGTGCCAGCCGAGAGCGCGAAGGCGCTCTGCCGCGCGGCGATCACCGCGCTCGCCGGCATCGCCACGGTCTGCGCATGCGCGAGCCCCGCCCAGGCCAGAGGCAGAAGAAACAAAAAGCCGGTACGCCGCATCGAAGATCCCCCTTTTCCGGCGGCGGCGGCGCGTTGCCTTATCCGCCCGGCGCCGTCACAAGCACGTCGGGCGCCGAGGGGCAAGTCGTGACACCACCGGGACGAGCATCCGTTGCGGTTTTCTGCGGGTCGCGTCTCGGCCACGACGAACGTCACGCGTCCCTCGCCGCGACGCTCGGCCGCACGCTCGCGCGCCGCGGACACCGTCTGATCTATGGCGGCGGCAGCCGCGGCCTCATGGGCGTGCTGGCCGACGCGGCGCTCGACGCGGGCGGGCAGGTGATCGGCGTGATCCCGGAATTCCTGCAAACGGCCGAGGTCGCCCATGCCGGGCTGAGCGAGCTCATCGTCACGCGTTCGATGCACGAGCGGAAGGAGCGCATCTTCGCGCTCGCCGATCTGTTCGTCGCACTGCCTGGCGGCATCGGCACGCTCGACGAGACGATCGAGATGATCACCTGGCGGCAGCTCCGGCTGCACGACAAACCGATCTTCATCTGTAATGAACAGGGCTGGGCGCGCGGCTTCCTCGCGGCGCTCGAGGCCGCCACCGCCGACGGTTTCGCCGATCCTCCGGGCGGTCTCGTGGAGGCCGTCGATCTCGCCGCCCTGCTCGCCCGGATCGACGCTCAGGGCCGCTGATAGACCCCCACCAGCCGCGCCGCCGCGAGCAGATGGGCGCGCATCGCGCGCAGGAACTGGCCGCGACCCGGCGGGCTCGAAAAACTCGGCATCGTATCGAGCGCCAGCAGCTGGAACGCGTAGCGGTGCGGACCGTGGCCAGGGATCGGCGAGGGCGCCATCCAGCCCGGCCGCGCCACCGAATTGCGCCCCGCCTTGAAGCCGAGCGGCGAGGGACGGAGCTGGCGGATCGCGACACCGCCTTCGGGGATGCCCGACAAGGTCGGCGGGATCGAGTGCAGCACCGCGTGCACGAGCGGCCGCGGAAACGGCGCGTCCGCATCCTCGACCAGCAGCGCCAGCGAACGCGCCTCGGCCGGCACCCCCTCCCAGCGCAGCGGCGGGAACAGGCTCTCGCCGTCCTGGGTGTAGCGGTCCGGCATCGTGCCCCCATCCTCGAAGGCCGGGCTGGTGATGGTCATGCCGCGCGAGGGCAGGCCGATCCGGCTGGTCGCGAGCGCGCCGAGGCCAGGCCGCACATTGCGCAGCATCTGCCCCACCTTGCGCGCCCAATCGTTCGCCATCGCTTCCTCCACCCGCGACCGGGGCAAAACTCGCGTGCGGCGGGCCGGCGCGCAACCCTGGCATGAACCGCTTCCGTTTCGCGCACCTATTGACCCCACCGGCCGATCAGCCGACCTCCGCGGCAGCGCAGCATGCGGGGATGCGAATGGGTCAGTCGATCACGGCGGAGCGGCAGACCGGGGCGGGCGCCGCCTTCGCCATTCTCTGCGCGATCAGCTTCAGCCATTTGCTGAACGACCTGCTGCAATCCCTGCTCCCGGCGGTCTATCCGGTGCTGAAAACCCGGTTCGGCCTCAGTTTCGGCCAGGTCGGCGCCATCACGCTCGTCAACACCCTCACCGCCAGCGCGCTCCAGCCGGTGATCGGCCACGTCACCGACCGGCGGCCGATGCCTTTCTCGCTACCGCTCGGCATGGGCTCCACGCTGCTCGGCATTCTGCTCGTGAGCACCGCGAATAGCTATGCCGCCCTGCTGTTCGCGGTCGCCCTGGTCGGGGTCGGCTCGTCGGTCTTCCATCCCGAGAGCTCGCGGGTGGCGCGGCTCGCGGCCCGCGGCCGGCCCGGCTTCGCGCAGGCGCTCTTCCAGGTCGGCGGCAATGCCGGCGCGGCGCTCGGCCCGCTGGCCGCCGCCTTCGTCGTCGCCGCGGACGGACAGGCCTCGATCGGCTGGTTCGCGCTCCTCGCCCTGCTCGCGATCCTGGTGCTCGCCGGCGTCAGCCTATGGTACCGCCAATACGCCCACCCCGTCGCGCATCACGAAACCGCTCCCCACAGCCGCCGCCATATCGGCCTCGCGATGACCATCCTAGTCATGCTGATGCTCAGCAAATTCTTCTATCTCGCGAGCATGAGCAATTATTACACTTTCTATCTGATCTCGCGCTTCCACGTGCCGGTCAGGACCGCGGAACTCTGTCTCTTCGTGTTCCTGGGCTCGGTCGCGATCGGCACCATCGCCGGCGGCCGGGTGGGCGATGCGATCGGCCGCAAACGGGTGATCCTGGGCTCGATCCTCGGCGTGCTGCCCTTCACGCTGCTGCTGCCGCATGTCGGCTTCGCCGCGACGGTCGCGCTCACCATCCCGATCGGGCTGCTGCTCGCCAGCGCCTTCCCGGCGATCGTGGTCTATGCGCAGGACCTGCTGCCGGGACGGATCGGCACGGTGTCCGGGCTCATGTTCGGCGTCGCGTTCGGCGCCGGCGGCATCGGCGCCGCCCTGCTCGGCCAGCTCGCGGACGCGACGAGCGTGCGCACGGTCTATGTGGTCTGCTCGTTCCTGCCGGCGCTCGGGCTGCTTGGGTTCGCTTTGCCGGGGTTCAGGAAGTGAGAATGTTCTTTTTCTGAAGAAAAAGAACCAAAAAGACTTCTTCGCATCAGGACGGGGTTTGTTGCGGCGACGTTCGAATGCGAGAGAGTTTTTTGGTTCTTTTTTTCAAAAAAGAACATCCTTCAGCATCGCCGCCCACGCCGCGCGCACCGTCTCGGGCCGGAACCGCGCCAGCACCGCCTCGCGCCGCGCGCCGAACTGGGCGTCGAGCGCCGCACTCTCCGCCCCGGTCGCCCGCTCGATGCCGCGCGCGATGCTCTCGCTGTCGTAAGGATCGACGTAGAGCACGCTGTCGCCGAAAATCCAGCGAAACACGGGAATGTCGGAGACCACACAGATCCTGCCGGCGCGCAGCGCCTCGAGCGGCGAAAACCCGAAACCCTCGTTGAACGACGGAAACGCGAAACACGCCGCGCCCCGCATCATCGCCTGCAATTCCTCCGGCGGCAGGTTCTGCAGATGCAGAACTCGTCCGCTCGCGACACCCGGCCGCATCTCGTCGAGCACGGTCGTCTCGCGCCAGCCGGCGCTGCCCACGATGACGAGCCGGAGCGGGGCCGCCGAACGCGCCGCCGCCCTCTCCCAGGCGCGGATCAGCCCGGGGAAATTCTTGCGCGGTTCCAGCGTGGAGACCGACAGCACATAGCGGAAGCCGGTCTCCGGCGGCGTCCAGCCTTCCGGCGCGCCGTCGCGGCCTAGGGCCCGGAAGGTCGCGTGCCGCGCGGCGATGGAAGCGGGATCGAGCCCCGCCCGATCGAGCCCAGTCCCCGGGGCAAAGGACGGCGGCAGGGCGCAGGGGATCACCACGGCCCGTTCCGCGCGCCGCGGATCGAGCGCCACGAGCTGCTCGAGGCTCTGCGGCGAATTGCACACGAAGACCGCGTCTGGCGCGCAGTGGCGCACCAGCCGCGAATGGGCGAGCCCGAGCTTCCAGCCGTTCACCGTGTCGGTGTCGGTCACCGGCACCGCGTCGTGGAAACGCACGATCTGCCGGACGCCGGGCGGCAGCCGCACCGGCCGCGGCATGCAGAACAGCACCGCGTCGAAGCCGCGCGCGGCCAGTGTCTTGGGATACGCGACCGGGAAATGGGCGACGCGATCGATGATCGAGCTGACCGCCAGATCGGTCGCGTAATAGGGCCGCGACAGCACCAGGGCCCGGTCGGCGGGTTCCAGGGTTTTGGCGAACAGCACGCGCCAGATCGCATTCTGCTGGCCGGTATCGGCGACGCGCAGGACGGCGTGGCCCGGGCGCGCCATCTGCCGCAGCATCTGCGCCCGCTGGAGCAGCGAGAGGGGGAAGGGCCGGCGCGCCGGACCCGACCAGTTGCGCTCCATGCAATGAAGCACCGCGGCGGTGAGCGCGGCCTCGTCGGGATGGCGGCGGCGCAGGATCGGCAGATCGTGCCGGCCGGTCGGCATCAGCAGGCCGGCGACCTCGATATCGGGCAGGCCGCACAGCAGGCCGAAATTCAGCCGCAGATCCTGGGCGACGCCGACATAGCCGTCGGCCGCATGCGACAAATCGACGAGCAGGCGGGGGGCGTGGCTCCGCGGCGGCGTGACGGCGAGTTGGGCCGGGCTGCGTGCCAGCATGACGACTGTGTGGCAGGGGCCGCGCAGGATTTACAAGCCATGGCTGCGTGAGCCCGGCTCAGGCGGGCCGGATCTCGCGCTCGCGCCGCAGATGCCAGGCCTGCATCAATTGCAGAACCGTCGCGGCCGTCTCCTCGATCGAGCGGCGCGTCACGTCCACCACCGGCCAGCCGCGCCGGGTGCAGAGCCGCCGCGCCCACAGCAGCTCCGCCTTGACCGAGTCGAGATCGACATAGTCGGCGCTCTCCTGACGCAGAACCCCCGCGCTGTGACCCTGGGCGATGAGCTTGAGCCGGTGGCGGCGGATCTCGATCAGCGATTCCGCGTCGAGCGTCAGCCCCACCACCGGGCAGCGCGGATCGTCGAGGCCCGGCGGGTCCGGCAGGCCCGGCACCAGCGGCACGTTCGCCGCCTTGATGCCGCGATTGGCCAGATAGAAGCTGGTCGGCGTCTTGGAGCTGCGCGAGACGCCCACCAGGATCACGTCGGCCTCGGCGATCCCGGACTGGGCCTGTCCGTCGTCATGCGCGAGCACGAAATGGATGGCGTCGATCCGCCGGAAATAATCGGCGTCGAGCTTGTATTGGCGGCCCGGCCGGGCCGCCGCCTGCTCGCCGATCTGCTCCTGCAGCAGCGCCATCACCGGATCGAGCACGTTCACCACCGGCAGGCCGAGCCGCTGGCAGGCCTCCTCGAGATCGCCGCGCAGCGCCCGGTCCACCACCGTCGAGAGCACCGGGCCCGGATCGGCCTCGATGCCCTCGAGCACCCGGTGCAGCTGGAACCGCGTCCGGATCAGGCTCCAGCGATGGTACACCACATGCACCGGCTCGAACTGCGCCACCGTCGCGCGCACGATCGAGTTCAGCGTCTCGCCGGTCGCATCGGAGACGAGGTGAAGGTTGATGCGGGCCGGGTTCATGAAAGGCGAGGATAACGGGGATAAGTGGCGACGCCAGGATGCGCCTTCCCGGCGGCGGCGCAAACCGGGGACAAACCGCACAAGGTCCGCGCGCGGTGGATCGATCGGAGGGGTCGGCCGGGATTTCGGGACAAGCCCGGAAAAAGCCATGCGATCAGGGCTCTGGACAGATCGGCGAATGTGGACAGATTGCGGATCAGCGGGCGGGTTCCGGGTACCCCTCGATTCACAGGCTCCAACAGACACCCCAGGTTCTGGACTCTCTTATGAAAGATAGGGCAGGGGACGCGGCGAACGGCGCCGTCGCCGTGATTCCCCGCGCGGATGCCGCCATGAACGCCAAACCGATGCTGCGTGCGCTTGCCGGCGAGCCTGTCTGGCCGCCGCCGATCTGGCTGATGCGCCAGGCCGGACGTTACCTGCCGGAATACCGGGCGATCCGGGAGACGGCGGGCGGCTTCATCGCGCGCTGCACCACGCCCGATCTCGCCACCGAGATCACGCTGCAGCCGGTGCGCCGCTTCGGCATGGATGGCGCGATCCTGTTCAGCGACATCCTGATCCTGCCCTGGGCGCTCGGTCAGTCGCTCGAGTTCGTCGAGGGCGAGGGGCCGGTCATGACCCCGATCCGCGACAGCCGCGGGCTTGCCGTGCTCGATCCGGCCCGCGCCGAGGCACTCACCGCGCCGGTCATGGAAACCGTGCGCCGCACCCGCGCCTCGCTGCCCGACCACACCACCATGATCGGCTTCGCCGGCAGCCCCTTCACGGTCGCCTGCTACATGGTCGAGGGCGGCGGTTCGCGCGATTTCGCCGAGACCCGCCGGCTCGCCTACGCGACGCCCGATTTCTTCGCCTCGCTGCTCACCGTGCTGGTGCAGGCGACGATCGACTATCTGTCGGCCCAGATCGAAGCCGGTGCCGAGACCGTCATGCTGTTCGACACCTGGGCCGGCATTCTGCCGCCCAGCCAGTTCGCGCTGCATGTGATGGAGCCCACCGCCGCCATCGTCGATGCGCTGAACCAGCGTCATCCCGGCGTGCCGGTGATCGGCTTTCCGCGTCTCGCCGGCACGCTCGCGGCCGATTACGCCGAGCGCACCGGCGTCGATGCGGTGGCGCTCGACACCAGCGTGGACGCGGCGGCGATCGCGGCCTCGCTGCCGGACGGCGTCGCGGTGCAGGGCAATCTCGACCCGATCGCGGTGATCGCCGGCGGCGAGGCGATGCGCGCCGAGGCGCTGCGGATCCGCGATTCGCTGCGCGGCCGCCCGCACATCTTCAATCTCGGCCATGGCATCCTGCCGCACACGCCGCCCGAGCACGTGGCCGATCTGGTCGAGACGCTGCGGGCGACATGAAACAGGATGTGCGCCGCGCGCCGCGCATCGCGGTCGTTCTGTTCAATCTCGGCGGCCCCGACAGTCCGGAGGCGGTCAAGCCCTTCCTGCTGAATCTGTTCCGCGATCCCGCGATCCTGCGGGTGCCGTTCTTCATCCGGCCTTTGCTGGCCCAGATCATCGCCCGCGCCCGCGTCAAGCCCGCGAGCGAGAATTACCGGCTGCTCGGCGGCAAGTCGCCGCTGCTCGAACTCACCCAGGCGCAGGCCGACGCGCTCGAGGCGGCTCTCGCGGCGCGCGGCGTGGACGGCAAGTGCTTCATTGCGATGCGCTACTGGCATCCGTTCGCGCTCGAGGCTGCCCGTGCGGTGCGCGCCTGGAATCCCGACGAGATCGTGCTGCTGCCGCTCTATCCGCAATTCTCCACGACCACCTCGGGCAGCTCGCTCGACGATTGGCGGGACGCCGCGGCTCGCGCCGGTCTGGCGCGGCCGGTGACGACGCTGTGCTGCTGGGGCGACGATGGCGGCTATGTCGCCGCCACGGCGGCTCTCGTGCGCCGGGCGCTCGATGCGGCGCGCGCGGAATCGAAGGCGCCGGTCCGGGTGCTGTTCTCGGCGCACGGCCTGCCGGAGAAGATCGTGCGCGAGGGCGACCCCTATCAGTTCCAGGTCGAGTCGACGGTCGCCCGCGTCGTGGAAGCGCTGGGCGAGCCGGACCTCGACCACCAGGTCTGCTACCAGTCCCGCGCGACCCCGCAGAAATGGCTTGATCCCTCGACCGAGGAGGCGATCGAACGGGCCGCGCACGACAAAGTCGCGGTGCTCGTCGTGCCGATCGCCTTCGTCTCCGAACATAGCGAGACGCTGGTCGAGCTCGACGTCGAATATCGCGAGCTCGCCGAGAAGCAGGGCGTGCCAGGCTATTTCCGCGCGCCGGCGCAGAACGACGATCCGGGCTTCATCGCGGCGCTCGCCGATCTGGTGCAGGCCGCGCGCGGCATGGGTCCCGGCCTCTGCAGCTTCGCCGGCGGCCGCTTCTGTCCCGCCAACCACGCGGATTGCCCGATCCGCGTCGCGGCCTGACCGCGCCTGCCGGAGACCGCCGCTTGAGCGCGGTGCCGAAGCCGGACATCGAGGCGGACCATCCGGCCGCCGAAATCATCCAGCGCCTGCATGGCCTCTATCCGAAGCTGATCGATCTCAGCCTCGGCCGCATCGAGCGCCTGCTCGCGGCACTCGGCCATCCCGAGCGCCGGCTTCCGCCGGTCATCCATGTCGCCGGGACCAACGGCAAAGGCTCCACCTGCGCCTTCCTGCGGGCGATCGCCGAGGCGGCCGGGCTGCGGGTGCATGTCACCACCTCGCCCCATCTCGTCCGCGTCAACGAGCGCTTCCGCATCGCCGGCGAACTGGTCTCGGATCGCGAGCTCACCGACACGCTGCTCGAGATCGAGGCGGTGAACGCGGGGGCGCCGATCACCGTCTTCGAGGTGCTGAGCGCGGCCGGCTATCTCCTGTTCGCGCGGCATCCGGCCGAGCTCTGCATCGTCGAAGTGGGGCTCGGCGGAAGGTTCGACGCCACCAACGTGATCGCCGCGCCGGCTGCCTGCGGGATCACCTCCATCTCGTTCGACCACCAGGAATTCCTCGGCGACACGCTCGGCAAGATCGCTTGGGAGAAGGCCGGGATCATGAAGCCCGGCCGGCCGGTGGCGACCGGCTTCCAGCGCCCGGAAGCGATGCTCGTGCTCCAGGACCACGCCGCCGAGACCGGGGCGCCGCTGCTCTGCCGCGGCCTCGACTGGGACATCGAGCCCGGCCCCGATGGCCTGGTCTTCACCGACGGCGCGGGTTCCCTGCGCCTGCCGGCGCCCTCGCTGCCCGGACCGCACCAGATCGAGAATGCCGGCATCGCCATAGCGTCGCTCCGCGCCTCCGGCCTCGCACTTCCGGCCGCTGCCTTCGCCGGCATCGGCCGCGCCACCTGGCCCGCCCGGTTGCAGCGGCTGCATGGAAATCTGGCAGCACTGCTCCCGCCGGAGGCAGAGCTGTGGCTCGACGGTGGCCATAACGAAGGCGCGGGGATCGCCCTGGCCGGCATGCTGGAAGCCTGGCGGGACCGGCCGCTGCATCTCGTCGTCGGCATGAAGCAGGGCAAGCACGCCCAGGCTTTCCTGGCCCCCTTGCTGCCCTTCGCGTCCAGCGTCTGGGCGGTCGCCGAGCCGGGCCAGCACGGCGCCATGAGCCTGGACGCGCTTCGGGAAGCGGCGGCGGGCCAGGCCAGGCCCGGTCCCACGGTCCGCGCCGCGTTGCGGGAGATCGCGAAGCTGCCACCCGGGCGGGTGCTGATCTGCGGGAGCCTCTACCTCGCGGGCGAGGTGCTGAGACAAGAAGCGACGGTTGGTTACAGTCTGGCGGATGCCTGAACTTGACCGGCACGGCGCTTGCTGCGTTGCTGGTGGGTGCCGTGCTGCGGCGCAGCAGAGCCCTACGGAGTCTGTCGCATGAAATACTGGCTGATCGGGACCATCGCCGCCCTTTCCCTCCTGGCGCTCGCGCCGGGACCCGCGCCAAATGCCGCTGCCCAGGCCGCCACGTCCGCCGTGCGGTAACCCCTCCCGATCGCTTCAATGGGGGGCTCCGGGGCCTTTCGGCCTTAAGCGGGCGCGCCATCGCGGGCTCCGCGCTTCAGGGGGCACCGCGCCCCGACCGACCCTGCCACTGGCACGACGCCTCCGGCCGCACCACCTAGCGCGGTCATGCAACAGACCCCTCAGCCAGACCCGATCGGCTGGCACGGCACCACCATCCTCTGCGTCCGCCATGAGGGTCATGTCGCCATGGCCGGCGACGGCCAGGTCACGCTCGGCCAGACCATCATCAAGGGGAACGCCCGCAAGGTCCGGCGCATCGGCGCGGACGGCAGCGTCATCACTGGCTTCGCCGGGGCCACGGCCGACGCCTTCACGCTGCTGGAGCGGCTCGAAGCCAAGCTCGAGCGTTTCCCCAACCAGCTCGAACGCGCCTGCGTCGAGCTCGCCAAGGACTGGCGGATGGACCGCTATTTGCGCCGGCTCGAGGCCATGATGGCGGTCGCCGACCGCGAGCGCAGCTTCACGCTGACCGGCAATGGCGACGTGCTCGAACCCGAGGATGGCGTGATCGCGATCGGCTCGGGCGGCAATTACGCGCTCGCCGCCGCGCGGGCGCTGATGGGCGCGCCGGGACAGACCGCCGAGCAGATCGCGCGGCGTTCGCTCGAAATCGCCGCCGATATCTGCGTCTATACCAACCGCTCGATCATCGTGGAGACGCTCTGATGGATGCGACCCCGCCCAGGATCGCGACCGCCGGCGGCGACCTCAATCCGCGCGAGATCGTCGCCGAACTCGACCGCTTCATCGTCGGCCAGAACGACGCCAAGCGCGCGGTCGCGATCGCGCTGCGCAACCGCTGGCGCCGCGCGCAATTGCCCGACGGCATGCGCGAGGAGGTGGTGCCGAAGAACATCCTGATGATCGGCCCCACCGGCTGCGGCAAGACCGAGATCGCGCGCCGGCTCGCCAAGCTCGCGCAGGCGCCGTTCCTCAAGGTGGAAGCGACGAAATTCACCGAAGTCGGCTATGTCGGGCGCGACGTCGATTCGATCGTGCGCGATCTGGTCGAGGTGTCGCTGAACATGATGCGCGAGGCGAGCCGCCGCGAGGTGCAGGCGCGCGCCGAGGGTGCCGCCGAGGAACGGCTCGTCGATGCGCTGGTCGGCGCCACCGCGAGTTCCGAGACCAAGAACAAGTTCCGCCGCATGCTGCGCGACGGCGAGCTCGAGGACAAGGAAGTGGAGGTCGCGCTCACCGAGAGTGCGAGCGCGCTCGGCGCGATCGACATTCCCGGCATGCCCTCGGGCCAGATGATCAATCTCGGCGAGATGATGCGCGGCATGATGGGCGGCCGGCAGCAGACCAAGCGTCTCAAAGTGTCGGCCGCGCGCCCGCTGCTGCAACGCGAGGAAGCCGACAAGCTCGTGGATAATGAGCGCCTCACCCGCGAGGCCGTGTCGCATGCGGAAGAAAATGGCATCGTCTTCCTCGACGAGATCGACAAGGTGGCGCGCGCGAGTGAGGGCGTGATCCGCGGCGGCGACGTGAGCCGCGAAGGCGTGCAGCGCGACCTGCTGCCGCTCATCGAAGGCACCACCGTCTCCACCAAATACGGGCCGGTGCGGACCGACCATATCCTGTTCATCGCGTCCGGCGCGTTCCATATCGCCAAACCTGCCGACCTGCTGCCGGAATTGCAGGGCCGGCTGCCGATCCGCGTGGAGCTGGCACCGCTCTCGCGCGCCGACCTGCGGCGGATCCTCACCGAGCCGGAACATTCGCTCCTGAAACAATACGCCGCGCTGCTCTCGACCGAGAGCGTGACGCTCGACTTCACCGACGACGCGATCGACGCGCTGGCGGAACTCGCATCCGACATCAACGACCGCGTCGAGAATATCGGCGCCCGGCGGCTGGCGACCGTGCTCGAGAAATTGCTCGAGGATATCAGCTTCTCGGCGAGCGACCGGGTGGGCGAGACGATCCGCGTGGATGCAGCCTACGTGAACGAGCGCGTGGCGCCGCTGGCGCGCAAAGGTGACCTTAGCCGGTTCATTCTGTGAACGCAGGATCAGCAGGGGAGGCTCTGCCTCCCCTGCACCCCTTCGCTGGGGCCGAAAGGCCCCCGACCCCTTCACTTCGCGAGACCATCGAAAAACACGGGCTCCACGCAAAGCGGAGTCTGGGGCAGCATTTTCTGCTCGACGAGAATCTCGTCGCGAAGATCGCGCGGCAGGCGGGCGATCTCTCAGGCCTGCACGTGCTCGAAGTCGGCCCAGGCCCCGGCGGGCTCACCCGCGCGCTGCTGGCGACCAACGCGGCCTCGATCACCGCGATCGAAATCGATCCCCGCGCCTGCGCCGCCATCCGCGAACTCGAAACCTTCCACCCCGGCCGGCTCCGGCTGATCGAAGCCGACGCGCTGGCGCTCGACACCGCGTCGCTGTTGCCGGCGCCGCGCCAGGTGGTCGCCAACCTGCCCTACAATGTCGGCTCGCCGCTGCTCGTTCGCTGGCTGCAACAGGCGCAAAGCTGGGAACGGCTGACGCTGATGTTCCAGCTCGAAGTCGCCGAACGGATCTGCGCCGCTCCCGGCACACCGGCCTACGGACGCCTCTCCGTGCTCGCCCAGGCCACCTGCGCCGTCGGCATCCGCATGCGCGTCCCGCGCGAGGCCTTCTGGCCGCCGCCGCAGGTCATCTCCGCCGTGATCGGTCTTGTTCCGCGGAAAGAACAGCCGCCCAGGCCCCAGCTCGCGGCGCTCGAACGTCTGACGGCGGCGGCCTTCGGGCAGCGCCGCAAGATGCTGCGCGGCGCGCTGCGCCCGCTCGACGGCGAAACCCTGCTCGCGTCCTGCAGCATCGATCCCGCGCGCCGCGCCGAGACGCTCTCGGTCGCCGAGTTTCTGTCGCTCGCGGCGCGTCTCGCGGAGAGAGATGGCTGGAGCGGGTGAAGGGAATCGAACCCTCGTATGCAGCTTGGGAAGCTGCCGTTCTACCATTGAACTACACCCGCCCGGGCGACCGGACTATAGGAAGCGCTCCCGGGCCCGGCAATTGGCCTCCGCGCACCGGTGGAGTAATCGCCGTTTCATGGCCCAGCCCCCTTACCTTCATCCGGGAACCGAGCTCCTGCATGGCGGCGTCGAGCGCACGCCCTACGGCGAGACCAGCGAGGCCATCTTCCCCACCTCGGGCTTCGTCTATGACAGCGCGGCCCAGGCCGAAGCCACCTTCGTCGGCACCGAGGACCATTATCAATACACGCGCTTCGGCAACCCGACGGTCACGGCCTTGGAGCGCCGGCTGGCCCGTATCGAGGGCGCGGAGGCCTGCCGCGCCACCGCGACCGGCATGGCGGCGGTGCATGCCTCCATGCTCTGCCATTTGCGGGCCGGCGATCACGTGGTGGCCAGCCGCGCGCTGTTCGGCTCCTGCCACTGGATCGTCTCCACGCTGCTGCCCCGGCTCGGCATCAGCCACGAATTCGTCGACGCGGGCGACCAGGCCGGCTGGCAACGCGCGCTCTCGCGCCCGACCCGGGTCGTGCTGCTGGAGACGCCGTCGAACCCGATGCTCGAAATCGTCGATCTCGGGCTCGTCTCGGCGCTCGCCCACCAGGCCGGCGCCATCGTCATCGTCGACAACGTCTTCGCGACGCCGCTTCTGCAGCGTCCGCTCGAACTCGGCGCCGATGTGGTGGTCTACTCGGCCACCAAGCACATGGACGGCCAGGGCCGCGTGCTCGGCGGTGCGGTGCTCGGCGAACGCACCTGGGTCGAGGAGGAGCTGCAGCCCTATCTCCGCAACACCGGCCCCACGCTCTCGCCCTTCAATGCCTGGGTGCTGCTCAAGGGGCTCGAGACCATGGGCGTGCGGGTCGAGGCCGCCTGCCGCCGGGCGGCGGAAATCGCCGACTTCCTGGCCGCCCACCCGGCGGTCGCCCGGGTCTGGTATCCGTCGCGCTCCGACCACCCGCAACATGCGCTCGCGATGCGCCAGATGAGCGCCGGCGGCACGCTCGTCACGTTCGAGCTCTGGGGCGGGAAAGCCGCGTCGTTCCGCTTTCTCGACGCGCTGCGGCTGATCGTGATCTCCAACAATCTCGGCGATGCCCGCTCGATGGTGACGCACCCCGCCACGACCACCCATATGCGGATCGGGGCGGGCGAACGCGCCCGGCTCGGCATCGGAGACGGGGTGGTGCGGCTTTCAGTGGGTCTTGAGGATATGCGGGATCTGACGGCCGATCTCGGCCGCGCGCTGGAAGCCGCCGCCGAGCCCAAGCAGGCCGCCGAATGATGGAGGCGCCGCCCGAATTCGAGGCCGAGACCAGGCGCATCCGGGTGCGGGTGCGGGCGGTCTATCTCGACGACCAGTCCGACCCCGACGAGAGCCGTTTCGTCTGGGCCTACCGGGTCGCGATCGAAAATCATGGCGGCGAGACCGTGCAGTTGCTGCGCCGCACCTGGCACATCACCGACGCGACCGGCCGCACCCAGCGCGTGCATGGCGAGGGGGTGGTGGGCGAGCAGCCGATCCTCGAGCCCGGCGAAGCGTTCGAATACACGTCCGGCACGCCGCTGGAGCAGCCCTCGGGCTTCATGGTCGGCACCTACCACATGGTGGCCACCGCCTCGGGCGAGGCGTTCGACGTGGCGATCCCGGCTTTTTCGCTCGATAGCCCCTACGGCGATATGCGGCGTCATTAGCGTGCGGCGCGCCTCCGGCGGGCAGGGGCTTTGCCCCATCGCGGCGCAGGCTCGGACCAATGGCGCCTGCGCCATTGCGGCGCAGGCTCGGACCAATGGCGCCCGCGCCATCGCGGCGCAGGCTCGGACCAGTGGCGCCCGCGCCGCGATCCCGCTGCGGCCGGAAGGCCCCAGACCCCGTCTCCTTTAGGTGCTTCTCCTGCTT
The DNA here is from genome assembly GCA_027451405.1 of Acetobacteraceae bacterium. Lineage (GTDB taxonomy): Bacteria > Pseudomonadota > Alphaproteobacteria > Acetobacterales > Acetobacteraceae > DAIDJM01. The sequence continues at coordinate 26,703 of DAIDJM010000021.1, read as the reverse complement.
GCCCTCGCCGGTTTCCTGGCGGGGATCCAGAATGCGCTGGCGGGGGGCGGCTCGTTCCTGACGTTTCCGGCGCTGCTGCTCGCGGGCCTGGGGCCGCGCGCGGCCAACATCACCTCCACCGTCGCGCTGTTTCCGGGGCAGCTCACGACCGGGTTCGCCGGACGCCATCGCGTGGCCGGCGCCGCCTCGCTCTCCTTTCCGGCGCTGGTGGCGATCAGCCTGGCCGGCGGCGCCGCGGGCGCGGTGCTGCTCCTGGCGACGCCGCAATCGGTGTTTTCCCGCCTCGTCCCGTTCCTCGTGCTGTTCGCGACCGCGGTGTTCGCCTGGGGCAGCTTCCTGCGCCGCGGCGGCGGCGAGGTGCGCCACCTCTCCCGCCGCGCGTCTGCCGCGGCGCAATTCTTGATCGCGATCTATGGTGGCTATTTCGGCGGCGGGATCGGCATCCTCATGCTGGCCGCGCTGACGCTGGCCGGCCTGCCGGTGCAGGCGGCCGGGGCCACCAAGAACGTGCTCGCCGGCGTGATGAACGCGGCGGCGGTGGCAATCTTCGCCTTCTCCACCGACGTGCACTGGACGGACGCCCTGGCGGTCGGCGCCGGCGCGGTCGCGGGCGGTCAGATTGGCGCCTGGGCGATGTTCCGGGTGAACGAACGGGCGCTGCGGATCGCTGTGGTGGCGATCGGCGTCGGGCTCTCGATCGGGTTGTTTCTGCGCTGACTCAGTACCAGCGGCCGCCGGGCTTCGTGCCGGTGGCGATCACGAAGGCGAGGAAGCCGCCCAGCAACGCCACGAAGAGGACGCCTTTGTGGCGAAAGGCCGGGCCGTAGGTCAGGAAAAGAATGAACGCGAGAAAGACCGCCGTGGCGAGCCAGCCCTGCCACGCCACCGGGGTCCAGCCCCAGCCAAAGCCGCGCTTCGGCCCGAACCATGGCAAGCCGAGATGCATGACCGCGAGTATGGGTCGCGGCCCGGTCGGAAGCAAGCTGTTGGCTAGAGCAACGGGAAGTGTTCTTTTTTGAAAAAAAGAACCAAAAAACTTTTGCGTGTTTGACGGGGGCCTTCGAAACCCCCGTCAAACGGATGACGTCTTTTTGCTTCTTTTTCTTCCGAAAAAGAAGACACTTCCTTCCGCGTCAGTACCCCGGATACCCGCAATACGGGTAATACGGATAGTACGGGTATCCGTAACAACCGGGCGCCGCCGCGGCCACGCCGATGCCGACGCCGACCGCCGGCAGACCCCAGCCCCAGCCGCCGCCCCACCCTGGACGCCAGCCCCAGCCGCCCCAGCCGGCGCGCCAGCCCCAGCCGCCACCCCAGCCCCCTCCCCAACCGCGCCAGCCGTCATGGTCGCCGCGCCAGCCGCCGCCCCAGCCCGGCCGGTAAGCGGCGCCCCCATGCCAGCCGCCAGCGTAGCCGCCGCGATACCCGCCATGCCAGCCACCGGCATAGCCGCCATGGTATCCGCCGCCGTGCCAGCCGCCGTGAAATCCGCCCCCGCCGTGGTAGCCGCCGCCATGGAAGCCGCCCCCGCCATGGAAGCCACCTCCCCCGCCATGGAAGCCACCACCCCCGCCGAAATGGCCGGGCGCCGCCAGCGCCGGGCCGGCGATCGCCAGGCTGATCGCCGCCGCGCCGCTCAGCAGGGTTTTCTTTGCGAAAGACATCGGGCCTCTCCTTTCCTGCTTGACGATATCGGCAGGGGTCGGCGAGCGCCCAAGGAACGAAAGGTAACCCGTTGGTAAAACGGGTTTCAGGGAACCAGAACGGTGCTTCCGATCGTGCGCCGCGCCTCGAGCGCCCGGTGCGCTTCGGCCGCGTCCTCGAGGCGGAACTCCTGTTGCACCCGGGGCTGCAGCACGCCGGACTGGATCGCCTTCATCACCTCGCGCCCCATATGCAGCAGGTCGGCGCGCTTGGCCGAATAGGTCGCGAGCGTCGGACGCGTGATGAAGAGGCTGCCCCGCGCGCTCAGCGCCGAAAGTTCGAAGGGCGGCACCGGACCTGAGGCGTTGCCGTAGCTCACCATCAGCCCGAGCGGGGCGAGACAGTCGAGGCTCGCGAAGAACGTGTCGCGCCCGACCGAATCGTAGACCACCGGCACCATCGCACCCTGCGTGATGCGCTTCACCTCGGCCGGCAGCGCGCCATAGCCCACCACCACATGGGAAGCGCCGTGCGCGCGCGCGATCTCGGCCTTGGCCTCGCTCGAGACCACGCCGATCACCTGCGCGCCCTTGTGCGCCGCCCATTGGCACAGCAGCAGCCCGACACCCCCGGCCGCCGCATGCACCAGGATCGTGTCGCCCTTCTGCAGCTTGTAGGTGCGGTGGATCAGGTAATGGGCCGTCATGCCCTGCAGCAGCACCGCCGCGGCGACCCGGGTGCTCACGCCTTCGGGCAGCGGCACGAGCCGGTCGGCCGGCAGGATCCGGTCCGTCGCATAAGCCCCGAGCGGGCCCGCATAGGCCACCCGGTCGCCCGGCTTCACCTCGGTCACGTCCGGCCCGACCGCGGTGACGATGCCGGCGCCCTCCTGGCCGATCACCGCCGGCAGCGCGGGGAGCTTGTAGAGCCCGGTGCGGTAATAGATGTCGATGTAATTGAGGCCGATCGCCTCCTGGTGCAGCAGCACCTGCCCCGGCCCCGGTTCGGGCCGCGGCACGGCCTCCCATTTGAGGACCTCGGGGCCTCCGGTTTCATGGAGGCGAACGGCATGGATCATGCGGCGGATTGCCTCGCCTGGCGCTGTTCGAGGGCCAGCAGATAGCGCTTCGTGGCGAGACCGCCCGCGCCGGAATAGCCGCCGAGCCCGTCGGTCGCGACCACGCGGTGGCAGGGGATCAGGATCGGGATCGGGTTCGCCCCGTTGGCGCCGCCCACCGAGCGCGGCGAACCGCCGGCGCGGCGCGCGATCTCCGCGTAGCTGGCGGTTGACCCGAAGGGGATGGCCCGGAGGGCGGACCAGACGCGCTGGCGGTAGGCGGTGCCGGCAGGCGCGAGCGGCAGGTCGAAATCCTGGATTTCGCCGTCGAAATAGGCCTGGAGCTGGTCGCGGCCGTCGATCAGGAGCGGAGTCGCCTGCTGATCGCGGCCCCAGCCCCAGTCGAGCGAGACGATGGCGCCGTCTTCCTCGGAAAGCGTGAGCGGCCCGACCGGGGTATGGAGCGAAAGCTGCGGCATGCGCGGTCTCTCCCCTACATCACTCCGGCGCACGGCGTCACGCGCGCGATGCCGCTCTCGAGCCAGCGCGGGATCGCGCGTCGGAAACCGAAGAACCCGGCCGAGGCGGCCGGCCAGGCGATCTCGTCATAACGCCGCCGCAGCCGGATCGGCGCCGGCAGACTGGCCAGCCGGCTGGCGGTCCAGCCGGCCGGGGTCCAGGGCAGGATCACCGGCGAGGCCGCGGCCGCGGCCCAGATTCCCACGGACCCGGGCTCGATCAGCGAAGCCCGCACGCCGAAGTGACGGCTCGCGCGGGCGGCGGCATCCTCCGCGGCGTCCGTGATCCACCGCCGGACCGGCTCGGCCGCGCCCTCGGGCGAGCGGGCGTCCGGCGCCACCGACACGCCGATCTCGACGATGTCCGCCGGGCCGAGATCGAGCGATTCGAACCCGAGATCGTCCTCATGCAGCAGGAGCCGCGCGGGTCCCGCCGGCGGCAGGCCGGCGGGCGCGATGGGCCGGCGGGGCGGCGGTTCGGGCAGCAGGATCGGCGCGGGCGCTTCGTCGAGCTGGCCCGCCGGATCGAAGCGGCCTCCGGTGTAGCGGGCAATGTTGCCGGCCCGGGCGACATAGGGCTTGCCCCGGGTCTGGGTGCCGATCACCCAGCGCCAGGAGAGCGTGTTCGAGGCCGGATCGCCATCGAGCAGGTGCCGCAGGAAGAAGTCGGCGCCGAGCGTCCAGGGCAGGCCGAGCGTGAAGCTCCAGATGCTCGCGAACCACATGCGGGCGTGGTTGTGCAGCGTGTTGCGCTCCTGCAGCTCGGCGGCCCAGGCATCGAATACGTCGATGCCGGTTCGGCCCAGCGTCGCGGCCTCGTAGCGCCGGCGCAGCGCGCCATCGGCCGCGAGCCGGGCGCGGTCGGCGGCGAGCGCCGCCTCATATTCGGTCCAGACGGCCGGGCGCTGTTCGAGCCAGCCTTTCCAGTAGGTGCGCCAGAAGACTTCCTCGATGAATTTTTCCGCCCGCTCCGGCGGGTGGGCGTCGAGCACGGCGGCCAGCACTTCCGCCTCGGTCACCATCCGGTGGCGGATATAGGGCGACAGATGCGAGACCGCGCCGGGCGCCTCGGGCCCCGGATCGGTGTTGCGCCCTGCCTCGTAAGCCCGGCCGGCGCGGGGCGCGAAGGCGGCGAGACGCGCAAGCGCCGCCTCGCGCGTGGGTTCGGGCCGCGTCATGGCGCAAGCCAGTTCCCGCGCCAGTCCGCCCCGGTCCAGTCGAACCGCGCGCGGCGGTGGCCTGCCGCGGCGAGCCAGAGCCATTCGAACTGGTCGAGGCTGAACAGAACGACCGCGAAATGCGCGCGTCCCCCCGCTTCGCTGGCGGGCGCGGGAAGCGGCGCCGCAATCGGCGTGCCTGGCGCCGGCAGGGTCGCGTAGCAAAGCCGGCTCTGTGGCCGGCAGGCCTGCCAGGCGGCATCCGCCACGGCATCGCCGGTGTGCAACGCGGCCTGCCCCAGAAGCCGCACCTGGATCTGGCTGCCGGGATCGTAGATGTGCAGCGCGGCGGAGGGGTTGGCGCTGAGTTCGGCGAACTTCCCGCTGCGTGCATCGGTATGCAGGCGCAGGCGGCGCGGCGCGGGCTCGAACGCGCGCAGCACGACCGTGCGGACCCGAGGTTCGCCCGAAGGCGTCACGGTCGCCAGCGCCGGCGTGTGAAAGGCGCTCCGCCGGTCCGCCACCCCGCGGGCCAGCAGCCGGAAGGTTTCCGCCCGGCAGGCGTCGAGATCATCCGCAAAGTCGGGTCGCAATCGGCACCGAAAGAAAGGGGTCTGGGGGTCCGCCGGGGGAAATCGGCGCGTCGACCCGTGCCGCAAGAGTAGGCGCGTGTTGGTTGAGGCGTGCCTCCGCCGGTCCGGGCTCTGCCCGCCGGAGGCAATCGAGACTCCATGCATCCAAACCCCTTCTCCGATCCGTAGTCCGACATGCAGGGCTGTGCCGCCCTGCTCGAACGACGAACAGGGAGTTGCGAGAATGCGGGACTGGATGGAGGCCAAATTCGGCCGGACCACGCGCGTGATGACGGCGCTGGTCGAGAAGGCCCAGGAAGCGGATGCGGCGGGCGCGTCGCGCCGCGATTTTTTCGCCAGGACCGCTTCCCTCGCCGGCGCCACGGCGCTCGGCGCGGCCGGGATCGGTCTCGTGCAGCCCATCGCCGCGCGCGCGGCGGAAACCGCCGCCACGGCGACACCGGACACGGCGCAATTCATCCTCGACGTCGCGGCGACGGCCGAGTGCCTGGCGACCACCTTCTATTATTACGCGCTCGGCAGCGGCAGCCTGCCGAACGTGAACAGCAACGCGAACCGCAACTATTTCCAGGCGGCGGTCGTTCAGGAATACAGGCATTACCAGATTTTGCACTACCGCGGTGCGACACCGCTGACGACGCAGTTCTATTTTCCTGACAACATGTTCACCGACGAGTCGGTGTTCTTCCCGACGGCCAGTTTGCTGGAAGAATATTTCATTTCGGCCTACATCGCGGCGGCGCGCGAATTTTCCGGCGTGGTGTCGAAAGGCATCAAAGTCGCCGATCCGAACGCGATCGGGCTCGCGGTGCAGATCGCCGGCATCGAATGCGAGCACAGGGCGCTGCTGCGGGTGGCGGGCAACATGAACCCGGCGAACAACGTCATCATCGAGACCGCGCTGATCCGGCGGGTCTCGGACGCGGTCGCGCCGCTCACGCCTTTTCTGCAGGGCGGATCCGGCTTCTCCGGTCCCTACGCGCGGCCGGGCATGAACGAAGTGAACGCGATCGCCTGGCCCTACGGCTTCGATTCGTTCCCATCGTTCCACGTCGTCTGATCGCGCCTACCGGATTTCAGACCGCTTCCCTTTCAAACCCCGAGAGTTGAGTCGCGATCGGCCAGGGGTCCCAGCCTCTGGCCTTTTCGTCTCACGTGCCGCGCACGTCGCCGATCAGGACGACGGGCCCCGTCGGCAGGCCGGTCGGCGATCCGCCCTTCGGCTCGATGCTGATGGCGAGCACCGCGCCGGACCCAAGAGCCGGGGGCTGCGCCCCCACAAAACGGCCGCCGGCCGGAATGAGCCCGAGCGGACGCGGCACTTTGCTTCCGGCCGGAATCACCCAGAGCTCGAGATCCCGACCGGGCGGCGCCGGGTAGGCGGCGATCGGGTCGAGACGCAGCGCGCCGTTGCCGGCCGTGGCCAGCCAGACCGGCGCCGGAGCGGTGGGTGCATGCAGGAGCGCCACCCAGGCGGGGGGTCCGCTCGGAGCCGGGCGCAGCAGGACATAGGCGAGCAGCGAGGCGGCGATCGCGGTCGCGGCGATGGCGTTCGCCCGCCAGAGTGCCAGGGCGCGGCGCAGCGCGGGACCCTGCCGTGCCGCGCCCGCGGAGGGCAGATTGGCGGCGATCCGGTCCCAAAGATCGAGCGGCGGATCGGCCGGCGGTGCGAGGTCCGCGAGCGGATGGAGCCGCTCTTCCCACGAGATCACGGCCCGCCTGAGGGCGGCGTTGGCTTCGAGCGCAGCGGCGACTTCCGCCGCCGCTTCCGCATCGAGCGTGCCGAGCACGTATTCGCCCGCGAGCGCGTCGAGTTCTTCGGGTTCGGTCGGTATCATGCGCCGAGACACGCTTTGAGCGAGAGCAGGCCGCGCCGGACCCAGCTTTTCACCGTGCCGAGCGGGGCGGCGCTCCGGACCGCGATGTCGGCATGCGACAGCCCCTCGACATAAGCGAGCAGGATCGACTGGCGCTGGTTTCCCTCCAGCGCTTCCAGGCATCGCCGCAACGCGCTCTCCACGAGGCGGGCTTCGGGCGAGTCCTCGAGCGCGGGCTCGGTCAGGCGATCGGCCGGCATCGGCTCCGCGCTCATCTCCCTGGCATGGCGGCGGCGCAGATCGAGCGCGCGATAGCGCACGATTCCGGTCAGCCACGCGGCGGCATCCCCTCGCTCCGGGGTGAAGCTCGCCGCATTCTGCCAGACTTGGAGAAAGGCTTCCTGAAGGGCTTCGGCCGCGAGGTCGTCGCGGCCGAGAATTCGCCGCGCGATACCGAACAGCCGGCGCGACTCCCGGCGATAGAGTTCGCGGAGCGCCGGCTCGCTGCCGCGCTGGATCGCGGCGATGAGGTCCCGTGCCATCCGGGGCGGAGTCAGAGGGGTGGGCGGCTCATACATCCCGGTATGTAGCAGCCGCCGGGGCCACTGGGCAGGGGTGATTACGCGAGCGCGCGCAGCGCGGCGGGATCGCCGACGGGCGCGGAGCAGGTGCTGCCCCGGCAGAGATAGGCGAGCGGGCTGCCGTCCGGGGCGGCCTGCTTGCCATGGGCGGGGTGCGTCACCGGCAACGCCGATCCCGCTGGCGCGCGGAGCACGAGCATGGCCGGGTCCGGCAGCGCGAGCGCCGTCTCGAGCAGCGCCGCCCCTTGCGGATGGCCGGGGTCGCTGGCGACGACGATCGTCGGCCCCCGCCCGAGACGATCCGCGGCCGCCAGCAGGGTGGGCATGGCGGCAAGGCCCTCGGCGGCGCCCGAGAACGCGCGCAGGATCGCCTCCGCCCGGGTGCGGTAGTGCGGCGCGCCGGTCGCCTGGTGGAGACCCGCGAACAGGTCCGCCATCAGCCCGTTGCCGTTCGGGATCGCCTGGTCGGCCGCCGTGCGCGGCCGGGTGATCGGCACGTCCGGCGCGTCGTCGGCGGTCGTGAAGAAGCTGCCGTCTTCATCCGCGAAATGCCGGCAGGCCGCCTCGGCGATGCGCTCGGCCTCCGCGAGGTAAGCCGTCCCTCCGGTCGACTGGAACAATGCCAGGGCGGCCCGCGCCATCGCGGCCTGGTCCTCGAGCAGGCCGGGCGCGGTGATCCGGCCATCGCGCCAGGCATGATCGAGCCGGCCATCCGGGCGGGCGAGAAGACCGACGATCCGCGCGAAGGTCGCGCGGGCAAGTGCGAGCCAGTCGGGACGCCGGAAGACCGCGGCGGCGCGGGCCAGGGCCGCGATCGCGAGGCCATTCCAATCGGCGAGGATTTTGTCGTCCCGCGTCGGCCGGGGCCGCTGCGCGCGGGCTTCGAACAGCGATGCGCGTGCCCGGCCGAGCAGAGCCTCGTCGGCGGGATCGCCGGGGGGCGCGATCCGGCGCAGGATGCTGTGCCCCTCCCAGTTGCCGGCCTCGGTCACATCGTAGGCGCGCGCGAACGGCGCCGCGTCGGCGCCGAGAAGCGCGGTGACCTCGCTCAGGCTCCAGACATAGAAGCGCCCCTCCTCGCCCTCGCTATCGGCATCCTCGGAGGCCGCGAAGGCGCCCTCGGTCTGCATATCGCGCACGAGCCAGCCCACCGTCTCGGCGGCGCGCTCGGCGTAAAGCGGGTCTGGCCGATCGGCGAAGGCCAAGGCGAGCAGCTCGAGGAGCTGCGCGTTGTCGTAGAGCATCTTCTCGAAATGCGGCACCAGCCACTCGGCATCGGTGCTGTATCGCGCATAGCCGCCGCCGAGATGGTCGTAGATGCCGCCCTGCGACATGTGGCGCAAAAGACTGTGGGTCGCGGCGCGGCCGGCCTCGCCGCCGGCCTGCCAGAGCAGGCGGTAAATCGGCGGGTTGGGGAATTTGGGCGCCCCGCGCAGGCCGCCATGCTGCGGATCGACGCGTCGCAGATAGGCGTCCGCCACGCGGCCGATCAGCGCCGGGGTCACCCCCTCGCCCGGCACGCTGCGCGCGCCGGCGGCGAGGGCGCGCGCGAGCGTCGCGCTGTTGTTGGCAATCGCCGCGTCGCCGCGGGCGAAGGCGTCGGCGACTGCGGTCAGCACCTGGCGGAACGAGGGCCGGCCCCAGCGCGGCTCGGGCGGGAAGTAGGTCCCGCCCCAGAAAGGCTCGGCCGCCGGCGTGAGAAACATGGTGAGGGGCCAGCCGCCCGGCTCGCCGAGGGCCTGCAAGGCCGACATATAGAGCTGGTCGATATCCGGGCGCTCTTCGCGGTCCACCTTGATGTTGACGAACCGCTCGTTCATGAGCGCCGCGACGGTCTCATCCTCGAAGGATTCGTGGGCCATCACGTGGCACCAATGGCAGGCCGCGTAGCCGATCGAGAGCAGGATCGGCTTTCCCAGCCGCGTGGCTTCCTCGAGCGCCTCCGCGCCCCAGGGCCGCCAATCGACCGGATTGTCCGCGTGCTGCAGAAGGTAGGGCGATTTTTCCTGGGCAAGACGGTTCATGGGGACTCCCGGCGGTGGCGACCCATAGAAGAGGCCGGGCGCGGGCGATAGCAGGAGAGCACGATGGGCGAACGCCGGGCGGACGATCCGCCATACTGGTTCGACTTTCATATTTTCGTCTGCACGAACCGGCGTCCGGAAGGACACAAGCGCGGCAGCTGCGCGGCGCGGGGCTCGGAGGCGCTGCGCGATTATTGCAAGGCGCGGGCGAAGGAGTTGGGATTGCCACGAGTGCGGGTGAATGCCGCCGGGTGTCTCGATCGTTGCGAAAACGGGCCGTCTATGGTTGTGTATCCGGAAGGAATCTGGTATCGGGTGCGGAACAGAGAGGATGTGGACCGCGTTCTCGAGGCCCATGTGCGCGGCGGCGGACGGGCGGCCGACTGCATGATGGATTGACCGGTTGGGCGAGACGGACACGATCTTCGCGGTCGCGACCGGCGCCGGCCGGGCGGCGATCGCGATCCTCCGCCTGAGCGGGCCGCTTGCCTCCCCCATTCTCGAAGCGGTGGCGGGCGATTTGCCTCCGCCCCGCCGCGCGGTGGTGCGGGCGTTGCACGACGAAGCGGGCGAGCGGCTCGACGCGGCGATGTTGCTGTGGTTTCCGGGTCCGCGCAGCTACACGGGCGAGGATTCGGCCGAGTTTCACGTGCATGGTGGTTCGGCGGTCGTCCGCGCCGTGGCGTCATTTCTCGTCCGCCAGGGGGCCCGGCCGGCGATGCCGGGTGAATTCACGCGCCGCGCGTTCCTGAACGGCCGCATGGATTTGTTGGAGGCGGAGGCGGTCCACGATCTCGTGGCCGCGGAAACCGAGGCGCAGCGGCGCCAGGCCCTGCGCCAGCTCGATGGCGAGGCCAGCCGGCAAGTCGCGTCGTGGCGGACCCGTCTGGAGACATTGCTGGCCTGGCAGGAGGCGCTCATCGATTTCCCCGATGAGGATTTGCCGGACTCCGTGGAATCGCAGCTTCGCTCGGGGATCGCCGAACTGGTGGGCGAGATGCGGAAAGGTGCCGACCATGTCCGCGATGCCACGCGCTTGCGTGAGGGCATCGTCTTTGCGGTGGTCGGCGCGCCAAATGTCGGGAAATCGTCGCTGGTGAATGCACTCGCGCGGCGCGAGATTTCGATCGTTTCGCCCATCCCCGGAACCACGCGCGATGCGCTCGAAGTGGTTCTCGAGCTCGAGGGATTGCCGGTCACGCTCGTGGATACGGCGGGGTTGAGGGAAACCACCGACCCGGTGGAACAGGAGGGTGTGCGCCGGGCCAAGGCCCGGGCCGAGGCGGCCGACCTCATCCTGCGCGTCGTCGAAGCGCCCGGCGTACCGGGACCGACCCAAGCCGGAGAGCTTTGCGTCATCAACAAAATCGATTGCCGGCCGGTCGCCGACGGCATGGAGGGGCTCGGGGTCAGTGCGCAAACGGGCGAAGGGATCGAGCCCTTGCGCGCGCGGCTTGCGGAGGCGGCTCGCCGGCTCGTCCCGGCTTCCGGGCTCGGCCTCAGCCGCGCGCGGCACGAGGCGGCCCTGCGGGCCTGCGGCGAGCATCTGGCGCAGGCGGCGCAACCTGTGCTTCCCGAGTTGCGCGCGGAGGCGCTGAGACTGGCTCTGCATGCGCTTGGGCGTATAACCGCGCCGCTGGACAACGACGCCTTGCTGGACACGATCTTTGGCCAATTCTGCATCGGTAAATGAGCCCGCGTGGCCGGAAGAACCGGCCGGCGGCGGTGCTTACGACGTCATCGTGATCGGCGGCGGGCATGCGGGCACCGAGGCCGCCGCGGCGGCGGCGCGGATGGGTGCCCGCACCCTGTTGCTCACCCAGAAGCGGGCCACGATCGGGGCGATGTCCTGCAATCCGTCGATCGGTGGGATCGGCAAGGGCCATCTGGTCCGGGAAATCGACGCCCTCGATGGGATCATGGGGCGCGCCGCGGACCAGGCCGGCATTCACTTCAAGCTGCTGAACCGCAGCAAGGGTCCCGCCGTCCGGGGACCGCGGGCGCAAGCGGACCGCAAACTCTACCGCCGGGCCGTGCAGGATAGGCTGCGGGAGACCCCTGAACTGACGGTTCTCGAGGACACGGCCGAGGATTGGCTATTTGGCGCTCAGGGCGAGTTGGCGGGCGTGCAGGGTGGAAGTGGCCGCGTGTTCCGATGCGGAGCCGCCGTTTTGACGACCGGCACGTTCCTTCGCGGCATGATCCATATCGGCCCGGCGCAATACCCGGCCGGCCGGCTCGGTGAGCCGCCATCCAGCCTGCTGGCGGCCGCCCTGCTCCGGCTGGGTTTGAAGCTGGGCCGGCTCAAGACCGGAACGCCGCCACGCCTGTCACGCACCTCGATTGACTGGGACGCGTTGGCCCCCGATTGGGGAGATGCCGAGCCGGAGCCGTTCAGCACCCTCACCTTGCATATCGTCAACCGGCAGATCGACTGCCGGATCACCGGCACGACCGAGGCCACGCACCGTCTGATCCGGGAAAATCTGGCGGCTTCCCCGGTCTATGGCGGTGCCATTGCCGGCAAAGGACCGCGATACTGCCCCTCGATTGAGGACAAAATCGTCCGCTTTCCGGATCGCAGCCGCCATCAGATCTTCCTCGAGCCGGAGGGGTTGGACGACGATACGGTCTATCCGAACGGCATCTCCACGAGCTTTCCGGAGCCGATGCAGGCGGCCCTGGTCGCCACGATTCCCGGGCTGGAACACGCCCGGATCCTTCAGCCCGGCTACGCGGTCGAATACGACTATGTCGATCCTCGCTCACTCGAGCCCTCGCTCGAGCTCCGTTCCGTGCCACGCCTCTTTCTCGCGGGCCAGATCAACGGGACCACAGGTTATGAAGAGGCGGGCGCACAGGGAATCGTCGCCGGGATTAATGCGGCACGCCGCGCGGCCGGCCGGGAGCCCATGCTTCTGGACCGGGCTTCCTCCTATATGGGCGTGCTCATCGATGATCTGACCACGCGAGGCGTCACGGAGCCGTACCGGATGTTCACATCGCGCGCGGAGTTCCGGCTCAGCTTGCGCGGGGACAATGCGGACCGCCGCTTGACCCCGTTGGGGCTCGAGGTGGGCTGCGTGGGGGCGGAGCGGGCTGCGGCATTCCGCGCATACGAGACCGAACTCCGCCTGGCGCTGGACGAGGCGAGGCGCAGCCTGCCCTTCCCGCAATTGCGGGCTTTGGGCGAGGGCGGAGACGGCCGGCCGAAAACCGTCATGGACCTGTTGGCCAAGATCGCGGATCGCGACGCCATGTCCGCTCAATTTCCTTTTCTTGCCGCTCTATCACCGCGTGTCCGGGCGCAACTGGAGATCGAAGCGCTCTATGACGGTTTCTTGGGCCGTCAAGCCGCAGAAGTTCGGCAGATGCGGGCTGCCGAGAATGTGCGCGTCCCCCCCGACTTCGATTTTTCCGGCATTGGCGGCCTGAGCGCGGAGGTGCGGGAGCGGCTCGAGATCGCGCGGCCGGCAACGCTCGGCGCGCTGACGCGAATTCAGGGCGTAACGCCGGCGGCGGTAGTGGCAGTGCTCGGCTATTTGCGGCGGCGGGACGCAGCTTGAACGCAGTGAGGCCGGAGCGGAGGTTTGTTCCACGTGGAACAAGGATCGATGTTCCACGTGAAACGCAGGAGCGCCTCGACCAATTCGTGGACCTCCTTCAAGCCTGGTCGAAGCGCATAAACCTGGTCAGTCCGGCGGACCTCGACCGAATCTGGGATCGGCACATCCAGGACTCGCTGCAACTCGCGCCCTTTCTGTCTCCTGACGCCCGCACGATCGATCTCGGGAGCGGTGCTGGTTTCCCGGGGCTGATCCTAGCGATTGCTACCGGCACTGAATTCGACCTCGTCGAAGCGGATCAGCGAAAGGCCGCCTTTCTCCGGGAATGCGCCCGAAAAACAGCCGCTCCCGCCCGGATCCACGCAGTACGAATCGAGCGCGCCGCGCTAAAACCGGCAGCCAGGGTCACGGCGCGCGCACTTGCGCCCCTCCCCACGCTGCTGGCCTACACCGAACCGTATCTGGTGCCCGGAGGAGCCGCTTTGTTTCTCAAAGGCCGTCAGGCCACACAGGAAATCGAGGATGCCAGACGCCGCTGGCGCTTCGAACTGCGCCTTCATCCCAGCCAGCTGGACCAGAACGGGTCGATCCTCGAAATCCGGGACCTTGCCCGTGCCTGATCCGGCCGACCGGCCACACACCATTGCCCTCGCCAATCAAAAAGGCGGCGTCGGCAAAACCACGACGGCCATCAATCTGGCGACCTCGCTCGCAATGGGGGGCCACAACGTCCTGCTGATCGATATGGACCCTCAAGGCAATGCTTCGACGGGCCTCGGACTCGATCGCAAGCAGCGCGGCCGGGGGACTTACGCGCTGCTCACGGAGCAGCCCGATCCGCTGTCCCTGGCGCAGCCCACCGAAATCGAGCAGCTGCGCGTCATTCCCGCTGATCCGGACCTGACCGGAGCGGAAATCGAGCTGGTCGCGCTCGAAGGTCGTGAGTTTCGCCTCCGTGACTCGCTCGCCGCCCTCGCCGGCTCGGGCCTAAGCCATGTGATCCTCGATTGCCCGCCAAGCCTCACCCTGCTGACGCTGAATGGCCTGGTTGCCGCCCAAACCGTGCTCGTCCCTCTGCAATGCGAGTTTTTCGCCCTGGAAGGCATCAGCCAGCTCGTCCGAACCATCGAGCGCGTCAAACGCGGCCTCAATCCGCGCCTCGAGCTCGAAGGCATCGTCCTGACCATGTTCGACAGGCGAAACAATCTCTCCGACCTGGTCGCCGCGGATGCGCGCAGTTTCTTCGGCGACCGCGTCTATGAGACCGTCATCCCCCGCAATATCCGCCTCTCCGAGGCGCCCAGCCACGGCAAGCCGGTCCTGCTCTACGACCGCCAGTCCGCGGGCGCTCAGGCTTATCATCGACTGGCGGAGGAATTCCTGCGCCGAGAAGGGAGAATAGCGTAATGGGACGCGAAGCCGGACCGCGCCTCGGCAAGGGGTTGGCCGCCCTCCTCGGCGACACCGAGGCCGAGACCTCCATGGCCAGCCCAACGGAGGCCTCTCCCCCGAGCGCCGGCGTTCGGTCGTTGCCGGTCACCCATCTCGAGCCCGGGCCGTTCCAACCCCGCCGGGCGATTCCGCCCGAAGCGCTCGCCGAACTCGCACAATCCATCGCCAGCCAGGGTATCCTGCAGCCGCTGCTCGCGCGCCCCCACCCCGACATCGCGGATCGGTTCCAGCTCATTGCCGGCGAACGCCGCTGGCGCGCCGCACAGCAGGCCGGGCTCGCCATCGTGCCCGTCCTGGTCCGCCGGCTGAGCGACACGGAAGCCATGGCAGCCGCCCTGGTAGAGAATCTACAGCGTCAGGATCTCAACGCGATCGAAGAAGCCGAGGGGTATCGCCGTCTCATCGACGAGTTCGATATGACCCAGGAGCAGCTCGGCCAGGCGGTCGGGAAATCCCGCAGCCATATCGCGAACTCGCTGAGGCTGCTGAACCTGCCGGCCCCGGTCCGCGAGGCCGTCCAGGCCGGCCAGCTCACGGCGGGCCATGCCAAGGCGCTCCTCGCCCACCCCGATCCCGCGGCGCTCGCCCCGACCGTAATCGCCCGGGGCCTCAATGTGCGCCAGACCGAGGCGCTCGCCGCTGGCCGCGACACCGAGCCGGCACGCCCCAAAGCGGAAAAAGACCCGGAGACCGCCGCGTTGGAGCGGGATCTCACCGAGAAGCTCGGGCTTCGCGTCAATATCCGGTTCGACGGCAAAGGCGGCGCCGTGACAATCCTTTACCGATCCCTCGACCAGCTCGACGGCATCATCGCCCTGCTCGCGCCATCCGCCGCATAGCGCCGCAGACCGCGCCAAGCCGGGCGAGTGTGGCCGCCGATAGGACACCCGTGACCTCTTCCGGCAGCCAATGACGCTGGAAGGCACGGAGGTTCGCCTCGCCGTCCCCATCGCTATCATAGCCGATGGTAACCAGCGCCGCTTCCGGCGCCGTGTCGGCCTCAACCTCCCCGGCCTCCGGCCAGACGCCGATCCCCTCTGCCGCGAGCCAGGCCCATGGAAAAAGCTCGCCCGGATCCTGTTTGCGGGTCGGGGCAATATCGCTGTGCCCCACCACATGCGCGGCGGGAATGGGCCAGCGCGCGAGGATATCCCGACAAAGCGCGCGCACCGCGTTCATCTGCGAATCCGGGAAGGCGCGATAACCCCACTCATGTCCAGGATTGACGATCTCGATCCCGATCGAGACGTCGTTGAGCGCCCGCCGGCCGCGCCAATAGCTCACCCCCGCATGCCAGGCACGCCGCGCCTCCGGCACCAGCCGAAAGACGCTCCCGTCCTCATCCACCACGTAATGCGAGGACACCCGGGCTTCTGGATCGCGCAGCCGATCCAGCGCCGCCTGCGCCGTTTGCATGCCGGTGTAGTGCAGCACCAGCATGTCGGCGCCGCCACTGCGCTCGTCCCAATTGGGGCTGGGCAAGTCGATATAGGGCCGGCTCACAGGTTCCGTTCGCGCTTCACCCGGTCCCAGGCCGCATTGATCCGGGCCACCTTCTCCGACGCCCGGGCGACGAATTCGGGGGGCACGCCACGGCTGGCCAGCGTGTCGGGATGGTTCTCGCGCATGAGCTTCTTCCAGGCCGCCCGCAAGGTCTCGTCGCTCGCGCTCCGCGCCACGCCCAGAATGGCATACGGATCGCCCTCGCTCTCCGACGGCCGCGCCACCCCGCCTCGTGCCCGCTCCCAGGCTGCCTGGCCCAGCCCGAAGCCGCGTGCCGTCGCACCCAGAAAACTCAGCTCCTCGCGCCGGATTTCCCCATCAGCCCGCGCGATCGCGAACAGGCCGGTCAGCACATCCTCGAGCAGCCCCCGATTGTCGCTGAACAACTCGCCCAACTGATCGGCATAGGGCTGGAAATCGGCCGCGTTCTCGCGCGCCTGATCGAACAGCCGCCCGACATGGCGTGCATTTTCCGGGGGAATCCGGAAATGCCGCTTGAAGGCGTCGATTTCGGCCCGGTTCACGGGTCCATCGCATTTGGCGAGCTTCGCCGCGAGCGAGACGACCCCCACCGCGAACACCTGCTCCCGCGGCGCGAACAGGCCGGCGAGCCGCGCCGGATGCAGAGTCGAGGCGGGATCGAACCCGCCGCCCGGAAGACCGAGTTTCGGCAAGGCGCCGCTATCCGCCGCATGCCCGAGGGCCGCTCCCATGACGGCACCGAACGGCCCGCCCATGGCGAATCCGGCCATCCCGCCGACGAGCTTTCCCCAATATCCCATCGTCTCTCCCCCTAGCACGCGGCCGCTGAAAGCGACAGAACGCGGGAGCCGCCGTCACGGACCATCCGCCTGACCGGCCCATCCGGGAGAGCAACATCCGGTCTCTGCGTCTTCTTCCCGCCGCGCTGGCCATCCTGCTGTTGCTCGCCTGGGGAGCCCCGCATCTTCTGGAAACCGGCCGCTACCGCGCGTCCGTGGCCGCGTTCGCCAGCCTCCGTCTCGGGCGCCCGGTCGAGCTCGCGGGTCCGATCCGCCTGGCGCTCCTACCGGAGCCCGTGATCAGCGCGGAACGCGTGCGGATCCCCAACCGCGGCGATGGACTGTTCGCCGAAATCGGCGCGCTGCGCTTGCGGGTGGCCTTCCTCCCGCTGCTCGCCGGCCGGCTGTCGCCGCGCGACCTCGGCCTCGAGGCGCCGGTGCTGCATCTGCCCTGGCCGGTCCCGGGCAGCGCCATCGAAGAGGCGGCCAGTGCGATACCGCTTGGTTTCTCCGCGACCGTCCGTCACGGCACCGTCGTCGTGGGCACGACGGCGATGACCGATGTGGCGGGCACGTTGCAGCGGGACCCGGACACCGCTTCGTTCCATGCCGCCGTCATGCTGAAGGCTTTCGGCCAGCCCTGGCACCTCACCGGCCTGCTCGGCCGCCCCACCCCGGCGGGCCGCGCGCCGCTCAGCCTGGCCCTCGACCAGGCCTCCCCCGGCCGGCTCAGCGCCCATTTCTCAGGCCAGGTCCTGCCCAGCGGCGATCTGACGGGCGACGCCCGCGCGGCCGGTGTCACGCTGCCGGCCGGGTGGGCCGCCGAGCCAGTGGATTGGGACGTCTCCGGCCCCGTTTCCGCCTCGGCCCAGAATGTCACCGCCGCGGATCTGAGGCTTCGGATCGGAAGGACACCCGGCCGCGCCTCGGTGACCCTCGCGTTGCCGAAGCCCCATCTGGCGGCCGACCTGGCGCTCGGCAGCCTCGATCTTTCCGGATGGCAGGCTGGCCCCGCCAAACCGTCCTGGCCCACCCTGCCGTTCACGCTCACGCTGAAAGCGGAAGCCGCCAACTTTCGCCAGGGCACCGTGCGCCATGTCGTCGTCTCGCTGAGCCATGACCCGGGGGGCGCGCATATCGCACTGTCCCACGTGGAACTGCCTGGGCACCTGATCCTGCAAGGCTCGGCCGACGACCCGGCCGGGCGGGATTTCGCCGGCCATTTCACTCTGCGCGGCAGCGACGCCGTTCCCGCGCTCCGGTGGCTCGGCTTGCCCGAGAGCCTTCTCGGGCAGCTCCCCCCGTCCCCGCTTGCTGCCAGCTTCGATGGAAGCTGGAACGGCGCCATCTGGAACGCCACCGGCATCACCGGCCGCTTCGGACCCCGTTCCATCGCCGGCCGCCTGTCGCTCGAATCCGGTCTGCGCCCCCATCTCGAGGCCAACCTCGCGACGGACCAGCTCGACCTCGCTTCGCTGTTCGGGCTCGGCCGGGCCGCCTACGCTGCCGACCTCGATATCACCGCACACCTGACGGCCCGCGAAGGCGTTTGGAACGGCATCCGGCTGACCGATCCGCGCCTCGATGCGCGTCTCGACGCGGCGGGCCTTCACCTCGCGGAGCTCGCCTTCGGCGCCGCCGGTTCCCATGCCGCCGCCTCCGCCGAACTGCGCCGCGACGGCACGGTGGAATCCGCGCGCCTGCGTATCGACGCGCCGGATGCCGCCCATCTGCTGCCGCTCATCCCCGCGCGCTTCCGGCTCTGGCCACGTCTATGGACCGGCCCCGCCGTTCTCGCGGTCGACGCCGCCGGCCCCTCATCGCAGCTCGATCTGGCACTCCGGGCCAGCCTCGGCGACCTCGAGCTCCAGCTTCAATCCCGCATCGATCTCGCCCAGCAAACCTGGAAAGCGGGCTTCGCGCTCCGCCATCCCGGCGCCCCACGCCTGCTCGCGGCCTTGGGTTTGCCCGACCCGGCCGATGCGATCGATTCGGGCTCCTTCACCCTCGCCGGACACGGCACCGGCGATCCCCACCGGATCGATCTCGATCATGTGGCGCTCGGCGCCGGCCTGCTGCGCGCCTCGGGGCAGCTCACCGCCGATCTGGACGACGCGGGCGAACCCGCCATCGCCGCCAC
Organism: Acetobacteraceae bacterium; assembly: GCA_027451405.1. Lineage (GTDB taxonomy): Bacteria > Pseudomonadota > Alphaproteobacteria > Acetobacterales > Acetobacteraceae > DAIDJM01. The sequence goes on along the minus strand of DAIDJM010000021.1, from coordinate 7,887 downwards.
CATCGAGGCCGAGCGGCTCGCCCTTCCGCCCTGCGGCATCTGGTTTCCCGTGCTCCTCCAGCGCGGCTGGAAAACCGGCTGGCACGGCGCCATCCATATCGAGTCCGGACCGGTCAGCGTCGGTCTGCGCGAGATTTTCCAGTCCGCCAGCACCGATCTCCTGGTCGGCGGCGGCAACGCCGCCTTCGCCGGCTTCCACGGTGAGGCCGACGCCCAACGCTACCGCGGCGATCTCGTCCTCGATGGGAGCGTCGATCCACCGCGGCTCGCGGCCAGCATCGGGGCGAGCCCGTTCATCATCGCGAACCCGCCGTCCGGACTCCCCATCTCCCTGGGCCCCGCCAGCGGCGACGCAGAGGCAAGCCTCACCGCCGAAGGCCATACGGCGAGCGCCCTCCTCGCCACCCTGGCCGGCTCGCTTCAGGGGCAGATCCGAGACGCCACCCTCACCGGCATCGACCTTGCCGCGAAATCCCGCGCCCGCACCCGTGGCAGCACCGCCGGGCTCAGCGGAACCTTCGACGCCACGCTCGATCACGGGCTGATGGAACTGGCCCCCACCCGGCTGGCTGGCCCGCTGGGGGCGATCGATCTCCAGGGCGACATCGATCTCGCCAACCGGCTCGCCAACGTGCGCGTGCTCGCCGAGCCCGAGCGCGCCGCCGATCTGGCCGTGCGGGTCGTCGGCCCGTGGCGGGCGCTTCGGGAAATACGAAGGTGACGGAAACCCCGACCGCTCACTCTTCCACCGCAAGCAACGCCGCATTGCCTCCGGCCGCCGCGGTATTCACCGAAATCGTCTGCTCGAGCCCGAAGCGGCGCAGATAATCGGGCCCTCCCGCCTTCGGGCCCGTGCCCGACAGGCCGGAGCCGCCGAACGGCTGCACGCCAACCACCGCGCCGATCATGTTGCGATTGACGTAGATATTGCCCGTCGAGAGCCGGCGCGCCACATGTTCCGCAAACGCATCTATCCGGGTATGGATGCCGAGCGTCAGGCCGTAGCCGGTCCCCTCGATCGCATCGATCATGCGATCGAGATCGCGCGCGGCGTAGCGCACGACATGCAGCACCGGGCCGAACACTTCCGCCGCGAGATGGCCGGGTTCCTCGAGCTCGAAGATATGTGGAGCGACGAAATGGCCGCCCGACGGCGCGGCGCCCGCATAATGCATCCGTGCGCGCGCACGCATTTCCGCGATATGGGCGTCCAGCCGCGCCCGGCTTTCGGCGTCGATCACCGGGCCGATCTGGGTCGCCGGGTCGGCCGGATCGCCGATCGCGAGTTCGGCCGCGGCGCCGGCGATCATGGTGATCACGCGGTCGGCGACATCCTCCTGGACCGCGAGCAGCCGCAGCGCCGAGCAGCGCTGGCCGGCGCTGCGGAACGCGCTCGCCACCACGTCGTCGGTGACCTGCTCGGGCAGCGCGGTCGCGTCCACGATCATCGCGTTGATGCCGCCGGTCTCGGCGATCAGCGGCACGATCGGCCCGTCCTTCGCCGCGAGAGCCCGGTTGATCGCGAAGGCGACCTCGGTCGAGCCGGTGAAGGCGACGCCCGCCGTCCGCGCATGGGCCACGAGCCGTGCCCCGGTCGCGCCATCCCCGGTGACGAGCTGGAGCGCGCCGGCCGGCACCCCGGCCCCATGCAGCAGCCGCACGGCTTCATAGGCCACGATCGGCGTCTGTTCGGCGGGCTTGGCCACCACCGCATTGCCCGCCGCCAGCGCCGCCGCCACCTGACCCATGAAAATCGCCAGCGGGAAGTTCCAGGGCGAGATGCACACGAAGACGCCGCGCCCGCGCCGGCGCAGCCGGTTTTCCTCGCCGGTCGGCCCGGGCAAATGCTCGGATTCGCCGAACAAATGCCGCGCCTGCACGGCGTAATAGCGCAGGAAATCCACCGCCTCGCGCAGTTCCGCCAGCGCATCGTCCAGCGTCTTGCCGCCTTCGGCCGCGAGCAGCGCGATGAAGCGGCCGCGCGCCGCCTCGAGCCGGTCGGCGGCTTCCTCGAGAATGGCGGCCCGGGTCGCGGCCGGCACATGGTTCCAGCTGCGCTGCGCCCGCGCGGCCGCCTCCATCGCCTCGTCTGCCAGCGCCGGGTCCGCGTCGATCACCGCGCCGATGGGCCGCGCCGGATCGGCGGGCGAGACCGCGTCACGCGCGCGGCCCGCAGCCTCCGCCCCATCGATCAGCGGCGCGGCGCGCAGCGCGCCGATCGGCTGACGGATCTCGGCCAGCAGCGCGTCGAGCGCGGCCTGATGGCCGAACTCCACGCCGAGCGGATTTTTCCGCCCCGGCCCGTAAAGATCGCGCGGCAGCGGCAGGCGCGAATGGCGCGCGCGGTCGGGCCGGCCGATGATCTCCGCCGGTCGCCGCAGCAATTGCTCCACCGGAACATCCGGATCGGCGGCGACCGATACGAAGGAGGAATTGGCGCCGTTCTCGAGCAGCCGGCGCACCAGATAGGCGAGCAGGTCGGTATGCGCCCCCACCGGCGCATAAACCCGCACGCCGGCGTCGGGATGGGCTTCCAGCAGCCCCGCATAGAGCGTCTCTCCCATGCCGTGCAGCCGCTGGAACTCGTAGCCTTCGGTGCCGCCGGCGCGCTCGAGCACGCTCGCCACCGTCAGCGCGTTGTGCGTCGCGATCTGCGGATAGAGCCGCGGCCGCAAGGCCAGCAGGCGCTCGGCGCAATCCATGTAGGCGAGATCGGTCATCGCCTTGCGCGTGAACACCGGATAGTCGGGCAGCCCGCGTTCCTGCGCGCGCTTTATTTCGGTGTCCCAATAAGCGCCCTTGACCAGCCGCACCATGAAGCGCCGGTCGAGGCCGCGCGCGAGTTCCGCCACATATTCGATCGCCTCGCCCGCGCGCTTGCCGTAGGCCTGGATCGCCAGCCCGAACCCGTCCCAGTTGGCCAGCATGCGGTCGGCGGCGACCGCGGCGATCACATCCATCGACAATTCGAGCCGGTCCGCTTCCTCGGCATCGATCGTGAAATTGAGCCCGCGGATCGCCGCCGCCCGGGCCAGCTGTTGCACCCGCGGCACGAGCTCGCGCATCACCCGGGCGCGCGAGACCGCCTCGTAGCGCGGATGCAGCGCCGAGAGCTTCACCGAGATGCCGGGCCGGTCCGGCAGCGGCCGGTTGCCGGCGGCGGCTCCGATCGCCTCGATCGCCGCCGCATAGCTGGCGAGGTGGCGCTCGGCGTCGGCGGCGGTGCGCGCTCCCTCGCCCAGCATGTCGAAACTATAACGGAACAGACGCCCGGCGCGGCTGCCGGCCCGCTCGAGCGCGTCCTCGATCGACTGGCCCAGCACGAAATGCCGGCCCAGCACCCGCATCGCCTGGCGCAGCGCCGTTCGCACGGTCGGCAGCCCGAGCCGCCGCACCACGCCGCGCAGGATCCCCTCCGGCGTGTCGTTCGGCCCGATCAGCCGCGCCGAAAGTCCGAGCGCCCAGGCCGAGGCATTCACCAGCACGTTGTCGGCATGCGGCGCACTGCTCGCGAAACCGCCCTGCCCCAGCTTGTCCTCGATCAGCCGGTCCGCGGTCGCATCGTCCGGCACACGCAACAAGCCTTCGGCCAGCACCATCAGCGCCAGCCCCTCGGGCGTCGTCAGCGAATATTCGCGGAGCAACGCCTCGATCCCGCCGATCGCGCCCGCGCGGCCGCGAATGCCGCCGATCAGCCGCCGCGCCTCGGCGTCGATCCGCGCCTCCCGCTCGGGCGCCAGCGCCGCGCGGTCGAGGAAGCGGCGCGCCAGCGCCGAATCGTCGGGCGCGTAATCCGGACGGAACGGGGCCGGCAGGCTCACAGGAGGTCCCTCACGCTTTGCAGGAATTCGAGAAGCGCCGCATTGGTCTCGGCCGGCGCTTCCTGCTGGATCCAATGGCCGGCGCCGGCCGGCCGCCGCTCCATCCGCAGATCGGCGCAGAGCGCCCGCTGGGTCTCGAGCTGGCCCGGGAAAAAGTGCAGCACCACCTCATGTTCGCCGGCGAGAAATCCGGCGGGCTGCCGCACCACCGGGTCGCCATAGGCGCGCGCATCGGCGGCGTTGCGGTCGAAATTGCGATACCAGTTGAGCGGGCCGCGCCAGCCGCCCGCGCGAAACAGCGACGCATACTGCGCCAGTTCCGCATCCGTCATGAATGGCAGCGGTCCGGGCGGCGCCGCGCCGAAGCTCTCGAGCAGGTTCGCGTCGCGCGGCGCCTGGCGGTTGCCGCCGGCGCGCACGCCAGGGCCGCTCGCGCTCCAATAGATGGCCTTCAGCGCCGCCTCGAGATCGGCCGCCTCGAGTTCCGCTTCGGCCACGCCGATCTCCTGAAAATAGCGCATGTAGAAGAACCGGTCGGGAAAATAATGGTCGAGGATCTCCAGGAACGGCGCCGGCGGCGGCGCGCTGTGCGGCACGCTCATCGCGAACACGGCGGCAACCGCATCGGGAAAGCGCAGCGCCGCGCGCCAGGCGCAGGGCGCGCCCCAATCATGCCCGACCGCCACCCACCGCCCAGCGCCGAGCGCGCCGGCCACCGCCGCCATGTCGTCGGCCAGCGTGTCGAGCCGGTAGGCCGCCGGGTCCTCGGGCTTTCCGGACGCGCCATAGCCCCGCATGTCCGGCACGGCGACCCGGTAGCCGGCCCGCACCAGCACGGGCACCTGGTGGCGCCACGACAGGCTCTGCTCCGGCCAGCCATGCATCAGGATCACGAGCGGCCCCTCGCCCGCCACCGCGAAGGCGACCGGCACGCCGCCGGAGAGCACGGTGCGGCGCTCGCCGAGAGAGAGCATGAGGGCTCCTGGGGTTCGGGACAGGCCATCGCACACGCCGCCCCCGCCCTTGTCCAGCCGCCCCGCCCGGGCCCAGGGTGACGCCCGCGGCGCTTGCCGCGCGGTGCCGCATGGGATAGAGCCCGCCGCTCCGGGCGCCCGTAGCTCAATTGGATAGAGCACCAGACTACGAATCTGGGGGTTGGAGGTTCGAGTCCTTCCGGGCGCGCGGGTCGTGGCCCACCCGACATTCGCCATGCTCCCGATCGTCGCCCTCACCTGGGATTGACAATCCCGCTCTTCTCCGAACCGATCCGGTTCGGTCGCGTTGAGCGCGGCGAATCGGAAGGAGTCCGTGAATGAACAAACTCGTTGCGGCGGCCACGCTGGCACTGATCGGCGGCGGCATGCTTCTCGCCTCCACGCTGCCCGCCTCGGCGGCCATCGTCTGCAATCGCCAGGGCGTCTGCTGGCACGCGCCCCGTCCCTACGCCTATCCGCGCGGTTACGGCATCGTCGTGCACCCGAACAGCTGGCGCTGGGGTCCCGGCGCGCGTTACGTCTGGCGCGAACATCCGGGCCGCGGCTACTGGCGCAACGGCATCTGGATCTCGTTCTGATCCCGGCACGGGGTGGCGTGGTCCGCTACATGGCCTCCTTCAGGCCGGCGCGGATCAGCCACCCATTCACCGGGTAGGCGGTGATAAAGCCGCAGATCATGGCGATCTGCATCATGAACCAGAATTCCACGCTGTCGGTCGGCAGCGCGCTGCCCAGCCGGTCGCGGAACACGTAGAAATACGCGAACGCCATGAAGCCGTACATGCCGAGCTGCCAGGCGGTCAGCGAGGCGGTGTCGGCCTTGATCGCGGCGACGATCCCGCGCCCGAGCGGCAGGCCGCGCATCGGTGCGATCGTGAAATATTGAAACACGATCCCGAACAGATACGCGAGCACGAAATCGAGTAGCCAGACGGCGAAGATCTTCTCGCCGAACCAGCGATGATAGCCGAACGCGACGGCGATCGCCGGAAAGCCGAACGCGATCCATTCCGCCACGATGTCGCCGAGCGTGCAGCCGCTGCCGCAATGAAGCGCGCCGTTCGCGACCTGGACAGGAAAAGGCGGCTTGCCGCGTCCATTCCGTCCATACGTGAAATATTGCCACACGACCCAGAGCGAGCCGAACAGCGCCGTCACCGGCCAGACCACGTTCATGATGCCCATCCGCTGCTTGTGCCGCAGCAGGTCGGCCGCGATCAGCAACGCGGCGAGGGCGCCGAGGGTGAGCGACGCGATCGAGAGCGCGTGCAGCCAGGCAGGAACATGCAGCATCGGCGTCTCAAGCGCGGCCCGACGCCCCGGTTCCCCCGACCCGCCCCGCGCCGACCGCTTGGGCTGCCCTCGCCGCTGCGCTAGGTTGCCCTCCTTCGTCTGCCAGCGAGACCTTGCCATGGACGCCCAATCGCCCCCGGCGCCGCACGATCACCTGTTTCTGGGCGCCGGCCATGATCGTGCCGAACGCCGCACCTGGTCCGTGATCGCGCTGTGCGGCGCCATGATGGCGCTCGAAATCGTGGGCGGGCTCGCCTTCGGCTCGATCGCGCTCGTCGCCGACGGCCTGCATATGAGCACCCATGCCGGCGCCCTGCTGCTCGCCGCCGGGGCCTACCGCTATGCGAGCCGCCATGCCGAGGACCGCCGCTTCGCCTTCGGCACCGGCAAGCTCGGCGATCTGGCCGGCTATACCTCCGCCATCATCCTGGCGCTGATCGCGGTGCTGATCGGGATCGAGGCGGCGCGCCGTTTCCTCGATCCGGTGCCGATCCATTTCCGCGAGGCGATCCCGATCGCCGTGCTCGGTCTCGCGGTGAACCTGGCCAGCGCCTGGCTGCTCGGCGCGGGCACGGCCGGACATTCGCACGGACATTCGCACGGGCATGGGCACGGCCACGGCCATTCGCACGCCCATCAGGATGCACCCCGCCCGGTGGTTCTTCCGGCCGGTCGGCTCTGGCTCGAAATCTTCGAAGACGGCGTCCCGCCGGTGTTCCGCATCCGCGCCGATGGTGCGCTGCCGGCGGCGGCAAGTGTCACGGTCGAGACGCTGCGCCCGGACGGCGGCACCCGGACCTTCCTGTTCCAAGATCGCGGAACTTGCCTGGAAAGCCGTGAGGCCATCCCCGAGCCGCACGAGTTCACGGCCATGCTGCGGCTGGCCACCGGTGCCGAGGTCCATACCGCGCGGCTTTCTTTCGCCGAGCACGCAGCGGCCTCCGCCCACGTCGCCGCACACCGCGACAACAACATGCGCGCGGCGGTGGTGCACGTGATGGCGGACGCGGCGGTGTCTGTCCTGGTGATCCTTGGCCTGGTTTCCGCGCGCGCCTTCGGCTGGATGTGGATGGACCCGCTGGTCGGGCTGGTGGGCGCCGCCGTGATCGCGAGCTGGGCCTATGGCCTGACGCGCGACACCGGCGGGGTACTGCTCGACATGACGCCGGACCGCGAACTGGAGGGCCGCATCCGCGCGACGCTGGAGGCGGAGGGGGATCGGGTCTCCGACCTGCATCTCTGGCGGCTCGGCCCCGGCCATCTCGGCGCCATCGTCGCGATCACGACCAGCGCGCCGCACGAGGCGGACGACTATCACCGCCGCCTGGCCGGGTTCCCGACCTTGTCGCACGTCACCATCGAACTGCGCCGCGCGCACTGACCGCGCGGGCGCGTCCCCGGCGGCCGGCGAGGAAGCCGGCCCGGTCCGCCGCTACTCCGCCGCCAACCGCGCCGGCTCCACCATCTCCACCGCCGCGCCGAGATCGACCGACAGCAGCCGCGAGATTCCGCGTTCCTGCATGGTCACGCCATACAGCCGGTCCATCCGCGCCATCGTCAGCGGGTGGTGCGTGACCACCAGGAACCGCGTCCCGGTCTCCCGCACCATGTCTTCCAGCAAGGTGCAGAACCGGTCCACGTTCGCATCGTCCAGCGGCGCATCGACCTCGTCCAGCACCGAGACCGGCGCAGGGTTGCAGCGGAACACGGCGAAGATCAGCGACAACGCGGTCAGCGCCTGCTCCCCGCCCGACAGCAGCGAGAGCGCGGAGAGCTTC